>CBFHHA010000006.1:0-84068 GCA_965655625.1 Flavobacteriales bacterium | reverse complement strand
ACTTACTTCTATGTAATCGATTTAGGAACCAACACAGTAGACAAGAAAGTATACAACGGTTACGTACAGATTAATAAGTAAGTAGCTGACTAATAAATCAAAAAGCCCAATCGTTAAGATTGGGCTTTTTTTTATGAATCCAAAGAACTATAGTTCTTTGGATTTTTTATGTGATAAAGTGACATTTGTCACTTATAATTTCTTTGGAACTAGTTACTTTTGAAGTATGAAAATAATTATTTTTTCCTTGTTCATTATTGGTCTTTCGAGTTGCTTTGATTCTAACCAAGTTGAAATTAAAAAAATACTTAGTGAGTCCGAGTTAGGAGAGAAACTATTTTTTGATCCAATATTGTCGCACGATAAATCAATTTCTTGTGGAAGTTGTCACAAGCCGGAATTTGCATTTGCGGATAATAGAAGTTTATCTTTTGGAGTAAATGACAGCCTTGGAACAAGAAATACTCCGTCCGTTATGAATATGGCAAGTCGTTCTCATTTTTTTTATGATGGTAGAGCTTCCTCATTGGAAGAGCAAGCTATAGGTCCAATAGAAAATCCAGTTGAAATGAATTTGTCAATTGATTCAGCTGTAAATCGACTTTTGAATTCGGAGCTTTATGTGGCGCTTTTTGATAAAATATATAGGGACTTACCATCAAAAAGTAATTTGACAAGTGCTTTGGCTAGTTTTCAACGTAGTCTTGAAAGTGATGGAAGTGCTCCACATGATTTGTGGATGAATGATGAAGAGCCTCTAGCTTTGTCCAAATCTCAACAAAGAGGACGAGAACTTTTTTTAGAAAAGGCAAAGTGTTTTGATTGCCATTTTGGTCCAGACTTTACAGGAGATGAATTCAGAAACATAGGTCTGTACGATGGCAAAGAATACACAGATAAAGGCAGATTTGATATAACTGGAGATTCAAATGATTTAGGGAAGTTCAAAGTTCCTGGATTAAGAAATGTTGCGTTGACAGCTCCATACATGCATGATGGCAGTTTAGAAACGTTGGAGGAAGTAATTGATTTTTACAACAACTTGTATAGGTTTGTTCCTGCTCCAATTAATTTAGACAGTGTGATGATAGAACCACTTATGTTATCGATTTCTGAAAAGGAAGATTTAGTAAACTTTCTCCATTCTTTAACAGATAAGAATCGTTATCAAATCCAGTAATCGTGAAGTAATTAAATTGATTCTACGTTGTGAGATAAAAAAAGGACGGTAGCTGCAAAGCTACCGTCCTTTTTTCATTAGAATTATGCAAAACAGGAAATTATCCTACACTTCCTTCTAGGGAGATTTCTAATAACTTTTGTGCTTCTACAGCAAATTCCATTGGGAGTTTGTTTAATACATCTTTGGCATAACCATTTACGATTAGACTGATAGCTTTTTCTTCACTGATTCCGCGCTGCAAACAATAAAACAATTGGTCCTCACCAATTTTTGAAGTTGTCGCTTCGTGCTCTACTTTTGAGCTTTTGTTGTTACATTCGATGTAAGGGAAAGTATGCGCTCCGCATCCATCGGTCATCAACAAAGAGTCACATTGAGAAAAATTTCTTGAGTTAGTCGCATTCTTGTGAATCTGCACCAATCCTCTGTAAGAATTTTGACTTTTACCGGCAGAAACTCCTTTTGAAATAATCGTACTTTTCGAATTCTTACCTAAATGAATCATTTTAGTACCGGTATCCGCCATTTGGTGGTTATTCGTAACAGCAATCGAGTAAAACTCACCTACGGAAGAATCACCTTTTAAGATACAAGAAGGGTATTTCCAAGTAACGGCAGATCCTGTTTCTACTTGGGTCCAAGAGATTTTTGATTTGTATCCTTCACAAATTCCTCTTTTGGTCACGAAGTTAAAAATTCCACCCTTGCCGTCTTTGTCTCCTGGGTACCAATTTTGAACGGTAGAGTATTTAATTTCAGAACCAGCTAATGAAACGAGTTCTACTACCGCAGCGTGAAGTTGGTTTTCGTCTCTCATCGGGGCTGTACAACCTTCTAGGTAGCTCACGTAGCTATCTTCATCGGCAATAAGTAAAGTCCTTTCAAATTGGCCAGTATTTGCTTCGTTAATTCTGAAGTAAGTAGATAATTCCATCGGACATTTCACTCCTTTTGGAATGTAACAAAAAGAACCATCAGTAAATACCGCAGAGTTCAAAGCGGCATAAAAATTATCTGATTGTGGGACTACTGAGCCTAAATATTTTTTTACTAATTCGGGGTGTTCTTTGACTGCATCGCTAAATGAACCAAAAATAATTCCCAGTTCTCCTAGTTTTTCTTTGAAAGAAGTGGCAACCGAAACTGAATCCATCACAAAGTCCACTGCAACTCCTTGAAGTTTTTTCTGTTCGTCCATAGATATACCCAATTTATCCATCGTGGCTTTAATTTCTGGGTCTACCTCATCCCAGTCTTTTGCTTCTTTTTTTGGAGATGAATAATAATGAATATCTTGAAAATCTGGTTTGTCATATTTCACGTGAGCCCATTCTGGTTCTTTCATGTTTTTCCAGATTTCAAAAGATTGTAGTCTAAAATCCAATAACCAATCTGGCTCTCCTTTTTTAGCAGAAATCATTCGTATAATATCTTCGTTCAGTCCTTTTTCAATTTTCTCGGACTCTACAGATGTCGTAAACCCAAACTCGTATTCTTGAGTTTTCAAATCTTCTTTTAAATCATCTTCTGTATATTTCGTATTCATTGCTGTTTGTTCAATAAGTTAAAGAGAAAAACTTTCTCCACATCCGCAAGTTCTGTCTGCATTTGGGTTTTTGAAAACAAACCCTTTTCCGTTGAGCCCCCCTGAAAAATCTAATTCAGTTCCTACCAAATACAAATAACTTTTTTTGTCTACGACTACTTTTATTCCATTGTCTTCTATTTCCTTGTCCGATTCTTTTATTTCGTTATCGAAATCTAGTTCGTACATCAATCCTGAGCATCCTCCTCCTTTCACTCCAACACGAATAAAATAGCCAACTTGCCCTTCGTCTTCCATCAAGCGAATGGCCTGCTTTTTTGCGTTATCACTTACTTTTATCATGGCGATTGATTATTTGTCTAATTCAACCACAAAAATACGCAAAAAACAATGCCTTGTAAAGATTTGGGTTGATTATTTTTAATTAGTCTAAATAAAAGAATAGCTAAAGGACTTACAGGAAAATCTATAATTGAAAATTTATCAACGACTTGTTTTGAGTTTTGATAATGTCGCTTAGCTTTTTGTTTTTTAACTTGGATTCAGCCCAGTTAGTGCACTCAAAATACTCTAGTGGAATTTGATGAATTTCTTTTTTGTTGAGCTTCGAAAGTTTGGTTATTAGCAAGGAGAATTGTACTTCCAAATCAAATTTACTAAAACTTGGGTGTGTTGTTTTTGAAAAGAAATTCAATAAAATTTCTTCATAGGCGAAGAGCTTGTTTCTTGTCTTTAAGAATCTTTTTGTGGATTTTAAGTTATACTGAACCAGCTCGTAATTGCCTAATTCAAAATGTAAAAATAAGTTGAGTAATTCGGCAAAAGAATATATTTCCTGTGATTGATCAATGGCTATATTGTTCAGCAATTTGTTTGTCCATTTTAGAGATTCAGAAAATTTATCTTGGATAAATAGAATGTGTGAAAGATTGTAGTAAAAGAAAGCCAATCGAGAATTGTTTATTTTGTTCTCGTTGGTTTCTATGAATTGCGTGATTTTGGATTCAAGTTTGTCGAATGCCGAAAAATCACAAGTTAACTTAATTAAGAGCAATTGAATGCTCCACAAGCTCGACTTCATTTTTATTTTTAAATCTTTGCTTCCGCTCTCTTTATTGATTTCAAAGAGGATCTTTAATTTGGCATATAACTGCTGAGCAACCTGAATATCTTCGTTTTTTATTGATAAATATACCCCATTGGTCAAAGTTGAAACTAGAATATTAGGTTCGTCCCCAAAATGATTCGGGTTCTCTTCCAGCATATCAATAGTTTGAAGAACCGTTTCCAAGCTATTTTTGTTGTCTTGAATACCAAAGTAGTATGCTCCCTTCAGATGATTAAATAAGTAAGAAAGTCCTATTTTGGATTTAGGTATTTTTATTTTGGTAATTACCGGTTCTAAATCTTTTTTCAGAAACTGAATTTCTTCTTCAGTCCTTGCTCTTCCAACTTTATTGAGTTTATGAAACAAAAGAGATTTTATTTCCCAGAGTTGTGAATTAAGCGAAAGGCTTGCGATTATTTCGTTTTCGTCTGAGCTCAAGTCGGTTAGACTTTTTGAAGAAGTGGATTGGTAATTATCCTTCTCAATCAGTTTTTTCTCCCATTGCAGTAGTTCCAGTAATAGATGCGTTTTGTTATATTTTTGTGCTTGTTTTTTAGCAGATTTTAGTCGTTTCAAACTTTGTTTGTACAAAGATTTCTCGAAAAGAATCTCAATGAAATGAAGTTCATTTCGAATGATTTGCTTTTTGGATTTTTCGCTGTAAAAGGCATCAAGACTTTTTAATATAGTGTCGTACAACCGAGCTTTGGCGATAGAAAATTTTTTAATAAAATCGTGTTCGCTTAACTGCTCCAGTAATTGTTCTTCTTCATATATTGTTTGTTTGTTTATGGCATCAAACAAAATTTGGGCATTGTTTTGAGAATCGGCAGCTGTATGCCGCGATACATAAACTTTAAAATATCTCTTCTCTGCCTTAGACAAGGAATTGATTAGTTCGTAAAGATGACTAGAGTATTTGTTGGCCATAGGTAGTTAATGAACAAAATTTAAGGCATAAAAAAACCATTCGTGTAAACGAATGGTTTGCAAGGATTAGTCTTCTTTAGTTTTTAGCGTTTTTGTTTGTCTTCTCTTTGTCTTCTTTTTCAGGATCCGTGATATCGTCAAATACTGAATTGTCGTTATCATCGTCATCCAATACAACTACTACATCTCCCTTTATCATTTGCGGACCATAATCGTTTTCCGAGTTACTCGGACTCATAGGCTCTTCTTTCGAACAACTTGCAACCGCAATAAGGGCAATAATAAATATGTAATATTTTTTTTTCATGACTTGTCTATTCTCTAAAGTAGTACAATTTTTTCAATTCAACAAAAATGAAACCTGATGACTTATTTAAAGGTAGTATGATTTAATTAACGTAAAGAGAAATTTACGGGTAGTACAAATCTTACTCTTACTGGTTTACCTCTCTGTTCACCTGGTTCCCATTTGGGCATGTTTTTCACGGCTTTTTTTGCTTCTTCATCACAGCCACTGCCAATTCCTCTAATGATTTTTATGTCTGTGATAGCCCCATTTTTTTCCACAACGAATTGTACATAGACCTTTCCTTTTACACCCGCTTCTTTTGCCATTTGTGGGTAAGAAATAGATTTACCTAGGTATTCAAATAATTTTTCTTCTCCACCAGGGAAACTTGGGTTTTTCTCAACTACAGTAAAAATCTGTTCTACCTTAGGTGCTTCTGGTTCGTCAAAAATCTCAATTTTTTGATCTACTTCAGTGGTCTTGGCAATTTCTTGCTCTTTCACTTCTTTTTTGTCGTCTACAACCTCAATTACTTCTGGCTCTGGTGGTGGCGGTGGCGGTGGTGGCGGTGGCGGTGGTGTGTTTTCCTGCATCACCACTTCTTCGATGATTTCGTCATCCATTCCAGCTTTCTCAGCCAAGGGCTCAAGTTTACTGTTGAGAGCCGATCTCAATTCGAAACCCAGCAGTACGAAAATAGAAGCAATCGTTAATCCTAAGAGGAATAAAGATATTTTCTTTTTTTCTATGCTTGCTTCTTCTGTCTTTTTTATTTCCATGTTAGTTTAATTGCTCCCTGAAAATACGCAATATTTCATTATTACGTGTTAACAAGGTGTGAATTTTAGGAATTTTTATACAATTCTGATTATCCAATTAAGGCTTTGTAGGCTTCTGCGTCTAACAAATCGGCAACTTCCTCCGGATTGGTAATTGTCATTTTTATCATCCATCCTTCTGCATACGGGTTTTCGTTTACCGCTTCTGGATTCTCTTCTAATTTTGAGTTGAATTCTGTGATTTCCCCTGACAATGGCATAAACAAATCCGATACAGTTTTTACTGCTTCAATAGTTCCAAATACTTCTTCTCTTTCTAAAGTTTCTCCTTCCGTTTCGATCTCTACATACACAATTTCTCCAAGTTCTCCTTGAGCAAAATCTGTAATTCCGATGGTAGCTGTGTTTCCTTCGATCAACACCCATTCGTGATCTTTTGTAAATTTTAAGTTTTCAGGTAAATTCATTGTTTCGTTCTTTTGGTCAAAAATAAACAAATTATTTTAGGAGTAAAGTCTTTTTATTAAGATTTTCCATTTAGTTTTCGAGTATAAGAAAAGCCGAGTCATACTATACTTCTGACTCGACTTTCTTGCCCTATTTTAGAGTTGTTATTTTCTGTTGATTGCAGAGACTGTACCTTCCCAATCGGTGAGGGTTGCTTTTACTGATCCTACTGCGATTTTGGTTTTCATCAATATTGGAATCTTGTTGTTGTCATTGGTTACCCAAATGGTCATACTTTCTTCCGTTTCCCAAACTCTTCCCTTCATCATTAAGGGTCTTAGTTTGATGCAATTGAATTTTCCTTTCCGTGTTTTAATTACTTCTGTACCGATATACTTTATTTTGAAGGGGAAAATTTCATCGTCCAAAAACATATCCATGGCATATTCCTGTCCTATTTTTGCGTTTTTGAAATCTAACGTACGGGCATAGTAAAATGAAGACAACATGTCTTGGATTCCTTCGGTTACTTTGAACTCTTTTTTGTCTTGAGTTTTTACTTTGTTTTCGTTTTGTTTAAAAATGTAATCTTGGTTGATTTTGAAACCTCCTTCATCCACTCTTCGAATGAACATCCAGGGAAAAACTCCTTCTGAATCAATGTAACTTTCGTACTTGTCTTTTACTTTAAATATCCAGTTAAATGATCCTAGTGTGCGTCCCGTACCCACTAAATGGAGCAAACTTCTGCCTTTTACCTTTTTGTTTGTGCTCTTTACTTCCATAACTGCTTCGCCTGCATCAATGAATCCGTAATGCAATCGGTAGGTAAGTTTTTCTCCAGCTTTAAAAGCTTGGTGATTGATGGTTCTGTATTTCGCAGTTACGATTGCTTTTTTTACCAGATTACTGCTCGCTATTGCAAATGATTGAGTGGTGAAAAATATGCTGGCAAAGGCCAATGCATATACTTTTATTTGAGAGGCAATTGATTTCATTTTGTTTTACGTTTAATTACGGCCACCGTAAAACAAAAGCTGTGCCATATTTATTTGTTTTGTTTTTTTGGATTCATCAAATAAAATAAATGAACAAGGAGAATAAAAGAGTTGAGTAAATAGATTGGGGGCTGCTTGAGTAGTATTCCATAGATGATGAAGGCAGTTGCACCCAAGGCATTAAAAATACGCAAAGTTCTTATGTTTTTCATCAAAAACGAAATAGCAATAAGAGCCATCGCGATATAGCCGATGATTTCGATAGTTAACTCATTCATAATAGGTGTAGTGGTATTTGGTTATGTGTATCTCCTCGTTTTGCAAATTCTTCGTCAGTATTGCTTGTAAAAGGCCTGTTGCCTCTTCGTAAATCAATTCTGTATGCGAAAGAGATTTTTCGTTTTCCGTTTCGAAGGTTTCAAACTCTGTGAGTTTTAGATCGTAGGTAAAAACATATTTTTTTAACACTTCATTTTTTTTCTTGATCGTTATACTTTTAAAAGTGTCGTGGTTCTCATTTTTTTCGATGGTAAAATCTTTCTCGGATTGATAAGGGAATTGAGTACGAATAATCCGCATGTTGCTGTCTAGCGATTCACTCAGCACTATTTTGAATACAACTCCATCCGAGCTTTTGTAAGTCGTTTGATGGTTTCCGTCACCAAATTGAGTGTGTTCCAAATATTCACTTCTTCCCTCATGATACGAATCTAATTGTAGCTCAATTTTTGACCCGCTATTGTTTTTTGATTTTCCATAGATGAAACGGATAGGTAAGTCATTTTGGTACGAGATAACTTTCACCACAATTCCTGCTATTCCTGTTTTTTTTGTCATGGAAAGCCGGTTGTTTTTATAGAAATTCCAACAAGCAGTAGTATCCACTAGCGTGTCGTTTAAGGGCACAGTGTTGTAATTCATCGTTACTTTCCCGTCTTTGTTCAATTCCCAAAATGTAATTTTGCTTCTTGTCTTGATAATTGGTTTCAAGGGGAGCTTGTGAAAGTGAGATTGTGTGATAGTGCGGATTCGTTGGGTAGACAGTTTGTTAGAATCGAAACATTCACTCCATAGAAATTCTTCCAATACCTGTTGGGAATCTGATTGGCAAAGACCGCTCGTAGGAAAAACAGCCAGGTAAAGTAAAAGAATTAAGAAATACTGAAAAAGTTGCAAAATAATCAGGTGAATTGGATTTTGTGTCTAAAAAAAACAGAGATATCTTCTATATATTCTCTCGTTTCAAGATTCAAATTAACACATATTTTAATAGAAAATAACTATCTTTACTGAAATTTGTAACGAGTGATTAAGGCAACAATAAATCAAAAGGAATTCGACTTAGAAGTAATTTCTCCTTCCGAAGTGACGGTTAATTCAGAAAACAAGAAGCTTGATGTGATTGAGGTTTCGGAAAATAAAAAGCATGCGCTAATAGATAACGTTTCTTACACGATCGAAACTGTGGGGTATGATGACGAGAAAAAAATAGTAACGCTTAAAGTGAACAACAACACGTATCAAGTAAGCCTAAAAGATAAGTACGATATCCTACTAAAAGAACTCGGGCTGAGTAATATGACTACCAAAGTGGTGAAAGAAATCAAGGCACCAATGCCTGGATTAGTCGTTTCAATTCAGGTAGAGCCGGGACAAGAAGTGAAAGCAGGTGATTCCGTGTTGATTTTGGAAGCGATGAAAATGGAGAATGTATTAAAATCTCCGATTGACGGAGTGATAAAGTCCATAAAGACAGAAAAGTCAAAAACGGTAGATAAGAACGCGATTCTTATAGAATTTGAATAATTGATAACATAAAATATAGAATAATGAGAGTATTTACGATAGGACTAGTATTAGCAGGAATTACCCTTTTCTCTTGTGGAGAATCAACAAAAACGGAAGTGGCTGTAGTGGATGAGTCAGCTATGTACCAAATAGACACAGAGACGGTTAGCCTAAAATGGGTTGCGTATAAAACAACAGAAAAAGTTGGAGTGGGAGGTGAGTTTGGTAAAATTAACATCAAGGATTACCAATTAGCTGAGTCAAAAGAAGGAGCGCTCAATGGAGTGTCTTTTGCTGTGCCGGTATCAAGTTTATTTACAGGTAACAAAGACAGAGATTGGAAATTGGTGAACCTGTTCTTTGGAGTAATGGATAATACCGAATTCATTAAAGGAACTTTTCATCAAGGAGAAAATGGAGAAGGTAAGTTGGATTTAGAAATGAACGGAACATCTACAGAATTGCCTTATGAGTATTCTCTAAAGAATGACTCTATTTTTATCACAGCCAAAATGGATGTATTAAACTGGAACGGACAAGAAGCGATGGATTCCTTAAATGTGGCTTGCTACGATTTGCACAAAGGAAAAGATGGAGTGAGCAAAACATGGAGCGAAGTAGACATAAAAGCTTCTGTGGCCATTTTGAAAAAATAAAGGGATATTCAATTAAATTAATAGAGCCATCTCAAATATTGAGATGGTTTTTTTATGAATATGAAAGAAGAATTACAACATAACCTGAAAGAATTAAATGTCTCCAAAAACTCTAAGTTTATTCTGGCAGTGAGCGGAGGGGTTGACTCTATGGTCTTATTGGATATCTTTCATTCAGCTCGACTAAATTTTGTTGTGGCTCACTGTAATTTTGGCTTGAGAGGACAGGACTCTGATCGAGATCAAGAACTTGTAACAAGTATTTGTGAAGTCAAAGGGATAAAATGTTTTGTGAAACAAATTGCCCTTGATCAGTATAAAAAAACCGCAGGAGTTTCTACACAAATGGCCGCCAGAGACTTGCGCTACTCTTGGTTTCAAGAATTAATGGCGTTGCACCCTTGTGATTTTTTAGTAACCGGCCATCATTTAAATGATTCAATTGAAACGGCTTTGTTAAATATAGCTAGGGGAACAGGTATCGAAGGGATTAAAGGAATCCCGATGATAAGTAATGACTTGTTTCGCCCATTAATAAATACTTCGAAATCGGAATTAAGGAAGTACGCTAAAGTCAACCAGGTTTTGTATCGCGAAGATAAAAGTAATAGCTCCAATGATTACAAGCGAAACAAAATGCGGAACGAGGTGTTGCCAATCTTGGAAGAAATTAATCCAGGTTTTGTGGGTACCATGAAAAATAATTTGTCTCATTTCAACGAGGCTTTTGAGTTTTACAAAATATCGATGGACACCATGATTGCTTCAGTTTCTGAGGCCGATGACAAAGGATTGTCCATTCGCTGGAAGGAATTGTTGGTGTATCACAATCCCTCTTTGGTATTGTTTGAGGCAACAAAGTCTTTTGGGTTTGATCGTGCCCAAGCCAATGATATTCTGGTAGCGCTCACAAAAAACCATTACGTTGGAAAAGAGTTCTTCTCTCAAACTCATCGCCTTTTAATTGACCGGACACTCATTTTTGTTCAAAGAATCGAAGAGCAGAAAAATGAAATCATAACTATCAATAATCAAAATAAAGTTGTAACTTTTGGTGTAAAATTAACGTTTAACCAATTTCCTAAGGGAGATTTTGACTTACTGACCGATTCGAAATTTGCTTTTTTAGATGCGGATAAATTGACGTATCCATTGGAGTTAAGAAAGTGGAAAGAAGGAGATAAGTTTCAGCCATTGGGAATGTTTGGGAAGAAAAAAGTAAGTGATTTTTTGATAGATGAAAAAGTATCAAAAATAGAAAAGGAAAAAACATGGGTGCTACTGTCAGGCGATAGAATTTGCTGGTTGGTAGGTCACCGAGTGGACGACTCATTTAAACTAACTCAATCAACCAAAACAGTTTTAAAAATAACCTTTGATTCAAATTAACATGGAAAATTTAGCAGCAAAATTGATTGAAAAAGAAGAGGTGGAAAATTTAGTGTTTCCCTCAAAACCAATCAAGTTTAGATCGGCAGAAGAACAAAAAACTTTATTGAAAAAGTTGCAAGATGCCGAAAAATTGGGAAATCTATTTCATAATAAAATTGAAATTATCTTCCAAGATTCGGAGGGATTGAAAGAAGTGAATACAACGATTTGGGCTGTGGGAGAAGATCATATCGTACTCAAAAAAGGGGTATTTATCCCAATCCAACGCATTGTATCTATTAAAATCTAAACTGTTTATCTATTTTTAAAATTTGTTAAACAAAATAGATTTTTACAATAATTTCATCTATCTTTAGTTTCTCAAAGAAAACTAAACGCTTATGCCTTTTCAAGCAGGAGAATTACTCTCAAAAATTAATAGTCCTGAGGACTTAAAAAAAATGGTGATGCCAGAACAATTGCCTCAATTCTGCAAAGAATTGAGGCAGTTTATTGTAGATGTGGTTTCTGAAAAAGGAGGGCATTTTGGTGCAAGTTTGGGTGTGGTTGAACTTACCTCTGCAATTCATTATGTATTCAATACTCCTTATGATCAATTGGTTTGGGATGTGGGTCACCAGGCTTATGGACACAAAATCATAACGGGTAGAAAAGATGTCTTTGACACCAATAGAATTTACAAAGGAATAAGTGGCTTTCCAAAAAGAAGTGAAAGTGAGTACGACACATTTGGTGTAGGTCACTCGTCTACTTCTATCTCAGCGGCTCTTGGAATGGCTGTTGCAAGTCAAATAAAAGGAGAAAAGGAAAGACAGCACATCGCTGTGATTGGAGATGGAGCAATGACTGCTGGTTTGGCTTTTGAAGGTCTAAATCATGGAGGAATTGAGGACTCAAATATGATTGTTGTGTTGAATGATAATTGCATGTCCATTGACCCTAATGTTGGTGCCTTAAAAGAATATTTAAGAGATTTATCGGCTTCACAGCCGTACAATAAGGTGAAGGATGAAGTTTGGAATTTATTGGGTAAATTAAGTTCATTTGGGGCAAGTGCCCAACAAATCGTTCATAAAGTGAGCGATGCTTTGAAAGGAAGTATTTATCAAAAAAGTAATTACTTCGAGTCATTGAATTTCCGATATTTTGGGCCAGTGGATGGTCACGATGTTCAGGCGATGGTTAAGTTGTTTAATGAAATTAAACACTTGCCCGGCCCGAAAATTGTTCATTGCTTGACAGAAAAAGGAAAAGGTTTTAAACCAGCTGAGGAGGGCGATACCACTGTTTGGCATGCGCCAGGAATATTCAACAAAGAAACGGGAGAAATAGTCAAGGTTTTGCCTAAATCTACTGATGCTCCAAAGTTTCAAGATGTATTTGGGCACACAATTGTGGAATTGGCGGAAAAGAATGATAAAATTACGGGTGTAACTCCTGCAATGCCAACTGGTTGTTCGCTGAACATCATGATGAAGGCAATGCCAGATAGAGCCTTTGATGTAGGTATTGCTGAACAACATGCGGTGACTTTTTCTGCGGGATTAGCTACTCAAGGAATGATTCCATTTTGTAATATATATTCCTCATTTATGCAAAGAGCTTACGATCAAGTGTTGCATGATGTGGCAATTCAAAACTTGAATGTCGTATTTTGTTTGGATAGAGGAGGTTTGGTTGGTGCCGATGGTCCAACTCACCATGGAGCCTACGATTTGGCTTATATGCGATCAATTCCTAACATGATCGTTTCTGCACCGATGGATGAATTGGAATTAAGAAATCTAATGTATACTGCTCAGGCAGATCAGAATGGGCCTTTTTCTATTCGTTATCCAAGAGGAAAAGGCATTACCCCTGATTGGAAAAAGCCAATGCAAAAACTGACTATTGGCCAAGGTCGTAAATTAAAAAATGGAACTGATATCGCCATTTTGACTATAGGAATAACCGGAACATTTATGGCGAAAATAGAAAAACAATTTGCAGAAAAAGGAATTAGTGTGGCACATTACGACATGAGATTTTTGAAACCGATGGACGAAACTATTCTGCACGAAGTATTTACTAAATTTGATAAAGTAATTACGGTAGAGGATGGAACTATTTTGGGAGGTTTAGGCTCAGCTGTATTAGAGTTTATGTCGGAAAATGGGTACCAAGCTCAGGTAAAAAGATTGGGAATTCCAGATAGGTATATCGAACACGGAACTCAAGCAGAATTGTACAAAGAATGTGGTTTTGATGCCAATTCTATTTTAACTGAAGTTGAAAAAATGGTAGGTGTAGCTGTGGAAGCGTCAATAGCGAATAATAACCTATTCTAAACAACACTGGCGAGTAGTTTAAACATGTTTCCATCACATGGTTGACATCCGTTTTTTAGCATGTAAAATAGTTCGATTTCTCTTTTTTGTGAATACTCTTTTGTGGTTTTGTACGACTTGATAGAAACTTTTCCTTCTTCTATCGCTTTGGCTACTCTTTTTGGGTCGTCAAATGTGATTTCATTACTTTGTAAACCAATGAGTTCTGCTTTTTCTTTGCCATAATAAAAGTATTTTATGTCATGCAAAGTGGCATACTGAATGTATTCCATTTTATGCAATACCGAATTGTAAATTACATCACTGAATGTATCAATAATCTTGTTGACTTTGTCTTCGTCCGACTCTTTGATTTTTTTCCACAAATCGGCATCAATACCATTTACGGCAAGGAATTCTTTGAATTCTTGTTCGAATAATTCTAGTTCTTTTAAGGATAAAGCTCTGTAGGTTGGCATTTTAATGTATTTATTTTGACAAAGATATTTAATCTTTTCATTTGTCATTCTCACCAAAGTGGGAATCTTAAAACGAGAATCATGGCGGATGAATAAGATGTCCGTTTTTACGGAGATGACATTGAGTTTTGAATGAACTAAAACTTATTTCTTCAACGTAATCCTAAACGTAGTTCCTTGATCAATTTTAGAAGTTAGCACAAAGATTTTTCCTTTCAATTGCTCTTCTACAATGCGTTTCACAAGACTCAATCCCAATCCCCAGCCTCTTTCTTTGGTCGAGAATCCTGGATTGAAGATTGATTTGAAATTAGAAGAAGGAATTCCTTTTCCTGTATCAGTAATGTCTAGAATGACTTTCTTGTCATTTTCGGAGATTTCGAACTTGATGCTTCCTTTTTTCCCTTGAATCGCATCAATGGCATTTTTTGTTATATTTTCGATTACCCATTCAAACAACGAAGCGTTGATGTAAGCAATGGCATTTCGCGAGCCAACTACACTCAAGTCCACTTGTTTGGAAACTCTACTTCTGAGGTAATCAAGTGATTTATCAACCTCAGAGAAAATGTTTTCTTCCGTTGTTCGTACCTCAGAGCCAATCTTCGAAAACCTATCGGTAATGGTGTTGAGCCGGTTAATATCTTTGTTCATTTCTTTGATTGAAGATTCAGGAACTCCATCGGCTTTTATTATTTCAAGCCAAGCCATAAGAGAGGAAAGTGGTGTGCCTAATTGATGGGCAGTTTCTTTGGCCATTCCGGCCCACACTTGGTTTTGTTCAGCTTTTCGGAATGTGCTAAATAAGAAATAGGATACCATTAAAAACAATAGGATAATGACTAATTGCACCCAAGGGTAAAACCGCAATTGTTTGAGTAAGGTAGATTCTGCATAGTAAATGTAGCCTTTGTTTTCTCCGCCAAAAGAAACTTCTATTCTTGGATTCTCAGATTTTAATTGCGAAATAGTAGCAGCTATCGAGGCAGAATCTATGATTTTTTCTTCTTCAATGTTGATCGTTCTTCTGATTTCATTCGTTGCAGAATCCACGTACAAAATGGGAATAGACGAGGAGTTTGCAATCAATTCATTCTCGAAAGAAGAAATAAGCGATTTTTGTTTCGTTTTTAATTCTTCAAAAAGTTTGGAATTGCCGTAATGAAGCATTTGAAATTGAAAGACCGTATTTGGGATTTTAATTGGCGGATTCAGTGAATCCCACGATTGAACGAATATCCTTACGGAATCATTGAACTCTTTTTTTGATTCAAATTCCTCAATCGAAAACGGAATGTCATTGCCCGAGAAGGTAACTTCCCGGTTTCCAGACTTTAAATCTACGTACTCAAGAATCTTGGGAATGTTGTTTGTCTTGGACAGGAAGGAATAGATAAACGTGTAATCGTTCTGTTCTCTGCTCGATTCTTTCAAAGCAAATGCCCAATCTTGTATGTTGCCACTTTCTTCTGCCCTGAGCTGATCAAAAGTTTGGTTAGTTAAAGTGATAAGTTGAGCTTGTTTTTTTACTGTTTCACTCCATAATTTCACTCTTAATCGTTCTTCGTTTTGGATTTTTTTGGCCAAGTAATTGGTGTACCAGAGCGATAATCCAATTATGATTAGTGCCAAAATGGAAAGGATGGTTTTCCAGACTTGTTTGGTGGAGTATAATTTTTTTGACTTCAAATGAGGGGCTTTATTCTGTCATCGAAATATAGAAAATAAAAATAACTCTTAGTAGTTTTTGGTTACACTTATCTCGGTTTGTTGATGAGGTTTTCTATCATCATATATATTCCGGCTATGACCACGATAGAAACGACAAAGTATCGCCAAAAATTGTAACCGCGTGCTTTTTGTGTAGCAGCCATAAAAAAAGCTACAATCACTACTACTATTCCTACTATCGTGTAATACATTATTATTGACCTGTAAACCAACGGTAAAAGTCATTCCCATTTGCGTAAAGCATGACGAATAACAAAATAAAGAACCCGAACATTTGGGCTTTTTCCAGAAATTTGTCGCTTGGTGGCCTGCCAGATACCATTTCGTAGAGCAAGAACATGACGTGCCCTCCATCGAGTGCCGGAATTGGCAATATATTCATGAAAGCTAAAACCACTGATAAAAAAGCTGTTCGAGACCAAAATATTTTCCAATCCCAAGTTTTGGGGAATATTTTGGCAATCGTTCCAAATCCTCCTACCTTTTTCACTGCTTCTTTTTTCGTAAAAATTAGTTTGAACTGATTTACGTAATCGGCCAACGTGTTTTTAGCCAGATATATCCCCTCGGGTATGGACTCTGCGAACGAATAATCTACATGAGTTTTTTTGAAATCATGAGTTAAAAAAAATACGTTGAGAAACCCAAGTTTGTAGGTAGTATCAAAAACTGAGGCGAATACCAGTTCTTGTCCGTCTCTATTCACAACCAATTCAAAGGAATCAACCTTGGCTGATTTAAACTCAGCTAATTTATTTCTAAACTGATCAAACATAGCGACATCTTTGTCGTTGATAGTGAGTATTTTGTCGCCTTTCTTTAGCCCCAAGTCTTTTCCTATTCCATTCGGCAAAACAGAATCTATTTGGGTAGGTACACGAGGAATAAATACAATGCTTTCCTTTTTCAACATGTAATCCACCCCTTCGTCCTTAATGGTGATATCAATTATTTCGCCATTTCGTTCTACTTTATATTGTTTCGCTTGATTGATGAGCATCTTGTTGTTGGCTTGCATCAGCTCTTCTAGCGGTTCGCCCTCAACGGAAATAATTTTATCCCCATTTTGAAAAAGGTTTTCTCCAATCAAGTTTGGCGTAAGCACTTCTATTCCGTGGATATGGTCTTCATTTTTCACATAATCTTTTCCCCAAACAAAAGCAATCATAGCGTATAAGAAGAAGGCCAAAAGAACATTGACAACTACTCCGCCAATCATTACAATGAGCCTTTGCCAAGCTGGTTTGGACCGAAACTCATCCGGTTTTGGAGGTTGTTTCATTTGGTCTGTATCCATTGATTCGTCTATCATTCCAGCGATTTTTACAAATCCACCAAGTGGTAACCAACCAATTCCGTATTCTGTATCCCCCTTTTTGTATTTAAATAAAGAGAACCAAGGATTAAAGAAAAGATAAAATTTCTCTACCCTTATTTTGAATAATCTTGCAGGAATAAAGTGTCCCAATTCGTGTAAAACGACTAAAATAGAGAGAGAAAGCAATAATTGAAATATAACTGAAATAGTTTCCATGAAACGTTAAAGTGTTAAAAATGTTAATGGCAAAATTCTTCGGCAATTCTTCTTGCCTCAGTATTGGTTGCAATGTAATCTTCTAGTGTTGGTTGGGAAATGAAAGTAGTGCTTTCTATCGTTTTTTCATTAATATCCCCAATGTCCAAAAACGAGATTCTGCCATCTAAAAACGCCTTGTTCGTAATTTCATTAGCAGCGTTAAGAACACAAGCAGAGTTTCCACCTTTGTCAATTACATCAAACGCTAGTTTCAGGTTTTTAAAAGTTTCCATGTCTGGTTTTTCAAAAGTAAGATTTGGATAATCGAAAAAACTAAACCGCTCAAAATTTGATTTTGGCCTCTCTGGATAAGTCAAAGCGTATTGAATAGGCACTTTCATGCTTGGAATTCCCATTTGAGCTAAAATACTGCTGTCTTCAAATTGCACCGCGGAGTGAATGATGGATTGTGGATGCACGACCACCTCAATTTTTTCGGCAGGAATGCCAAACAGCCACTTGGCTTCAATTACCTCCAAGCCTTTATTCATCAATGAAGCCGAATCAATCGTGATTTTTGCGCCCATTTCCCAGTTGGGATGTTTCAGTGCCTGTTCTCTTGTCACTGATTTTAGTTCCTCGTATGTTTTTCCTCTAAATGGTCCTCCAGATGCAGTCAGAATAAGTTTTTCGATTTTATTCTCAAAGTTTCCTGCCAAGCACTGAAAAATTGCTGAATGTTCCGAATCGACTGGGTAAATGTTCACTCCTTTTTGTTGGGCAAGTTTGGTGATGATGTCTCCTGCTACTACGAGTGTTTCTTTATTGGCTAAAGCAATATTTTTTCCTGCGTTAATCGCATGAATGGTAGGCAGTAATCCAGAATATCCAACTGTTGCCGTAAGTACAGTTTCTACCTCGTTCATTTCTACCACTTGATTCAATGACTCTTCGCCAGCATATACTTTTATGTCGTGTTCCCACAGAACATCTTTCACTTTCTGGTACTGTGTTTCATCTACAATTACGACCGTATTTGGCTTGAATTTAAGTGCCTGTTCGATTAACAAATCGGCATTTAGGTTGGCCGTAAGGACCACCAATTCAAATTTTTCGGGAAACTGTTCAATTACCTCTAGGGCTTGAGTGCCTATTGAACCCGTAGAACCTAATATTGCGATACCTTTTTTACTCATAATTTGCTTGATGAGTGTCAAAGATATGGCTTTTTCAATAAATTAAATGGGTAAATGAATGAATTAAAACGGACTGATTTCGTTCTATATTTTAATAAATCGTTTTACCTTTTTTTGTTCCTTAGTACCTATCTCTATAAAATAGACTCCTTTACTTAGGGTGGTTACATCAACCGAAAAACGAATGGAATGTATGTTTTTAGACAAAACTTCTTTTCCACTTAAATCAAAAATTCGGACTGTCCCATTTTCGCCCTCCGAAACACCTTGTATGTCAATCGTGATAAATTCCGAAGTTGGATTGGGAAACAAGATAAACTTCATTTCTTTCAAGTCTTCTTCCACAGTATCGTTCTTTTCCTCCACCGTATTCGGATTTATGATGCCTTCTTTTACTATCTTGGCTTTGTATTTCTGGTCATTGCCACAGAATTCTTTTAGCTCATCGAGGGTAACCTCACTTGGTTCGGGGAATCCATAAAAATCTTTTTTTACCTCGAGCTGAATCCTGTCCAACTCTAAGGTAGGATCCACCTCTATTTCCCAAAATGCCTCAATGATTGCCTTGTACCCAGGTTGCACTCCTACTTTGCCTTGTAGGTTTACATACTCAGCTTTTATGTGAATTTCATTGCCCACTACATCCCATACAAAGTCAGAAGATGGTTTAATTACTTCGTCTTTTATTTCGATGGTGCCTGGTGTGAATTTTTGAACCTCTCTTTTATCTGATTCCCAACTACCTTTTTCGGCAATTAAATCGACTTCCTTTTCCCTGTTGTACAATTCATAAGTAAACACTTGGGTCGTGTTTTTTTCTCTTCCGTCTGAACCGAGAGATTCGAAATAAATATCTGCCATTAAAGTGAGTTGTACTTTTTCTAGGATTGGCTCATAATTCTTTTTGTTTTTATTAATCCAACCGTGATCGAAAATCATGCTCGTTGAAGCCACAATCTCACCTAAAATTTCTATGGGATACCAATCGCTCTGAAGAATAATTTTATCATCAAATTCGTGCAAAATAATGAGGTTGTTATCTTCCAATAATTGTAGGTTTTTGGAACTTGATGGATGATTGAAATTTTTGGAAATCTCGATTCTATACTGTCCATAAATTTCAGTTTGCTCTTTGTCGATGTCGACATTGTCATTGAATTTATACTGGAGTGATGATTTTAGTTTAAAACTTGTTTTCAAGCCTTTTTTATACCATAGGTGTGACTTAAAAAATGGATGGTAATGATTTCTCTCCCAATAATTTTTGTCCTCCAAAGACTGCCAACCCACCAAACTAGGAGTTTCCAACAAAGCAAACAACCCCACTGGTTTGTTGTAAATGGGATAGCGAGTTGGATCAAAAGGGCCGTTATTGGCTTTTAAATTACCAGGAGTAGGATAGTTGCCCAGAGTAATCGAATTTGACTTCGTCAATAATCCTGAAATCCGCATTTCGCTAAAAGAGGCTACTGGCATTGTGGGTTTAGTGGGTTTGGTTGGTTTTTGAATTAAGGAAACGAATAATTGGTCAGATAAATTACCTAAGGCTGCCTTTCGTTGTTTGCTTAATTGTTTGGAGTATTTGGCTGAATCTGCTTTCGTTCCATTCCCACCCTTGAAGGAACCGACAATACCGGCTACATTTCCTCCTAGGTGATGATACACCGAGGCAGGGATAACAGATTGAAAACCAGTATTCAGCCCTTGCTTGGTTAAGTCGTAAAGATTTCGATGAAGTTGAGCCCCCAATGTATTGTAGTCATTCAGTTGGTTGTGATAAATGTCCAGATTCTTGTTGTATTCATCTATCATTCCATCCAACGTTTTATAAATTAAAGCACCATTGGCATTGGTTTTTAGATTATCGGCACTGATGTTTAAATAATCGGTATAAGTGGGTTGCCCGCCAACTTGCAAAGGGCGATTAATAGAAATACCTCTTGCTAACAAATCTAATTTAGATTCTGTAATACCATGGAGTTGGATATCGAAAGCTGTTTGGACTTCACATACGCATGGATCATAGGCAAGTTGCGCATCAGCCATTAACCATAAATCAATATTGCCTGGTGCTGTAAAGTGTGTGTTGTAGGAGGGAGTTGTCGTTTCTTGGTCAAGTGCTCTATCTAAGGTATTGCCATGGCGAAAAATCCCGCTACCCAATGTTCCACTTAAGTAACCCACATTTAATGATATATCAGTAAAATCTTCGAAATTAGCATAGACTCCAAGTAGAAATCGAATTTTACCTGTATATCTGTTGTAGAGAATTACATAGGGAATTCGTCTATGAGGTATTTGTTCAGGATTCGCAAACATATTGGCAGGATCAGCTACCTCATAAGAGCTACCATCAGGCCAATATCCTGTATTCATAAACATTAATTCCCATCCATCTTCCCATTGAAAATCGTAATCTTTAAGAGGTATCGATATTGGCGAATTATTATTTAGGTCTAAAAAACCTTGCCTGAAAGGAGATTGCATAAAGTATCCTGAGGGAGCAGTAGAGTATGGAACTTGCCAAGGAGAATTAGGGTTTAAATCATAGGATAGAAATATACTGCCGTTATTACTGCCCCAATCAAATGAATTTAAAAATTGATTATTTTTCCCATTGGCATATAAATCCATTTCACAGTTTTCAGGATTTTCAGGATTTGTACTGATATTTTTATCTTGAAAACAATCTTGGCAGTTTTGAGAGATTGCCAAATTGGATATCAAGAATGTAATTAGTGTGAATATAAATTTTCTCATAGTCTTATTAATTTATTTTTCTTCCTTTGAATTTATAAGCATCATGAGTTCCATCCCTTCTAAAAATTTGGTAGTGAGCAGAAACATCATAATTATTTGGATTTACGGTAAAACTTCCATTGAAAATGGCATCAATTGTAGAAGAGCGCTGAGGGAAAATCATTCGAGAATAGAACTGTTCAGCACCATCTGAACCATTACTACTCCAAATAGTGTCAGTTTTATTAGCCCCATCAAATCCAACAGGTGTTGGTCGTCTTTGGACGCAGTTAATTGTAAAATATTCCGGGTACATTACATCCCAATTCCTCACACGAACGATTGAACTATCGGCTGCACCAGTAAAAAGCACTTTAAAATCTCCATTGGTTAAATAGTCACAATAATCATCTACTAGGGTGATGGTTTTGGTAATGGAATCATAACCCTCGTCATTGGGAAAGCACTCTTTGTTGGGTGTTTTTCTTATCACCATAGTAATAGGAATGTTGTTTTCGCCCGTTGTTTTGGTGGGACTAAAATCTCGTTGAAAGGTTGAGCCTGTTATCACTTCGCTTCCCAGGTACCAGGTGTAGGTAGCTTCGGGGTCTTCGGGAATTGCCTTGAACGTAATGAATTCTCTTGCAAAGGCTACATCGGGATAAAATCCGACAAAACGCAGGGTTAAAGAAGTTCCATTCATCATGCCAAAATCGGCTTTTACGGGAGTTTCTCCGCAACACGGGTTTGGTTCTTCTTTGGGTTCTTTTTTGCAAGCAAACAACAGAAGGATAGCTAGGCAGGTGGTAAGTAAGTTTTTCATACCTTATTTTTTGGCAAATAATGAAAAATGGTTTTCAATCTTCTCTATTTTCTAAGACTTTCATTCTTTCTTCCATTTGAATTAGATGCAATGTCATTTCTTCTATTTTTTCTAACAAAATTTTATTCATTTCAAATACATCCACGCCTTTTTCAGT
Organism: Flavobacteriales bacterium; assembly: GCA_965655625.1. Lineage (GTDB taxonomy): Bacteria > Bacteroidota > Bacteroidia > Flavobacteriales_D > CAJJDF01 > CAJJDF01. Next base: position 62,005 of record CBFHHA010000006.1, on the reverse strand, counting down.
AATTTCAGTAGCGCTGGGGACATTTGGTAGGTGATGATTTTTATCAATGAATAATTTTAAATCAGAAAGAGGCATTAAAAAGTAATCGGGAGCAAAAACATAGTCGGCCCATTCAGGTCCGTTTGTCACAATGATTTTTTTTGCTACTATTTTCCCATCTACTGATAATTTGAAGTCCTTGTGCGAGCCTCCTAGTAAGGATTGTGTTCCAATTCTCACTCTGCCCAGTTTGTCAATGGTCATTCCTTTTTTCCAGTTTGTAGAAGAAATGATGGGGGAAGTTCCTTGTTTTGAGCAGGAAAAGAAAGAAATGCCTTCGTTGTCAAATTCAATTTTACTAGCCGTAGTAAATCCGGGACTGAACAAGGACTTGTTACCGCCAATTGCAGTAGCTCCTGCGAGCCAATAACTTTGGTTGGTTGAGTTGATTCCCAGTTCGCTCGAGTTTATTTGAGCTCCAGTTGCGGAGGTGAAAGAAAGCGTAAACAACCCTTTTTTACTTCCAGTTTTGTGCAAATGAAACAGGGAATTTGGTGAGGGAGTTGATAATCCAAAACGACCTGTTGAAGTCATGAAAAGCAACACGTCTCTTTTGGGAGGAGATAAAACACCGCTTCCTAGTTCTTTAATTTCAGAAATTCTGAGTAACGGACGGCTATGGTTGAAATACGTGTTGTTGGCATAGTTTGAAAAATCGAGTTCAAAAGAAGCTCTTTGGTAGGTAGGAGGGAAAGTTGAATTTCCTCCAAGAAATGGAGTCTTGATCCACATGTCATTTTGTTGGGCGCTTACCTGTAGGGCGATAAAAAGGGGGAGAAATAAATACGTTAAATTTTTCATCTTGTTTGTTTTAATAAAGGACTTAAAACAAAACATACAAAAAATGGGAAATGCTATTGAGTTAGGGTGGTTTATTTTGCTTTAGATGCACGTTTTAACTATTGACTAACCAAATTGAACAATTTTTCCCGTTATTTTTTGGGAATAGGATTGTTACCTACTCGTCTTAATTGATGGTAAAAACCAATGAAATGTGATCGTATTCTTAGGAGAGTATTTCTTCCATAAAGACTCGGTCATTCTTTAGTCGAGGTATTTTATTTTGTCCACCCAGTTTTCCTTTTTCTTTGAGCCATTTTTGAAAAGTATTGGGTGCTGCCAAATGAACAATTGGCGCTTTCAAAATCATGTTTCTTTTGGCTTCATAATCCGAATTTAGCTCCATTAACTTCTTGTCTAAAATTTCGGCAAATTCCTCCAGATTTTTTGGCGGTGAAGTGAATTCGATCACCCATTCGTGAGCTCCTTTTTCCTTGCCTTCTAGATAGTTTGGTGCAACCGTATATTCTTTGAATCCACTGTTGGTTTCTTTGCAAGCACTGGCAATCGCTCTATCTGTATTTTCGATAATTAGTTCTTCGCCAAAGGCATTAATAAAGTGCTTGGTTCGGCCTGTTACTTGTATTTTGAAAGGTGAAAGCGAAGTAAATTTTACGGTATCTCCCACGATATACCTCCACAGTCCTCCATTGGTACTGATAACGAGTGCGTAATTTTTATTCAATTCTACTTCCTGCAATTCAATAGTTTCTGACTCTGTGCCATCGAATTTATCCATCGGAATAAATTCGTAAAAAATACCGTAGTCTAACATGAGCAGCATATCTTCTGCTTTGTTTTTATTCTGAAGCGAGAAAAAACCTTCGGATGCGTTGTAGGTTTGGTAATAATTGAGTTTTTGGGAATGAAGGATGGATTCGAACTGATTGCGGTAGGGCTCAAAGTTTACACCTCCGTGCATGTACAATTCTAGATTCGGCCATATTTCGGTGAGCCTTTTGCCTTGCGAAACTTCGCTGATTTTGTTCAATAACACTAACATCCAGGAAGGCACGCCAGCAATTATCTTTACGTCTTCTTTAAGCGAAGCTTTGGCCATTTTATCAATCTTCTCTTCCCAATTTTCCATCAAGGTAATCTCTTTACTAGGTGTTCTTCTTATTTCGGCCCAAAAGGGTAGGTTTTTTACTATAATAGCAGATAAATCACCAAAATAACTGTCTTGATTTAATTTATTGAGTGAAGTGTTTCCACCTAAAATAAGGTGTTTTCCAGAAAATAGTTTTGCCGAAGGATTGTTGTGGTAATAGATGCTCAGCAGATCTTTGCCACCTTTGTAATGGCAATCCTGAATTGCTTCTTGAGTTACAGGAATGAATTTACTTTTGGCATCTGTGGTGCCCGATGATTTCGAAAACCAGTGTGTTTTTCCAGGCCACAAGATATTTTCTTCTCCTGCAATTGATTTATTGATGTAAGGGGTGAAATCTTCGTAGGTGCGAAGTGGTACATTTTTCTTAAAATCATAGTAGGTTCCAATATCGGGAAACCCATGTTCAATTCCTATTTCAGTGTGTTTCGCTTTGCCCAAAAGATCGTGCAATACTGTTTGTTGAGCCTCAATAGGATGGTTAGTGAACTGCTCTATTTGTTCTATTCTTTTCTTAATTATCCAAGAAAAAATAGTGTCGAATGGCATACAGAATGTGATGTAGGAGTCAAAAAAATCTCCTCAATTAATTAGTCAAATGAAGACCTAGAAGAAAATCAAATATCCCACAACCAAAATTGCTACAGCAGTGTATACGTATCCTATGATTCCTGAGTTTTCGTGAAAATAATTATCTGACATGTGTTATTTTTTTTGTAAAAGTAATGAAACTCGTAGTTGTTACAAATTTATTTTAGTCTCTTCCTCCAATTAATCTGAGTAAGAATAAAAATAGATTGATAAAGTCCAAGTATAAGTCAAGCGCTCCATAAATGGCTCTTTTTCTTGTAGAGGCGGTTCCAATTTCAGCACCTTCTCCAATACGCTTTAGTTTTTGTACATCATAAGCGGTAAGTCCGGTAAAGATAATGACTCCAATTACACTGATTACGTAACTCATCATGCTACTTTGCATAAAGAAGTTGATGACCATGGCGATAAGAATAGCAATAAGTCCCATGTACAAAATGTTTCCTAGTTTAGTTAGGTCAGTAGTGGTGGTGTACCCAACCACAGCCATTACTGCAAAAACCGAAGACGCAGAGAAAAAAGCGGTAGAAACATCGCCCATGCTATACGTAACGAAGATTGTGCTTAAACTAACTCCCATGAGCGTGGCAAAGGCAAGGAACAACACAAGCATTGCCGAAGCGCTCAGTCGTTTGTATCCCATTCCCATAATAAGAACAAATCCAAGAGGAGCAAAGGCTGCTATGTAATAGAGTGCGGTAGGGCTTCCTGTTTGCCTATCGAATAGGTAAGTAAATATCATTCCCGAATCGGCAAAATACCACGAGATAAAACCAGTGAGCATTAACCCAAGAAACATGTACGAAAATACGTTCGCCATGAAAGATTTTGCCATTGTTTTTTCTTGTGCCACTGCATCAAGAATCGAGTTGAATTGATTTCTTTCTTCCATTGTCTTTAAAATTTAATTAATGTAATTTCGAAGATACTAATTTTATGAATTCTTGCCTAGTTGTTTTGTCAGTAAATTGTCCAGTAAAAGCAGAAGTAGTTGTGACAGAGTTTTGTTTTTCAACTCCTCTCATTTGCATACACATGTGACTCGCTTCTATCACCACAGCAACTCCCAGGGGTTGCAAGGTTTCGTGAATACAATCTCTTATTTCGTTCGTTAACCTTTCTTGTACTTGCAATCTTCTCGCAAATGCATCCACTACTCTCGGCAGCTTGCTCAATCCCACAATTTTTCCATTTGGGATGTAGGCAATATGTGCTTTTCCAAAAAATGGAAGCATGTGATGCTCACACATAGAATACACTTCAATGTCTTTTACTAGTACCATCTGGCTGTAGTCTTCATTAAACATGGCGGATTTAATAATCTCGCTTGGGTCAATGTCGTATCCATGAGTCAAAAATTGCAATGCTTTTGCTACTCTTTCTGGTGTTTTTAGTAATCCCTCGCGCTCAGGATTTTCACCTAAATCTTTTAAGATTTCTTGGTAAAAACCAGACATCTTTTCTGTTTTCTCTTGGTCGTATTCTTCTGTTTTTTTGTATCCCATTTTCTTATTTTTCGCCAAAGTACTCTACTGAGTTGTTTTCAGTTTCGTTTACTCGCACGCTTATTAATTTACCTCCTTTTTCTTTTATTTCTTGTTCAATTTCTTCCCAAATCGCCACAGCAACAACTTCGGTAGTGGTTCTTTTATCTTTTAGGAAGTCCACATCCATATTTAGGTTTTTGTGGTCTAGCTTATTGATGACTTTGTGTTTCAATATTTTCGATAAAGTTTTTAGGTTCATTACGAACCCTGTCTCTGGCTCAATTTCTCCAGCTACTTTTACAATTAATTCATAATTGTGTCCATGCCAATTTGGATTGGAACAGCCGCCAAAAGTCTCTTCGTTTTTTTTTGCATCCCAATCAGGGTTCCATAGTTTGTGAGCAGAGCAAAAGCGCTCTCTCCTAATAATTGTGACTTCTTTCATTTATTCGGGTTATTGACTTTTTTTTGGCTTATTGCTCTTTTAAAAGTTCCACTAAAGTAGTTTTAATCTGAGTGAGTTTCAACTCGATTTGTGATATTTTGGAGTTATTTTTTTTAGAGGCTTTCAATTCTTCTTTCGCTCCGGCTAAAGTGAATCCCTTTTCTTTCACTAATTCATATATTTTTTCAAATATTCGAATGTCTTTTTGTGTAAATTTTCGCTTGCCACTCTCTGTTTTCTTTGGAGCAATTTGTTTGAATTCTTTTTCCCAAAATCGAATGAGGGAAGCATTTACATTAAACATTTTTGCCACTTCTCCAATGGAGTAAAAGATTTTTTCATCATTTAGTTTGATTGGTTCCATTGTTGTTTCTTAATCTAAAGAAGAGCCACCCATATTTTTGGCTTTTTCTATTAATTGTGAATATTGTTCAGGGGTAATATCAGTAAAAAAGAAGTTGATCGGGTCAATTTTGTTTCCGTTTTTTATGACTTCGTAATGCAGGTGGGGAGCCGTTGATTTTCCTGTGCTTCCTACTCGACCGATGAGCTCTCCTCTTTTCACTTTTCGATTTCGTTTTGTTTCGAATTTACTTAAATGGGCGTAGTGAGATTTATACCCAAAACCATGGTCAATTACGATATGGTTTCCGTACCCTCCTGTGCTATACTCCATCGTTTCTATTATTCCATCTCCGGTTGCATAAATCTTGGATCCTGTGGGGGCTGTAAAATCCAGTCCGGAGTGCATTTTTGGAACGTTGTAAATTGGGTCGTTTCGGATGCCAAAAGTAGAAGATAGCCGCGTGAGTTCTTTGTCGCCAATCGGTATTATCGAAGGAACCGATTGTAACATTTTTTCTTTGTTAAGAGCTAGTTTAATTAATTCGTCAAATGATTTGGATTGACCGACAATACTGGTCGAAATTGAATTGATCCGCTCCTTCAAGGCAATTACATAGTCTTGATGCGTTCTCCTTTCTACAAGGTTTTTTCGGGTTAATTCTTTGTTTTTGTAGGGTTCTGCTTCAAAAATTACTCGATACAAATTATTGTCCGTTTCTTGAAGGTTTTTTAAAACCGAAACCATCGTATCCATCTCTGAATTAAGCAATTCGTAATTTGCTTTGAGGTATTCAATTTCCTTTTGTGCTTTTCTGGTGGAGTAGTCCTTAATAAATGGATAGGACACTAAAATAATGAGTCCAGCAATGAAAACACCAACCGCCACGTATTTCAATATTTTTAACAGAATTCCCTTGAGGGTAAGTTCTATTTTTTGATATTGGAGCGTGTTGGGGTCGTATTTATACTTTGCTCTTTTACTCATTCTGAGGTAGTTCCATTATGTGGAAGGCTAAAGATACAAAAATAGCTTATTAACAGTTAAAAATAGATGACTCAAAAATTTGGGTCTAATCAATTAGAAGTTTCCTCTCAGGGCAATTGTGAAATTTCTACCCAATGCGCTTACACCTGATGCAAACTGTTTGTAGTGAGTGTCTAAGATGTTTTCTATTCCTGCCTGAACGCTAAATTTAGGTGTTATTTTGTAAGTGGCATATAAATTAAATGTACTCCAAGCTGGCGTTCCATCTACGGTAGCTTCCTCAGGATTATCTGTTCCGTCTGTTCCGTAATCCTCCATTCTTTTGGTTCCATTGAATTGTGTAGCGAGCTGAATTTGTAACTTCTTACTGGTGTAGTGAAGAGAAGCTCTTCCAAAAACGGGAGGAATGTGCGACAACGGAGTGTCGTCAGTTAAATTTCTTCCTACTGTGTAGTTGATTGCTCCAATTAATTTAAGGTAGGATGTAAGAGCGAGTCTTACGTCAAAAGAACCTCCGTAAATCATGGCAGCATTCACATTTTGATTTGAAACTAAGTTCACGCGATCACCTCTGTATGTAACCGAGTCGTTTCCATTCAATGTGTAATTGGTCAACACCAGTGCATTGGTTAATGAGGTGAAGAAACCTGCTGCTTTCACTTGAAGGTATTCTCGTTCATTTTTCACCCATTTTTTTGAAAGATTAAGTTCTCCCGTGTACACAAATTCTGGTTTCAGATAGTTGTTTGGCACAACAAGGTTTCCGTTTCTTTCGAATACCTTTCCGTAGTCATCTACATTAGGTGCTCTAAATCCAGAAGATCCAATCAATTCAATCCTGAGACCGCTTTTTTCCTCGTATTTAACACTAAAACTACCGGACAAAGCTCCCGTATTAAAATCGATAGTACGAAATGGGAATTCTGTAAAAGTGGAATCTGATAACTCAGAAAAATTCACAAAGTGACTGTAACGCGCACCCAGATTAACGATTAACTTGTTGGTTATCTTTTTGTCAATGGTTGTGTACAGAGCTAGTGAAGTAATTCTGTTTTCTCCTCCAGGATACCTTGTTTGCGTAGGGTTCGATTCTTGGGTTAATAGGTTTTTTTCTGTGGCCGTAGAGACTACATTGTTGTGGGTAACCTCCGCTCCATAATACAACACTTCGTTGGTAGAGAGTTTTTTGAGAAAGTCAGCATTTATGCTATACACATAAACATCTTCCATTTCTGTAAACAAACTCGTAGAGCCAAAACTTCTTGATATTCTGTCTTCGTCTATTTTTTGAAACGCACCAATAACTGTATAGTAGTCAGTAAATCTCGATTCGTTTTTGTTCTCCAGTTTTAACGAGGTAAGCAATCTGTTTTGAGGTCCGTAGGACCACTCAGAAAAACGAAGCGCTCCATTCCTGTATTCATTCAGTTTATCAAATCGATTGATGTCGCTCGAAGTTGAATATTGCAAGTTGAGCCCAAGATTTACCCCTTTCTTTACCTTGTAATTTAGTTTTTGTAGTAAGTCCAATTGAGAATACCCAGTCCGAGGCATTGTATTTTTATCTGTATTCGTCACTACTTTATCTCCCTTATCGGTAACTTGTGTGAATTGGTATATTTTTCCGAAATCTTCATAGCCGTGATTTCTATTTTTTCCCATTGTGAAATCCTCAAAGGAGCTGAACGTAACAGAAGTAAGGGAAGCGAGTTTTTGACCTCCAATATTTACATCTGCGTGGTAGGTTTGTTCTCCGTTGGCCGAACCAATTCTGGCCATGGCATTTGCCGAAGTAAATAGAGTAGAATCAACCGAAAATTCTGGGTTTTTCGTGTGAAAATGAATAACACCTCCCAATGCGTCACTCCCATAAATAACCGATCCTGGTCCATAAAACACATCCGCATTTTGTAAGATATTTGCATCCACCGTAATGGCGTTTTGCAAATGACCGCTTCTGTATATGGCGTTGTTCATGCGCACTCCATCTACCACCAGCAAGATTTTGTTTGCTTCAAACCCTCTAATTATTGGACTTCCACTGCCAGACTGGCTTTTTTGTACAAGAATATTTGTGTTTTTTTGGAGCATATCTGCCGAGGTTTGAGGAATGGTGAGGCGAATATCCTGAAGAGAGATTTTGTTGATTCTTACTGAAGAAAAATCTTCGTGAGTGTTTTCTCGAGGAGGTTTTATGTCAATTTGTGGCAGTAATATTTCGTCAAAAAGAATTACCTGGTAGTTGCTTTCTATTACTTGTGCAAAGCTCAAGGTAACGGATTCAAAAGAAGGGTGAGAGAAATAAATCAATTCCTTTAGGTTGAAATCATTGAGGGAAACTGATCCTTTCTTGTCCGTAAATAATTCGATCGTGAGGTCGTTGTTGGTTACTCTTACGTTTTCTATGGGGTCCGAAGTGGAATAGTTCGTAACTGTTACAGTTTGCCCTGAAACCAGTAGAGTCCAAACTTGGAAAAAAATAAAAAAAATAAGGGTTCGAAACATGAAAAAATGATCAGTTAGTTGTGGGTTTCTGTTCTATCAAAAATCTTGCCAAATAAAAGGGGTTTTTAATCCAATTTTGTGATGAAATTGAATCTTATTTCTTCTATTCCTTCAAATAGTTATACCTGATAAGTTTTTTTCTGCTCTCTTTACCCAATCACAAAAAAAAATCGACTTCGTATTTATGGTTATTATCTCCGAAGTATAGTAAATTTGATTTTCAAACTGACACAATGAAACAATTTATTCTTTTTCTTCTTCTTTTTTCCTCTTATTGGTCGGTTTCTCAAATCACAGAAGGTACATGGAAAGGAGATTTATCGGCCATGGGAACGACTCAAAAAGTTTTTTTCAAGGTAGAACGAAACAATTCGACATATAAAGTCTCTTTGCAAGCTGAATCTAATCCTTCGCTTGACTTTTGGTGTGATTCCGTTTACATTTCTGATTCGTCCTTCTTTTTTGGTTTGTCCAAATTAGGAATAGCCTACGAGGGAATTCATAGCAAAGATTCTTTGCTTGGCGTGTTCAAACAAAATGGGTTTGAGTTGGATTTAGCTATGTCGCTTGGTGAGTTTGTTCAAGAAAAACTCAAAAGACCTCAAACACTAATTGGCGAGATAGATTACTACACCGAAGAAATCTTGATAAAGAACAAAAAGGATTCTTTGACTTTGAGCGGAACCCTGACTTTGCCCAGCCAATCAGGAGCATTTCCTGTGGTTGTTTTGGTTTCGGGAAGTGGTCCTCAAAATCGTGATTCAGAAATTTTTGGGCATAAGTTGTTTGCGGTAATAGCGGATCATTTGGCCAAACAAGGGATTGGGTCATTTCGGTATGATGAAAGAGGAGTGGGCAAATCTACTGGAGAATATAGAGGGGCGGATTTGTCGGATTTGTATACCGATTTAGAATCTGTAATCGAGGTGATTGGCAAACGAAAAGAAGTAAATAAACTGGGCATATTGGGTCACAGCGAAGGTGGAATTCTTGCGCCTAAGTTTGCAAGCAATAACAAGAAACTAATTGATTTTGTCATTATGATGGGAGCGCCAGGTATGCCCATCACCGAAATGATGCATCTTCAGAGAGAAGCAATTTATAAAGATCAAGGGCTTTCTGACGAACTAATTCTTGAGCAAAAACAACTGTTTTCGTCCATTGACAGTGTGGTAATTGCTTACGAAGGAGATCAAAAAAGCTTGAAATTGAAAAAAGTGTTAATGGATTTTTCTGAGCAAAAAGGATTGTCTGAGACCGAGGAAAAGACCCTTGTCTCTGCTCAGTTCGACCTACTTGATGGGGCTTGGTACAAAAGTTTTGTGTCTGTGGTTCCGGAGAATTACCTTTCAAAAGTGAGATGTTCTGTGTTGGCAGTTGGCGGAGGAAAAGACGTTCAAGTTCCTACCGATCCCAATATGAAGGAAATTAGATCGGCCTTGGGTAAATCTCGTTCAAGATTATTTTCGCGAAGAACTTTACGCTTTGCTACTTTTGGAGAGTTAAATCATTTATTTCAACCTTCTAATACGGGCATGCCAGACGAATATCAAAAAATTGAAACCACCATAAGTCGCGATGTCTTATTTTGCTTGTCGGACTTTATTAACTCCCTTTAACTAATGAAAAGTTTACATCGTTTTTCTTGGATTGTACTCATCAACATTTTTCTAGTAATCGTTGCAGGAAGTGTAGTGCGAATGACAGGTTCCGGAATGGGCTGTCCTGATTGGCCCAAGTGTTTCGGTTACATAATTCCCCCTACTCAGCAATCGCAAATTGAGTGGAAGGAAGGCAAAGAATTTGCAGAAGGACAAATGATTATTCACGAAGAATCTTTGTGGAAGTCTAACTCCAAGTTTGTAGCAGGTGAAAACTACAATCCTCAAAATTGGACAAAATACACAAAACACGATTACGCTATTTTCAATGTGTTCCATACCTGGACTGAATATATCAATCGACTCTTGGGAGCTCTTTTGGGGTTTGTAGCATTGATTACTATCGTGTTGGCTGCTCGAAAATGGAAAATAAACAAATGGTTCTTGGGGTTAGCTGTAATTCAGTTGTTTTTGATTTTGTTTCAAGCATGGTTGGGTAAATTAACTGTAGATACAAACTTAAATCCTTACATGATTACCTACCACATGATAGGTGTGGTCGTCATGGTCATGGTTCAGTTGCTTTTGCTCAAATTGATAAAGCGAGAGTCGTCCCAAAGTTCCATAACTTCTTCGCCTGGCTTAGTGAAAGCAGTGAGTTTGGTATCGATTGTAGTAATGTTTTTGCAAATAGTATTGGGAACTCAGGTAAGGCAACAAACCGATACTCTGTTTAAAGCTGGTGTGCCAAGAGAATTAATTGCCGATAGCTTTGATTCTATGTTCATCATTCATCGAACTTTCTCATACCTGGTTATTGCTTGTCTTGCATTTCTGATGATTAAGCTTTACCGAGATAAGAGGTTTAAAAGGCCGCTTACCTTTATTTTGGTTTTTACGTTGTTTGAAATTTCTGCAGGAATAATTATGTATTATTTTGGAATGCAAGCATTTGCACAACCCATTCATTTATTGCTTTCGATTTTGATGTTCGGGTTTTTTGTAGAGGTATTCTACCGGCTTATTCCCCGTTTGTCGTATAATAATTAGGAGTTTTTAAAAAAAATGTAACTTAGTCATGCCATGGCTAAATCTACCGAAATAAAAGTTAATTTCAGGACTCAATACTTCATCTTCCAACTCATTGGTTGGGGTTTTTTTGTGGCACTTATTGCTTTGTTTAATGTAAAGCAGGAAGGGTTTTCTTACGAGTTGATATTATTTTTATTAAATGTTTTTGTACTGAATATAGTAACGAGTCACCTGTACCGTCTTTTTATAAACCAACGAGGTTGGCTCCAAGTAAAACTGAATATATTGTGGTTTAGGATAGGGTTGTCAAGTGTTTTTCTTGGTTTGATATTTTCATTCATTATTAATACAAGCAACGTATTGGTGTTCGACACCCCACTTCACTTGCTTTCTCCGAACGATTGGTTGTTTGGGACTTTTGTCTACTTTATTTGGAACTTGTTGTATTTTGGATACTTGTTATTTTACAAAGCGAGAATTATCGAATTCAAGAACATCCAGCTTCAAGCACTTAATGCCGAAACAGAATTAAAAAACTTACGTTCTCAACTCAATCCACATTTTATGTTCAATGCGATGAATAGTATTCGCGCATTGATTGATGAAGATCCATCGAAATCTAAGAAAGCCATAACCGAATTATCTAATGTGTTGCGTAATTCTTTGGTGCACACCAAAAAAGAACTTGTGAGTTTAAAACAGGAGATGACTATGGTTTCTGATTATTTGAGTTTAGAAAAAATTAGGTATGAAGAAAGACTTCAAGTTAAATTGGAAATCTCAGAAGAGTCACTTTTTTGCCAAATTCCTCCTTTGCTCATTCAAACCCTAGTAGAAAATGCCATAAAACACGGAATTTCTAAATTTAAAAAGGGAGGTGAGTTACATATTTCTGCTAGGCTAGAAGGAGAGTTGCTCAATATTAAAATAAGCAATCCTGGTTCACTCTTTTCGCAATCGGAATCAGGCACCCAAATCGGAATTGAAAACACACAAAAACGACTCGAGTTGCTTTACGGAAAAATGGCCTCATTTACACTTGGCTCAAACCAGAATGGAGTGGTCGCGAACATCTCTATTCCGCTAAAAACTATCTTATGAAAACTATCCTTGTAGATGACGAACGACTTGCTAGAAAAGAACTTTCCACTTTGCTGAACGACTATGATTTCATAGAAGTTGTAGATGAGTGTGCCAATGTGGATGAGGCGCTAATTTCGATCAAAAAACACCAGCCAGATTTGATTTTTCTTGACATTCAAATGCCCGAAAAAACAGGATTTTATTTGCTGGAAGAATTAGAGAATATTCCCCAAGTGGTATTTGTAACTGCATTTGATGAATACGCAATAAAAGCCTTTGAGGTAAACGCTACTGATTATATTTTGAAACCGGTTGATCCCAAAAGACTCGACCAAATAATGAACAAATTAGAAGGACCAAAAAGAAAAACTGAAACAGAGCAAGGTTCCAAATTGGGGTACGATGATCAGATTTTTATCAAAGATGGTGACAACTGTTGGTTTGTTAAACTTAGTGAAATTAGATTGTTTGAATCGGTTGGGAATTACGTGAAGGTGTATTTTGGCGATAATAAACCGATGCTGTTGAGGTCGTTAAACAAGATTGAGGAGAGATTGGATGAAAAAGAGTTTTTTCGGGTAAATAGGAAGCATATTGTGAATATGACGTGGGTAGAAAAAGTAGATAGTTGGTTTAGCGGTGGGCTCAAATTAACCTTGAAAAATGGGGAGGAAATAGAAGTATCCAGAAGACAATCACAAAGATTTAGAGAGAATAGAAGTTTATAATGAAGCTAGAACTACCACATACTTACCAAACGGCTATTCGTGCTGCCATTCAGGCAACGAGCCTGGTTATGGGTTATTTTAGGACCAATGAATTGGGAACCGAATTTAAGTCAGACGAATCGCCCGTTACTGTTGCAGATCTGGAGTCGTCTCGGATAATTACCAATGAGTTGAAGAAAACCAATATCCCAGTGTTGAGCGAAGAGGGCGGTGAAATACCGTTTGAAGAAAGGAAATTATGGGATGAATTATGGATCGTAGATCCTTTGGATGGAACAAAGGAATTTATTGCAGGAAAAGAAAATTTCGCAATTAATATAGGACTTGTGAAAGGAGGAAAGCCAATCTTTGGAGTGATTGTAATTCCAGTTTCGGGTGAGGTCTTTTTTGGGGGAGCCGAAATCGGTTCGTACGCTACTACGATAGAAGATAGGAAACTGGAACAACTCATTGAGCTTCCTTGCGAAAATACACCAAGAGAAGTACTGATTGTAGCTGGAGGAAAACCAACACCAACACTCTTTTACGAAGAATCAAATTTGGTGAGGAAAGAATATGATTCTATTGAGTTTCGAAAAGTTGCCAGCTCCGTAAAATTTTGTTTGATGGCAAAAGGACAAGTAGATATTTACCCAAGAGATTATCCATGTATGGAATGGGATACAGCATCGGGCCATGCTATTTTGCAAGGAATTGGCAAGGATATTTACAAGGAAGCAACGGGTAAGCCGCTGCGATACAACAAAGAAGATTTATACGTGCCTTATTTTATTTCTTGTTAGCGACCATTCTTGTTAAGAAACCGTTAATGACTTGAGATTTTTTTTTGTGGCATTGAAGTTGTAAATAATCTGAACGATATTTGATTTTATCACTCAACAAGCATTGGTAATTGAAAATAGATTCTTATTTTTAAACCTATTAAAAGAAATATTATGAAAAAAAGATACATTATCGGAGCCTTTTTGGCTTTTGCGTTAGTTGGAAATTCCTACGCCCAAGACGACAACAATTTGGTTGACAACTACAGTTTTGAGGGAACGAAAGGAAAATTGAAGCGACTAAAACAAATTAATAAAGCAATGGATTGGTTTTCTCCAACTTCATTGAGAGCTGATTTGTTTACGAAATCTGCAAAGGGAACAGAGATTGGCGCTCCTGACAATATTTACGGAAAAGAAGAGCCTTCTGATGGAGATAATTATGCCGGAATTATTGCTTACTCTTACAGAGGAAAAGACCCAAGAACTTACGTTTCAAGAGATTTAAAAGAAAAACTTAAAAAAGGCGCTAGGTACTGCGTATCTTACAAAGTTAGTTTGGCCGATTTGTCGAAATATGCAGTAAACAACCTCGGAGCATTTTTATCCAAAAACCCAATTGAGGTGGAAGGTAAAAAAGACATCGTGTTATCAAAAGGGGAAGAGTTTGTGAGAATTGCTGATAATAAGGTATTCGAAAAAAGATACAGTTGGGAAACTATGTGTGGAGAATTTGTAGCCAATGGAGGAGAAAGATACATTACGATTGGCAACTTCAATGAAACAACGGATACTGATTGGAAAAAATTGAGAAAGAAGAAAGACTTTAATGGAGCTCAAATTCCTTATGCCTACTATTATATTGATGAAGTCGTTGTGAAAATATTGGAAGAAGGTGAGAAATGTGAGTGTGGAGAAATTGACGAAAAAGAAATTGAAAGAGTGGTGTATAGCAAAGCAAGTAGTTCGGTAGATGGATTTACTCCTGAGCAAATAGTAACGAACTCAACGGTATATTTTGCTTATTTGAAATCATCATTGTTGCCAAGGTCGAAAGAAGATTTGGATGTATTGGCATTGACACTAATAGAAAACCCAACAATGAAATTGAATGTGTACGGTCATACAACTGCGGACGAGGCGCTTGCTGCAAGAGGGGACGAGATTCATTTAGATTTGGCTAGTAGAAGAATCAAGAATGTGATTGACTATTTGAAAAGCCATGGATTGGGAGAAGATAGATTTGAATCTGAAATAATGAATGATTCTGAGCCTGAATCCAGAGAAGGAACCTTAGTTGGAAAAGCAAAGAATAGAAGGGTAGCTTTCAAACTGCAAAACTAACTGCAAAACTAACCTGTAATTAGAATGAAACCTCAAGGAGAAATCTTTGAGGTTTTTTTTGTGACTAACATTATGAGAGTACGTCTGCAATTACAAAATTACTTCCTGTAACCACAATCATTTCTGTTTTTGAGGCGGTCTTTTTTGCGGCCTCTAAACCACTTTTAACCGAAGAGTAATCATTTCCAATTCGGTTTAGCCCGAATGCGATATTTTTCAATGATTTTCCCGAAATTACTCTTTCGTTGGTTGATGAACAAAAATAAAATAAGGAGTTTTTTGGGAACTGTTTGAACATTTCATCGTGATTTTTATCACGAGCCATTCCTAACACAAAATGAATTCGAGTAGGCTTTATTCTTTTGATCTCTCTGCACAATGCTTTTATTCCATCTGGATTGTGGGCTGTATCAAATACGATAAGTGGGGAGGTACTTACAATTTGAAATCTCCCTTGTAATCGAGTGTTCTTCAATACATTTTCTAATCCACTGATTCGCTCATTCTTTGATGTTGCGAAACCCTGAGTAGCCAAAACCTCACAAGTTTTCCAAGCAGTTTTTGCATTTTCCTGTTGAATTTGACCGATAAGATCTAAAGATACATCAAGGTCAGGCACTGAATCTGCAAAGAAAATAGTGGATTCGTTTCGCTCTGCTTGCTTTTCGAATACACTGGTTGTTTTCTTTTGAGTTTTGCCAATAATTACGGGAGTTTTGAATTTTATAATTCCTGCTTTTTCCGCTGCAATTTTTTCAATTGTATCTCCTAATATCGCGGTGTGTTCAAGCGAAATATTTGTAATGACAGATACAACCGGCTGAATGATATTCGTTGAGTCCAATCTGCCTCCCAGCCCTGTTTCAATTACATTGATGTCGGTTTTTTCTTGATGAAAATAATAAAAGGCTAAGCCTACCGTCCATTCAAAGAACGAAGGTTTTATTTCTTTTAATTTCGGCTGAAACTCTTCCACAAATTGGATGACTTTTTCTTCCGAAATTTCTTGTCCGTTAATTTTAATTCTTTCTCTAAAGTCCTTTAGGTGAGGGGAGGTGTACAATCCAACCTTGTATCCAGCTTCTTGAAGTACAGAGGCCAACATGTGTGAGGTAGAGCCTTTTCCGTTACTTCCAGCAACATGAATAGTGTGGAGGTTGTTTTGAGGATTTTGTAAAACATCGCAAATAGCACGGATGTTATCTAAGTTCGCTTTGTATGCTTTTTGCCCAATTTTCTGAAATTGGGGAAGCTGTGAAAAAAGAAAATCGAGGGTTTCTTGGTAGGTTTTCACTTTCGTTTATCGAAGTACATAGTTTATTTTTCTGAGGCCTTTGCTTAGGTCAGCTCTTCTATTATCCGGTTTGAATTTATACCTAAATCCATCTTTCTTGGCCTGATTAAGTAAAACAGGATCTGTTGTTGTGGTTTCTTTGTGATTAGATAAAACTTTTACATCTACTACGTTTCCTTGTTTGTCCACGGTTAGTTCAATAACTACTTTTCCTTCTTGATCTCGCGTAGGGTTTGAAACTTTTGGAGGAATTCCATCACCAGAGCCTAATGCGCCAATTTTACCTTTTACTCCAGGACCATTTTCCCCTTCACCCAATCCTGGGTTCTCTCCGTTTCCATCGCCATCTGCTTTTCCAGTTCCATTTCCACCAAAGGCACCACTAGCTAAAGCGTTTGTATTCGGTTGTTTTTCATCTGTATTTTTGTTGTTAGAACTTTCGCTTCGAGCTTTGTTCGATCTATTCGCTGCCGATTCTTGAGTCTGAGTTTTCACTGGGTCTACTTTGTTTATCGGCTGGGGGTCTTCAGTTGGGTTTGAAGTTTCGCTTGGTGAACTACTTCCACCAGCTGAACTGGATCCAGCAGAAAAATCCATCACCAACATCACTGGCTCTTCTTTCTTTCCTTCTGTAGACATAGAAAAAGCAAAAAGTAGCAACACCACTGCCACATGAAATACACTGGTGATTAGGATGCCTAGCGTTTTATTTTTCTTTTCTTCTTCACTCATAATGTCAGGGATTTGGAGATTAACGTAATTTATGAAATAAAATTGTGAATGTTACTTCTTAGACATTAGTAAAACCTTGAGTTGATTCCTTTTAGAAATTTCAATGATGTTGAAAACTGTTCCGTAATTTGATTCCATATCTCCATAAAGTTCCACAACTTTTTCTTCGTCTTCCGCAACTGCCGCTAGTATAGCTGTTTCAATTTGAGCCAAATCTACTGTTTTATTATTCAAAGTAATTGTGTTGTCAGGTTTGATTACCACACTTGCCAAAGCTGGCTTTGATGGAGAAGAAGCACCTCCTTGCGGTAGGTCTACGTCCACGGCATTTTTTGCTAATGCCGATAGAATAATAAAGAATATCAACAAAAGAAAGACAAGATCAGTCATGGACGACATGCCTCCTTCTATTTTAATTTTATTTTGACTAATTAAACTCATAGTTCAAAGATTTTTAGTTGGTTGGTCTTAATTTCGAATCAACTCGATGTTGAGAAAAGAATTATTTTATTTACCTGGCTCCTCCAAGATGTCAATAAATTCAATTGAATGAGCTTCCATGTTTTGCACAACTTTAGATACTCTTGCAACCAAAAAGTTATAGAAGAAGTAGGCTAAAATTCCTACAATCAAACCAGCAACAGTTGTGACCATCGCCATCATAATTCCTTCAGACAAGGCTTCAAGGAAATTTGCTTTGATCCCCGTGTTCTTTAAATCATAAAATACTTTAATCATTCCCAAAACTGTTCCTAGGAATCCAATCATAGGGGCAATCCCTGAAATGGTGGCCAAAGCAGAAAGGTTGTTTTCTAATCTCGATACTTCCAATTTCCCCACATTCTCTATAGAGGCTTTGATGTCTTGCATTGGTTTTCCAATTCTAGATACTCCTTTGTCAACCATTCTTGCTATTGGGCTGTCAGTAGTTTCACAAAGATTTTTAGCCGAATCCAATTTGCCATCTTGAACATAATCTTTAATTCTAGACATGAATTGTTTTTCGTCATTCGAAGCTCTTCTCAGAGTCATAAATCTCTCTACAAAAATGTAAATTGCATACCCAGACATTAACAGCAACGGGATTAAAATATACCAAGAATTAGATTCATTGATGATTTCCATAACGGACATTTCCGCTATTGTTGAGTTAGCAACTGAATCCATTGCTGCTCCTGCGCTTGCTGCTTCTTGTATCATATCGATTTTTATTTGTTAGTTTTTTACAGGATAAAATTACACTTATGTTGTGAATCTTGATTTAGTAAATTGCATAATTGTAAACAAGAACATGTTAAGTTTTATTGTTCTGATCATTCTTTGTGAGTATATTTTATGATGTTAACAATATTTTACAATAAAAAAACAGATCAATTTTAGTTCAGTTTTTGGGTTTATTCAATCGGCAAATATGAATTGTGTTGAGAAAATAAATGCGGGAAAATAAAGTTGATTTCTGTTTTAATTTTCAACTAGAGTAGAGGGTAATTGTCAAACGAAATATGAATAGTTCGGCCCCTAAAACAGCAAAAAAGAACCAAATGAATGGGCAATCCATTTCAATGTTGTTGATTCTTTTTTAATTGTAAATTGTATTTTTCGCTTATACCGAAACCGATGCTTTTATGTGTGGGTGTGGATTGTAATCGATCAAATTGAAATCCTCAAATGTAAAATCAAAAATATTTGTGATGGAAGGATTCAATTTCATCGTAGGAAGTGTGCGTGGTTCTCTAGTTAGTTGGAGCTGAGCTTGCTCGATGTGGTTGTTGTATAAATGAACATCGCCAAATGTGTGAATAAAATCACCGTATTCTAGTTCACATACTTGGGCAACCATCATGGTGAAAAGGGCATAGGAAGCAATGTTGAAAGGAACTCCCAAAAAAGTATCCGCACTTCTTTGATACAATTGACATGATAATTTGCCATTGGTAACATAAAATTGAAAAAATGCATGACAGGGAGGTAAAGCAGCTTTACCATTTTCGACATTTTCCGAAAATGATTTGCTGGTGTCCGGCATGACACTGGGATTCCAAGCAGATACCATTATTCTTCTACTATTCGGGTTGTTTTTAATTTGATCTATCGCTTCAGTAATTTGATCAATTCCGTCACTGTTCCAGTTTCTCCATTGGTGACCGTAAACAGGCCCCAAATTCCCATCCTCGTCTGCCCAATCATCCCATATTCTTACTTTATTCTCCTGTAAATAGGCGATATTTGTATCTCCTTTAAGGAACCATAATAATTCGTGAATGATTGATTTGAGGTGAAGCTTTTTTGTGGTAACCATAGGGAATCCTTCTGCTAAATTAAATCTCATTTGGTAACCAAAACAACTAATGGTCCCAGTACCCGTCCGGTCTCCTTTTTGCTCTCCATTATCGAGTATGTATTGAAGTAGGTCGTGGTATTGTTTCATGAGTTGTTTGCTATAAGTTTCTTTACGAAAATAAACAATTGAATAATTAGATTGAATTGAATTGTGACTTAGTTATTCACGAGTGTTGAAAACTGAAAAAAAAGACTTGGCAAGACGAAAAAAACGAAAAACCTTTCAATTGCTTAAAAGAATTGGTTTCGTTTTGTGGGCCCACCTGGGCTCCCATCGATTCGCAAAAGCTCCCTCAGGGTAAACTTCTCGCTCAAAACTTTCGAGCACAAAAAAAGACTCGTCAAGCAAATGACAAGTCTTTTTCATTTTGTGGGCCCACCTGGGCTCGAACCAGGGACTTTCTGATTATGAGTCAGATACTCTAACCAGCTGAGTTATAGGCCCTATTATTCTGAATTTGAATAATAATTTTATTCCTTATCTAGGAAAGTCTGCGAATTTAAAAGGACTTTGTCCTTTTTCCAAATTTTAATCTGTTTTTATTTTGAAAAACGAGGTTTTATGTTCTCACGTTGTTGTGGTTTAAGATTAGTCATGTTAGAACCTGAAAGTAGATTGAAAAATGAAATTTCTGGGTGGCATTACCCAACCCGGCCTTGTTTGATATTCAGTATTTAATATGTTATTACAGACAAAACTTACCTTTACTTTATCCGAAATTTCAACCCCAATTCGCGCATCAATCACTTGTGTATTTTTTGGTTGCTCTCTGCGGTACTCTTCTAATTCGCCCAGGAAACTACCTCCACTAAATATTCCTAAAATATGAAAGGATTCATCGATGTTGTGTACGAAACTATTGAATCTATAACTAGCTCCAAGGCTTACTTGTTTGTATTTCAATTGTATATCTGTTTTGAATAAATGATTGAATCGATATTTTAAATTATTACTCACGGTATCGCTAGTTAAGTTGAGCGAAGGATCGTAAGTGAAGTCAGTTGTTAAAGAAGAAAATGTACTCAAATAATTCGAGTCTGCACCAATCGGCTTAGGGTTCATAAAAGTGTAACCTGCCAAAATAGAGACTTCTATTTTTCCAATTTTTCCTTTCCCAGCGATTGTGGCATCTATTCCGGTTATTCGCGCTCTACTCACATTTCTTGAGGATGCCCCAAATTCGTTGATTCCGCCAGTTGGTTTTTGGGCAAATGTAAGGGTGTCAAAAAATCCAAATGTATATTCCGTCATGTTTTGATATTCATTTACAAAACCAGCTATATCAATGTATCCGGCCCACTTTTTTATTTTAATTCCTTGTTTTATTCCAAGTTCAGCACTCCATCCTTTTTCAGGTGTCAAGGCCGGATTGGGAAAAACGGTTAATGAACCAACAGAAGTACTTGCAAATTTTTCAGCTACGGAAGGAAAACGGTAACCTTGACCAAATGAGGATCTCAAGAAAGTCGCTTTTGCCACTTTGTAATTGATTCCCATTCGTGCAATGGGTATAATTGGCTCATTAATAGAGTTTAACGCATAGTATTCTCCTCGAATACCCGCAGAAATGGTAAGTTTTTTCCAAAGGACTTTATCCAATTGAGTATAAAGAGCAAAATTAGTAGCAGAATGATTCCCATATAGTTCTGAATTTACGTAGGTTCTAATAAGAGTTACACCTGAGGTGATTTTGAAAGTTGAATCTAGTTGCTTTTTGAATTGATATTCGCTGAAAATGAGATCGGAAGTGGACGATTGGGTTGGATCAACTTGATTATTATTATCTGTATTGAACCACCTTGTTCGGAGTGAATGTTTATCCCCAGATTTCGTGTAATACTCTAGGTAGGGGTCTACATTAAATCGATTGTTCAAGCCCGAGGAATTTGTGCCGGGTGAGGGCGTTAATACGCTATCTTTTTCTTTCCAAACAAAAAATAGATCAACATCACTTAATTGAGCATTCATGTTTATTCCATAAAATAGTCCTTCTCTTTTTTTATGCTTAAACTTTGTGTTTATATTCATTCTTCCTCTTGTTTCTTTTTCGCCCAATCTAAAACTTTGATCGTTAAAAAAGTTTCCTCCAACTACTAGGTCAAAATGATCAGTAACTTGTCGAGCATGAAAAAAGTTAATTCCTTGCATTCCTCGATAGCCATTCCACCACTTTAAGTCTCTATTTTTGTATGGGCTGTCGTACATGCCGAAAATAAAGTTGATTTCCGTTTTTGGCTTCTCAGTTGGATACTGTGTGCGGATATTTATTACTCCGTTTAGTGCCGAAGACCCGTAGAGAACAGAGGAAGCTCCTTTTAGTACCTCTATTTGGTTTATTCCTTCAAGAGGCAAGTAGTTCCATTTCACATCTCCTGCATCTCCCGAAAGCATTGGAATGCCGTCTAGCATTAATAATACTCTGCTCCCTGCTCCATAGCTAAATCCTGCCCCACCCCGAATACTAACTTGTTCTTCCTGGGTGTGAACTCCAGGTATTTGTGTAACGATATCACGGGGATTGGTCGTGGCTCGTGCAGTAATTATTTCTGATTCAATTACCGTTGATGACACAGTTTCGTCCGAAATTTTGTGGTCATACTTCTTTGCACTTATTGTGTATTCTCTTAAACTAATTTCTGTTGGTTCCAGTTTAATCCATGAAACTCTATTTTCGTTTGGTACGATTATTTTTTCGAATTTGGTTGTCTTATATCCCATTGATCGCACTTCAATTTCAAAAGTATCAGCCAGAATGTTTTTGAACAAATACTCCCCTTTTTCATTGGTTTGGGTGAAATAGTATAATGAATCTTTCTTGGTTAGTAGAATTTGGGTAAATGGGATTGCCTGGTCAGAATTTTGGTTAAATACTATCCCGCTTAACGTTCCTTTTTCCTCCTGACAGAATGAAAAAGTAAGATTAAAAACGAAGAGAAAAAGTAGCAGTTTTTTCATTTGTTTAGGTTTAGTTAAAAGTAATGATTTTGTTTTAATTCCTATTTATTTCCTTATTTTTAAACATCTAACTGTTCTCGCAATTGAATCAAACTGAACTTATACTCGCTATGGCTCTCACCTTGTTCGAAGGTGTCGGAAATATTAATGCGAAGAAATTATTAGCATACTGTGGTAGTTTTGAAGCTGTTTTTAATTCACATAAAGGAAAGCTTACCCAAATTCCAGGAATTGGTGAGGTTTTGTCAACTTCTATCGTAAAACAGATAAAAAGTGGTGAAGCAATAAAAAGAGCCGAGGAAGAGCTAACATTTATTAGAAAAAATAAAATTTCAACCTTTTTAATTACAGAAAAAACTTATCCATTGAATTTAAAACAATGTGAGGATTCCCCTTTTGTGTTGTATGGAAAAGGAGCGCTTGATTTCAGTAATCACAAGACGGTTGCCGTAGTGGGGACGAGGAAAGTAACAGGAAGGGGAAAAGATTTTTGTTCCAATTTGCTAGCAGACTTAAAGCCACACAATCCTCTTGTAATTAGCGGAATGGCTTATGGTGTGGATATTTATGCACACAAGAAATGTGTGGAGCTTACTATTTCAACTATTGGTGTTTTGGCGCATGGACTAGATCGGTTGTATCCCAACTTACATAAAGAAACGGCAAAAAAGATGCTCTCCACAGGAGGATTACTTACCGAATTTATGAGTGGCACCAATCCAGATAGAGAGAATTTTCCAAAACGAAATCGAATCATTGCGGGATTGTCCGATATTACAATCGTGATCGAATCGGCAAAAAAAGGTGGCTCGTTAATAACTGCCGAAATGGCCAATTCCTACAACAGGGATGTATTTGCTGTGCCAGGGAGAGTTACCGACCAATACTCTCAAGGTTGTAATCATTTAATCAAAATAAATAAAGCTCATTTGCTCAATTCAGTTGCGGACATCGTCTATTTAATGAATTGGGAACTTAATATTTCACAAAAACCAAAAATAATTCAAAAACAATTGTTTATTGATTTGCCTGAGGACGAGAAACTCATTTACGATTTTCTTTCAACCGAAACTTCCATTTCTATGGATGAATTGAGCGAAAAAACAAAGTTGGCAACCAGTTTGTTAGCTGTTGGTTTGTTGCAATTAGAATTCAAGGGCTTGGTCAAAGCCTTGCCGGGAAATTCTTTTTTATTAAGTTAAATTTATTAGACCTAAAAAAGTCGCAGCTCATATTTTGAACTGCGACTTTTTGTAGTTTAACGGTTTTTGTTTAAACGTGTATGGCTCTATCTTCAGTAGCTGCAAGTGCAGCTTCTTTCACTGCCTCGGCATACGTTGGGTGAGCGTGAGAAAACCTAGCAATGTCTTCGGCACTAGCTCGATATTCCATCGCTACAACTGCCTCGGCAATCAAATCTGCCACTCTCGGGCCAATCATGTGAACTCCCAATACTTCGTCTGTTTCTTTGTCGGCTAATATTTTTACAAATCCTGCAGTATCCATACTTGCTCTTGCTCTACCTAGTGCTTTCATAGGAAATTGCCCAGATTTATATTCAATTCCAGCCTCTTTCAGTTGTTCTTCTGTTTGTCCTACTGCAGCAACCTCTGGCCAAGTGTACACCACTCCAGGAATTAGGTTGTAATTGATGTGTGGTTTTTGTCCAGCCATCGTTTCTGCCACAAAAACACCCTCTTCTTCGGCTTTGTGAGCTAACATAGCACCTTTTATCACATCACCAATGGCATAAATTCCCGCCACATTGGTTTGTAACTGTGCACCTACTTCTACACGTCCTCTATCGTCAGTCGGAATCCCTACATTTTCCAAACCTAAACCATCTGTGTAGGCTTTTCTTCCTACCGAAACTAAGCAATAATCTCCCTCAAAAGTAACCTCTTCTCCTTTTTTGTTGTCAGCGGTTACGACAACCGTTTTTCCTTTATTTACCACACTTTTTACTTTGTGATTGAAGTTGAATTTAAATCCTTCTTTTTTCAGCGCTCTCATCAGGTCTTTACCAAGGGCATTATCCATGGTTGGGATAATGGAATCCATAAACTCTACAACAGAAACTTCGGTACCTAATCTGGCGTATACTTGTCCGAGTTCAAGACCAATTACACCTCCGCCAATTACAATCATTTTTTTTGGAATTTCTTTCAGTTCCAATGCCTCAGTAGAGGTGATAATTCTTTTTTTATCCGGCTCCATTCCTGGGAAATAATTAGGTTTACTTCCTGTTGCTATTATTGTTTTGTCGGTTTGGATGGTAGTTTCTTTGCCGTCTTTGGTTATTTTAATCGTGTTTTTGTCAACAAAAGATCCCATTCCGTGGTGAACATCAATTTTGTTTTTGTCCATCAAGAAATCAATTCCTGAACAAGTTTGCGAGACCACTTCTGCTTTACGAGCAATCATCTGTTTCAAGTTTGGGTTTACAGTGCCTTTGATGTCAATACCGTGTTTTGTGAAGTTATGAGTCGCTTCGTGGTAGTGGTGCGAAGAATCCAACATAGCCTTGGAAGGAATACACCCTACATTTAAGCAAGTCCCACCCAATGTATCGTACTTTTCGATAATGGCAGTTTTCATTCCCAATTGTGCACATCTTATCGCTGCCACATATCCTCCAGGCCCTGATCCTATTACAACTACATCGTATTTGCTCATTTTTTTCTTGTGTTTTATGTTTTCAATTAAGTAAAATTATGGAATGTTTCTGACAATAGAAATTTTAAGGACTAAAATCATACTTGACATTTTACCTCAAGATTAAATTCCTCGAATTTCTGAAATAAAAACTATATTTAAGTCATGCAAGAATTAATAGGAGTAAGCAATATTATTTTCGATTTAGGTGGCGTAATTTTGAATATTGATTATCACGTAACCTTGAATGAATTCAAAAAACTAGGAATCGATAGATTTGATGAAATATTTTCGCAGTACACACAATCGTCACTTTCAGACGATTTTGAGGTTGGTAAGATTTCTGAATTGGAATTTTATGAAAGTTTAAAAGTAGCTTCGGGGAAAGATTTTTCGATGGATGAATATCGCCTAGCATGGAACGCTATGTTGCTTGATTTGCCAAAGAAAAGAGTGGAGGTATTAAAAAAGCTTTCGAAGAAATACCGTTTGTTTTTGTTTAGTAATACCAATGAAACTCATTATGCCTCTTTTATTAATAAGGTAGAAAGTGACTTCGATTCTATTTTTGAATCGGTTTATTATTCGCATCATTTTGGTCATAGAAAACCAAACCAATTCGCTTTTCAAACTATTTTGGATCTAAATAATTTGGTAGCGAAAGAAACTTTGTTCATCGATGATTCTTTTCAGCATATACAATCGGCTGATAGTTTGGGTATTAACACTATCTTGATACAGGACAAGCCCATAGATGAAATTTTGAATTGGGAGTAAGCAGAAACCCGTCACAATAGTTTGTCAAATGAGCGAATTAATTATATTTTTGCTCATGTTTAAGTTAAATTTAACCGTGCCTTATTACGCTGTTGTGTTTTCCTCTATTCGTACCGAAGAAAACGAAGGGTATGTAGAAATGGATGAGTTGATTTATACAGAAGTTGAGAATAACCCGGGTTACCTTGGACATGAAGGAGCAAGGCAGCAAGATGGATTTGGTATTCACATTTCGTATTGGAAAGATTTGGAATCGATTAAAAACTGGAAAGAAAATTCGCTCCACAAACGAGCAAAAAGTCTAGGAAAAGAAAAGTGGTACAAGAGTTTTAAAACAAGAATTTGTAAAGTAGAAAAAGAATATTAAACAATTATGGCAGATATTTTAGAACAAGGAAAAGTAGTGAGTGATATCAAAGAAGGTATTGCGACAATAGAATTTTTTCATCCTTTGAGCAATTCCCTTCCAGGGAAATTATTGGCTGAGGTGGCACAAACCATAACCAAAATGGGCGCTGAAGATACAGTAAAAGTGATTGTCTTGAAATCTTCTGGAGAGAGAGCTTTTTGTGCTGGAGCTTCTTTCGATGAATTGATTGATATCAATGATTTGGAGACGGGAAAAGTGTTTTTCTCAGGATTTGCGAATGTAATTAATGCTTGTAGAAAATGCCCCAAACTTATCATAGGAAGAGTTCAAGGGAAAGCTGTTGGAGGAGGAGTAGGAGTGGCTAGTGCTGTAGATTACTGTGTAGCCACGAAGTTTGCTTCGGTTAAGTTGAGCGAATTGGCAGTAGGTATTGGGCCATTTGTGGTTGGGCCAGTAGTAGAAAGAAAGATTGGAACATCGGCAATGAGCCAGCTAGCGATTGATGCTACCGAATGGCAAACAGCGGATTGGGCAAAAGCAAAAGGATTGTACACGGAGGTTTATGATACCGTGGAAGAAATGGATGAGGCAGTTAGGGCTTTGGCTAATAAATTGTCAAACTCAAACCCCGAAGCAATGAGATTATTGAAGCAAATGTTCTGGAAGGGAACAGAAAACTGGGACGACTTACTAAAAGAAAGAGCAGCTATGAGTGGCGAGCTGGTACTTTCTGATTTCACTAAAAACGCCATTAATAAATTTAAAAACAAATAACGTTTTAAATTCTACTACCATGAGAGCTGAGATACTAGAAAACCTAACAACTCTTCTTCAGAATGAAGAGGTGAAATCAATTAACACTGCTGCCAATGAGGCAATTAGAACCTACAGGAGTTTGTTGTCTGATGAGCAACTTGTAGCCAAACCTGCCGAAGAAGAGCAAACCGAGGAGGAGCTTGCTCTTATTTTGGAAAACCGAAAATTGGATACAAAAATAGAAGAGTTAATCATTGAGTTCAAAGAGAGAAGAAAGGCACAAAGAAAGAAAAAGGAAGAAGAGGAAAAAGTAAACCTTATTGCCAAAAAAGCGATTCTTGCTGAGTTCAAGGAGCTGGTAGAAAACGAAGAGAATATTGGTGCGGCCTTTGGCAAAAGAAAGGAAATTCAGGACAGGTGGAAAGAGTTAGGAAATGTTCCCAGAGAAAAGTTTGAAGACATTCAGTCTCAATACAGTCGCCTGAATGATTTTTTTAATTACAACATCAATATTTACAAGGAAATTCAAGAACATGATTTAAAAAGAAATTATTCGTTGAAGAATAAGATTATTTTTGACTTGAACGGATTGAAAGAGGAAAAGTCAATTAAGAAAACTCAGTCTGTTCTCAACGAACTTATTGCCGAGTGGGATGAAATAGGACCTACCTTTCAAGAAAAGTGGGAAGAGTTGAAAGAGCAGTTTTGGGGAACTGTAAATGAATTGAGAGCAAAAATAAAAGCCCACTACATTGCTCAAGCCGAAAAACTTGAAAAAAACCTAGAAGTGAAGCTTGCCCTAATTGAAAAATCGAAGGAAATAGCTGAACTAGAATCAACCACCGTAAAAGGGTGGAATGTTGCTACCGAAAAGGCCCTTACTCTTCAGGAAGAGTGGAAGAAAACAGGTGCTGTATCCAAAGAAAAGAACAAAGAAGTTTGGGAAGAGTTCAGAGGAAGTTTTGATGTGTTTTTTTCGAAGAAAAATGAGTTTTTCAAAGTGTTAAAAAAAGACAGTTCCAAAAATCTAAATCTAAAAAAGGAAATCGTAAAGAAGGCAGAAGAGATTAAATTATCTGATGACTGGAAAAATACGACTATTGAGCTCAAGAATCTTCAAAATAAATGGAAAGAAATTGGTCACACCGGAAAAGGGGAACAAAAAGTATGGGAACAGTTTCGTGCTGCTTGCGATTTTTTCTTTGACAACAAGAAAGAGTATTACGCAAATCGAGAATCGATTGAGGCTGAAAACATGAAAAAGAAAAAAGCCGTGATTCAGGAGATTACAAATTTTTCTTTGCCAAAGAATTCATCAGAAGCTATTCAGAAACTAAAAGAGTTTTCTGCTCGGTTTTTGGAAATAGGGAATGTGCCATTCAAACAAAAAGACGAAGTTTACAGCGAATATAAGTCTGCATTGGATATTCATTATGATTCTCTTAAGCTGGATCGAAGAGAAAAAACAAAAATCATCTATAAGAATAAGTTAGATGGCATGATGAAAAAGGGGAATTCTCAAACCATAAATAAGGAACGAGATTTCTTGAAAAGAAAATTAACCAACTTGAATAACGAAATTGGTCAATACGAGAATAACATGGGATTCTTTGGGAACTCAAAAGGGGCCGAAAAAATGAAGGCCGAGATTCAAAAGAAAATTGATAAAAGCAAACAAGAAATTGAAACGGTAAGACAGAAATTAAAGCTGATTAAAGATGTTTAGAAATGCTAGTTTGTTCGTTTTCTTACTTTTATTATTCCATTGTTCGCAAATTGATCCTGCAACAGATAAGTCTCAAATTCTAGTTGAGAGTGCCTTACAGAACACAGATATCAGTCTGGATTGGCTTGAGGGAGAATGGCGAGACTCCTCTTCCTTTGGTGGTAGAGCTATCTTTGTTGAGAATTGGAAAGAATCAAGCGATAATTCGCTAGTTGGTTCAAAATTTCAAATAGTCAATGGAGAACCTTCAAGTTCCACCGGTTTGAGTTTGCTGCAAACAGACGGAAAGTACTATTATAGTTATACCGAAGCGGGCGAGCAAACAACTTTTGTCCAAGATTCGGTGTCTGAAGGATTTTTGAGATTTGTGAATACCACCGATAAGTTTCCAACCAATTTGAGTTATTTGTATCAAGAAGAAGTGCTTACCATCTCATTTTCTGGCTTGGCTAACGGTGTTTTTAGAAGTGCTGTGTTTAGAGCGAAAAAGGAAAAAAAGTAAATTAAAATTCATAAAAATAGCAACTAAATAGTTTCATGAAGATTTTTTGATTTTCCAGATTGATAAAAAAAACGGGATTTTTTTTTCATGTACAGAAAAGTAAGTGAAGGATCGCGTATTTGTCTAAAACTGATTTTTGCCAAACTAAGAGGCGTTGAAAAATTTATTTGGCAAGAATTGGGTTTGCTGTAAAGTATTAAAAGTTAAGAGTGGTGACTTTTGAAAATTAGTCAGTTAACTTTTGATTAAAAAAAATGATTTATTTTTGTTAAAACGATTTACTAACTCTATATTTGCGAAATATATCTCATTTATTATGCAAAAAATTATATTAAAAATTACAACTGGAATCATTGCAGTGTTTATAATGGCCTCAGCTACAGAAGTTACGGCTCAACAGGATGCTCAGTATTCAATGTACATGTTTAATCCATTATCAATTAATCCCGCTTACGCTGGAAGTAGAGATGCGTTAAGTGTAACGATGCTAGGGCGAAATCAATGGGTGAATATCAATGGAGCTCCTACAACAGCTACCTTGTCAATCCATACGCCACTAAGAAATGAATCAGTTTCGCTTGGCTTGTCTGTGATTCAAGATGAAATTGGTCCAACACAGTCAACTGGTATTTACGCTGATTTCTCATACAGATTTCAAGTGTCAAAGAAAAGTAGGTTGGCATTTGGTTTAAAAGGAGGTACGGATATTTTTTCTGCCGACTTTGGTGGACTTAGAGTAAGAGATGAAAGTGATGAGCAATTCTTTACACCTATTCAAAATCTTTTGTTGCCTAACTTCGGATTTGGAGTTTACCTTCATTCAGATAATTATTATGTGGGCTTAACTGTTCCCAAAATAATTAAAAACAATTTGGAAGGTGCAACGGTCAACGGTGTCACATCTTACCAAGAAAGACATTTCTTTTTGACAGCAGGAAAGACAGTAAAATTGAATAGTGTGGTTGATGTAGTTCCTTCTTTTATTGCAAAAGTGGTAGAAAATGCACCTTTAGCTTTAGATGTAAACGTGAACTTTATGTTTTATGATAAATTGTGGATCGGTGGTGGTTACCGATTTGGTGATTCTTTTATCGGAAACTTGGTTTACCATTTTACTCCACAGTTCAGAGCCGGTTACGCATACGATTACACAACTTCTGAGCTAAGTAATTTTAATGCCGGTTCCCACGAAATAATGATTAATTATGATTTAGATTTTCTAGGAAAAGGGTTTAAAACGCCAAGAAGATTCTAATTCAAAATAAATTAATATCCTCAATATTTATCTCAACGCACTAATTATGATTAAGAATTACACAATAAAATTCGTTTTTGTTCTCGTTACTACCTTGGTTAGTTTTTCTACTCAAGCTCAAGGAATGAAAGAAAAAACTGCCGACAAAAAGTTTAACATGCTGGCTTACGCAACCGCCGGAGAAATGTACTCAGAGCTAGCTAAAAAATCTAAAGCTACCGACCATCAAATAAGAAGAGCAGCAGAATGTTATAGACTAGTTGGGAACACTGACCTAGCGGAAAAGTGGTATGCTAAACTAGTAAGCCATGAGGGAGTGAAAGCTGAAGATTTTTATCACTATGCTCAAACTCTAAAGATGAACGAAAAGTACGATCTGGCGAATAAAATGATTGCGAAATTCGCTAAAATGAAACCAAATAATTCTATTGGAAAAGTACATGCTGGTAATCAGGATTACGTGAATGAATTAAAATCAATGCCAAATAAGTATGTAATTGCGAATTTAGGTGTGAATTCTTCGGCTTCTGATTTTGCCCCTAGTTTTTATTCTGTGGATGGTCAAACAAATCTGTTGTTCGTCTCAGCAAGAACAAGTAATACAAGCGCGCTAAACAACAGATTGCAATGGGATGGCTCTAATTTTTTAGATGTGTTTATTGCCAAACTGGGTGGTGATGGTGAGCAAGCTGAAATTGAAAGATTTGAAAGAGGATTAAAATCAAAGTATCATGAAGGTCCAGTGTCTTTCAGCAATAATGGAACAATTATGTACTTAACAAGAAGTAACTACCTAAGCAAGAAGAAAGGTTCTGATTCGGCCAAACATAATAACCTTAAAATCTACCTTTCAGTAAAAAAAGAAAACGGAGAGTGGGGTGAGTTAACTGAATTTCCTCACAACAGCGATGAGTATTCAACGGGTCATGCTTCAGTTACAGAAGACGGTACGGTGATGTATTTTGTGTCGGATATGCCAGGATCCAAAGGTGAAACTGATATTTGGATGTCAAAAAAAGAAGGTAATTCATGGTCAAAACCTATGAATGTCGATGACTTAAATACCGAAGGAAAAGAAATGTTTCCTTTTATTTCGGCAAATCATACTCTTTATTTCTCAACAGACGGCTTTCTGGGGCTAGGAGGACAAGATATCTACAAAGCACAAGGAGATGGAAAAGGAAACTTTTCAGAACCGCAAAATATGATGTATCCATTAAATACAAATCACGATGATTTTGGATTTATTATCAATGAAAACCAAACAGAAGGGTATTTTAGTTCAAACAGAGATGGAATTACTGCGAAAGGAAATGACGATATTTACAGATTTAAAATGAACTCGGCAAGGCCATTAGCCGAGGTAAAAGAGATTAAAATAAAAGAGGGTGAATACAAGCTTGCCGCTACGATTATGAATTCCGAAAATGGAAAGGCAATAGCGGGAGTTTCGGTAAAACTAAGAGATAGAAGAACGGGAGAGGTGGAAGAATTCATTACCGATGAAAAAGGCTCTTTTTTGAATAACATGGAAGGTAGATCATATGAAGGATACGAAATGGATTATGATGTGATTATCTCGAAAAAAGGTTATTTGTCAAAAACAGTTCCCTTCAATAAAACTTTTGAGGAGCCAGGAACTATTAACTTGAGTGAATACATTAACACCAAAATTCAAGAGAATAAGGCAGGGAATGAAATAACAGAGTTTTGCGAGATAAAAACGATTTTTTACGATTTTGACAAGGCTTTCATTCGTCCTGATGCTGCAGTGGAATTATCAAAGTTAGTAACTTGTATGAAAGCGAATCCAACCATAAAAGTTGAAATTGGGTCTCATACCGATTGTAGAGCGTCAGATGTGTACAATGAAAAACTATCCGAGCGAAGAGCCAAAGCCGCAAGAGATTTTGTTATCTCTAAAGGAATTGATGCTTCAAGAATTTACGGAAAAGGTTATGGAGAAACGAAGCTTCTTAATGAATGCGATTGCGATAAAACAAACAAGTCGGACTGTACAGACGAAGAACACCAAATGAACAGAAGAACAGAATTTAGAATTGTCTCATAAACAAAGAATTCTAGAAGGCAGAACACAATAAAGTGATTAATAAAAAAAAAATTAAGCCCTAGTAGTATTAACTTCTAGGGCTTTTTTATGGAAAATATTCAAGAAATATCGATTAGAAAGACAGGTGATGGCTCCACAACTCTATTCTTGTCTTCGATTGAAGAAACGTATCATTCAACACATGGTGCTATTCAAGAAGCCAAGCATGTGTTTATTAAAAACGGAGTTGCCCAAGTACAAAAAGAAGAGTTATCAATCTTAGAGGTAGGATTTGGAACCGGTTTGAATGCTATTCTTACTTCATTGCATTCGCAGGAGGTTGGAATTATTATCCATTACACAGGGCTAGAAACGGTGCCTTTGCCAAAAGAGGTTATCGATGAACTAAATTATTTAGAATTAGAGCCATCTCTCTCCAAGGTTGATTTCGCTAAACTACATTCAGTAGAGTGGGAAAGGGAAGTAGCTATTCACCCTAACTTTTATCTGACTAAAATCAATCAGAAAGTGCAAAATTTTAAAACCTCGAATAGGTTTGATTTGGTATATTACGATGCTTTTGGACCTCGCGCTCAAAATGAAATGTGGGAAAAAGAAATTTTCGAAAATTTGTACAATCATTTAGTTATTGGAGGTGTGTTGGTAACGTATTGTGCTATGGGTCAATTTAAACGAGATTTAAAATCGGTAGGTTTTCAAGTGATGAATGTCCCGGGCCCCCCAGGTAAGAGAGAAATGACCATTGCGATAAAGTAGGAGAGTGTAACAATTATTACTTTGACTAAAAGAAACAATTTATACTTTTGAATTATGTTAAAAAAAGGAACTAAATTATTCAGTATTCTTAAACGGAAATGTCCGCATTGTCAAGAAGGCGATTTCTTTGTTTCCTCCTCTTATGATTTTAAACATATGGGCGCAGTAAATGAGAAATGTAGAGAATGTGGCGAGTCTTTTTCGAAAGAGCCAGGATTTTATTATGGTGCGATGTATGTATCTTATGCTTTGGGTGTAGCCGTATTTGTGGCTGTTTTTATGCTAACATACCTGCTTTATCCAAATCCGGGAGCACTCGAGTACATACTTTTAATAGGTTTAGTGATGGTGGTTTTAGGTCCTTATTTATATTCTTTATCAAAGATTATCTGGGCTAATTTATTTATGTCTTACAAAAACAAAAAACAATGATGAAACGAACTTTTTATTTTATATTCTTTGTCGGTTTGGCGGGGATTTTATCCTGTTCCAACCAATCAGGAAATTTAAATCAGAACCAAGAGGATGTTCAAACTACGAAAATAGCTGAGAATGTTTCTGTGAATGAATTCAAGAAATTAATTACCGATGAGGTGATAATTTTGGATGTGAGACGATCGATGGAATTTGAAGCTGGTCACCTCAAGAATGCGGTAAATATAGACTACTTTTCTTCTGATTTTGTGCAAAAGGTAACGGAGTTAGACAAATCTAAAACCTTATTGATTTATTGCGCTGCTGGAGGAAGGTCCTCAGGTGCAATGAGTAAGTTATCTAATTCCGGATATCAAGTTATGTACAATATGTTGGGAGGATTTGGGGCTTGGAAAAAAGCAGGTTTTGAGTATGAGTAAGAAAAACTCCAATATTCAAAACCAAGTAATACTTGCCTTATTACTTGGATTCTTGGGTTTATCTCCTATTGGTGAACCTCATCTTATTGGAAAACTGAAATGGATTGAGGGAGGAGCAATTGGTATGAAACCCATTGATTGGTTTGATTTCGTCATGCACGGAGGATCAGCTCTCATTTCCCTAGTTCTATTAGTTTGGATCATTTATTCATTAATTACGAAGCCAAAGTCTTAGTATTGCGTATTTACAAATTGAAATTCTAGTTGGTGTAAAGTCCTATTCAAGTTGATTTTTTCAGTATATTTGCAACTTATATATAGGGTATGAAAAACATCCAAATGGTTGACCTAATTGGTCAATACGAAAAAATAAAAGAAGGAATTGATGAAGCAATACTCAATGTAGTAAGGTCTTCGCAGTATATTAATGGTCCAGAAGTTAAGGAGTTTCAGAAAGAACTAGAGGCCTACCTTGATGTGAATCATGTAATTCCGTGTGCTAATGGAACCGATGCATTGCAAATTGCAATGATGGCTCTAGGGTTGAAACCAGGCGATGAGGTGATTACAGCGAACTTTACTTACGTTGCTACGGTAGAGGTAATAGGACTTCTAAATTTAACACCAGTGCTGGTAGAGGTCGATTCCAAGACTTTTAATATCGATACAGAATCTTTAGAAAAGGCAATTACTCCTAAAACCAAAGCCATTGTGCCCGTGCATTTGTATGGTCAATGTGCTAATATGGAGGAGGTAATGAGAATTGCTAACAAACACAATTTGTTTGTGATTGAGGACACTGCTCAAGCAATTGGTGCCGACTATAAGTTTTCAGATGGAAGTGTCAAAAAAGCTGGTACAATTGGTCACGTTGGGACCACTTCGTTTTTTCCCTCCAAAAATTTGGGATGTTACGGAGATGGAGGTGCACTATTTACCAATGATTCCGATCTAGGGAAAAGGATAAAGATGATAGCGAATCATGGTCAAAGTACTCAATATTACCATGATGAAATTGGGGTAAATTCAAGATTGGATAGTATTCAGGCGGCCGTGTTAAGAAAGAAGTTGCCTCACTTGAATAGTTACATTGCCAATAGGAACAGAGCAGCAGATTTTTACGATAACGCATTCGAAAATGTGTCGTGGTTAACTACTCCATTTAGAGATCCAAGTTCCACTCATGTATTTCATCAGTATACATTAATAACCAAGGGAATAAATAGAGATGAATTACGTTCCTATTTATCCGAAAAAGGAATACCTGCGATGGTGTATTATCCATTGCCATTGCACAAACAAAAAGCATACACCGATCCACGGTATGACCAGGTGGACTTTACGAAAACAGAAGCATTGAATGCTGCAGTAATTTCGTTGCCAATGCATACCGAGTTAACGGAAGAGGAGTTGGTGTATATAACAAAAACAGTAAAAGAATTTAAATAAAGATTATGAAGAATATAGCAGTTATAGGAACTGGGTATGTTGGTTTAGTTACAGGGACTTGTTTTGCCGAGACAGGCAATAATGTGGTTTGTGTGGATATTGATGCCAACAAAGTAGAAAGAATGAAAAATGGTGAGGTGCCAATTTATGAGCCTCAGTTGGATGTGTTGTTTGAAAGAAATCAAAAGCAAGGCAGGTTGTCATTTTCAACGGATATCGAATCATCGATAGAGAATGCAGAGATTATTTTCTTGGCATTGCCCACTCCTCCAGGTGAGGACGGATCAGCTGATTTGAGTTACATCCTAGGAGTAGCAGACCAGCTGGGTAAATTAATAAAAGATTATAAGGTAATTATTGATAAGAGTACTGTACCGGTAGGAACTGCCGATAAAGTGAAAGACGCTATTGCAAAAAACACTTCTGTTGGATTTGATGTGGTTTCCAACCCTGAATTTTTGAGAGAAGGATTTGCGGTAAGTGATTTCCTAAAACCAGACAGGGTAGTTATTGGAACTGAGTCTGCCAAAGCCAGGAAGATTTTGGAGGAGCTTTATAAGCCTTTTGTGAGGCAAGGAAATCCAATTTATTTCATGGATGAAAAGTCTGCGGAGCTAACGAAGTATGCGGCTAATTCATTTTTGGCTACCAAGATTACTTTCATGAACGAAATAGCAAATTTTTGTGAAATAGTGGGCGCAGATGTGGACATGGTAAGAAAAGGTATTGGTTCTGATGCTAGGATAGGAAACAGATTCTTATTCCCAGGAATTGGATACGGAGGAAGTTGCTTTCCGAAAGATGTGAAAGCTTTGATCAAGTCTGGAAATGACAATGGATATAACTTCAAAATAATAAACTCGGTAATAGAAGTAAATGAAAGACAAAAAGTAATTATTGTTGACAAAATAAAACAATATTACGGAGGAGATCTAAAAGGCAAAAATATCGCTTTATGGGGATTGGCTTTTAAACCCGACACAGATGATATTAGAGAGGCACCGGCACTGTATATCATAGATGCATTGTTGGAAGAGGGATGCACAATTCAAGCTTTTGATCCAGAAGCAATGGAGAACGTAAAGGAGATTTACGGGTCTAAAATTTCCTTTGTGGAGAATCAGTATGAAGCATTAAATAATGCTGACTTTTTGGTGATTGCAACAGAATGGCAAGTGTTTAGAACTCCAGATTTTAACAGAATAAAAGAAACTCTTTCAGAACCAACTATTTTTGACGGAAGAAACTTATACGATTTGGAAGAAATGAAGAAGAACGGATTTAGGTACCAAAGTATTGGAAGAGAAATAGTTTAAAACAAAGTATGAAAAAAGTATTAATTACAGGAGCTGCAGGATTTTTGGGATCACATCTGTGCGATCGGTTCATTAAAGACGGATATCACGTGATTGCGATGGATAATCTCATTACCGGAAGACTTAAGAATATAGAACACTTATTTCCATTAGAGAATTTTGAATTTCACAATCATGATATCTCTAATTATATTCATGTTTCGGGAGAACTAGATTATATTCTTCATTTTGCTTCTCCAGCAAGTCCAATTGATTACCTTAAAATTCCAATTCAAACTCTGAAAGTGGGGTCGCTTGGTACTCATAATTTATTGGGCCTAGCAAAAGCAAAAGATGCTAGAATGCTTATAGCTAGCACATCAGAGGTTTATGGCGACCCTGAAGTTCATCCGCAAACGGAAGACTATTGGGGAAATGTGAACCCTATCGGACCAAGAGGTGTATACGATGAAGCAAAGCGTTTTCAGGAAGCCATTACTATGGCGTATCACCGATTTCATGGAGTTGAGACAAGAATTATACGGATTTTCAACACCTATGGTCCTCGAATGAGGCTAAACGATGGAAGAGTTCTACCAGCTTTTATTGGTCAGGCTTTGAGAGGAGAGGATCTAACAGTTTTTGGAGATGGTTCTCAGACCAGGTCATTCTGTTACGTTGATGATTTGGTAGAGGGAATATGTAGGTTATTGCAATCGGATTACCCTGAACCTGTTAACATTGGCAATCCAGATGAGATTACAATTGGAGACTTTGCCGAAGAAATTATTAAATTAACAGGAACAAGTCAAAAAGTAATTTACAAAGAATTACCGGAGAACGACCCAAAGAAAAGAAGGCCAGATATTACAAAGGCGAAGCAACTGCTGAACTGGGAACCAAAAGTGTCGAGGCAAGAAGGATTGAAATTAACCTATAATTTTTTCAAGTCATTATCAAAACAAGAATTGTCCGAAGTAGATCACTATAATTTCGATAAGTTCATAAAATAACACCTATGCAGCAAATAGTCAGAATATTACTTTTTTTAGCTTCCGTTTTTCTGATAAGTTCTTCCTTTTCTCAAAAACTATATAAGGTAATGATGCAGGATCCTACTTACAATTTTTACGAAGTCT
This sequence comes from Flavobacteriales bacterium, assembly GCA_965655625.1. Lineage (GTDB taxonomy): Bacteria > Bacteroidota > Bacteroidia > Flavobacteriales_D > CAJJDF01 > CAJJDF01. Next base: position 24,181 of record CBFHHA010000006.1, on the reverse strand, counting down.
GTAAAGAAGCCGATAAGTATTTTGAAAGTCATGGAAAAGGAAAAGGTTCTGGCTACAAAGGATACCAAAGGTGGAAGAACGAAAATGAGAGTAAGTATGCTCCGTCTGGAGCTAGAAATAATGTGGATCCAAGATTTGTGGAAAAAGCTTATTTACAGTTTTTGAATACATCTAAATCAGCCGGAAATACGAATAGATCGCTTTATTCTGGAGGATGGAAAGATCTTGGTCCTTACACATTAGACAGCATCACCGGGCACTACTCTGCCGGATTGGGAAGGATAGAAACATTTTATGTAAATCCGAGCAACACCCAAATTATGTATGTGGGATCCAGAAGTGGTGGCTTTTGGAAATCTAACAATGGAGGAATCTCCTGGACCGGAGGATATACCGATTCGCTCACGGCAAGTGGAGTCGAATCAATAGGAGTTTCACCCACAAATTCAGATTCTATACTGATAGCAGTACAAAATGGAGGCAACAATTATTCCCATGGAATTTACAGATCAACAGATGGCGGCACCACTTGGAGAGAAACTAATTTTAATCCTTCTACACTTGGAAAAGGCGGGCTAGGAAGTAGTTTTAAAATAAATACAATTGCTTACCACCCGAGGGTAGCAAATTTAATTTTGGTTGCGGCAAGTGACGGTTTGTACCGTTCCACAGATAATTTGGCCACTTGGACCAAAGTAACAAATGGGTCAATATCTGAAATAGAATTTCACCCGACAGATGACAATATCATTTACATTTATGACTATTACTATTGGGGCTCAAACAAAGACAAAGTATTGTATTCATTGAACCAAGGGGTATCCTTTACAGGATCAAATACACTTGTTGGCAACAGCGGGGCTTCAGGTAAAATATCAGTAAGTAAAGATTGTCCAGATTGCGTCTTTTTTGCATCAACCAACGGGATATGGACCTCCAAGAATAAAGGGATAGATTTTACTTTTATGAGTAATCCGCCCGAGTCTTGTGACGGATTTGCGGTGCATGATTTAGACACGTCAAAAATGATTTACGGGTATTTAGATATTGTTAATTCTACAGACGGTGGAAGAACTTCTAACCAAATAACATGGTGGAGTTTGGGAAGTTCTGCCCATGGAATGGGAAACTACGAAGCAAATCTTAAGCAAGGAGGGAAATACATTCATGCTGATTTGCGTGTCGCTCAATGCATCGATGGGATTTTTTACGTAGGAACAGACGGTTTGTTTGCCAAGAGCACAGACGATGGTGTGACCTGGACAGTTTTGAGTGATGGCCTAGGAATCAGAGAAAATTACAGTTTAGGAGTCAGTCAATCGAACCACTACAGAACGATGAGTGGTTCACAGGATAACGGAACCAGTATCAAACACAAAGATGCATGGATTGAATTTTATGGGGCAGACGGAATGGAGGCAATCATTCATCCATTGAATGATGACTACATGATGGGAAGTGTGCAATATGGTTCAAGGAGAAAAACAACAGATGGAGGTTTGACTCAAGGAGGTGCGTCACCTTCCGGTCAATCTGGTTCAGGAAATGGAGCTTGGGAAGCACCATTAGCATTTGATCCAAATGACCAGATGAAGGTATATAATTTTGCAAAAGATATTTATGTGAGTGAGGAATTTGGCGGGAATTGGACTTATCGAGGAGACCCATTTGGAAATACGATTAGTGAAGCGGCTATTGCAGAGAATAACTCAGATATAATTGTGGTAGCAAGAGGAGCTGCCCTCATGAAATCGACAAATGCTGGTGCCACCTTTTCCTCTATCAAAACAAATTTACCAAACTATACGATCACTGATATTGCTTTTAACCCAAATGATGACGAGAATATATTTGTTACCTACAATAGATACCAAAATGATGGAAATAAAATTTTCATGACTACAAATGGCGGAACAAACTGGATAAACATTACTTATAACTTAGGTGATATGCCCCTTCGAAATGTGGTTGTAGACCATACAAAAGAGGGAAATATTTATGTAGGTGCAGAAATTGGTGTGTACACAAAAACTATATCTGATACGGCTTGGACTTTGTACACTCCGGGATTGCCCAATTCGACAATAAAAGAGCTCGAAGTTGTAAATGGCTCGAATACATTGAGAGCCGCAATTTGGGGAAGAGGTCTTTGGGAATATTCATTAGTTGGACGAGATAATTATCCGGCTATCGTAAAAACATGGATTGATGACATGCCAACTTTAGTTGTGCCAAGAGAAGATATCGATCAGCATATCAATGCACAAATATCTAGCGGCTTGCCTGTGAGAAGTGTGTATGCTATGTGGTCTGTTAACACTCCTAGTTTTGGTAACAGAATTGGGATGGTGAATACTGCCGATAGTACCTACGTTTCTAGTACACCCATTCCCAACTATCCCATGGGAACAAAAGTGTTTTTCAAAGTATTTGCCGTAAATGCGAATAACGATACAAGCGAAACGTATAAATTTCAATACACAGTTAGGTTCAATCCTAGTGCCAGTATAAACATTAACAAGAAAGATAAATTCGATTTAAAAGTATATCCAAACCCAACCGATGGAGATGTGCGATTGGTCTTTGAAAATTCGGTGAGTAAAGGAACAATTTTTTTGTTTGACGAGCTTGGAAAACAAATAATGACTCAATCAATTGATGGCCTTACTTCTTTAGATGTAGACATTACTGAATGTGCCACAGGTCTTTATTACCTGGTAGTACAGGCAGACGGAAAACGTTCTGTAGAAAAAATAATAAAGAAGTAATGGATACATATTTTTCTCATGAAACAGCCGTGATTGATGCGGGTAGCAAAATTGGTGAAGGAACTAAAATTTGGCATTTTTCACACATCATGCCTAATTGCATTATTGGTAAACGGTGTAATATTGGTCAAAATGTGGTGATTTCGCCAGAGGTTGTTCTTGGTAATAATGTGAAAGTGCAGAACAACGTATCAATATACACTGGTGTAATATGTGAAGATGATGTTTTCCTTGGTCCCTCCATGGTTTTTACAAATGTGATTAACCCCAGAAGTGCAATTGTGAGAAAAGAGGAATACCTACAAACTCGAGTGAGAAAAGGAGCTTCAATTGGAGCGAACGCCACAATTGTATGTGGAAATGACATTGGGGCCTACTCATTTATAGGTGCAGGAGCAGTGGTAACCAAAGAAATTCCAGATTACAGCTTGTGGGTGGGTAACCCCGCAAAACAAATAGGCTGGGTAAGTGAATACGGTCATAGATTAAAGTTTGACTCCAATGGCGAGGCAATTTGCGTAGAGTCAAAACAAAAATACAGATTGGAGAGTAACAAGGTATTTCCAATAAAATGAATAGAATGAAAAAAGTAAAATTTGCAGTTGTAGGAAATGGGCATATCGGAAAACGACATGCCGAAATGATTATGAGAAATGAAGGGGCTGAATTAGCCGCTTTGTGCGATATTAGACCAAAGGAAGAATTAGGAATAGAAAATTTTCCTGTTCCTTTTTTTCAATCGATAGAAGAATTACTAGCCAGTGACACAGAGTTTGATGTGTTAACGGTGAGTACACCGAATGGAATTCACGCTTCACATAGTTTGTTGGCACTGGAGGCAGGAAAACACATAGTGTGCGAAAAGCCAATGGGGCTTTCTAAAGCAGATTGCGAGGAAATCATGCATGTTTCCTTAAAAAATAACAAACAAGTTTTTTGCGTCATGCAAAATAGGTATTCACCTCCGTCAGCATGGTTAAAGGAAGTGATGGAGAACAAGCTGCTGGGTGATATTCATATGGTTCAGTTGAACTGTTATTGGAACAGAGATGATCGTTACTACAAAAAAGGTGGGTGGAAAGGAACACCAGACCTTGATGGTGGAACTTTGTTTACTCAGTTTTCTCATTTTATCGATATCATGTATTGGTTGTGTGGTGATATTGATAATATCAAAGGAAATTTTAAAGACTTTACTCACAAAGAAACTACCGCATTCGAAGATTCAGGTTTAGTAACTTTCGACTTCTTAAAAGGAGGAATGGGCGTATTAAATTATTCCACAGCTGTATGGGACAAAAATTTAGAAAGTAGCTTGACAATCATAGGAAGCAAAGGAAGTGTTAAAGTGGGAGGACAATATATGAATGAAGTAGAATATTGCCACATAGAAGGGTACGAAATGCCCGTATTGCCGCCAAGTAACCCAGCGAATGATTATGGACCTTATAAAGGTTCTGCGGCTAACCACAATTATGTGATTGAAAACGTGGTAGATACCCTAAGCGGTTCAGCTACTACAACTACCAACGCGCTCGAAGGAATGAAAGTGGTAGATATCATTGAAAGAATTTACAAAGTAAGAGACGAGCAAGGATATTAAATTAGTGATCAAATTGAACATGTGGAACTGTGATAGTTCTTTTTTTAAGAAGATAACAAGATTAACTTATGTACGATAAATTAGTAAATAAAGAAGCAACTTTAGCCGTAATAGGATTAGGATATGTAGGACTTCCTATCGCCCTAGAGTTCGCTAAAAAAATAAAAGTAATAGGGTTTGATATCAATGCAGATCGAGTAAAATTGATGCAAAACAACATCGATCCTAGCAAGGAACTTGAAGCAAAAGATTTTGAAAACTCTGATATTACCTTCACTGCAGACCTAGAAGAACTGAAGAAAGCCTCTTTTTATATTATAGCTGTTCCAACCCCAATTGACGAAAGCAATTTGCCGGACTTACGTCCTTTGTTGGGTGCGAGTAAAACAGTAGCTCAAGTTCTCAAAAAAGGAGATTATGTTGTGTATGAATCTACTGTTTATCCTGGTTGTACCGAAGACGATTGTATTCCAGTGTTGGAAGAAGTTTCGGGTCTCAAGTGGAAAGAAGACTTTAAAGTAGGTTACTCTCCAGAGAGAATTAATCCGGGTGATAAAGTGCATACACTAAGTACCATCGTGAAAGTAGCTTCAGCTTGTTCGCCAGAGGCTTTGGAGGAAGTAGCAAAGACTTATGAATTGGTTGTGGATGCAGGAGTTCATAGAGCTGCCTCGATCAAAGTGGCGGAAGCTGCCAAAATTATTGAGAATACGCAAAGAGATGTAAATATCGCTTTGATTAACGAGCTATCAATCATATTCAATAGAGTTGGAATAAATACGTATGATGTGTTGGAAGCGGCCGGAACCAAATGGAATTTCTTGAATTTTAAGCCTGGTTTAGTGGGAGGTCATTGTATCGGTGTAGATCCTTATTACCTAACTCACAAAGCAAAGAAAACAGGATACCACGCCAAAGTAATAAACTCTGGAAGGTACGTGAATGATTCAATGGGGTTCTATATTGGAAAACAAACTGTAAAGAAAATATTGGCACAAGGGACCAATATTATGGATGCCAGAGTTCTTGTTATGGGAGCAACTTTCAAGGAGGATGTGAGTGACATCAGAAACTCCAAAGTAGTGGATGTAATTAGAGAATTGGAGTCGTTTTCTTGTAACGTAGAAGTAGTAGATCCGCATGCTAGTTCAGATGAATTGCAACATGAATATGGATTTGGTTTGGTAAATGAACCAACCGGAAAATATGACGCAATTATCTTAGCTGTGAATCACCAAGACTATGTGAACTTGGACGAGAAGTATTTCCAGTCTTTTTTGCCTGAGGGCAAAGGAGTTTTTGTAGATGTGAAGGGGATTTTGAAAGACAAAATTAAACAAATAGAATACTGGAGCTTGTAATTGGAACAGCAGTTTATAAACGAAAAATAGCCTAGAATACTCTATTCTGGACTCATTTTGTGCACATCATCGTGATCTAGTTGTATTTGATCTTTTCTTGCTTTAATTTTTAGAGCCAGATGTGCAAAGTCGCGTTGGTTTACTTTAAGCCACTCCAAAGAGGATGTGTCACCATCACCTGCTTTGGCGATATGAAAGAGGACTTCAAACCCATTTTTGTTAAGCCAATCCAACGCCTTCTCATTTCCTTCTACTCCTTGGATTAATGCCATTAAGTGAGGGTATTTATTTTTCATGAGCCACTCTCTGGCTGTTTCTTTTAGGTTAAGAGCAAAGACAAAGGTGTACAGTTCCGGATATCCATTTTTCCCGAGCCAGTCGCGAATTTCAGTATTGCCCGAAATTGCTTCTCCCCAAGCCAGTATTATTTTAGCTGGATAAATCAGTGGTTTATAAGGAGTTTTCCCTGCCATGCTTAAAAATCAATTCGGTAATAAAACAAAGGTAAAAATCCTAGCTGATTGGAATAGGTAATTCGCTGAGGATCATCAGGTGTTGGGGCGTAAGTTACCGCCAGAATGTTTTCTATTCCTAATACATTTACCAAATCTAGACCAATTTCGTGGGTGAGTTTTTTTGTATTCAGTTTGTAATTGATTTTAATGTCGGCACGAAAATAATCCTTGAACTGCGACTCGTTGTAGCCCTCATCTAGAAAGATGACTTCTCGCGCTGCGGCAGAGGCCGTAGAATCCACAATTCCAAACCTTCTTCCTCCTGCCCAAGTTATGTTTGCACCAATCGTAATGGAGTTCTTTTTATTCAGTTTAAACTCCTTTCCCATCAAGAAATTTGCGGCAAAATTCCCATTAAAATCTGTGTTCCTTTCAATTCCATCGCTACCTCTGTACAAACTATTGTAAATGGCTCCTGTAAACAAGGCAAAGAGTGTTTTGTCAAAATTATGCTTTACTGTTAATTCGATTCCGTAATTTTTACCCGTGCCCGTATTTTGAAGAGAGTCTGGGAAGAATCTTGTGAAGCCAGACCCCTGATTCACCATAGAAAACGAAGAAGGAGTTACTTCTACAGGAATGTTATATAAGTACTGAAAGTACACTTCCGATTTAATTAATGTTTTAGCCGAAATGGAATTTGCATACCCTATCACCGAATGGATACTTTTGGAGAAATCCATTTTACTGTTATGTTGAATTTCTTCTGTGCCAACTCCCGATGGCAACTGATAAAAGTAGGTGTATGAAGGTTGTAATTGACTGTGTAGCCCAACACCTGAAGAAATTACCTGTTTCTCGTCCAAATTCCATTTCATGCTGATTCTTGGCTCTATGAATGAAATACTCTCACTTTGCGTAAATGCTTGGGCATGCAATCCGAAATTCATGACAAATCGCTCATTGAACTTGTGCTTAAGTTGAGCAAAAGGTTGGATGAGTGCAGCTGTACCATTGTGATCCCAACGAACATCCCAAGTAGGAGGGTTTAATTGATCAAGTAGTACACTGTCGTGAAAATCATAGAAAAAAACATCAGCATTAAACCCAAATTTGAGGACACTTTGCTTGTTCAGCTTTTTATTTATGAATGAAGAGGCAGAGGTTTTGAACTGCCTGAAGCGATAATCTAAAATTGTATAGATTGTATCCAAGTTGTAGAATCCATAAGTGTTTACACTGCGATTAAAATAATTGTGAACGGCTTTTTGTTCTTCTACTGATCCTGCTATTGTTGTTTTCCAATAGGCATTTTTCTTGAGTGGTTTGATGTAGGTTAGTCCAGCTACAGCCATGCGCGTATTGAAATATTGATCTCTGTCATTTTCGCCATAAATATTGAGTTCATCATTTGGCTTTTCTTCTGGACTAAATTCAATGTCGATGTCGCTACTTCCAGAAATTCCAAACAAGGAAATGGTTCCTCCTTTTTTCTGAGGAAAATTAAGCTTGAAGCTCAAATCCTGATAGGCAGGAATGGCATCTGTTCCGACTTTGATTCCCAGTCCACCAAAAATTGCTAAAGTAGAATATCGGTAGGCGATTAAATAGGATGAGCCATTCTTTTTGTTCAAAGGTCCTTCTGCCATTAATTCCGTCCCTAAAAAACCAAATTGACCACTAAATTCATGCTTTTGGTTGTTTCCATTTCTTAGTTTTAAATCAAATACTCCAGCTATACTGTTTCCATATTCTGCCGGAAATGCGGCAGTAAAGAAATCGGAGTTTGCCATTAATTTATTATTCAGGATAGAAACCGGACCACCTGAGGTTCCCGCAATGGCAAAATGATTGGGGTTAGGAATATCAATTCCTTCAACTCTCCACAGAACTCCCAACGGAGAGTTTCCTCGCACAATAATATCGTTTCTGGAGTCATCTGCTCCCTGCACTCCGGCAAAATTTGCAGCCATTCGGGCCGGATCTCCTCGGCTTCCTGCATATTTATCAGTTTCTTCTACCGAAAAACTAGTAACGCTTACAAGTGCCATTTCATTTTTTACACCTCCATTTTCGTCTGCTGAAATTTCAACTTCCTTCATCTTTATCATTGATTCTTCCAATTCGATATTAAGAATCAATTCTTTACCAGAATTCACAACAATCGAAATTGTTTTTTCGTAATAACCTAGGTACTTCACTTTCAGGGTGTGTCTGCCAATCGTTATTCCATCTATGCGGTAATTTCCGTCAATATCTGTGGAGGCTCCCTGAGGTGTTTCTTGATTTGAAACAAGTAAAACAGTGGCTCCAATGATGGGCGAAAATGTTTCTTTGTCAATTATTTTACCTCTTATGGTTTGAGTAGCTTGAGATGTTCCCAAAACGGAAATTAACAGAAAAGAAAGTGCATAAATAATCTTGTACATTGAAGTGAATTTATTATTTGAATCAATAGAATTTAGTGAAAATATAGGACTAAATATAAGTACTAATTTGATTTTGGAATAAAATCAAACTACCCGCTTAATTAAAAGTAGGGCAGGCATATTTAGGATCTTCTTTAAAACCGCATGGATTGATTACTAGTGTTACCTCGTGTGAGTTGAATCCACCAAATCTTATTTTAGATAAAGTATAATCATAGGCATAACCCACTCTGAAATAATTCAAAAAATTGAAATTAATTAAGGCTGCAACGGCATCTATATTTCGATAAGAGATTCCAACTGAAATTTTCCTTTTGAAATCTGCCATTGCATTTACATCGATTGCCCATGGAGCTGCTTTCGAAAACTTGAACATCGTAGAAGGTATAATAGACCAATCATCCGTAATAGGAATGTTAAGACCCCCCATGATTGTTCCGTGCCTAGTGAGACGTGTATCGTCTGTTCCTACTGCTTTTTTTCTGTTTCCTAGTGTTTGTTGAAGTGTAGCTCCAGCAAACCATCTATCAGATTGTAGGAACACTCCTGGCGTAATTTCAGGAAAAATAGTAGATCTCCTTGAGTTGTTTACCGCATCATCATTATAGTTAATTAGAGTTATGTCACTGGCATCAAAATTTACTTGTTCTATACCAAAGAACATACCCATAGAGAATAGAATATCTCTTGTGAGTGGAAGGTGATAAGCGTAGGCAGCTTTTAATTTGGAACGAGTAAAAGGACCATAAGAGTCGCTCAGGGCAACAATTCCGATAGCATGTTTATACCCCAAGCCAAATTTATCTTGCTTCAGTGTTGTGTTAAAACTTCCGTAGGTCGTTACGGGTGCTCCTTCAAATCCACTCCATTGAGTTCGATGTCCCAAGGTAATATCTAAGCATTCTTTACTTCCCGCCACTGCAGGATTGTAGGCGAACTGATTGGTTAGATAATTGGTGAATTGCGGAATTTGTTGACTAAAACCGGTAACCGAAAAAGCTAGAAATAAAGCCAGTGAGAGTTTCTTAATCATCTTAATATATTAGGGTTACTGATCCAGTTTTTATTCTTTCTTCTTTGGAGTCGATACTCAAACTAATTGTATAGTAGTAGGTTGATGCCGGAAGTTGAGTTCCGTTTCGGGTCCCATCCCAACGAGCAGAAGTTGGGTAACCAATTGTTTTAAATACAATTTGTCCCCATCTGTCGAATACCGTAATTTCTGCTTTCGGAAAAAACTCGATAAGCCTTATTTCCCAGGTGTCGTTAACTCCATCCGAGTTAGGGGTGAACGTATTGGGAACGAAAATGGAGTCAAGAACATTCACGATGACGTTGTCAAAAAACCGACAACCTTCTATCGAAGTTGCCGTTAATGTGTATGTTGTAGCTCCCAAAGGTGTCGCAATTGGATTGGCAATATTTGGGTTGTCTAAAGTTTCGGTGGGTGCCCAAGAATATGTAACCCCTCCAGAACCTTTAAGTTTGGTAGATCCTCCGAATGGAATGTTGGTGTAAGGTCCTGCGCTTATTGTGATGTAAGGATGTACATTTATTGATAGTTGATTAGACCCAGCATTTGCTCCACAATCACATTCTACCTGAGCTCCTACAACATCGCCATTTACAAAATAATCTTTTTGAAAAGAATTTCCATTGGTTGTAGTTGCTGTATATCCGCCATTTACAAACCAATTTACCACTGGATTGGTGCAATTTGTTACATTGGCAGAAAAAGTTACCACGTCTTCTGGGCAAATGATAGTGGTGTCTACGTTGTTCGAGATAACGATTGAACTGGGAGGCAATACAACTGCGGGACCGCTAATCGTAATATCAAAATCACAGCTCCCTGCAGAGTCGCTAGCGATAAGAATATAGTACGTAGTATTGGCTGCTAATCCGGTTGCGTTCAGGGTAAAGTCTCCACCAGAATTTACTTCACAGTTGGAAACAGGAACGTATGTGGAAGAATTACAAGCAGTTCCGGCAGAATAAACAATTCCTCCCAATCCATTAGAACCAGCAGAACAATTTAAACTAGTTACACTGACATCAGCATTTCCTCCTGTGGCATTGGTTGTAAATTGATACCAAACCGTTTTTACAAGCTGAAAACAAGCTGAACCAATCACGGTAGCTCCATCTGCACAAGTTCCACACACTTGGCTGGTTGCATCACGGGTGGTTCCAGATGTTGTTTTCGCAATGCAAATTTCTGTTGCGCTTGCACAGTTGTTGTTAGAAGGTTGTGAGAGTGCCAATTGGCAATACAACAACGAGGATAAGAAAAGTAAAATGTATTTCATTGTGGGGTAAAATTACTATAAATCTAGGAGGTTCATCAAATTATCAAATCTATTTTTTAACTCATCAAAGTCATCATCTTTTTGGTAGGTTTCAATGACTTTATAATCATACCGTTGAAAGGTTTGCAGAATCGCTCCTAGTTCTTTTTTGTTCAATTTGATAGTCACGTCTATTTCAGATGTATCGTCCGAAGAGGTGATGTAAGAACTTAAGATTCTGGCATTGTTGCTTTCTACAATTTGAGAAATTTCGGCCAGTGAATAATCTTTAGAATTTACTCTCAGTACAATCACTCCGCCAGATTCCTTTATGGAGGTCGTGTTGGATGCAACTGTCATAAGGTGAGAGAGAGTTGTGCATCCTAAATACTCATCATTTCTATTAAGAATAGGCATTACGGTGAGTTGAAATTCAGACATTTTTCTCATCACTTCAAAAATATGTTGGTATTCGTAAATAAATACCGAGTTGAGCTGAATTATGTTGGATTGGAAGGTTACATCCGACAAACTGGAATCTAAAATATCTTCTTCTGAGACAATTCCCAAAAAATTATTTTTGTCAACCACCGGCAAATGACCCACCTTAAATTCGCTCATCCAAAGCAATGCCTTGCTGAAAGTTTCGGAGGGCTTTAATGGAGGAAGTAAGTCCACAATTAATTGAGATGCAATCATAGTATTCTTATAGATGAATTTTGTTGAGTATTTTTTTTACCTTTAAATGTAACTTTTTTAAACAAAAAACTGTTCTTTCGCAGTTCAGTTTACTACAAAAATATGACAAAATTAAGTGTAAATATAAATAAAGTAGCCACAATAAGGAATGCTAGAGGAAACAACGTTCCGAACTTGCTAAAAGTTGCGCTAGATATCGAAAAATTTGGGGCAGATGGTATTACTGTTCACCCTAGACCTGATGAAAGACACATACGGTATGCCGATGTGAGCGAGTTAGCTCAAAATATTCAAACTGAGTTTAATGTGGAGGGATATCCCAACAAGCGTTTCATGGATTTAGTGCTTTCAACGAAACCTCATCAGGTAACTTTGGTGCCCGATCCGCCAGGAGTATTAACCTCTAATGCAGGATGGAAAGTGAAAGAGAATAAATCCCTATTGGAAGAATCGCTCGGGGAACTGTCCAAAGCAGGAATTCGAACTTCTGTATTTATGGAAGCCAACACAAAAGATATAGAGCAGCTAGCACTCATTCAGGTGGATAGAGCCGAACTCTACACAGAATCGTATGCAAGTGGTTATTCTTCAGATAAAGAAGAAGCTATTCGTCCGTTTATGGAGGCCGCTAAACTCACCTCAGAAATGGGAATTGGTCTTAATGCTGGGCATGATTTGAATGTAGAAAATTTGGCGTTTTTTGCTTCGTCAATTCCTAATTTATTGGAAGTTTCTATCGGGCATGCTCTAGTTGCGGATGCTTTGTATTTTGGATTCGAAAAAACAATAGCCATGTATAAAAACCTATTGAAATGAAAAAGGTAATAGGAATAATTCCAGCGAGATATGAGTCTACAAGGTTTCCGGGTAAACCACTAGTAGATATCAAAGGAAAGTCAATGATTAGGCGAGTGGTAGAACAGTGCCAAAAATCCAAAAGATTGACAAAAGTGGTGGTTGCGACTGATGACAAAAGAATTTATGACCACGTCTTGGAGTTTGGAGGGTTGGCAATAATGACCGGAGATTTTCATCAATCGGGAACCGAACGATGCGGAGAGGTTATCGAGAAACTAGAGGAGAAAGAAGAGTTTTTTGATGTGGTGGTGAACATACAGGGAGACGAACCGTTTATTTCGCCTGTGCATATTGACAAAGTTTGTGAGATTTTGCTCAACGATGATCAAGCCGAGATAGGAACGTTAGCCAAAAGAATTACTTCAAGCGATGAACTATTCAATGAAAATGTGGTGAAGGTAGTGCTAACTGAAGGCGAATCGAACGGAGAACCAAGAGACGCACTTTACTTTAGCAGACACCCAATACCTTTCGTGAGAGGAAAACAAGAGGATTTATGGCTGGAACATGCCGAATACTACAAGCATATTGGGATTTACGGGTTTAATATTGACGAATTCTACGAGATTCAATCTATCGAGCACTCTATGCTTGAAAAAGCCGAAAGCTTAGAAAATTTAAGGTGGCTCTCACATCATTTTACAATACAAGTATCTGAAATTGAAGAAGATATAATTGGAATTGATACTCCCGAGGATTTAGAAGAAATTCTTAGTTCGGATAATTTTTAATTAATTAAAGGAAATAATTAACTTTGCTTTGTTGATTAATGAAAAAGATAGACAAACATATAGAAGAACTACTACACGATCATGATTGTGTGATTGTGCCAGAATTTGGAGGTTTTATTACCTCCAAAAAACCAGCATACTTCAATCAGTTTACCTCTGTTTTTTTTCCTGCTACGAAACGAATTTTGTTCAACAAACATCTTGTGTACAATGATGGCTTATTGTCTGCTAAAATTGCTGAGAAACAAGCATTGTCAATGGCGGATGCTCAGCAACTTTTGCTTCAATTCAAAGACGATTGTTTTTTGAGATTGAACGAAGAGGGAAGAGTAGAAATAGAAAGGGTAGGAGTGTTGTTTTTTGATAAAGAAAAGAACATTCAGTTCCAGCAGGCGTCAACAAATTTCTTGAAAGATTCTTACGGTCTCTCTTCTTTTGAACTTGAAAAGGTGGCACCGCTGCCAACCAAAGAAAAAGAAGAAAAGAAAGTTAAATTGATTGCAAGAGTAGAAGAAACCAAAGAATCTGTGTTGGTTGCTTCGCCCGCGAAAGAACCAACTAAGAAAAGGACCTCTAAGCGGTATGGTCAATTAATTCCTTTGTTGATGTTGCCAATATTGGCGGCTGGTGTTTACATCGGGATTAAGAGCAATTCAGAGTATCAAAACTTAAACATTGCGGATGTAAATCCATTTAATCCGGTTGTGGTGGATGATTATTCTCCAAGAACGAACGACTCGTTTATGTTGGATTGGGATACGGAGGAAGAAGTTGTTGCAGTTGCAAAAACACTTGATACAACCAAAGTGGAAGCGACTTTGCCAAAAACAGACTCTACTTTTTCAAAGCCTGTGGAGTACGTGGTCGAGAAAAAATACCATGTAATTGCCGGTTGTTTTTCTGTAAAGGAAAATGCAGAAAACTTGGTAAAAGAATGGTCTGATAAAGGAAACGAATCCTTGATAGTTGATAAGAAAGGAAGGCTTTATCGGGTGGCTATTCAAAGTTTTGTTACTCGCAAAGAAGCCAATAAGTTTTTAGCAAGAACAAAAGAAGAATCGAAAGGAATCTCTTTATGGGTTCTTAAAAAATAATTGATTAAATAAAATCAGATTTTTTCATTTTCAACCAAGTCAGTGCTGAATTGTGCAGTAAATTTTCCTTGGTTTTTTGTTCTAAGTCAAATTCACGAATCAATTTTCCTGGTTGTAATTCCCCTAAAGGAAAAGGGTAATCAGATCCCAAGGCTACTTTGTCCGAACCAACTAGATCCATGATGTAGTTAAGGTTTGCCTCGTCATGCACCAAAGAATCGAGCCAAAATTTACCGAGGTATTCTTTTGGAGCTACATTGTTGTCGATGGCGCACAAATCTGGCCGTACATCAAATCCATGTTGAATTCGAGAGATTGTTGCGGGAAACGAACCGCCACCGTGAGCAAAAGCCACACGCAGGTTGGGTAATCTTTCGAAAACGCCTCCAAAAATCATCGAACAAATGGCCAACGAAGTTTCGGCTGGCATTCCTACAAGCCAAGGTAGCCAATATTTTTCCATTTTGGATTTCGACATCATGTCCCATGGATGAACAAAAACTGCCATGTCCAATTCTTCGCATGCTTGAAAAATTGGAAATAGATTGGGATCGTTGAGGTTCCAATCGTTTACGTGCGAACCAATCTCAATACCTTTGAGTCCTATTTTTTTGCAACGTTCGATTTCTTTTATTGCCAATTCAGGGGCTTGCATTGGAACCGTACCAAGTCCTACAAATCGTTTTGGATATTTCGTTACAATTCCAGCAATGTGATCGTTCAAAAACATGGATACATCCAAGCAGTCTTGCGGTTTTGCCCAATAAGAAAACATCACTGGTACAGTAGATAAAACTTGTACATTAATATGCTGAGCATCGCACTCAGTCATTCGAGCTTCTGCACTCCAGCAATTGTCTTCAATTTCTCTAAAAAACTTGTCGTCCATCATCATTCGTGCACAACAAGGCTTGTGATGATCTAAATGAATAAAACCTCCGTAGCCAAATTTTTTTTTGAAATTAGGAATGTCTTTTGGTAAGATATGAGTGTGAATATCAATGCTTAATATGTCTTCAGCTTTTTTTGTCATTCTAAATAAATCTTTCGTCAATTTCCATTACGTGGCTACAATTTTTACACGTTCTTTTATCTTCTGAAGTATAAAACTCCTTGAATCTAGATTGAAAATCCGTTTCAATGTCTTTTTGTGAAAAATAAGTTTCGTGTAGCTTTTCGTTGCACTCATCGCAAAACCACAATAACCCGTCTTTCATGTCCGTCCCTTTTCTTTTTCGCTCGATTACCAGTCCTATAGAGTTAGCGGGTCTAACAGGGTTGTGAGGAATATTGCCAGGCAACAAAAACATTTCGCCCGCTTTGATGGGTACTTCAACGGCTTTTCCATCCTGCTGAACTGTAACCATAATATCTCCTTCCAATTGGTAAAATAATTCCTCTGTTTCGTTCCAGTGGTAATCTTTTCGCGCATTGGGTCCGCCAACAATCATCACAATAAAATCGCCCGCCTCTTTGTACAAGTTCTTATTTCCAACGGGAGGTTTTAGTAAATCTCTATTCTCGTCAATCCATTTCTGAAGATTAAAAGGTGCGGCAATACTCATAACAGGTCTTTTTTAATATTCTCTAAAATTAAGAAAAATAGAGGAGTTTTTCTAACAAGATTCTGTCGTTCTTTCGAATTTCACTAATTCTCCTCGCTGTAATTTTTGTAAAAAAATGGAGTCAGAAAATCCGCTCTATTCTCTGTTATATTCCTTAATTTTGAACTAAAATGAAAATAACAACACATACCTCAAGAAGATTTTCCGTAAAACAGACTCTGTTTGTAGGAAGTAGTTTTCTTTTCTTGGGAACGGCCATCGAATTGTACTTGCTTCATCACTACGAGGATTTTTTTCAACTGATTCCGTTAGTGAGCATTCTGATTTCACTCGTTGTTCTTGTTGTTTTGCATATTCGATCATCTCTATTTCTCAACAAGTTATTTGTTGTCTTGATGGTGATAACAGCTTTGGCAGGTTTGTATGGAGTTTTTTTGCATTTGCAGGCAAATTTTCAGTTCGAACAAGAAATGACGCCCACTCACACCAATTGGGAATTATTTACAGAGAGCCTTTCAGGAGCCATTCCAGCTCTTGCTCCTGGAAGTTTAGTTGCTTTCTCAATTATAGGATATTCATACAGTAAACTCACAAAATAAAACCCATGAAATTAAATTTATTACAGTCATTTTCAGCAATCTTGCTGAGTTCAATTGCACTCACAAGTTGTCAATCAGAGACAACAGAAGGAAACACTCCTGAAGTAATCCAAGCCGAAGAGGTAAGGAAAGATACTCCTGAAAAGGTAGAAAACAATGTCGTATTCAATGCAAACTTGGCATCGGAAGATGAGTTGAAACTCGTAGGATTGTCTCCGGAGCTTATCGAACAAGTAGTAGCCAACAGACCTTTTATTACCATGAATTCATTAGATTCTTTGTTGGGAGAAATAGAAAACAAAGAAGAATTGTACAGACATATTTTTGTGCCTTTTAACCTAAACACAACTCCCGAAGCAGATTTTAAACTTATACCGGGAGTAGGTGAAAAAATGGCGCACGAATTTGAAGAATACAGGCCGTACAAAAGTATCAAGCAATTTCGGAAAGAAATAGGGAAATATGTAGACGAATCGGAAGTTGCACGATATGAAAGTTATGTATTTTTGCCAGTAGAATTGAATACAGCAACAGAGGAAGAGATTAAATCATTGCCGGGTGTAGGCGAAAAAATGGCACATGAATTTGAAGAGTACAGACCTTATTCCAACATAAAGCAATTTGAGAAGGAAATAGGAAAATACGTGGATGATCAAGAGTTAAAAAGACTAATCAGGTTAGTGTATTTGAAAAAGTAGTAAGTTTTTAGCTTGCTACTTTTTTAAGTTTTTAAATAGCCTGATAGAAATGTAAATATGACTAAGGAAAGTTGGTAGGGCAATTGGTTTAGTATTTTAGGTTTTATCAAAAACATTGAAATAAAAATTGCTTCCTACATTCAACAATAAGGATGTAAAACGGCTGAATGTAGAAAGCAAAATTCCTGAGAACTCCTAAAACCTCAAATTCAATCCAATCAAGAAGTTACGAGTAGCTTGTGGGTAGAATCCCATTAACTGTTCAAATTCTCCTCCAGTAGAGTAGCGATAGCTCCAAGCATTGGCTGAATATAACTCGTTGGTAATATTGTAAATAGATCCAAAAACTGTTATTTTATCTAAACCGGAACGGAATTTCACTGAGTAGTTAATTCGTAAGTCATGGACAAAATAAGCTTCTAGCATTCGGTCGTTACTTTGTGTATTGTCTACAAATTGCTCTCCCACATATTTGCTAATCAATGCAATACTCAAGTTGTCAATGCGGTTTGCCATTCTTAGTCCGTCAAATTGCTTGTAAGGGAAAAACTCGATGATGCTACTTGCAATAACGCTTGGCGAAAAAGCAAGAGTGGAGTTCGTGTGAACCACGGTGTCTTTTCCCCAAGTATCCCAATTATCGACATATTCCGTCCAATTTTGAATCTTATTTTGACTCAGAGTTAAGTTTCCACTCCATTTTAGTCCTTTGGTGATTTGCACACCTCCTTCAATTTCTATTCCCAGCCTGTAAGAATCTTCTATGTTGGTTCTTACCGAGGCACCTACATCGTTGAGCGCACCAGTTGCAACCAATTGATTTTTGTACAGCATGTAATATCCGTTTACGCTTAGGGCATACTTTGATTTAGAACGTTTGAATCCTAGTTCCAAGTCATACAAAGTTTCGTGCTTTGGGCGCGAAGTAGGGGAGGACTCGGTCAAGTCGTCTCGGTTTGGCTCTTTGTTTGCCACAGCAAAGAGTGTGTAGAATTTTGTACTGGAATTAATGGCATACGAAGCTCCCACTTTTGGATTAAAAAACAAGAAATTGGCCTCTTGTTGTACATTTCTTAATTGATTATCGAACCCCAAAAAGTCGTAATTTATTTGTCTGATTTGTAAATCAAGAAAAGCATTGAGTTTTTTGGAAACCTGAACATTGGTCTTTGAATAAATATTTCCGTCAGTTTTGGTCGCATTGTTTTCATAGTATCTATCCCTGATGTCCAGATTATTAGCATATCTCGCCCAAATTACCTCGCCAAAGTGGTCGCCATCATAAAAATTATACCCTCCACCCAAGATGGTTTGAATTTTTGAATTGGGTCTGTATTTAAGCGTGAAGATTCCTCCAAAAAAATCATTATCTAGCCATCTTCGTCTAATCAAGTCAGTTGTAGTAATGGTATCTGTAGAAGTGAACAAAGGATCGATTCCGTACGTTGACATGTCGTCTCCTTCTCTAAACTGTTCAAAATAACCCGCCCCTTTTGTGTAGTGCAAAGCAGTGTTTAAAAACAATTTGCGGTTTATTTTTCTGTCGTAAAACAACTGATAATGAGTTTGCTGGTAATCGTCCACTTCATTTTCGTAAGTGTAGGGGTTGAAAGTTCTGTTGGTTTTCAAGGAGTCTCTCGGAATTCCTCCCCACGCTTGGTAAGTTGTTTCTTTCCCGGAGAACGTAATAAATTTCAGGTTGTTTTTACCCGAAGCATATTGCCCCGAAAAGAAATAGGACTGGAGATCAGAGGAAGCTCTATCTACAAATCCATCAGATTGAATATTGGAAAGTCTTCCCTCGAATGAAAATTTTCGGTTTATCACACCTGTTCCAAACTTCACGGTATTTCGGATTGTACCAAACGAGCCTATTGAATTGTTCACTTCTCCGTATGGAGTTTCGCTTCTGAAATCGGTGTATAAATTAACCGATGCACCAAAAGCACCTACGCCATTTGTTGAGGTTCCGGCTCCTCTTTGGATATCCACACTTTCAATTGAAGAGGCAAAATCGGGCATATTCACAAAAAATACTCCGTGAGATTCTGCGTCATTTACCGGAATACCGTTTATGGTTACGTTTATTCGAGAGGCATCCGTTCCTCTAATTCTCATGTAAGTATAGCCCACTCCAGCTCCCGCATCCGAAGTCACCACCATGGAAGGCGATTGTTGTAATAGATAGGGAATATCTTGCCCTAAGTTATTTTTTTCTATTTCCTCTTTCTCGATCGTTGTGTAGGTAGTAGGAGTGTTTTCTTCTATTCTCGTGCCACTTACAGTTACCTCATTTATCAGGTGGTCTTTGCGAGACAAAGAAATAGATAGAGTGACGTTTTTGTTGTTAATCGCTACGGTTTTTATTTGTGATTTATAGCCAAGATATTTAATAAGAATGGTGTAGTTATTGTTTCTGAGGTTGTTAAATTCAAAAAATCCTTCTCCATTTGTTGTCGCCACGTATTGTGAGTTTTTGAGCTGGATTGTAGCCCAAGGCAGAGGTTCCCCCGTTTGGTTTAGCACTTTTCCCGATAGGGAAAATTGTGCAAGAGATAGAAGTGAGAAAAAGATTGAAATTACGGTAAGCGATGCTTTTTTCATTGGGTTTATTATTTCTGGTTAAATAAATTTCCAAGAGATGCACCTAATTTAAAGAGCAAACGCAGTTTGACTTAAAATCCCTTCTATGAATTACCACAGCAGGTTCGATGGGTATAATCTCAGCCCGATAGATTATGGGCACCCCTTAGTTAGGTCAAAGGTATATTATTTTTAGTTAAGTTAAAAAATTATATCTTTGATTTATCCAAAAAAAACATAAATTATGAGGCTAACAATAGGATCAACAATAGTTGCAATGGTTTTAATTTCTGGTTGTGGAATTAAAAAGGAACTTGCGGAGAAAACTACCATGAACAAAGAGTTAGTAAAGGAAAATATTGAATTAAAAAGTGAGTTGGCAGGAATGAAAGATCAAGTGGATTACCTTACCACGCAGTTAGAAATTGCATCCGGTAATCAAGTGGTGGATGGGGTGGAACGATTTGATTTAGAGCCTTCACAAATTATTGTAAATTCGGCAGAAGTTATGCCTCAGTTGGAGGGGGAATTTACTTTAGCTCAAGTGATTGAAGAAATATTAAATCGTGAAGGTTCTGTCGCGGAGCCAGGAACTGTTTTCACAGAAATGGTAGTCCTTGAAGATGGAACTTTGTCGAATTTTATCCCAGTAGGTAACTCTACCACAAACCAACAAGCTCAGGCAGTAAAGTTACTGAAATCGACTTCGCCATGGATTCCAGGAGAAGTAAACGGTAGAAAAGTAAAAGTAAGAATGGTAGTGCCAATTACCTTTAAATAAATAAGAATGTACGGAAAACTAAAAGAACATCTTCAACAAGAATTGAAGGAAATAAAAGAAGCAGGATTGTACAAATCCGAAAGGGTAATTGTAAATCCACAATCAGCAGAAATTGCTGTAAATACAGGAGATAATGTGTTGAATTTTTGTGCCAACAATTATTTGGGTCTTTCGTCCCATCCTGAGGTTATTAAAGCTGCAAAAGATACACTAGATTCTCATGGGTTTGGTATGTCTTCGGTGAGATTTATTTGCGGAACGCAAGACATTCATAAAGAATTAGAGAAAAAAATAGCTGATTTTTATGGCACAGAAGACACCATTCTATATGCAGCAGCTTTTGATGCAAATGGAGGAGTATTTGAGCCACTTTTTGGTGCCGAAGATGCTATTATTTCTGATTCACTAAATCATGCATCGATTATTGATGGAGTGAGGTTGTGCAAGGCTGCAAGATACCGATATGCTCATAGTGATATGGCAGATTTGGAGCAGCAATTAATCAAATCACAAGAACAACGTCATAGGATTATTGTAACTGATGGCGTATTCTCGATGGACGGAGATTTGGCTAAAATGGACGAGATATGTGCTCTAGCCGAGAAATACGATGCCTTGGTTATGACTGACGAGTGTCACTCAGCAGGTTTTATTGGGAAAACGGGAAGGGGAGTGCCTGAGCACTTTGGCGTAATGGATAAAGTAGATATTGTTACCGGAACTTTGGGAAAAGCACTAGGCGGAGCCATGGGGGGTTACACTACTGGAAAGAAAGAAATTATCGACATGCTTAGACAGAGATCGAGGCCTTATTTATTTTCTAATTCTCTCGCACCTTCCATTGTTGGAGCGTCTAATAAAGTGTTCGATATCTTGTCAGATAATACTGAATTAAGAGATAAACTGGAGTCGAATAAAGAGTACTTTAAAGAGAAGATTAAAGCGGCCGGATTTGATATCAAGGAGGGAGATTCTCCAATTGTTCCCATTATGCTGTATGAGGCTAAATTGTCTCAAGACTTTAGTAATGAGTTGCTCAAAGAAGGGATTTATGTGATTGGTTTTTATTATCCAGTAGTGCCAAAGGGTCAAGCAAGGATAAGAGTTCAGATTTCTGCAGGACATGAAATCGAGCACTTAGATAGAGCTATTGAAGCTTTTACAAAGGTTGGGAAGAAACTAGGAGTGATTTAACTTTTGGTATTTTTTCTTTTTTTATAGCATCAGATTTTGAAAAGAATTCTTCCGTAAGTGCAATGGTCCAAGGTCTGAATTTATGAGTGTACCCTTTTTTACAAGTTTATTATGGGAAATACCCCGTTGTTTTAAATTGGCGGAGAAACCAAGGTAGATTTTGTTAAACTCAATACTAGATTGAACAGATACTTGAAACACAGCATAATGAAACAAAAAAAAGATCACTAAGCAATTAGTGATCTTTTTTCGTAGTAGCGGGGACAGGACTCGAACCTGCGACCTTTGGGTTATGAGCCCAACGAGCTACCAGCTGCTCTACCCCGCGATGTATCTTATATATTATTTAGGAGCGTTCTTGCTGTATTTTTCAACAGTTTTTTCAGCTTTTTGTACTTGACCTTTGTTATAGTTTAAATTCTCTTGATTTTTAACTATTTTTTTTGCTACTCTAATTTTCATTGTTCTTGTTTTTATCGGACTGCAAATATAGGAAACTTATTTTAAAACAAAAGGAATTCTGCAACTTATTTTACGTTTATTTCCTGAACTTTTGACTCTCTTTGTACACGTATTCCAGGATATTTAAATCTTCTTCTGTCAGCGAAATGTTTCTTCTTTCCATTACTCGTTTTGCCGTATCCATCGCTTTGTCAAATTTATATTCAAGCGGCTTTCTGCCACCCCACGAATAAGAAGGGATGAACTTGGAAGGGAAATCTGCGCCATAAATATTTGCACTTACTCCTACCACTGTTCCGGTGTTGAACATCGTGTTAATTGCGGATTTTGAATGGTCACCCATTACAAGTCCACAAAACTGAAGCCCCGTATCTAGATATTTAGCTTCGGGGTAATTATATAAGTCAACGGATTGGTAGTTATTCTTAAGATTCGAATTGTTAGTATCTGCCCCAAGGTTGCACCATTCGCCCAAAACAGCATTTCCTAAAAAACCATCGTGGCCTTTATTGGAATACCCTTGAATCATGCAATTATTTACCTCTCCTCCTACTTTGGAATAAGGTCCTATGGTGGTTGCTCCGTATATTTTTGCGCCCATTTTTACTACGCCATTTTCACAAATAGCAATTGGGCCTCTCAAAATACTTCCTTCCATAACTTCCGCTCCTTTTGCTATGTAAATTGGTCCAGTTGTGGTATTTAAAATTGCGCACTCTACTTTTGCCCCTTCTTCTATGTAAATATCATTACCCAAAATCTGATTAGTAGGGGAGGGTGTCACAAATGTTTTAGCAGCTTTTATTAATTCAATGTCTGCCCTTATTGCTTGGTCATTTAATCGAAATAAATCCCAAACATTTTCAACCTGCAAGAACTCGGCTTTCGTTTCAACCATTTTGTACTCACTCAGCGCTTCTTCAATGTTTTTCGAATTAATTGGCAACGGATTTACTGCTACAATTTTTCCTTTTGAGGTGAGGATTTGTTTGTTTTTCAATTCCAGCAAACTACTCATCAAATCATCCGATGGAAGAATAGAGGCATTGATTCCAATAGAATTTTCCTCGGAGGGTGAGCCAAACTTTTTGGCTAAATATTCTTGTGTTTTTATCTGAATAGGGTTTTCCACGTACTGTTCCCATTTTTGCTTTATGGTCAACATTCCTATTCGAAGCTCTGCAACTGGCCTTGTGTAAGTTAAAGGCAGTAGATTCTTGTGGTAAATTCCGTCAAATAATATAATGTTCATGTTGATCTATTTTAAGGCATTAATTGAGCCATTTCCAATTGAATTCCCCTGGCTTTTTCTTTTGCTTTCTCAGCAAAGTTAGGTCCGTTCTCAGCGTAGATTATCCCTCTTGAGGAGTTCACCAAAAGGCCTATATTTTCGTTCATTCCGTGTTTTGCTACTTCAGTCAAACTTCCTCCTTGAGCTCCCACTCCGGGAACAAGTAGAAAATGGTTTGGGACTATTTTTCGAATTTCAGTGAGCATTTCGGGGCGAGTAGCTCCAACCACATACATGGTATTGCTTTCACTTCCCCATTCTTTGGAAGTGGTAAGCACCTTTTCAAATAAGTATTGCCCGTTTTCGAGTTTTTGTAATTCAAAATCATCCGCTCCTTTATTAGAAGTCAAAGCGAGTAAAATTGCCCATTTGTCCTTGTGTTGCAAATAAGGAATAACTGAATCGCTTCCCATGTAAGGTGCCACCGTTACTGAATCGAACTGAAAAGTATCGAAAAAAGTATTGGCATAATACAAACTGGTGTTCCCAATATCACCTCTTTTTGCATCTGCTATGGTGAAGTGGGTAGAAGGAATGTATTCGATTGTTTTTTGTAGACTTTCCCAGCCCGAAGCTCCCAACATTTCATAAAAAGCGATGTTAGGTTTGTAGGCCACGCAATATTCTTTGGTAGCATCTATAATTGCTTTGTTGAACTCAAAAATCGGATCTTCTGTTTCCAATAAATGAGGTGGGATTTTATTCAAATCCGTATCCAATCC
>CBFHHA010000005.1:40743-90655 GCA_965655625.1 Flavobacteriales bacterium | reverse complement strand
GTTGCATTCGATAATGCTGATTCTACTGTTGGTGTAACCATTGATTACGATGGTGACACGAGACCTTTAGGGCCAACAACTGGATATGATATTGGTGCTGATGAATACATTCCACCAACATGTCCGAGTCCATATTCTATGCTTTTTGTAGATGCAACCACTAGTTCTGCAAGAGTGACTTGGACAAATGGTCCAGCTGATAGTATTTGGGAGGTACAATATGGTGCGCCTGGATTTACTCTAGGAACGGGAACTTCTATGATTTCAAATTCTGATACCGCGACAATTACAGGTTTAACTGCCTCAACGTGTTACGATGTCTATGTAAGAAGTATTTGTACAATAGGTGATACAAGTATCTGGCATGGCCCCTTGAACTTCTGTTCGAAGTGTGCACCTTTCACTGATTTTTGTGAAGGATTTGAAACAACAAACTCTGGAGAGATTCCATTATGTTGGAATAGATTCATTAATACAACTAGTACAGGGGATATCAGAACCAACGTGAGTACATTTTCTTCATTCACTGGATCCAATTACATGTATATGTTTAACTCTAATGACGCGGCAGCAACCATGATGTTAATCGCACCTGAAGTATCTAACTTATCAGCAGGAACTCACAGAGCTAACTTCTGGTTAAGAGGAGATTCAACCATAGTAGTAGGAACAATGAGTGACCCTGCTAACCCTGGAACATTTACCCCTTGGGATACCATACCACCTGCAGCCGTTAGCACAAGTGGATATTCGAACTTCAAAGTAGGATTCGATACTTATACAGGAACTGATACTTATGTAGCATTCTTGTGGGTACCATCAAGAACTTACGACTACGTATACATTGACGATTACTGTTGGGAAGAAATTCCAAGTTGTGAAAAAGCTCCTTCGGTGGTAATATTGAATCCAGGTCAAGATTCAACTTCACTCAATGTTGGATGGAATATTGATACAACACAAGTGAGCTACATGGTGGCTTACGGTCCAACTGGGTATGATCCAATAACGAATCCATCGGGAGGAGACACGGTGTATTCAACTACAAACTTTAAACAAATAGTAGGTCTTCAGGCTCTTACAGAGTATTGTGTTTGGGTAAAAGCGATCTGTACAAATGGAGATACAAGTTTTTGGGATGGGCCACATTGTGGACCTACAGGTTGTCCGTCAGGAGCAGCTCTGCCATATTCAGAAGATTTTTCAACTTATACTTCTGCCTTCCCATTGGATGAAACTCCACAATGTTGGGAAGAGGCGACAGGAGCCCTAACAGTTTCTGGAGGTGTAGCCCCTGCCGAATCAATTTGGGAGCCAGATGGATTTGCTAATGTCGGAACAACTGGTGCTGCTAGATTCAATATCTCCGCCTTTACTCCAAGAACTGGTTGGCTGTTAACACCAACTTTCAATTTTGGTAATGATCCAAATAAGGCTAGAATTATTGAGTTTGATGTGGCACTGACAGATGACTTTAACAGCAATGCACCAGTAAATGGTTTTGGTAGTGACGATACTGTTGCCCTAGTTGTATCTTACGATCAAGGAATAACTTGGAAAAAAGCGGATATAATCATGCAGTGGGATACGAGTAACGAGCCTTCTCATACCGGTCAGAGAGTGTCTTATACAATGAGAAACACAACTGGGTTGGTAAAATTTGGTTTCTACGGACAATCGAACGTTGGAAATGAAGGAGTGGATTTCCATATAGATAACTTTAAAATCTACGATACGACATGGACAAGTATTGATGAGTCAATCGCATTAGTTGACAACTTCAAAGTTTATCCAAATCCAAACAGAGGAGTATTTAGTATCCAAAATAATGGAACAACTAAAAATACAAGTTTGAAATTGGTAGATGTTCAAGGAAGATTGGTTTATGACAATATTCAAAAGTTCTCTAACAACGAAACGTTCGAAATAAATGTTGAGAATTTGAATAGTGGAATTTACATCTTACTTATTCAAAGTGAGGGTAAACTAGAACAACATAGAGTTGTGATCCAATAAGTTAAACTAATTTGACTTAAATGCCTGTTCAGTAATGAACAGGCATTTTTTTTAGTTTCATATTTAACAAAATAATAATATGTTGTTCAATTAAAATTTAAATTGTACCTTGGAAGATATTCTCAATACATAAAAACATGAAAAAAAATTACTTATTAGCATTTTTGCTAGCTGCATATACCACAATCAGTGGGTTTGGGCAAATAACAGCTCCCTTCACGGAGTCATTTAATTCGGCAACAACTTTCCCTGCTAGTTGGACCTTGTATACCACTGCTGGTTCAAATTGGCAAGTAACTGGGATAATGGGTTACGGTGGTTCTGGGATTACAGATCACACTGGTGTTACTGGTAGTTCTAGAGCTTGGGTTGATTTATCAGGGACGAATGATTCCATAACGATGACTTCTGATACCATCGATGTATCGGGATTAACTAATCCAGAGCTGAATTTTTGGCACAACAATGATCTAACTGGATATACCTTGACTCCTTTGAACTTGCTCATGGTTGAAGTTGTGGATACCGCAGGAGACTGGGTTATTCTGGATACCATTCAACAAAGTAACTTAGGCGTTTGGTCTGAGCATTTTTATTTGTTAGCTCCTTATGTAAAATCAAACTATGTGATTGTGCGATTTAGAGTAGAGTCTGGCGGAAATTCAAGCGATTTCTATCAAGATTTGGCGATTGACGATATTAGTGTAAGGGAGTATACTCCTTGTAGAATGCCAATGAGTTTGGCTTCTGATTCTATTACAACTTCTAATGCTAAGTTGTTATGGGCAGCAAGTTCTACTGATACTGCTTGGAGAATTGAATGGGGTCCTTTGGGGTTTGTTCAAGGAACAGGTACTTTGGTTACATCAGCAAATCAGTTTGATTACTTAACAAGTTTAAATCATTCTTCTGATTATTCTTTTTATGTTCAAGGATTTTGTTCAGGTGGTGACACATCAATGTGGGCAGGACCGCACTCTTTTAAAACATTATGTTTGGCAGATACTATTCCATATCTAATGGATTTTAATTCTTGGCCACCAGCATGTTGGGATATGAGTGGAGGTGTTAACCCGTGGTTATCTTATACTGGTACTTCTGGATATGCGGAAGCAGATTTCTGGAGTAAATCTACAGGAGATTATCTAATGACCTCTATTCCTGTTTACACAGATCAGCACACGAGAGTTAAATTTAAGTGGTCGCACCAATTTAATACAACCTACCCAGATGACTCATTGAGGGTAATGGTGAAACTGGATACGGATACTACTTGGGAAACAGTTTGGTCTTCAAATAGTTTAGTTAGTTTTGAATCCAATGACGGTGCTGGATCTACAACTCCGGGTACATTCGTGTCAGAATCTATCATTTTAGATTCTACAAAATACAAGAATGCCAATGTAATGGTGCGATTCCAAGCATTTACGGATTACGGGCCAGATTTGTTTATTGATGATGTGGTTATAGAAGAAATACCTACTTGTCCTGAGCCAAGTCTTTTGTCCCACTACGCATTGTTTTATGATTCCGTAGCTCTTAAATGGACAAACGGATTAGCGGACAGTATTTGGGAAGTACAATATGGCACTTCTGGTTTTACTTTAGGTACCGGTACAACTATTATTGATAATAACGATTCCATTGCATTTGGAGGATTAACCCCCTCAACAACTTACCAAGTTTATTTAAGAAGTATTTGTAAAGTTGGTGATTCTAGTTCATGGATAGGACCATACAACTTTACTACTCCTTGCTCATTTTATACACCTCCTTACTCTGAAGACTTCACGACTTACTCATTTTCCGTAAACCCAACATGTTGGGAAGTAGCTCAAGGACAACTTACGGTGAATTCTTCTCTTACAATGGGAACTTCTCTATGGACAAATAGACAATTTGCTAACAATGGACTAGGGAACAATTCTGCAGTAATGAATATTTACTTTACAAATAGATTTGAGTGGTTAATTTCTCCTTCTATCGATTTAGGTACAGGAACGACTCCATATCAAGTAGAATTTGATGTGGCAATTACAGACTATTTTACAGCTGCTGCACCTTCAGCTGCTGGCGGACTGATGGGAGCAGATGATAAATTGGCTTTGGTTATTTCAACTGATAACGGTGTGACTTGGTCAGATACAAACATCCTGGAGTTATGGGATACGAGTAATATGCCTTCATTTACAGGTGATTATTTCTATTACAATTTAACGGCCAATGGTTACACAGGATTGGTTAAATTTGGATTGTATGCGGAATCCTCTGTTTCAAATGAAGATAATGATGCCTTTATTGATAATTTTGCTGTTGTTCAAGTCCCTACATGTCCACGACCTTTAGGATTAACTTTTGATAGTGCTACACAAACTACGGCCAACATTAGCTGGACAAACGGAGCAGCTGATAGTTCTTGGATTCTGGAATATGGAACTCCCGGATTTACTCAAGGTACAGGGACTTTGGTTAATTCTGGAACGAACCCAGCTCAAATTACTGGATTGTCTGCAAGTACGTGTTATGATGTGTATATGAGAA
The DNA here is from genome assembly GCA_965655625.1 of Flavobacteriales bacterium. GTDB lineage: Bacteria > Bacteroidota > Bacteroidia > Flavobacteriales_D > CAJJDF01 > CAJJDF01. The sequence goes on along the minus strand of CBFHHA010000005.1, from coordinate 86,098 downwards.
GTATATGTACAGCAGGAGATTCTAGTTTATGGATAGGTCCATTAAGATTTTGTACAGATTGTGCTCCAGTAGTGGATTTGTGCGAGGATTTTGAAGCCTATTCTTCAGGGTTACCAATTTGTTGGGAACAATTTGTTGTTACCACAGGTTCTTCTTCTGTTCAAGTTTCAACATTTGGAGGTAACGTAGCTCCGGCTTCAATCCAGATGAATTCAGGATCTGATGCTTCTTCAACTATTATTTTGATATCCCCGGAAATGACTGCGTTAACAGCAGGAACTCACAGAGCAACTTTCTGGTTGGATGGATCTTTTACACCTGATACTACATTGATTATTGGGACAATGTCAGATCCAACTAATCCAGCAACTTTTAGTCCTTGGGATACGATTAATGATATTTCTTCGGCTTACCAGCAATATAGAATACCATTTGATACCTATGCAGGTACTGATACCAGAATTGCATTTTTATACAACCCAACTGCTACATTCAGAACAATAAATATGGACGATTTCTGTTTTGAGCCAATTCCTTCATGTGAAAAAGCACCGTCTGTGCAATTATTGAATGCGGGAGTAGACTCAACTTCACTAAATGTAGGATGGAATATTGACACAACTCAGGTTAGTTACATAGTGGCATATGGCCCAACAGGTTTTGATCCTATTACTAATCCTACCGGAGGAGACACAATAACTTCTAACACAAACTTTAAATCAATTGTTGGATTACAGCCATTGACTGAATATTGTGTTTGGGTAAAAGCTGTTTGTACCAACGGGGATACAAGTTTCTGGAGCGGACCGTTCTGCGGAGAAACTGGATGTCCTGCTTCTACACCAGTTCCTTATACACAAGACTTCTCTGGATATACTAATACAGAAGCTCCAATTTGTTGGCAAGAAGCACAGGGGCCGCTTGGTGGAGGTTCAACCGGAGCAGCCATATCTTACGGAACTTCTAATTGGGCACCTGATGGTTTTGCGAATTCAGGTACTACTGGTGCTGCAAAAATAAATATTTACTCAACAAATAGATTTGAATGGATAGTCTCGCCTTCCATCAACTTGGGAAGCGATCCCAATCAGACCTTTATTATTGAATTTGATATTGCAATGACGGACTATGCTAACACAACAACTGGTGTTGTTGGTTATGATGATACCGTAGCGTTTGTTGTTTCTTATGACGATGGACTTACTTGGAGCCAGTCTAATATAATTGAGTCTTGGGACACAAGTAATGTTCCTTCAAACACTGGCGATCATTTTCATCATATTTTAAGAAATAAAACGGGTGTTGTAAAGTTCGGTTTTTATGCAACTTCCACCGTGAGTAATGAAGACAATGATTGGTTTATTGATAATTTTAGTATCAGAGACACTGTTTTTGTTGGGTTAGAGGAGAAAAAAGAATTGGCTAACTTTGTAGTCTATCCAAATCCTAACACTGGGGTATTTACTGTGTTAAACGAAGGTGGTGCAAATCAGACTAGTTTGAAAGTATTGGACATTCAAGGAAGAATGGTTTATGATGAATCATACTTCTTTAACACTAATGGACGAAAAGTAATTGATGTGAACACATTGAAAGCTGGAGTTTACTTACTACTAATTCAAAGTGAAGGGAAACTGGAGCAACACAGATTAATAATAAATAAATAATTTAGCCTAAATGGTAGACTTAAAATTGAGTCTAACCTTCAATTTATAATCTAAGCTGAGCAACTACTAGTTGCTCAGCTTTTTTGTTTGGAGGAGTTTTACAAGTCTCTACAGTAGACTTTTCGGGTTTTGCTCCTGAGCTCAAACAAAATTTGAGAGATTAAAAAATTAAAAAACCATTCTAAATCAAATCGTTTAATAGAAAATAACTCTCCGAAATAGCGTTCAGGAAAAATACGTCATATTCAATGGTTAGTGAGAATCTACTTGGTTTGATCTATGAACCTAGTAAATTTTAAATTAAGTATAAGTCTGAAAATTCAACATGTGATTTGTTTATAAGTGCATTTAAACTAATCAAAAGTTCATTTAAAACAATTAAAAACAAAAGATTTGATGAACGTTAGATCTTCCTCTATTTTAGTTGCCAATAGATTTATTAATTAAGTTTAATTTGACATGGTAAAAAAAATCACATTAGCTGGAGTTTTAATAGTTTTTTTAAGTTTAGGGATAGACGCTCAAGTTCTGATATCGGAAGGATTTGAAGGTGCCCCAAGTTCTCATATTTGGAAAAATGCGTCAGGAAATACCTCGCGATTTCTACCCAATTCCGCCATCTTTCACAATGGTTCCTACTCGGTAAGTAATGAATACGTTAATAATTCTTCAGACACATTATTTCATTCGGGTGTTTTGGATTTAACAACAACTACCTCCCCTCAATTAATATTTTGGCATATCTGTAAGCTTTTAGAATTTTCTGACGAAGGTCAAGTATATATTTCAACTGATAGCGGAGTTACTTACACTGCTTTGCCAGCCTCTTCCTACTTAGGGACTTCTTCTGGAACAGATGGCTATGTTGCCTCAGGTTATTTTAATGAAATGTCTTACCCTATTTGGTCCTCCGTTACCTCGCCTATTCTCAATTCCTGGTGGAGGAGAGAGTCTTTTGATTTATCCGCTTATACCTTATTTGATAAAGTAAAAATAATATTTGTTCTTGCTTCTGATTTTTTTGGCGCCACCGAAGGATGGTACCTTGATGATATTTCTGTCGAAAATGTGACCTGTCCCAATGTTACAAGTATCAGTGATTTTGGAACAAGTTCTGATACCACTACTCTTACATGGTTGGCAAGTAGTTCAGACTCGCTATGGGAAGTCCAATACGGAATTTCGGGTTTTTCTGTTGGAACAGGTACTTTATCTGGTTTTGTTAGTACGGATACAGTGGGGGTAGGTTCTTTGTTTTCCAATACCACATATGAAATTTATGTTCGAAATATTTGTAAAGCTGGAGACACAAGTTCGTGGTACGGTCCCCACTCTTTTACAACTCTTTGTAGTGCTTTTGTTCCACCTTATACGGAAGATTTTAGTTTAATGGCTACCTCAAACAGTCTCCCAACATGTTGGGAGGAGGCCCAAGGAATGTTAACAGTAAATTCAACATTAACCAATCAACCACACCAAGTTTGGGGGTCTAAAGCATTTGCCAATGTGACGGGCGGATCTAAGGCGGCAGTAATTCAATTTGGTGGTTCCGGATTTGGTGGAGGATATGATTGGCTCATTTCACCTTCATTTGATTTAGGGATGGGTGCTGGACCATATCAGGTAGAATTTGAAATGGCTTTTACTGATATGAGCAATCCGACTATTTCGTCTTCAGGAATAACAGGAAGTGATAAAATTGCCCTTCTTATATCCGAGGATAACGGAGTCACTTGGTCAGACACCAACATTCTTGCCTTGTGGGACTCTAGTACTTTACCTCCATCACATACAGGTGAATTTGTTGCTCGTAATATAACTACTGCTGGCTATTCAGGTCAAGTTAAATTTGCTTTTTATACCAAAAGCAATTCAACCTTTGATATGGATGAATTGTTTATCGATAACTTTTCAGTAGTACCAGTTCCAACTTGTCCGAGACCCTTACAATTAACTTTTGATAGCGCCACTTTAACGACAGCTTATTTGAGCTGGACTAATGGTGCCGCTGACCTCTCATGGCAGTTTGAATATGGATCTCTTGGATATACTCAAGGATCAGGAACACCGATAAATTCAGCATCCAATCCTGCTCAAATTACAGCATCCAATCCTGGTACTTGTTATGATGTTTACCTCAGAAGTATCTGTACTGTGGGCGATTCAAGTGCATGGATTGGACCCTTGACATTTTGTACTGAATGTGCTGCTGTTTCTGATTTATGTGAAGATTTTGAGGGTATCGTTTCGGGATTGCCAATTTGTTGGAAACAAATGGTTTCTACTTCAGGATCTTCTCGCATTCAGGTAAACACATTTGGTGGGAATTCTGCCCCTGGGGCAATAGAAATGAATTCAGGAAATGATTCCACCTCAACGATTATGCTGGTTTCTCCTGAAATGACGGGTTTAACTGCAGGAACTCACAGAGCAATATTTTGGTGGAAGAACTTGTCATTAACTTTAGTGTCTGATACAGTTGTGATTGGAACAATATCAGATCCTACAAATATATCTACATTCACACCATGGGATACCCTCAACATTCATTCACCTTCTTATATAGAATATAAAATTCCTTTCGATACTTATACGGGAACAGATACCCGAATAGCATTTTTATATGAACCAACTGCTAAACAAAGAGCTATAAGTATGGACGATTTCTGTTTTGAGGCCATTCCTTCTTGTGAAAAAGCTTCTGCTATTCAACTGTTAAACGCTGGTCAAGATTCTAACAGCCTCAATGTTGGATGGAATACCAATGCTAGTCACGCGAGTTACATGTTGGCTTATGGTCCATCTGGTTTTAATCCAGTTACACAACCAACTGGAGGAGATACTATAGTTTCAACCGCTAACTTTGCATCAATACTAGGCTTGAATCCTATTACAGAATATTGTGTTTGGCTGAAGGCAGTTTGTTCAAATGGAGATACGAGTCTTTGGAGTGGACCTTTCTGTGGAGAAACGGGTTGTCCTTCTTCCCTTGCGATTCCCTATTTCCAAGATTTTTCTGGTTATGCTTCGTCATTTCCAGAGGATATATTTCCTGCTTGCTGGGTAGAAGGTCAAGGAAAATATACAGCGGGAGTAAGCCCTACCACCCAATCCTCGTATTGGACTGCTGGCGGATTTGGCAATGTTGGAACAACGGGAGCTGCTATCATGGATTCTTGGAACACTCAGACAAATGAGTGGATCATATCACCCTCCATAGATCTAGGAGCTTCTGCAGCGGGAAGACATATAAGAATTGAGTATGACGTGTCAGCTACAAAAAGAATCGGAAATACAGCTGCAATATTTGGGCCAGACGATTCCTTGGTATTTATGATTTCTCGTAATAATGGAGCATCTTGGGATAATGCTGGAATATTAAATGTTTTCGATAGGTTGAATAACCCTGCATCTGCGGGTGATCATATCGTCTTAGATTTGCCCAACGAATTGGGTATGGTAAAGTTTGCATTCTATGCCGTATCAAAGTATGAAAACTCTGATGTAGTTGTTCAAATAGACAACTTTCGCGTATACGACAGTACATTTACCAGCCTGACTGAAATTCAAGAATTAGATGACTTTAAGGTATATCCTAACCCTAATTCCGGTGAATTTGTAGTTGAGAATCAAGGAAGTTCTATTAAATCTAGTGTAGTATTATTAGACATCCAAGGTAGGGCGGTATATAAAGAAACATACTTCTTTAATGCCAACGGAAGAAAAGTAATTGATGTGAACTCATTGAAAGCTGGAGTGTACGTATTGTTAATTCAAAGCGAGGGGGAATTAGAACAGCACAGAATAATTATCAATAATTAAGGAAGAAAAAGAAGCTCTTATCCTCTCCTGTGAATGTATTTTTCCATTTGTGTTATTTGATCCTTCAGTTCTTTTGATTGAGGATTCAGTTGCTTCGCTTTTTTAAAGTAATTGTTTGCAGGTCCAAATTTTCTAGATTGCATTTCGAGTCCAGCCAATTGAAGGTAAGCAGTTGCTTTTGTTTCTTTGTCGCCCAATCCCTTGTCGAGCGCGATTCTTAAATTCTTTTTGGCTTCACTCATTTTACCATTTTGAGCAGCAATCATTCCGAGTTGCAAATAGGAAGAACCTTCTCCGGCACTTCCCAATGCTTTACTTTTGCTTTTTATGCTCTTGTTCATAAGAGACTCTGCAGAAGTAAAATCTTTTTCGGCCATGGCCATGTTGGACTGAAGCATGTAAAAACCTTGTCTCACAGGTTTGAATAATAACCTTGGAAAATACACTTGTTTGATGTATTTTTTAGCAGTATCCATATCACCACTTTGAATAGCTTCTTGAATAAAGCGAATTGGCCCAAAGAAAACGTGGGAACCTATAGCAATGAAGGCAAGAATTAAACTAAACCAGAACCAACCATCGTAGCGCGTAAAACCAAGAGCAATTGTGATTGCAACCAGGGCAAGCCCAATATAAAGTCTAAATTGTAAGAGTTTTTTGTAGATCGTCAACCAAATCATAGTATTTGCGTGTGTTTAAATTATTCTGCAAATTTAGTGAAAAATGACTGACTGAACCCAATGAAAATATGGATTAAAACGGATTTATTTTAGTTTGTGAGAGTAATACCCTCCTTTTTTTCTTATCTCCCGATATATTTTATTTGCTTCTTTATGTTTTCCGCTATTTTCGTAGCTATTAGCGATGAACCATTGGGCATCTTCTTCAAAAAAGTCGAAGCCGTTGTTTTGAGCTTTTTCAAAATAGGAAATAGCCTTGGTGTAGCTTCCTAGTTCGTAAAGGCAATAACCTAAATAAAACTCCGCGTTTACATCTCTCGGGAATTGTTCCAGAATAAGATTAAAATTAGAGATGGCATTGGTAAAATTTCGCTCTTTCATAAAGTAACACGCTTGTTTCAAAAATTCTCTGTAGGTGTAGGTGTTTCGAGTAAACTCTTGTTCTAAAATGGAGTTATTTTCCTTCAGGTTCGCCTGACTCGCAGCTGTTCCCGTGAATTCTTGCTCTGTTTCGATAGTGTGTGTGTAGATTTGAGAATAATCTACGGCTAAGAATCCAAAAAAGCCGATTGCTTTGGTTTTTGCTTTTTTTACTGAATAATCTGTTTTTTCTTGAAACTCAATAGCGGTTAAGTTCATTTTTGGCAGTTCTATTTGCTCTCTTATTGGTGCTTTTTTATTTTCAGAAACCGATTTATTTTCACTTTGTTTAGGTTTGACTCTTACAGAAACAGGGATGCTGTTTTCTTCCAATTCATTGTCCATTCCTACAAATTGCTCCACAGGTCCACTTGTTGTTTTGTCTTCAATGTTTGTGTGGTTTCCGGTTAGTTGATTTGATTTTGTATCCTCAACAGTTTCGGTTGGGAAAATAAAAAATGCAACAGCAGCGGTTATCAAAATCAAAGCAATTGTGTTCACCCATTTCAAGCGTTCTGATTTTCCGGCATTAAATTCTGGTATTTCTGAAAGGGCATCGGGGAAGTCCTGAAATCCTTCTATGGCTTCAGATAGAAATGAATCCGATTCAGCATTTTTTTCTACCATCTTTTTTTCTGAAGGAGACAATGAATTCTCGAAATAAGCGGTCAAAAGCTCGCTCATTGATTTTTCTGATATGGGGTTAGTTGAGTTCATTTTCTTTGTTTATGATTTGGAGAGTTCTTTGTTCATCATAAGCTCCAAGTTTCTCTTGCCATTTTGGATGTTGCTTTTTACTTCCTTGATGCTAAATTGGGTCTGTTCAGCAATTTCGGCATAGCTTTTTTTATTCAAATAAAAGAGTTCGATACACACTCGTTGATTCCCTTTAAGTGAGGGTATTACTTCCTCCAAGAGGTTGAGTAACCTTTCTTTTTCTTCTAGTTTTTCCAGGTTATTTTCTTGACTAATTTGTACGTTTTCAATGTCAGTAAATGAAGCTTTTTTCCTTTTTCTCAAAGCCATCAGACATTCGTTTTTTGTGATTTGAAAAAGCCAAGGCTTTACAGTTAAAACTTCAGTCTTTAGTTCTTTATTCATGAGTTTTTCAAATACTTTCATCAGGTTGTCCTGAGCCTCATTTTTATTTTGTAGATATTTTAAACTTACACCCAAAACCAAAGCAGAATAACGAACATACAGTTCTCCGATATAGGCTTTGTCTTTCGATTTCCTATACTGAAGAACTAATTGTTCATCATTCATAGTTTTTATATGTTTTTGTTTTTTGCTCAATGCTTTTAGATGATGGCCTTTTATTTTGGATGGCTGTGTATAAAGATACAATTTAAGGATAAGTAACTCCTTGTTTTGCCATTCTTTGATTATATAAATCAAAGTAACTTTTTGTTTCAATTTCTATTACACCTCCAGATGTATCGCCATATTTTGCGGGTAATCCTCCGGTAAATACTGCGTAGCTCTTAATAGAAACTGCCGGAACAGAAGGCATAGCTCCTTGAATTTTTAGACCATCGAGGTAGGTAGAAATTCCATTACTTCTGGAGCCTCTGAAATATACTTCTTGAGTAGACTCATTGATTGTGAATGCACCTTCTCCGATTACTTTTAAAAGATTTGCAGGATTCCTTAATTCTGCCATTTTCCCCAATTGTTCTGCTTGCAGTGTTGGTTTAGATACTTCGTAAGGGTCAATCAATGGATTTACATATTCAACTTTTGTATAGGTCGTTAACATTCCAGAAGTATCAAAAAGAAATACGGTATCGCGGTACGCTACTTGCCCAGATTTTACTGTTATTGATTTTCTGGATGTGGCCTTTCCCATATAAGATACTTCAAGAATATAAGTTCCTGGTTGCAAAGACCCGATTAAGAACTTCCCTTTTTCATCTGATGTAGAGCCAATTGTATTTCCAACGTGAGTTACTTTGGCTGTTGCAAAAAATAGGGGTTCTTCGGTGTCCCCATCAAATATGTATCCTTTTATTTGTCCTACGTCAGATTGTCCGTTTGCCTGTATCCCTCCTATCAGAAGAAGTGCAAGAAAGAGTAATTTAGTTGTTTTCATGGTGTTTGTTTTATAGAATTAAAAAATATGTTTTTTGCCGGTCTTTGGTAATAAGATGCAGGGCATAGATTAATTCCATAAAAAAAATCAAAAAACTTTTTGAAGCTGTCTTCTAAGTAATTCAATTTACTTTTGTGCATGGATTCTCTGTCACAAAAAAAGGCAGGTGATTATTTGAGAAAATCAGAAATCAATGACAAGAGCTCAAGAGGTTGTTCGGCATGTACCCAGTGTCCCGCGTTTTCAATGGTTGCTATTTCCGAATTAGGAAATAGTGATTCTATTCGTTCAAAATCAGAATTTAAAATGTAGCCAGAATTTCCACCTCGGATAAAAAGTGTGTTTAAGGGAATAGGAAATGGTATCTCCGTTACGTCAATAACTTTTTCTATGTTTTCTGTCAACATAGCTAAGTTCATTTTCCAGGAGTAACCTCCTTCTTTTTCTCGATTCAAGTTTTTTAACAGAAACAAACGAGTGCCGTCATTAGAAATAATTTTTTTCATTTCTTCATCTGCCTCTCTTCTCGAGGTGATGGAGGTTAAATCAAGCGAATAAAGAGCCTTTATTATTTCATCGTGATGTGGGGCGTATTGTTTTGGAGCAATGTCTACAATGATTAATTTATCTAAATAATGAGGGAATTCGACCGCAAACGTCATCGTTGTTTTTCCACCCATAGAGTGTCCAATGATGGAAACCTTATCAAGTTGTTCGTCTTTTATCAGTTCGGCAACATCTTGAGCCATTTCTTGATAAGAAAAACCGGAACTGTGAGGAGACTTTCCATGATTACGCAAATCAATCAGATATACCTTGTGATTTTCTGCTAATTGTTTTCCCAGTGTTTGCCAATTATCCAAAGAACCAAACAGTCCATGTAAAATGAAAAGAGGTTTACCTTCGCCAAATGTTTTAAAGTTCAGTTTCATCTGTGTCTTTCTTTGTGATCTTTTTTCTTTATCCAAAAGACTGCATTTCAATCAACTTTGTATAAGTTCCATTGAGGGCGATGAGTTCCTCGTGGTTTCCTCTTTCGATTATTTCTCCATCTTGCATTACTAGGATTTCATCGGCATGTTGAATGGTAGATAGGCGGTGTGCAATAATGAGAGAGGTTCTGTTTTTCATTAAGTTATTTAGAGCGTCTTGAACTAGTTTTTCGCTCTCTGTGTCAAGTGCTGAGGTAGCTTCATCCAAAACCAATATGTCAGGGTTTTTTAACACAGCTCGAGCTATACTAATTCTTTGTTTTTGTCCGCCCGATAACTTACCTCCACCGTCTCCAATATTCGTGTCGTAACCTTGAGGCAACTGAAGGATAAAATCATGTGCATTAGCAATTTTTGCTGCTTCTTCAATTTTTACTGGTGTGGAGTTTTCAATACCAAAAGAAATGTTATTCGAAACGGTATCGTTGAACAAAATCGCTTCTTGGGTTACTACTCCCATTAAACTTCTTAAATTTTTGAGGGTGGTATCTTTAATGTTGACAGAGTCAAGGGTGATTTCTCCTTCTTCGATGTCATAGAACCTAGGAAGTAAATTGGCGATAGTACTTTTTCCAGATCCTGATTGGCCCACAAGGGCAACTGACTTTCCTTTTGGAATTTCAAAGTTTATGTTTTTGAGAACATAGTCATCAGTATATTTGAATTGAATATTCTTGAATCCAACTGAGTTTCTGAGTGTAGCTATTTTAGTAGGGTTTTTTGGGTCAACAATCGTATCATCGGCATGTAGAATTTCGTTAATTCTATCCATGGAGGCAATTCCTCTTTGAGCATTTGAAACGGCATCTGTCAAGGATTTTGCCGGAGCTATAACTGTATAGAATATAGCGAGGTAACCGATAAGTGAACTGCCCGTCATTTCTCCTTCAAAAACTAGGTTTCCTCCATAAAGCATGGTAGAAATAATAACCGAAACGCCTAAAAATTCGCTCAGAGGAGAAGCTAAATCTATACGCCTAAACATCTTTGTCATTTGTTGGGTGTATGTTTCATTTTCAGCTTCAAATTGTTCGCTTTTTATTTTTTCTCCATTAAATCCTTTGATTATTTTTAGACCTGTTAAAGTTTCTTCGGTGGTGGCAATCATATCCCCAATAAGACTCTGAGAATTGGCAGAAGATTTTCGTAGTTTCCTAGTAATAAGAGCAATTATCACAACAATAGGAATCAATAATAAAATGAATAAGGACATTTTTGGGCTCTGAAAAATAAGCCAGCTAATGGTAATAAAGATAGCAATTGGGTCTCTGTAAACTGCCTCTAAAGAACGAAGAACAGACCATTCAATTTCTTTTACGTCATTTGTCATTTTACTAATAATATCTCCTTTTCTTTCACCCGAAAAGTAGGAAATAGGCAAAGACAGCATTTTATTATAAATTTTGTTTCGGTAATCTCTCACGATTCCATTTCTTACACCAGCCATAAAATATAAAGCGGCATATCGAGCAAAGTTTTTAGCCAATATCATTGAAATAATTACACCACAAAGTACGAGTAACAATTCGAATTTTGAGTGACTCTGTAAAAATTGGGCCATCCAATAATTTCCATGCTCCTGAAGACTTTCGTTATTAAAGGAAAGTGCAGATGGCGCTGGTTGATTTGCCAAGTTTTCTAATTTATCTGGACTAAAAAGTGCCTCTAAGAATGGCATGAAAAGCACAAATGAAAAGAGACCGAATAGTACCGCTAGTAGATTAAAAAAAACATTGAGTCTTAAACTAGTTTTGTAGTCTTTAGCTAGGGAAATTATGGTAAAAAAATTTTTCATAAATGGGTTTGGCTCCTCAAAGGTACTCGAATATCGGGATAATTGAATTGAATTGAGTTCGTTTTGAGGATTAAAAGTAATAATTTCTGTAATTTTACGCGAACCCAAAAAGGAAGGAATCATGGCGAGTATAAGGCAAAATAAAATAGCGGAATTGTTGAAGAGAGAATTGAGTATGATTTTTCAGCAAAATGCCACAGGGTATTGCAAGGGAGCAATGGTTACGGTAACCATTGTAAGAGTTACAAAAGACTTGTCGATGGCTAAAGTTTACCTTAGTATTTTTGGCGGAAAAGACAACAAGGATTCGTATAAGGAAATTGTTAAAAAATCTGCTCAAATCAGAAGTGAGTTGGCTAAAATTGTAAAGAATCAATTGAGGAAAACTCCTGAGTTACAATTTTACGTGGATGATTCGTTAGATTATGCTATGAAAATTGACGAATTGTTGAGATAATCCATTTTTTTTGAATCTCCCCTTTCACATAGCCAAACGGTATTTATTCGCCAAGAAATCGCAAAACATTATCAATGTGGTAAGTATGATTTCGGTGATAGGGATTGCTGTTAGTACCATGGCTATGGTGATTGTGCTATCTGGGTTTAATGGAATTGAAAAGATAGTGGCTGATTTATATAATTCTTTTGATCCTGATTTAAAAGTGACATTAAAAGAGGGGAAAACTTTCCAAACCAATCAAATAGACAGTGAGAAAATAAAGCAGCTAGAAGGAGTAAGTTTTGCAAGTTTGGTAATTGAAGAAACTATCATTTTACAAAATGAAGATAAATTTGAAACTTGCAAGCTGAAAGGTGTGGAACTGCCTTATTTTGATTCCACTTACTTAGATACTTTATTAGTGGAAGGACTTTCGGATTTAGAATATGAAGGAGTAAATTATTGTATTCCAGGGGCTATTTTGCAAAGTAGGTTAGGATTTACCTCAGATCCAAGATTTCAAAATCAATTGACAATTAATGGAATGTTGCGGGATAAAAAAATCTCGATGACAAGCCAGCCGTTCAATCAAAAAAGAATTGATGTTGGAGGCGTTTTCATGACCGGAATCTATGCCAATGATGCCAATTACGTTTTTACTTCCATTGGTTTTGCCGAGGAAGTGCTAGAATATAATAAAGAGGCAACAGGCATTGACGTATTTACCAAGGGACTTTCAGACAGAGGACTAGAACGTGTGCAAACAGAAATAGAAGAAATTGTAGGAGCAAAGTTTAAAGTAGAAACCAGAGAGGAGCAGCATGCACTTATTTTTTCTGCCACAAAAAGCGAAAAAGTGGCTGTTTTCATCATTTTGTGTTTTGTGCTTGTAATTGCTGCTTTTTCGATGATAGCCTCTCTTACTATGCTTATCCTAGAAAAACGTAAAGATGTGTTTACGTTATACTCAGTAGGGTTTACAAAAAAAGATGTGAGAAGATTGTTTTTTTATGAAGGATTGTTAATCAACTTATTAGGAGGTTTTTTAGGCTTAGTTTTAGGAGTATTTATTTGTTATTTACAAATCTGGTATGGGTTTGTGCCCATTCAGGATTCCATTATCGAATCCCAACCGATAGAAGTAGAAGGGATGGATATTTTGTACATCCTGCTCACCCTAGTTTCTGTAGGGTTAATCTCTTCTTATTTTCCCGTAAAGTATTTAGTAAAACGATTAGAAATTTAGATCAATGGCAAAAAAAATTTTCAAATCGGAGTTTTCGAGGAATGTAGCAACTCTTATGACGGGCAGTACTTTTGCCCAGCTCATTCCACTTTTGTTAATGCCTTTGATAAGTAGGTTATTTTCTCCAGAAGAATTTGGTTTTTTTGCGTTTTATCTTTCTTTGGTGTCGTTTTTTTTGGTTATTTCAAGCGGTAGATATGAGTTAGCAATCTTGCTCCCCAAAGAAGATTCAGATGCGATTAACATACTAGCTTTGTCGTTTTCAATTCTCTTGGGTATCACTGTTTTTTTACTTGCCGTTTTACTTGTTTTTGAGAAAAATATACAAGAAATAATGAATAAACCCGAACTTAATGATTGGCTTGTGTTTATTCCATTGTGCATTTTTTCCGCGAGTGGATACAGAATTTTAACTTATTGGAGTAATCGAAAAAAGAGATTCAAAAACACATCCTTTTCCGTAGTTACTCAAGCAACAATGCGCTCTGCAACATTGTTTACAGGAGGATTATTGAGAAACAATTTTTTTGGTAATAGTGAATCTACAATCGGTTTTTTCAAAACAATAATGAAAAAAAGTAGTTCGGTGCCAACGGGTGTTTCTTCGGTTGGATTGGGAAGTTTTATTGTGAGCTACCTCGTGGGGTTTACCTTGTCATTTGTCTATCTTTTAACTGGTTTTTTAAAGAAAGACTCTTCCGTACTGAAAGAAATAAAGATGAAAAAGATGAAAGAGTTGGCAAAGAAACATGACAAATTTCCAAAAATCAATTCTCTTCATGCCCTAACGGACGAATTAAAAAATGGGGGGGTTACCTTCATTATTTCTTATTTATTTAGTGACATTATTTTGGGGTTTTATAGCATGACTTTTAGAGTGCTAAGAGCTCCATTGTCAGTCATAGGAAATTCTTTTTCTCAGGTATTTCTTCAAAAAGCAGCAGCCATGCACGCGAATAACGAAGATCTATTGCCGTTAATAAAGACAACGGTAAAAAAACTTTCACTAATTGCATTGCCAATTTTCATCCCTATTCTATTGTTTGGACCTCACTTGTTTTCTTTTATTCTGGGTGGAGATTGGGTAATTGCTGGAGAATATGCTCAATACCTTACTCCATGGTTGTTCCTTAATTTTGTTGTTTCTCCTGTTCTCCAAGTAGCAATGATTCTCGAAAAGCAAAAGGAAATATTCATGTTAGCATTGATTGGTAATCTGATCATTATCGTTTCCATTCTTATGGGCGGTTATTTTTTTAATGATATTACCAAAGGGTTTATTCTCTTGTCTTTTTTGCAATTGTTTTACTACTACTTCCTCTACAAATGGGTCTTGAATATCAGTCAACAATCTGCCTAGGATTGGGTTACTTATCCACTAATTTGATAAATCAAACCATATCATGTACTTTTATTCTATGCTAAAAAAAGTATTTCGTAAATGTAAAAACTTAGTGTTAGGAGATTCTTTTCCCGCAATGATCAGCGGGTTCAAAAGGGCGGATGGCGTGAAAGTTCAAAATGTAAGGATAAGCAATTCGACTTTCATCGATTCCAAAAGAAACTTGATAATTGGGAACCATGTATTTATTGGTCATTATAATTTTATTGAAGCAAGCAATGGAATAGAAATAGAAGAAGGTTGTCAAATTACCAATTATGTTTCTATTACTTCCCATTCCAGTCACAACTCAATAAGGTTCTATGGTAAAAATTATCGGGGTGCCGAAATGAAGGGATACCTAAAAGGAAAAGTACACATTGGTCAATATACATTTATTGGTCCTCACGTCACAATCATGCCCTCAACTGTGATTGGCAAAGGTTGTCTTATCGCTTCCCATAGTTTCCTAAAAGGTGAGTTTCCAGACTTTTCCATTATTGCAGGAAATCCTGCAAAAGTAGTAGGAGATACAAGAGTAAAGGACAGAGAGTTTTTGAGTGATAACCCAGAATTAAAAGCGAATTACGATGAATGGGCAAACTCTTAACAAATTAAACTTATTCCTTGGGGGCCTCGTCTTGTTTTCTATTTTGTTGTTTCCCGATTTTGTTGTAAAAAGCTCTTTACCAAGGATTCAGTTTATAGATTTTCTTTTGCCTGTCATAATGTTAGTCATTTTTTTACAAAGAAAATTGTTGATTGTTTCTCTTTTTTATAAAATTCTAGCAGTTTTTTTTGGTTGGATTTTACTCACAATTATGATCAATGGTAGGATTGACCAGCTAAGAGATTATTTCGAATTGTACAAAATTCTAAAGTTCGGATGCATTATAGGTTTATTCTCTTTGTTAAATTTTGAAGATGTATTTCACAAAATACTGAAGCCCGTTTTTCTTCTATTGGTAGTGGTAAATCTCTTGCATTATTTTAATGTATTTAATTTCAATTACTTAATTAAGGAATATTACAATGGAGGAATTCATATTGATACATTTGGACTCAATTCTATTGGAGAGCCTGATATCAAACGAATGATTGGTTTTGCGGGAAACCCCAATGTCAATGCGGTTATTTTCTCGTTGTTTTCTCTCATCTTTTTGGTCAGATCACGAGATGAAAAAAGAAGCATCTGGCTGTTTTCAATAGCCACTTTTATGCTGTTTCTGTGTCAGTCAAGAACAAATTTTCTTGCGTTTGTAGTGGTGTTTTTGTCCTATTTATTAGTTTCTAGGCCATTCATTAAACATGATTTCAAACTAATAAGCGCAGTGTTTTTCACCTTCTTTTTAAGTTTTATTGTGTCGAGTAATTCGTACATGCTGTCCTTGATAAATCCGACTGTTGTACAAACTAATTCTGTTATGGGAAGGCTGGAAGTATGGCAGCTTTTGGGTGAGATGATTATTCAAAAACCCATTTTTGGACACGGCCCCAACAAAGACTTTTTTTACGACAGAAATCTCTATCCCGAAAGTGAGTATGTGTTGCAAACGTGGAGATATGGTTTTGTAGGAGTAGGAGTATTCCTAGCCATGTTGTTTTCCCCGCTTTATCATTCAAAAAATGTCAATTTAAAAATGTTGTTTGCACTTGCATTAGCTGTCATTTTGATTAATTCGCTTACCAATAATCCATTCACCGACCGACAGATTAATGTCTTTTTTGCTGCACTAATTGGAGTATTTATCGGTTCCAAGAAAATGATAAACTATGCCTAAAAAATTATTACTTGTTGGTTCTAATTCCTCTATTGCACACGTAAAAAGTTACTACAACTTAGTGAAAGATTACTTTGACGAGGTATTGGTTGTAACCAATGTACCCATCGAGTATTGTGAATTCAAATTAGTTGATTTCTCATTAAAGAATCCGTTTAAAGTCTATACTTCGATCAAGAGAATGAGGTATATTATGAAGGAGTTTGCACCCTCCATTATCCATGTGCATCAAGCAGCAGCCTATTCTTACATTACAGCCAGAGCGAACCTCACACAACTGCCTTTGGTGGTTACTGCTTGGGGTTCAGATGTTCTCATACTACCTCATCGGAATTTTATGTACCGCCACATTGTTAAATTCTCCTTGCGAAAAGCAGATTACCTCACTGCTGATGCACATTATATGGCTGACGAAATAAAAAAAATGGTAAACAAAGAAGTGCTGGTTGCAAATTTTGGCATAGAGTATACAGAGGAAGAAATTCCGGATAAAAAAAAGGTGATTTATTCAAATCGACTTCATAATCCATTGTACAGAGTGGATCAAATTATTATCGGGTTTGCAGAATTTTATAAAAGAAACAAAGAGTGGAAGTTAATAATAGGCGCGAATGGAAGCGAAACAGAAACGCTTAAGAAACTGGCTTCTTCTTTGCTTCCCCCAACCGCTTATGAATTTATAGGTTTTGTATCTCAAGAGATTAATAAACAATGGTATCTAGATTCAAAAATCTGGATTTCTTATCCCGAAAGTGATGGCACAGCCATTAGTTTGCTTGAAGCTATGGGGTATGGATGTATCCCAGTTACTTCGGATCTACCAGCCAATAGAGAGTGGATAAAAGAAGGAGAAAACGGACAAATAGTAACCAATAAAATTGAAAAAAGTATGGAACTGGCAGCTCAAATGAACTCAACAACTGTGCAGAACTTAAATAAAAATATCATTAGACAACAAGCAACAAAGCGAGTGAATAAGAAAAAATTTGAAACGTTGTATGATTCAATTTTTACGGTAGAAAAATGAAAGCTAGAAAACAATTTAAAAAAACAAGGGTATAATTTTGATCCTGGAAATAGCACTTATTTCAAGAAAATCGCAAAGAAGTCCTTGTTTTCTATTATTTCACTTTGTTAATGTTAATTTTGTCACATGATAAAAGTATGCCATATATCAACTGTACATCAGGCTTTTGATGACAGAATTTTTTACAAAGAATGTCATTCGTTGGTCAAGGCAGGATTTGATGTGTCTTTAGTGGTTACACATGAAAAAGAAGAAACAGTAAATGGGGTAAAAATTATTCCTCTTCCCAAGAGTAAAGGAAGATTGCACAGGATGATTGTAAAGTCCCATTTCGCTTTTTATCGTTCGTTGAAGACTAAATCCAAAATTTACCATTTTCATGATCCTGAACTACTTTTTGTTGGTGTCCTTTTAAGTCTTTTAGGAAAAAAGGTTGTGTACGATTCTCACGAGAATGTTTCAAAACAAATTGAAAGTAAAGCCTACATTAAGCCCGCTTTTCTGAGGAGTTTTATTTCAAAAGGATATAGACTCATTGAGCGCATCTGTATTTCTTTTTTCTCTTCGGTTGTTTCGGTAACTCCAGAAATAGTCTCGTTTTTGTCTGTTAAAAAAGGGTTGTTGTTGAGAAACTTTCCTATTATTTCATTGATCGATGAAGCGAAAAAACAAGAAAAATTAACTCAAAAAAAAGTCATTTTTTATGCAGGAGGTCTTTCAAAAATTAGAGGGATAAAGGAAGTTTGCCTGGCAGTTCGCAATATGGAAATGGATGTCGAGTTACAGCTGGCTGGACCCTGGGAAAGCGAAGAATACAAACAAACGTGTTTAACTATTGAGAAGGATAAAGTGAATTATTTGGGAGTTTTTCCAATGGAAAAAGTATACCCAATGATGAAGGCAGCAGATATTGGTCTAGCCACATTGTACCCAGTAAAAAATTATTTAAACAGTTATCCAATCAAGGCATTCGAATATATGGCTTGTGAGAAGCCCATCATTATGTCAAATTTCCCTTATTGGAGGGAGGCGTTTAATGGTTTTGCAACCTTTGTTGATCCTTATTCTCCTCGAGATATCCAGAAACAGATTGAAATACTCCTAGCTGACCCAACAAAAGGCAAGGAAATGGGAGAAAGAGGAAGGAAAGCGGTCGTTGAGAAATACAGTTGGGAAGCGGAGTCAACCAAACTAATTGACCTGTATAAGCAATTGGTTTAACTTGTTTTAATTAATGAAAATAATTTTCATTTCTCGATAAAAATTGGTAGAACCTAAGAGAACCTTTATCTTTACTTTTGTATGAAAATTCAGCCTATTTCTTTAGCCGATATCCGTCGTTTATCCCCTCCTTCCGTGTTCAATTCGGAAGATTGGATTAAGGTGTATGGGGATGATTTAAACTTGTATGGAATCTTTAATGCCAACCAAGAAATTATAGGTTGTTTTTTTATATACAAAAGAAAAAGGGCTAACGTTCTTACCCAGATCTCGCCACCCCCTTTCACGCCACATTGCGGGTTGTATTTCAAGAGTTTTGCCACCAATCCTGCAAAAAGGCATGGAGAGAATAAAAAGCTAACGAAAGCAATTTCGGAGTTTATTGATTCTCAGTACAAACGAGCCATTGTGACGCTGGCCTTTCCTCCCTCATTGCTTGACACTCAGTCGTTCTATTGGCAAAACTATAAAGTGATTCCAAACTACACCTATCAGTTAAATTTAGCACAATCTTTGGAAGTGTTAACGGCTCAAATGGATCCGAAAACAAGAAATTTGATAAAAAAGGCAGAGAAAGATGGATTGACTGTAGAGAAAAATACTGACATGAATTTGGTGAAATCTATCGTGAGGCAAACCATGGTTAGAAAAGGAGTGAAAGTAAATGAAAAAGTGCTTTCAACTATTTTATTTCAATTCGCAAACGACTCCAATTCATTCTCTTTTGTTGTAAGGCAAAACAAGGAAGTGCTGGCAGTGACTTTTTGTATTTACGATAACCAAAAATGTTATTATTTACTAGGAGGGTATAACAAAGGCAACTCTCATGCTGGTGCGGGTCCACTTGGTGTTTTCGAGAGTATTCGATTTGCTCAGAAACAAGAGATTCCTGTATTTGATTTTGAGGGATCTATGCTGCCAAACGTAGAAAGCTATTTTCGTTCATTTGGTGGTGACCTGATTCCGTATAGCACGATAAACAAAGCTCCTTTTGTAGTAGAGAGCTTGTTGAAACTAAAAATGAAACAACAGTTTTAAAGAAAAGTGAAGATAAAATTAATCCATAGCGGTGAACTGTATCAGTTTGTTGAAAAAAACAAAATTGAGAATGCTTTTGTGCAAGACTCATTTATGACTCAACCAGGAATACAGATTCACGGAATATTTGCAAAAGATGGGCAACAAAAGGGCTTTTTTTTCACCGAGTCTGTGGCTAGGCTTAAGTTTTTGAGGGCCACGGCTACTCCCAGAAATATGCCCAATTGCCAATTGACTTACTTAAGTTCAGCAAAGAATCCAGCCAAGAAAAATACCGAGTACAAGAGTGTGATGGAGGCGGTTTCGAAATATTTAGGTGAGTTGGGAGAGATAATAATTTCTATTTCTTTTCCCGAAAATTGGATTGATTTCCAGCCTTTTATTTGGAATAAACACAAGGTAACTACGCAGTTTACTTACCAATTAGATTTGAGAAAATCAACAGAAGAACTTTTCCAAAACCTGAGTGCAGAGCGAAGAAAAAATATTACAAAAGCCACGAATGAGAATTTGATAATCAAGGAAACTGAACCAAATAAAGAGATGCTCTCGATGATCCTAGGTACTTTCGAGCGGCAAAATATCGAAGTAGAGAATTCGCTTATCGAGAAAATAGTTTTTGAAACCAAGAAAGAAAACCGAATTGCCACTATGACTTTTGATTCCGAAAACAATCCGTTGGCTTGTAATTTTTGCCTGGTAGATTCTAGAAAAGCCACCTATTTGTTTGGTGGATACTCAACTCATAATAAACACGAAGGAGCTGGAGCTTTGGCGATGTGGAATTCAATAAAAACAGCTAAAGAAAGAAATATAAAAATATTTGATTTTGAAGGGTCTATGATTCCGCAAATTGAAAAATATGTAAGAGGATTTGGAGGAAATTTAGTTCCATTCTATCGAGTAAATAAATCTAGCTATCTTGTAGAAGTTTTATTAAAAACAAAAGAAAGAACAAGGTTTTAACCGCGAAAATGAGCAGAATGAAAGTTATTATTTCTCACGATATTGATCACATGACTGTGTGGGAGCACACCAAAGACCTTATTTTACCCAAGTTTTTGGTAAGAAATCACATTGAATTTGCAAAAGGAAAAATTTCGTTGAAAGAATATTTTTTGCGTTGGGCAGATCTTGGTAAAAACAAATGGCAACGAATTCAGGAGATTATTGAGTTTAACAAAAGCCAAGGAATAACCTCTCATTTTTTTATTGGAGTGAATAATGGAGTGGGGCTAAATTACTCGATAAAACATGTGAGGAAGTGGGTGCCGATAATCACAAACCAAGGATTCGAAGTGGGAGTACACGGAATAAACTACGATTCGTTGGAAAAAGTGAAAGCTGAGCATTCCGCTTTTAGGGAGATCAGTAAAACTTTAAATTTTGGAATCAGAATGCATTACCTAAGGCAAAACGACCATACTTTTTCTTACCTAGAAAAAGCTGGATACGCTTTTGATGCCTCGGAGAGTGGATTTAAAAATCCATATAAAATAGGAGAAATGTGGGAGTTTCCATTGCAAATAATGGAAGGCTGGATATTTTACCAAGGGAAAAGACACCAGTCAGTAAATTTAGCTCAAGCAAAGGAAATCACGCTGAGAGAAATAGAAAAAGCCAAATCATCCAATTTGGACTTTCTCAATATCTTGTTTCACGACAGGTATTACCACAAGAGTTTTAAAACCTGGAAACAATGGTACGACTGGTTGATAATCCATTTAAAAAAAGAAGGTTTTGAGTTCGTTACGTATGGCCAAGCTATGGAGGAACTGAATAAAAAAGCGAGCAAATGAGAATCTTAATTCATACTCAATATTACCCACCCGAGATTGGTGCACCACAAAACAGGCTGCACGATTTGGCCGTTCGCCTGCAAAAGCTCGATATAGAAGTTGAGGTGCTAACCGCCATGCCCAATTACCCTTCCATGAAAATTCATGAGGGTTACAAGAACAAGTTCTATAAAAAGGAATCTATAGAAGGGATTCAATTGTTTCGATCTTGGATATTTGTCACGCAAAGCAAAGGAATCTTTTTGAGGTTGTTGAACTATTTTTCTTTTGTATTTTCCTCTTTTTGGATAGGTTGGTTCAAAACCAAAAAATACGATTATATTTTGTGTGAAAGTCCGCCACTTTTTTTGGGAATTACAACTTATTTGTTGTGTAAGCTAAAAGGAGCTAAACTTATATTTAATGTTTCTGATTTATGGCCCGAAAGTGCCGAAAAGCTCGATTTAGTAACCAACCAATTTTTTTTGAAACTAGCCTATAAATTGGAAGCGTTTTTGTATCGAAAAGCTTTCATTATTTCAGGTCAAACGAAAGGAATTGTTCAGGATATTAAGACTAGATTCCCAGAAAAAACTCCTTATTGGTTGCCCAATGGGGTAGATTTAGATTTTTTTGATTCTGACAGAGAACCTGATTTCTCTTGGCGCGAGAGTAACGGGTATCATTCCGAAGATGTTTTGTTTTTGTATGCCGGAATTATAGGGCATGCCCAAGGATTGGAAGTTATTTTGAAGGCGGCTAAATTAATTGATAATGAGAGAGTTAAATTTGTTTTGGTGGGTGATGGCCCCGTAAAAAATGAGTTGCTTGAATTAAAACTAAAAATGGAACTAACGAATGTTAGTTTTTACCCTTCTATACCAAAAATGGAGATTTTTAAAGTAATCCAATCTGTTGATGCCGTTGTGGTTCCATTGCGAAAGTTGGATTTGTTTTTGGGTGCAATTCCTTCCAAGATTTTTGAGAATTTAGCAATGAAAAAAGCACTCCTTTTGGGGGTAGATGGCGAATCGAGAGACTTGTTTGTGAAAGAAGGAAACTGCGGACTGTATTTTGAACCAGAGAACGAACTTGAACTGGCTAACCAAGTAAATCTCTTGATGGAGAACAGGCATCATATTGAGGAGCTAGGAGAAAATGGATTGAAGTACGTAGAAAAGCACTTCAATAGAAAAGTAATAGCAAGAGAATTTAAGGAATTTTTGATAAATAAAGAACTATGAAAATTATCACGGTTATAGGAGCAAGGCCCCAATTTATAAAAGCAGCTGCGCTAAGCAGAGAATTTGCTAAGCACGAGAGTATTCAAGAAATTATTGTTCATACTGGACAACATTTTGATGCAAATATGAGCGAAGTGTTTTTTGAAGAAATGGAAATTCCAATGCCGTTATATAATCTTGAGATAAATAGTCTTTCGCATGGTGCAATGACTGGTCGAATGATTGAAGGAATAGAAGAGATTTTAATGAAAGAAAAGCCAGATATGCTGTTGGTTTACGGAGATACTAATTCTACCATAGCGGGTGCCTTAGCTGCTAAGAAACTCCACATAAAAGTAGCTCATGTAGAAGCGGGATTAAGAAGTTTTAATATGAAAATGCCGGAAGAAGTAAACCGTATTTTAACTGATAGAATCTCTGATTATTTATTTTGCCCGACAGATTCTGCGGTACAAAACTTGCAAAAGGAAGGGTACGATAATTTGGAAGGAGAAGTAATTCGAACAGGTGACGTAATGCAGGATGCTGCTTTGTTTTATGCCCAAAAGTCGGAGTCAAAATCCAAGATAATAGAAAGTTTAGGGATGGATAAGTTTGCTTTGGCTACCTTGCACAGAGCAGAAAATACTGATTCGAAAGGGCGGTTAGCAGAATTGGTGAATGGACTGAACGTGATTCACGAAACAATTTGTCCTGTTGTGCTGCCATTGCACCCAAGAACAAAAACGAAATTGCTAGCGCATGGTTTGGATCTGAAAGTAAAACTGATAGATCCCGTTGGTTATTTTGACATGATAGAACTACTCAAAAACTGCTCATTGGTTTTGACTGATAGCGGTGGTTTACAGAAAGAAGCGTTCTTCTTTAAAAAAAACTGTGTAACCATGAGAGACCAAACCGAATGGGTGGAATTAATTGAGAACAAAGTAAACGTGCTGGTAGGAGCAGACAAAAATCTCTTGGTACAGGAAGCAAAAAAGATGTTGGCTCAGTCGTCTGATTTTAGCATCGATTTATATGGAAATGGAAAGGCAAGCGCGACAATTGTTGAATGTATTTCTCAACTCAAGAACAATCCTCGCTATGACAATTAACTAAGAAACATGGATATCATTTTCGTTCGCAATACCCTTTTATGGTTTTTTGTGGTTGGGTTTTTCTTTTTCCC
This sequence comes from Flavobacteriales bacterium, assembly GCA_965655625.1. Lineage (GTDB taxonomy): Bacteria > Bacteroidota > Bacteroidia > Flavobacteriales_D > CAJJDF01 > CAJJDF01. The sequence goes on along the minus strand of CBFHHA010000005.1, from coordinate 62,307 downwards.
TCAGCTACAAACGGTTATTATAGCCGCATGTTTTCTCACCCTGCTTGTAGATCGCTCCTATTACAAGCAAGTCGGTAAAGTACTCAAAAACAAACTTGGAGTTGCTATGATTGGTTACTTTTTAATTTTAACCATCAGTCTTGTTTATTCTCAGAATTTACCTGAAGGCTTAAGGACCTTAGAAACTAAGTTTTCCTTTTTTGTTTTTCCTTTTTTCTTACCTATTTTGTTGGAAAACTCAACCAACCAAAAAAAACTATTGCCTATTTTACTTTATTCGGGCTTAGCATATATAGTAGTTTCGTTCATTGATGCGGGAATTCATTACCAATCTACCCAGTCCCTAACTTCATTTTTTTACACAGAGTTGGGAGTTGGTTTTTTTAAAGAAGGAAGTTTTGTTCACCCTGCTTACGCCTCTTTTTTTTATAATATCTTAATTGCATATGTAGGCCTCAACCTAATAAAAAATCAGTTGAGTTTCACGAGAAAACTCATAAGTGCCTTCCTTCTCGGGTTGATGGCGCTCTTTATTTTCATGCTTTCTTCTAAGTTCGGAATTCTAGCATTGGCCGTAAATTCATGCCTACTTTTGTTGTTTTATATCAAAGAAAGTAAACAAGTTACACGAGCAATTCTTGTGTTTTTGCTAGGTACTTTTAGTGGGGTGATAGTAATTACGCAAACTCCACTCAAACAGAGATTCGAAGCCGCTTTCTCAGCAATGACAAATGGCAATGGGAAATACAGTAGTTCACAAACTAGATTAGATGTGTGGAGCGTAACGACTGAAATAATTGGAGAAAATCCATTATTTGGGGTGGGAATAGGTGACATAAGGGATGAATTATTGAATAAGTACAACGAAAAAGGTTATTTGCTGTATTCAGAAAGAGGGTATGACTCTCACCAAGAATTTTTACAAACGTGGGCAGCCTCGGGTGTTCCCGGAATTGGGTTGCTGCTCATTCTATTTTTTCTGATGTTTCAAAAGGCAAGACAAACAAATAATTTTTTACTCACAATTTTTTCCATTCTTTTCCTGTTATTCGGAATGGTTGAATCTATGTTAGAGAGGCAAGCCGGAGTGGTTTTCTTTGTCTTTTTTGGTATGCTGCTGTATTCCTTCACCTCTATAAAAGCGAAAAGTTGAAAAGATTTACATTCATAATTTGTTTGTTTTTACTTGGCAATTCAGTGCTTTGTCAAAAGTTTACGTTTTTGAGTTATTCCACCAAGGAAGGTTTGGCCCAAAGCCAAGTTAATGATATTGCTCAAGATAAAAAGAAATATATCTGGATTGCTACCCTTGACGGATTGAGTAAATTCAATGGAAAGACTTTTCAAAATTTTTATCAAAAAGATGGGTTGTTATCAAATCGAATTTATTCCATCTCTATTGACAATCAGGACCATGTTTGGGCAGTAACTTCTGCTGGTATATCTATTCTGACAACGGATTCTATTTTTCCATTCGTTCACAACGATTTATTTGTAAACCAAGAGATAATCGATGTTTCCCATCAAAAACAGAAAGTAATTATTTCCACAGAGTCGGGCGGTATTTATGTTTTTGATAGGCTAGAAGAAGAAATTAAGTTGGTCCGAATACACAAAAAACCTCTTGAGAATGTAAAAGTGCGAGCGGTTTTTTTGGAAGATTATAAATTGTTAATCGCTACAAGCCAAGGACTTTTTCAATTGTGGAATAATGAAATAACCCAAGTCGTGCTTCCTTGGAAATATGATTTCACAGGAGTAGGAGTTACTCAAAAAGGAGAATTATGGTTGGCTACCTCCGAAAACGGAGTGTGTTATTTCGAAAAAAATGCTCAATTTGAAATCAATCAAAAAAACTCTGGGTTGCTCAATAATTTTTCTACCAGTTTGATGGTTGATAATTCAGGAACGGTTTGGGTTACATCTAATTCTGCCTTGTCCGAAATAAACAAAGAAAGAGGGGTTGAGAATTACTCACTCGAAAATGGGTTCGAATCGATTGCTCAGGTTGTCTTTCAAGATATCGAAGGAATCATTTGGATTGGTACGAACGGCAAAGGACTAATGAAATTTGCTAATAAAGAGTTTAAGTTTCTTGCCAAAGAAAAAGGCTTGCCGAGCGATTTAGTTATTTCTATTTGCGAAGATAATTCAGGAGGTATTTGGCTTGGTTCTCTGGGCGAGGGAGTTAGTCGGATAAGTAAGAATCGAGTGGAATCCTTCAATGCACGAAAAACCAATTTTCCCAATAATAATTGTTGGGTAATCCACAAAGATTTGACGAACAAAATGTGGTTTGGGACTTCACAAGGATTGGCTCTGCTAACAGGAAATACATTTAAAACTTTCACACAAAAAGAAGGCTTGCCCGCCAATAAGATTCAATCAATTTTTCAGGAGGTACCCGAGGTAATGTGGATAGGTACAAAAGATGGAGTGGCATATTTTAGAAATAAGAAATTTTACATTTTGGATGATTATCCTTACCGAAATACACGTGCAATTGGCTCAACTCAAGACGGGATTTATTGGTTTGGAACGAGTGATGGATTGGTGCGTTACGATGGGTTTAAAACCTCATTGGTGAGCGACTCATTACTCCTCGGCACGACTATTTATGCCATCCAATCGTTTGGAAACAAATTGTGGATTGGGACAGACGAAGGCCTAGTGTATTATGACGGTAGGCATTTTAAAAGAATTGAGATTATCTCAGCATTGAGAAGGGCTGCAATTAATTTTTTAAAAATCGATAGAGAATCCATACTTTGGATTGGAACAAACAAGGGTGTTTATTCATTGAGTGCTTCCACTTTTTTGCGTGAAGAGAAAGAGGTGTCTTCCTACACGATTAATAATGGATTGATAGGAATGGAGACAAATCTGAACGCAGTTTTTCAGGATTCCAAAGACAATATTTGGATGGGCACAAGCGAGGGGATAAACGTGTACAAAGGATCGAAAGTAAAAAGTGATTTAACGCTTGCGCCAACACTTCATTTAACGAGCGTAAAACTTCTTTTTGGCAAGAAAGAGTGGCTTTCTACTTTCAGAGACAATAAAAATCTAACTTTTGGTTATAAGAAAAACACCTTCACGTTCTATTACCATTCTAATTATTTTCAGGATCCCGAACGAATGAAATATTCGTACTATTTAGAAGGGTTTGATGAAACATGGTCGCCAATGGAATCTACGAGTTTTTCGAGGTATCCTAGCTTGCCTCATGGAAGCTACACATTCAAAGTGAAATCGACCTTAAACGGCACTACTTGGAGCAACATAGAGGAAGTTAGTTTTGTGATAAAAGCTCCGTTTTGGCTCACTTGGTGGTTTCGAATTACCACAATTGTGCTGTTCGCCTTGGTAGTTTATTTTTTCTTAATAAGAAGAAGACAAGCAATCAGAAAAGAGCGAGAAGTGGAGTTGCTGAATTATAAAAACAAGTTGATTAAACTAGAGCAGCAATCACTCAACGCTAGTATGAACAGGCATTTTATTTTTAATTCGCTCAATTCCATTCAGTTTTACATCAACAAAGAGGATAAACTATCGGCCAATCGATATTTGTCCAATTTTTCTAAACTAATTAGAAATAACTTGGACAGTTCCTCTGCCGAAGATAATTTGATTCCCTTATCTGAAGAAATTGAGAGATTGTCGTTGTATTTATCTCTCGAAAATATGCGCTTCAAAGAGAAGTTTACGTACCAAATCAATATAGATGAAAAGGTGGAAACAGAGCTCACTAAAGTGCCGGCAATGTTTATGCAGCCTTTCGTTGAGAACAGCATTTGGCACGGTGTATTGCCGATGGATAAACCAGGTGAAATTAGAATTGATATTATGAAAAGGGGGGCTAAAACTATTTTTGAAATTTGCGACAACGGCATCGGAATTTCTACCAGTCTTAAAAACAAATCTCTTGAGCAAAATGAGCATACTTCGAAAGGAATGAAAATAGCCGCCAATCGAATAGAACTTCTTCAAAAGGTAATTGAAAGAGAAATTTCAATAGAAGGCCCATTTGAAATGAAAGAAAATGGAAAAGTGATGGGGACTAAAGTAGTCATTATTTTTGGTTAAAAAAGAGAGTAATCTAATAAAAAAAGTTCCAAAACTTTCGTGTACAAGAAAAAAATGGCATCTTTATATTTCCAAAGAAAAAAGGTGTAGATGTACGCCCTTACGTTAATGAATTTGCAATAAAAATATGGACAAATTTTCTTTTCTAAGTAACGGTGATGTGAACGCATTCGAAGACCTTTACAAGAAATACAAACAAGATCCTTCATCAGTAGAAACAGGCTGGGCCCGCTTTTTCGAAGGATTTGAATTCCAAAAAGCCAATTATGAACATGCTGAGGGCCATTCCACAGGAATAACAAGCAAGGAATTCAAAGTAATAACTCTCATTGAGGATTACCGCCAAAGGGGTCATTTATTTACAAAAACAAACCCAGTAAGAGAAAGAAGGAAATATTCTCCTTCTTTAGAGTTGGCTAATTATGGCCTTGTCGATGCTGATTTAACTGAGGTGTTTCAGGCTGGAGGACAAATTGGAATTGGAGCTGCAACGTTAGCCACAATTATCGATCATTTAGAGCAAACTTATTGCCAATCCATAGGGATTGAATACATGTACATTCGCTCCGAAAAAAGATTAACCTGGTTAAGAGATAAAATTGAAATAACAAATAGACCTAAGTTTTCTAAAGAGGATAAAAAGCACATTCTACATAAATTAAATCAGTCAACTGAATTCGAAAACTTTCTACAAAAAAAGTTTGTTGGACAGAAAAGATTTTCAATTGAAGGTGGTGAATCCCTAATCCCGGCTTTGGATGCATTGATAGAGAGAGGTGCAGAAATGGGAATTAAGGAGTTTGTTATGGGGATGGCCCACAGAGGTAGATTGAATGTTTTGGCCAATATTTTCAACAAACCCATGGAAAAGATTTTCAGTGAGTTTGAAGGGAAAGATTACGAAGACGAAAATTTTAGTGGAGATGTGAAGTACCACCTCGGATGGTCTTGCGACATCGAAACAGACAACGGCAATGAGGTTCACTTAACACTTTCCCCAAACCCTTCTCACTTGGAGGCAGTAGCTCCAGTAGTTCAGGGTATTACAAGAGGAAAAATTGACAAATATTTAAAAGACGAAGGGAAAATTATTCCAATTGTGATTCACGGAGATGCAGCTGTTGCAGGACAAGGTATTGTATACGAAGTGTTGCAAATGGCGCAATTGGATGGATACAGAACTGGAGGTTCTGTGCATATTGTGATCAATAACCAAGTAGGTTTTACCACAAACTATTTAGATGCTCGTTCTAGTACATATTGCACCGATATAGCGAAAACCACCCTAGCCCCAGTTTTTCATGTAAATGGAGATGATGTAGAAGCTGTTGTTCAAGCAATGACAATTGCTCTAGAGTACAGACAAACATTCAAGAAGGACGTGTTTATTGATCTGTTGTGTTATAGAAAATATGGACACAATGAAGGTGACGAGCCGAAGTTTACCCAGCCCACATTGTACAAAGCAATTGCCAAACACCCAAATCCAAGAGAAATTTACTTAGATAAATTGCTTTCTGATAAAGTAATTACTGAGGCAGAGGCGGAGGAATTGAAAAATAAGTTCCACGAGGTGTTAGAGGATGATTTTGGTGCTTCTAAGCAAATCAAAAAAGCTACGGTTAAACATTTTCTTAATAGAACTTGGGAAGATTTTAAGTTCGCCAAAGGAGACGAATTATTTTCCGAGGTAAATACAAAAGTAGACAAGAAACAATTACTTGACCTGGGTAGTAAAATTACCACTTTACCCGAAGGAAAGAAATATTTCAGAAAGATTGTTAAGTTGATGAAAGATCGAAATGAAATGATTCAATCTGACAACTTAGATTGGGGAAGTGCAGAAATGTTAGCTTATGCAACACTGCTGCAGGAAGGTCATCCGGTTAGAATTTCTGGTCAAGATGTAGAAAGAGGAACTTTTTCTCATAGGCATGCAGTAGTAATTACCGAAGATGCCGAGGAAGAGGTTGTTACATTAAATAATTTGAGTGATAAACAAGCAAATTTTACAATTTACAATTCTTTGCTTTCTGAATACGGAGTACTTGGTTTTGAATATGGCTACTCATTTGCTGTTCCAAAAGGTTTGACAATTTGGGAAGCACAATTTGGAGATTTCTTCAATGGTGCACAAATCATGATAGACCAATTTATCGTGGCAGCTGAAGAAAAGTGGGGAGTGAGTAATGGTTTGGTTATGTTGTTGCCACACGGATACGAAGATATGGGAAGTGAACATTCAAGTGGAAGGATGGAGAGATTCTTGCAGCAATGTGCCGACAATAATATACAAATAGCTAACTGTACAACTCCAGCAAATCATTACCATTTGTTGAGAAGGCAAATTAAGAGAAATTTCAGAAAACCTCTGATTGTATTTACCCCAAAGAAATTACTGAGGTACCCAAAAGCAGTTTCCACATTGGATGAATTGGCTAAAGGTGGTTTTCAAGAAGTGTTAGATGATACAAGAGTAGACAAGAAAACCGTGAAAACCGTTGCTTTCTGTTCAGGTAAAATATATTACGATGTACTGGAACAAATGGAAGCGCAAGGTAAAGGTGATCATATTGCATTAATTAGATTGGAGCAGATATACCCATTCCCAGAGGCTCAAATGCAAGAATTAATTAAGAAATACGGATCAGATAAGAAATTTGTTTGGTTGCAAGAAGAGCCTGAAAATATGGGGGCTTGGTCATTTATCATGGGTAAAACAAGAAACTTTGATGTAAGATTAGATGTGGTGTCAAGACCAGAATCTGGTTCTCCAGCAAGTGGATCGCCAATCGCCTCCAAATTGAGACATCAAGCTCTAATAACTAAATTATTTGAGATAAAATAGAGTATAAGATATAGTGTGATACTGAATTTATTCAAACATCACAATTCAGAGGAATAATTCTCTTGAAATATTCCCTGTGAAACCCTGAATTCAGTTCAGGAAGATAAAGAAACGGAATAAAAGAATAGTAAAAACATAAGAATATGTTAGAAATGAAAGTGCCTTCACCAGGCGAGTCAATATCGGAAGTTGAAATTGCAGAATGGCTAGTTGAAACTGGCGATTGGGTAGAAAAAGATCAGGCTATTGCTGAGGTTGACTCGGACAAAGCTACCCTTGAATTACCGGCAGAAGAATCAGGTATTATTACATTGAAAGCCGAAGAAGGTGATACGGTTGCAGTAGGAGCTGTGGTGTGTTTGATAGACACAAAAGCTGAAAGACCGGCAGGGAGTTCCGCTCCAAAAGAAGAACCTAAGAAAGAGGAGAAAAAAGAAGAGGCAGCAGCGCCTAATCCTAATCCTGTGAATGCTGAAACTCCTGCCAAGGAAACCTATGCGAAAGATGTTCCTTCTGTTTCGGCAAAGAAATTGATGGACGAAAATGGGATTTCTAAAGTGACCGGAACTGGAAAAGACGGAAGAGTCATGAAGCAAGATGTGATTGCAGCTATGTCTGCTGGTTTTGCCACTGACAACGCAAGCGGATGGGGAGGAACAAGAGACAAGGAACGTGTGAAAATGAGTATGCTTCGAAGAAAAGTGGCAGAAAGATTAGTTTCTGTGAAGAACGAAACAGCTATGCTGACTACTTTCAATGAGGTGGATATGAAGCCAATTATGGACATTCGGAATAAGTATAAAATGAAGTTCAAAGAACAATTGGGGACAAGTCTTGGTTTTATGTCGTTCTTTACGAAAGCCGTAACCGAAGCATTGAATCATTATCCCGCAGTAAATGGAATGATTGACGGAAAAGAAATGGTACTTCATAATTATGCAGATATTGGTATTGCCGTATCTTCTCCTAAAGGCTTGATGGTTCCAATTGTAAGAAACGCTGAAACCATGAGTTTGGCCGAAATAGAAGCCGAAATAAAGAGGCTGGCTATCAAGGCGAGAGATGGGAAAATTTCCATTGATGAAATGCAGGGAGGAACATTTACTATTACCAACGGTGGTGTTTTTGGTTCTATGCTTTCTACTCCAATCATCAACCCACCACAATCAGCAATTTTAGGAATGCACAACATTGTGGAGAGAGCTGTTGTAGTAGACGGAGAAATTGTGGTGAGACCGATTATGTATGTAGCTCTTTCTTATGATCACCGAATTATTGATGGGAAAGAATCCGTAGGATTCTTGGTAAAAGTAAAAGAAATGCTCGAAAATCCTGAAAGAATGTTGTTTGGAGCAAAAGACCCAGTTGAAGTTTTGTTAGGACTATAAAAAGTTACTCAGATAAATTTTAAAAGCGTTCTCAAGCATTTGAGAGCGCTTTTTTGGTTTTAGTTAGTTCCTTTACTGGCTATGATTATGAGAGATAGATGCTTACACTTAAAATTCACTAGTGCTAAAAAAAATAATTCACTTTTTTGAAAAAAAAGTTTTGCGTGTCATTTTTTTATCTACATTTAGCAAAATTTTAATAAAAGTTGAACTTATTAAAGACTTTTGATTTTCTATTTGAACGAAGAAATAAAATAGAAAATGGGTTTTGGAAACCCAACAAAAGAATAAAGGATATTTCTTCGATTGCTGAAAAAGCAAGCTCTATTGGGTTGTCCCCTTACGCACTGCTTCCTGTGAGTGTGGTAATTCGTGTATAGATAGAACCGGAATCTCGGTAAATTAATTTCTCTGAAAAGAAGTAGGAGATCAATAGGGATGATATGCCCAAAAACTATCTATATCAAACAAAATGAATACAAAATATACAGATTTAATCGACCAAACATTTGATTTTCCACAAGAAGAATTTGCTGTAAATAACAATCAGCTTTCTTGGCATGGGATAAATCTTTCTGAATTAATTAGGGAGCACGGAACTCCACTTAAGTTTAGTTATCTTCCAAAGATTTCGGAAAACATACAAAGAGCCAAAGATTGGTTTGCAGCCGCTTTTGAAAAGCACCAATATAAGGCTCAATATAACTACTGTTATTGTACAAAAAGTTCTCACTTTTCGCATGTTTTGAATGAAGTTCTAAAAAACGAAACTCACATTGAAACTTCTTCTGCCTTTGATATTAATATAGTGGAATCACTGTATGAAAAAGGTATGCTTACCAAATATAATTATATCATTTGTAATGGCTTTAAAAGAGCGCAATATGTGGAAAACATTACGAGAATCATCAACATGGGTTTCTCAAATTGCATCCCAATCATAGATAATTACGAGGAACTTCAATTGTTGTCCGAGGGGGTAAACGGAACCATGAATGTTGGAATCAGAATAGCAAGTGAAGAGGAACCAAAGTTCGAGTTTTATACTTCTAGACTTGGAATTGGCTACAAAAATATTTTAAAATATTATAAAAATGAAATTGCACAAAGTGAAAAGGTAAACCTCAAAATGTTACATTTTTTCATCAATACAGGAATAAGAGATAACGCTTATTACTGGAACGAACTAACGAAATGTCTGAAGGTGTACGTTGATTTAAAGAAAATTTGTCCAACATTAGATTCACTGAATATTGGGGGAGGGTTTCCGATAAAGAACTCTCTGGGTTTTGATTATGATTATGCCTACCTGATTAGCGAAATCGTTAGAATAATTAAAGAGACTTGCGAGGATGCGGATGTAGAGGTTCCTAACTTATTTACTGAGTTTGGCTCTTTTACTGTAGGAGAAAGTGCTGGTGTCATTTATGAAGTGCTTTACCAGAAACAACAAAATGATAGAGAGAAGTGGAATTTGATAAATTCTTCATTCATGACAACGTTGCCAGATTCATGGTCGATAAACAAGCGATTTATTATGCTCCCTATCAATAGATGGAACGATGAATACGAAAGAGTGTTGTTAGGAGGGTTGACTTGTGATAGCGATGATTATTACAATTCAGAGCAGCATGTCAATGCTATTTATTTACCAAAATACCACAAAGAAAAACCTCTCTATATTGGTTTCTTTAATACGGGAGCCTATCAGGAGTCAGTTGGTGGGTATGGCGGATTACAACACTGCCTTATTCCTCATCCAAAACATCTTATTATCTCAAAAAATGAAAGAGGAGAGTTGGAAACGAAAGTATTCAATGAACAACAGACTCAAGAACAGTTCCTAAATATTTTGGGCTATACTTAATTCCCATCCCTGACCCTTCCCAAAGGGAAAGGGACTTCAAATTCTCTGAAAATATTTTTTGTGAGAATTCTCCTTCCCGTGGGGAAGGTGGGGTTGAGATAAAACGAGAATACCAAATAGTATAACAACAACAAAAAATGAAAAAGACATATGCAGGAATTCCAACAGAATTCGCAACAATAGAAAAGGCAAACATAGTGTTGTCAACTGTTCCATATGACGGAACAAGTACTTGGCAGAAAGGAGCAGATAGAGGTCCTCAGGCATTTTTACATGCTTCTGAAAATATGGAGTTGTATGACATCGAAACAAGGTCGGAGGTCTATAAACAAGGAGTTTATATGCCTGCTGCCATAACCGAAAACGCTTCGCCCGAATCCATGACCGAGGCGGTGTATAAACTAACCAAAGAATACATTCTAAAAGATAAATTTGTCACCACTTTTGGGGGTGAACACTCTATTTCCATTGGGGCAATACGAGCACACAATGAAGTCTTTAAAAACCTATCGGTTCTTCAGATTGATGCACATGCAGATTTGAGAAAGGAGTACGAAGGTTCTACTTGTAATCATGCTTGCGCGCTTTACGAAGCAAATGAAACTACCAACCTTATTCAGGTAGGGATTAGAAGCATGGATGTGGCCGAAAAACGAGTGATGAATTTGGATAACGTGTTTTTTGCGCATGAGATGGCACAAGATGAGTTCTGGATGGATGCAGCAATCGAATTAATGACGGATAATGTATACATCACCATTGATTTAGATGGTTTTGATCCTTCAATTTGTCCAGCAACTGGAACTCCAGAACCTGGAGGTTTAATGTGGTACGAATCGTTGGCGTTTTTTAAAAAAGTGTTTGAACAGAAAAATGTTGTTGGTTTTGATATTGTAGAGTTGTGCCCAAATGAGATTGAAAAATCATCCGATTTTTTAGCGGCCAAGTTGTATTACAAGTTACTAACTTACAAATTCGAATTGAACAAATCTGACGAAAATATAGAGGAAAATCCCGCTACTACTTTTGTGCCTATCGGTAAGAATAACAAATTCAATACTCAACATGATTAACGTATCCAACCTCCACATCATTGGTTATCACTTGGGTGAGAAACTAAACTTACAGGCTGTTCAAAAAGCCTTAGATTTTGAGGTGATAAAAAGTGATTCAGTCTTTTTGTTATTGAAAAATAAAAAAGATAAGTTTTGCTACATAAAAGAGTATGGAAGTGTAGTTTTTGCTGGATTTATGGAGTCGGAAATAGAGGAAGTATTGGACACTTTGAACCCAAATGTGATGCCTAAATCAGAATTTCCGGAAGAAGATTTTAATCTTATTGTTGGTCAAGACAAGAGTTTTTCGTTGGATGTGAACACTATATTCACACCCACACTTTCTGTCGATATTCTTCACATTATTTTGTTCAATTTGGGGCAGGCGGTTGCTTTAGATTTTTATCAATTAAAGGTGAATGAACTATTGGAAAAAACGAGAGAGATTTCCAACCAACTTGAATTGTCTGGAAATGTGAAGGCAACAAGAATAAAGTTGAGGAAATTTGTAGGCAAAACCATGGGATTGAAAAATCGGATGGCGGAGAACCTTTACATATTTGAAACCTCAGATTTGGCCTGGAGCGATGCAGAATTGGCAGAAATTGACTCCAAACTAAGAAAAGAGCTGGAAGTATTAAATAGACATAGAGGAATTCAGCACGGATTTGATATCGTAAAAGAAAACTTAGATTTATTCAGAGACATTCTGAATCACAAACACAGTTCCAACTTAGAGTGGATTATTATCGCCCTTATTGCGGTAGAAATTATACAATTATTAATAGAAAGATTTAGTTAACAATGACAATTACAAACTTTATAGAAAACCACTTTTTACATTTTAACTCAGCTGCCTTGGTGGATGCAGCAAAAGGATACGAGGCTCAACTTGAACAAGGGTCTAAAATGCTTGTTTCTCTTGCTGGAGCAATGAGTACGGCAGAAATTGGGAAGATTTTTGCGGAGATGATTCGGCAAGATAAAGTACACATTATCTCTTGTACAGGAGCAAACTTGGAGGAAGACATTATGAATTTGGTGGCTCACTCTCACTACAAAAGAGTGCCCAATTATCGGGATCTCACTCCGCAAGATGAATGGGACTTATTGGAAAAGGGATTGAACCGTGTGACTGACACTTGTATCCCCGAAGAGGAAGCTTTCAGAAGATTACAAAAACACATTTTCAAGATTTGGAAGGAAGCAGAAGACGCAGGAGAGCGATATTTTCCTCACGAGTTTATGTACAAAATGCTTCTTTCTGGTGTTTTGGAGGAGTATTACGAGATAGACATCAACAACTCTTGGATGTATGCAGCTGCCGAAAAAAACTTGCCAATTGTAGTTCCTGGTTGGGAAGATTCTACCATGGGCAATATTTTCGCATCCTATGTAATGAAGGGAGAATTGAAAGCATCTACCATGAAATCTGGGATTGAATACATGACTTTCTTAGCAGATTGGTACACAGATAACTCAGAGAATGGCATCGGTTTTTTTCAAATTGGGGGAGGAATTGCGGGAGATTTTCCGATTTGCGTTGTGCCCATGTTGTACCAAGACATGGAAAGAACCGATACACCCTTCTGGAGTTACTTCTGTCAGATATCTGATTCCACCACTAGTTACGGAAGTTACTCAGGTGCAGTGCCTAACGAAAAAATTACCTGGGGAAAATTGGACATGGATACCCCAAAGTTCATCGTAGAAAGCGATGCAACGATTGTAGCTCCATTAATCTTTGCTTATTTATTGAAACTTTAATGACAGAAAAATAGTTTTCAAATAGAATTTTTTACTAATATTAGCCAGAATTTAAAAACACCCAAAACAAACTTCTCGAAGCAATGAAAAGAGTAATTGTAGATTACATTAAAATACCAGAAGAGATTCTTCAAAAATTGGTCGAAAAATATCCAAACGGGTACAACAACAGAGACATTATTACTTTTACTAATGCAAAGGGTGAAAGAGTAGAAGCTGTTGAATTGAAAACAGAAGATACCTGCTATCTTGTGAAGGTAAGCCAGAAACTAGAAGATAGAATGGACGATTTTGAAATCGATGAAGATGAAGACGAAGAGGATTTGGATTCAGACTTCTCTGATGACCTATCGGATGATTTAGAAGGCTTAAGTGACGAAGATTAAGGTTTTTGAATAGTTTCGTAAATTAGAGCCTAATTTAAATTTATGAAACCTCAATCTTTAGCCCAAGGTGACTCTGTAATAATTCTCTCTCCTTCGGGAAGAGTGGAGGAGGAACGCATCAAAAAATCAGCTGAAATTTTAACTAACTGGGGATTAAAAGTACGGTTTTCAAACCATGCTTTTAGTTCCCATTTTAAGTTGGCTGGAACTGACGAGGAGCGATTGTCTGATTTGCAAGAAGCCTTGGATGACAAGGAGATAAAAGCCATATTCTGCGCAAGAGGCGGTTATGGTTTGGTAAGAATCATTGACCAATTGGATTTTTCAAAATTCAAGAAAAATCCTAAATGGGTAGTTGGCTTTAGCGATGTAACGGTATTGCATAATGAGCTGAATAAATTGGGTATTGCCTCTTTGCATGCTCCCATGCCAAATAGCTACGATTCAACTCCTGAATTTGTCATGAATTCGCTTCATCGAGCTTTGTTTGATGCTCAATATCACTTTGATTCGGCATTTTCAGATGAAGAAATTGTAGGAGGGAACCTAACTATTATGTATAGCTTATTAGGGACTAATTCTGATTTAAACACTGATAATAAAGTACTACTAATTGAAGATATTGGTGAATATGCTTACAACATTGATAGAATGATGCATGCATTAAACAAGGCAGGTAAATTGAAAAAGCTTAAAGGCTTGTTGGTGGGTCAATTTACGAATATCAATGAGGATGGATTTGGGTACACGGTACTTGAAATAATAGAGAATTGTACAAAAAATTACAATTTCCCAATTTACTTTAATATTCCCGTTGGTCACGTGTCCGACAACCGTGCAGTCATATTAGGAAAGTGAGCTTAGAGCTTTTCAGAATAGGCCTGAATCACTTCGTTTGTGACATTGTTATAAACAAAAGCCACAATTTCTAGGTGATTGGTTCTCCAGGTTCCATCGGTAACCACAAAAGTAGACCCTTCAATAATTTTGTCGCCAACAGAAACCGAACCGCCCGTTATTATTTTTGTTCCTTCCCAGCCATTCATGCATTTTCTCAAAACATGCTTGTGAACGTAATTAGGGATTTCTCCCGCTCCGCCATACACTGGATTTCCTCCGTTTCCGTTATACAATTGCCAGTCTACAATGCTATCTTCTAACAAATAAAACACAATGCTGTGATCGTTTGCTAAAGGATTAAGTATTTCTACTTCAGCATAAGCACAAACTCTGTTTGTAGAAGGATCAAATGTAGAGTTTGTTTGGAGCCTGATTTTAGGTGTGTTGCTTAAAAAAGAGCGAATATCTGAAGAGAGGTTCGAGTTGTAAATGTTCAATCTTCCTGGAGTCAAAGTAAATCCATCTTTTCTATTTAAGACAACGGCTGGTAATCCTGCGCCAGGAATTAAATCATTGTAAATATCTAATCCTCCATCCGTTCTAAAGTCGGTCTGAAACTTGGGGGCTTTAGCGGATACAGGTGCCGCAAATTGATCGGTTACATGCAAGCCAATCGGAATTATTTGTTTTCCAATATTTGATTTTATCGTGTCAATAGAATGAGCAATTCCCGGACAATTGTTACAATAGTGACCTGTAAAATCTTCAATCAGTATGCCCCTTGTTGTCTCTGAGTTTGGAGCAAAAGTAGGAACCGGACAAATTCCATCTGCATTACCTTGTACAACGGGTCGTGGGTCTTCTACTTTGTCACATCCTACTAGAGCAAGAATGAATAGTATTAGGGTAAAATTTTTCATGATATAAATCTTGGCGTTATTAAAAATACAAAAAAATGAATTAGAAAGTACTGGTCATCGAAAACGTCAATCCATTAGAAGCTGGTACAACTCGACAAACTCCTCCCACACAGAAAATTCCGGCTCTTTGTCTCCCGTAGCTAATTGAAAATCTATTCGCATTGTGAATGTATCCTACCGAACCAAAGAGATAATGGATTCGTTTTTCTGATTCTTTGTTGCCATAATTAAATTGATCCAATACCGCAAAAAACCAACTTGGAGAAATCGTATATTCTACTAGCGCTGTTGCCCAGTTTCCTTGGTCTTCGTAAAAGTTACTTTTCTTATTTACACCCAAATGTTGAGCTTCTACCCGGATGGTATTTTCATCATTGATGTTGTAGGTTACATCCAAAACATGAATTCGAGCATTGACAACACCTGTTCCTGTTTTACCTTCTATGATGTCTTTGTCGTATCTCATATTGAAGAAGGAGTAAACAAACTTTAAGTCTTTTGTTAGTTTTCTTTTAACCTCTACATTAAAGTCGCTAAAATACACTCGGTTACTCGGTGTAAAAAATTTGGTTGTGTATCCTTGTCTCAAAGAGTCGTTTCGGATATTTGTGGTGTCTGGAGCAAATGCCGCAGACCAATTTACAGAAATTTCGGTGGCGTATTTTCTTAAATTAAACGGCTTCTTGTACTCGTCTGTTCCTCCCATTTGTATTTTCTTCTTTCTTTTTCTTGCCAATTTGTACGAAACATCTCCTTCAAGAGCAATTTCTCCGTTGGGTTGAACCGCGTAGGGATATAAAGTTGCCGGCAAATTATAAGTGTGTTGCTTGGAGGTAGAAGGAAGATAATTCATAAATAAATTGGTCTGTCCTTCATTTCTATCAGACCGAAAGCTCATGTTGTCAATTTTTTTGGCACTGAATGAAGCTCCAAATCCACGCTGAGAATAGGCTGTATTTATGAGTAATGCTTGCCCTTTTTTATAAATAAAATTGTTGTCTGCCGAAGGGTCATTGATCTTCTCAACGTATTCTGTTGCCAATGAAAATCCTCCGCGGTATAAATTTAATCTACCAGCAAAAGCGCCTACGTTTTCAGGAAGAATGAAAGCTTGATTGTCGTCTTCTTGGTACTTGCTCACAAAACTTCCTCCCAAGACAATCCTTGTTTTCATATTCATTTCAAGAGAGTCTGACAGTTCATTGATGACCACTTCTCCATCTACTCCTCTTACTATTCCTGCTCCTGTGGTAAAGAATATCCGTTGTTTTCCGTAAATACCTTTTAGGTAAACTCCACGATAAGGTTTGTATTTCAATCTGAAACCATCCATGGCATTGTCGTACCCAAGTTGCCTTTCTTCGTAAGCTCTAAAAATCATTCCGCTACCAAATTGCTCGTAATAGTTTCCAGCAGTAACTTCTAGGTTATCCATTGTGTAGGTAGCGTATTTGTATGTGATACCAGAACCTCTGTATCCTGTTGGAAATCCTTGGAGGGCGTTTAAGTATGATTCATACCTTATACCAGCAGCAAAATTCCCTCTCGTGTAATTAATGTTTGCAAACCCATTCATTAATGTTTTTTCTGGTACAATTGGTGCACCAATCAGCGAATCCTCATTGTAATATTGCACATCGGTTTGCACGTTTCCGTGAATTTGACCAATATCTTTTGAGTTTTCTTCTTGTGACCAGGAAGAAAATCCTGTTAAAATGCTCATCAAGAATAAGGCTGATTTTTTCATAAATGTGAATTGAATAGGGGCTAAATTTAACTATTTCATTCTAACCGAGAAAATAAACCATCAGAAATTGAAGAATTATGTGGCCATCTACCAACAATCCAAAATAAAGCGGTTTTTTGGTGGTTGAGGAAGAAACGATGAGCACTCCGGCCAAAATAAAACTGACCAAAAAAAGGCTCAATGTGAGTAGTGAGACAAATGTAGCAAGGCAAATGAATGAGACTAAAAGAAAAAGTAGTGCCATCCATTTACTTACTCTGATTCCCAACAACTGAGGAAATGTTTTGGTTGAGGATTTGTCAATCGGTAAGTCTCTTATGTCAAAAGGAATAGTGATGGCAAGGATGTAAAAAAATAGCCAGGAAAAACTTTGAATAAAACCCAATTTTTGCCACGATGGACTGAAATGATAGGGCATAAGTCCGCACAAAACGCTCCAGCTCCCGGCAATCAAAAAGATTTTAAGAAAGGGGATGTTCCGCAGTTTTTTGTACGAATAGGCAAATGAAATAATTGCCAATAAAGATAAAGGAACAAGAGAATAGGGGTGTTCAACTATCGGATTGAAATACAAAGCTCCGAAAGCGGAAAGAATCAGGATTGTTTTTGATTCTCTGACGTGAGAATTTATCCAAAGCGAAGGAGCAAGTTCTTGCAGCGCGGAAAGACGGGAAATACGCTGAAAGTTGTACGAGAACAACGTAGAAAAAAAGACGAAAAACAGAAAGTTGAAATCCGGCTTGATTTCAAAAAGCTTGAATGTGAGCAGGGTGAGGCAACTTGCTCCCAAAGAAACCCACACATTGGAAAAAACAAGAAAAGAGAGAGTTACACGGAGCAATACCGTAGCTTATTTGGTTCCAACATAAAACAAATCAATGCAATCGTCTGCCACTTCTTTTAAGAAATAATCCTCTGGGGTCATATTTGCTGAAATAGAATTATTTTCTTTGTGCATTTTTTTTCTATTTCTGTCGTTAAGAAAATCGAAAATCCATTGCAAAGATTTTCTTGGCAATCGGTATTGCAAATTAAAAATATCGAATCGCATTATGCGATTTACATTTTTTTTGTTTTCCAGGTAATATTCAAATGCTTTCTCACCGCAAAACACCCCTTTTGTATCAACACTGGAGAAATAATTTAACATTAGATGATTTAATTCTTCACTTGTATATTCTCTCACATGCCATGGGTTTCTGCTCAAGGAGGTTTTTATGTTGGGAGTAGTACAAATAAAAACACCACCTGGTTTCAGTACACGACTTATTTCGCTCAAAAACTCTTTGTCATCTTCGATGTGTTCAATTACTTGAAAAGAAAATACAGCATCAAAAGATTCATCAGGAAAATTTAGTTTTGGCACCGTCATTTTAATGAACTCAACATTATTGAAATGACTAAAATCAATGTCGCAAATAAACTGATCAACTGTGGTTAATTTGTCCACAACTGGTGAGATTATTTCAATTCCATAACCAGATCCGGTTCCTATTTCTAAGGTTTTTCCTTTTACCAGAGATTTTGCTTCTAGATAGGCTTTTATACTTCGTTGGAGTACATAATTATTTATCTCGTTTACCGAAACTCTTTCTGCAGTATGATTTGACATATTTGTTGTGTATTCATTTAAAATCTCGCAAATATAACTATTTGAACTCAATTAAAAAGTAGGTGGCGATTTCCATTAACATATTTTATATCCGAAGTACCTAAAATCACGTGATTTATTCTTTATATTTGCTCAACAAAAAATCAATTATATGAATTTTAAAAAGACAAACAACCTAGTAGGTGCATTGGTTTTATTGGTAGCTTCTGTTGTTTTTGTAAGCACAGTAGAGCCTTCCACCAGTCTTTGGGATTGTGGTGAATACATTTCAATATCCAATAGATTGGAAGTAGGTCACCCGCCAGGGGCCCCCACTTTTATGATGCTAGGAAGGTTGATTTCGGCATTTACCGGGCCTGCTAATGCAGCTTATATGGTGAATGTGTTATCTGCACTTTCAAGCGCGCTAACTATTTTGTTTTTGTTTTGGACGATAACACATTTGGCAAAAAAACTATTGCTGAGAGAGGAAGAAGAGTTATCGAAAGGTTCTGTCATAGCAATAATGGGTGCCGGACTTGTTGGCGGTTTTGCTTACATGTTTAGTGATACTTTTTGGTTTTCTGCTGAAGAGGGAGAAGTGTATGCCATGTCCTCCTTTTTTACTGCCATTACTTTTTGGTGCATATTAAAGTGGGAAGAGAATTCAAAAAAAGTCTCTTCAGATAGATGGATAGTTTTAATTTTCTTTTTGGTCGGTATTTCCATAGGGGTTCACATGCTAAACTTGCTTGTAATTCCTGCAGCAGGGTTTGTTTATTACTTCAAAAAATATGAATTCTCAATTAAAGGATTCTTCTTAACAGGAGTGATTTCAATCGTTATTTTAGGGTTTTTGAATTCCATTTTTATTCCCACTATTCTCTCGGTTGCAGATTCTTTTGAAAGAGCGTCCAGCTCAGTAGGTATGGGGTTCAATTCGGGAGCATTTATTTTCTTTTTCTTACTTGCTGGCGTGTTAGGTGCTGGCATGTATTTCTTCCACAAAAATGGAAAAAGATTGTTCCACACAATTACCGTATCGCTCACCATGCTGATTATTGGATTTTCAACATTCGCCATGATTGTTGTTAGGTCAAATTCCAACCCTCCATTGGATGAGAATAATCCAGAGACTATTCCTGCTTTGATGTCCTATTTTGGGAGAGAGCAGTACGGAGACTGGCCTTTACTTTATGGTTCGTATTGGAATTCACCTCAGAAAGGAAATACGGGCGAAGTCATTGGAAAAAAATATTTCAAAGGCTACACAACAAGCGTTAAAGGGAAAAAGTATTCTTTTCAAACCGAATTTGAAGCGAATGAGTTTCTAGAGTCTGTGAATGTACAAGGGGCAAAAATAGAACAAGAATATATTGTGATTGGCAACAAATTTGAACAAAAATACCCTCCAGGTAACGACAATCAGTATACTGTTTTTCCAAGGATGTTTGATACGCGTAAAGACAAAATTCAAGGATACATGAATTGGTCGAACTACAAAGGAAATAGATCTGTGAGAGCAAAAGAACCTAAAATAAAAGAAGGAACTGGTTACAGAGATATGTATATTCCAACAGGTGCTGAAAACTTTAGGTATTTTAAAAACTACCAAATGGGATGGATGTATTTTCGTTATTTCATGTGGAACTTTGCAGGTAGACAAAATGATATTCAAGGACACAATGAATATTATGGAGGAGATGGAATGATTTACAAAGGTGCACTAACGAGAGGGAATTGGCTTTCGGGAATCAATTTTATTGACAAAGAAAGAGTAGGTACGCAAAACGATCTTCCTAGAACAATGCAACAATTCGAGGCATACAATACCTATTATTATTTGCCTTTACTATTAGGACTTATTGGTTTAGTGTTTATGATAGTGAAAGCTCCAAAAGATGCTTTCTCCATATTTTTACTGTTCTTCTTTACAGGACTTGCCATTATGATTTACTTGAATCCAAGACCTTACGAGCCCAGAGAGAGAGATTATGCCGTGGCAGCTTCTTTCTATGCTTACGCAATTTGGATAGGATTTAGTGTTATTGCCATCTACAAATGGGCTATGACAACCGACATGAAGCAGTTTAGAAATGGAGTGTTAATCGCTCTGGGTTCAGGAGTTTTATTTTTCTTGGTAGAGACTATTTCAGGAGGAACGCATGAGTTTTCTTATTCCATCCTTTTCATGGCGGTTGTAGGAATAGGAATGATTGTAGTTCCAATGTTCTTACACAAATCAATGAAAAGCAAAACAGCACTTGCCTATATGGCAACTATAATTGCTTTGTCTGCTCCCGTAATTATGGGAGTGCAAAACTGGGATGATCACGACAGAAGTGATCGATACTTTGCAAGAGAAATTGCCAAAAACTACCTGAACAGTTGCGATGCGAATGCCGTTTTATTTTGTTTTGGAGATAACGATACTTTCCCTCTTTGGTATGCCCAAGAGGTAGAAGGAATTAGAACGGATATGAAAGTAATGAACTATAGTTTATTAAGTTCCGATTGGCATTACAATCAATTAAAACGAAAGACTTACAAAGCGGAAGCGGTAGAATCTTTGTTGGATGAGCCAGAGTATAGAGCGGGTACAAGAGATATTGTTGTGATTAGTCCAAATAATCAAGCTATATCGGCCAGAGAATTTATAGAATACATGAAGAATGGGAGAGACCAAAACCCAAGAGATGCACAATTTGGTTACGGAAGAGTTCCTTTTAATAAACTATACATAGATGTAGACAAAGAGGCTGCTATTGCCAGTGGATTGGTGAGAGAAGACCAGAGAAATAGTATGGTAGATAGAATCGAGTGGACCTTGTCTGGCGGGTATATTACTAAAGCAGATTTGGCACTTGTCGATATTTTGGCAGCTTACAAATGGGATAGACCATTGTGTTTTACATCCACAGCTATCCAAGGAGGAAACAGAGGTTTGAGCAAATATTTACAAAATGAAGGAATGACAGCTAAGTTTGTTCCTATTGTAAATCCAGGACACAATCAAGAAAAAATGTATTCGTTGCTGATGGGTGAAGAAGTGGACGTGAATGGAGTGGA
>CBFHHA010000005.1:0-40646 GCA_965655625.1 Flavobacteriales bacterium | reverse complement strand
AAAGTTGTAAGATCGATGAATTATTGAATTACACCGCTCTGATGTATTTCAGGGCAAAAGATTCTGCTAAAGGATTCGAGCGATCAAAAGAATTGGCAGAGTACTACAGCGAAAACATTGATTATTTTGCTCGTCAAAACGGGAAGTATATTGCCGAAATGTTCCAAGAAATTGGGGGCTTTATGAGTCATTTTGTTGCACTTGAACAAGGAACAGGCGATAACTCGTTTGCTTTGGCTAATTTTAACCCAGAAGGATACGATGCACTTGCCAAGAAATTCCAGCAGTTGGCAGTAGAGAACGAGAATTTCAGAGAAATGGTTCAACGTGATATTTACACTGTGGGTCAAACAAGAAGACCAGGTGTAATTCCGGTAGACTTCTACCAATACGCTATTCCAAACTTCCTTCCGGATGCAGATAAAGATGGAGTGTCTGACTTTACTGATAGATGCCCCAGAACTCCAGGAAAGATTGAAAAGGGTGGATGTCCATAATAAAAAGAACAAACTGAACAAAGAGGTTTCCATTTTATTGGGGACCTCTTTTTTTATTTAAAACCTAATAAAATTAACTTCATGCCTTTTTCAGATTTAAATTTTGCCAATAAAAAAGTACTTGTGAGAGTAGACTTTAATGTCCCTCTTAATGCCGATTTTGAAATTACAGACGACACCAGGATGCAAGCTGCATTACCTACATTAACTAAAATATTAGCTGATGGAGGAAGTGTGATTGTTATGTCTCACCTGGGTAGACCCAAGCTAGGATTTGAAGAAAGATTTTCACTGAAACATTTGGTGAGCCATTTGTCTCAATTGGTAAACAGAGAAGTCAAGTTTTGTGAGGATTCGATAGGAAATAAGGCACAAGAAATGGCGACTGAGTTAAAGCCAGGAGAAGTTCTATTATTGGAAAACTTACGGTTCTATAAACATGAAACGGCTGGGAACTTATATTTTGCAAAAGAGCTATCTAAACTTGCCGATTTTTATGTAAATGATGCTTTTGGCACAGCTCACAGGGCGCATGCCTCTACTACCATGGTGGCCAATTTTTTTACTGGTAAAAAATCCTTTGGAAACCTATTGGAAAATGAAATCAACAACTTAGAAAAAGTCCTTTCAGCACCCAAAACACCTTTTACAGCCATTATTGGAGGAGCTAAAGTTTCTGGAAAAATCAATGTGATACAAAACTTGATGGACAAGGTAACGGACATCATAATTGGTGGGGGTATGAGTTACACGTTTATCAAAGCACAAGGAGGCAAAATTGGGAGTTCGCTCGTGGAGGATAACCAATTAGCTACAGCCAAAGAAATTATGGCTAAAGCTGAAAAACTAGGCGTAAATTTACACATACCAACGGACACCATTATTGCAGATGCTTTCAGCAACGATGCAACTACCAAAGAGTGCGATATTTTTGATATTCCCGAAGGTTGGATGGGATTGGATATTGGCCAACACTCAATTGAGCAATTTAAGGAAGTAGTGACTCGCTCTGCAACTATTTTGTGGAATGGCCCAATGGGAGTATTTGAAATGGAAAGTTTTGAGAAAGGGACGAAAGCTATCGCTTTCAGTGTGGTGGGAGCTACAGCAAAAGGAAGTTACTCTCTTATTGGAGGAGGAGATTCTGTCGCAGCCATCAATAAGTACGATTTAGGAGAAAAAGTAAGTTATGTATCAACGGGAGGTGGTGCTATGCTCGAATATTTAGAGGGTAAGGAATTGCCAGGAGTCCAGGCAATCAGACAAAAAGAGGGGTTTAAAGTGAAAGAAGACTCATAATCTGCCCAGAATTAATTGACTTCTATTACAAAGAGGCCTACCTTCAACTTAGCTAACTAAGTTTACATGAAAAAAATACTAGCTTTAGGTGGAAGTAATAGTAAGAATTCCATTAATAAGAAACTTGCTTATTACGCAGCATCGCTCATTGACGATGCAGATGTGTTACATCTTGATTTAAATGATTTTTCTTTGCCTATTTATGGCATAGATGAAGAGTTAGCCAATGGTGTTCCCAAAGAGGCGAGAAACCTCCTTAAACTCATCCAGAATGCAGATGGAATAGTTTTGTCTCTTGCAGAACACAATGGAAACTTTACTGCTGTTTTTAAAAATATGTTTGATTGGATGTCTCGTGAAGAAGCAAAGGTGTTTGGTGATACTCCGGTTTTGCTGCTTTCTACTTCCCCAGGCGGAAGAGGTGGAGCTTCTGTAATGGCCATTGCAAAAGACAGGTTTCCCAGGCATGGCGCTGAAATCTCTGGCAGCTTTAGTTTGCCAAGTTTTCAAGAAAATTTCATCGATGGAAGACTGATAAAGGAAGAACTACGGCTCGAATTAAATCAGCAGATTAAGTTGTTTGTCGCAGCTTTGTGAAATCAATAAGATTCAGTTTCTTGGCTACTTGAAACACAACGAATGCAAGTGTTACGCCTAACATTCCTCCACACATAATATCGAGAGGGTAGTGTACGCCCAAATAAATTCGGCTGTAGCTAATTGCGCTTGCCCACAAAAAAATAGACCAACCAATTCCTTTAATTCTGTTTTTGAAAAAGAAAAAAACGAGTGTAGCTAACCCAAAAACATTGCTCGCATGTGAGGAAACAAACCCCCATTTTCCTCCACAATGATCTTTCACGATGTGTGTACTCGCTTGTATTAATTCATTGTGACAAGGGCGAGGTCGCTCAAATACATTTTTGAAAGCTTCGACAGAAAGTGTATTGGTGAGAGCAAAAGTAGTGATGATGAGAATCGTTAGAATTATGCCTTGCTTTTTGCCAAAAAATCTAAAGAGAAGAAACACAAGAAACGCATAAAAAGGAACCCAAAAGAATTTGTGACTTATCCAATACATCACTGTATCAAAAAACGGATTGTGGAATCCATTGAGGAACAGAAAAAGTTTGGTGTCAAGCGACAGGAGTAGGTCAAGCATGAGGATTCGTTAGTCTTTTCGTTTAAAAGCATTGGTGCATTCGTCTCCTTTGTTGAAAGAATAGGAGAGTGTAAATCCAGCAAAAAAGTACCAATCTTTTAAAGCAGGATTTCCTCTGTCATTCCCAATGTTTTGATTTCCTATTTGGTTGTAGCTTCTGTCGGCCAAAATGGGTGTTAAAATCCCTGATTCGTTGGCTAAAATTTGTGGGTCAACGTATTTTCCACTTACATCATCCAAAAAGTCGGTAAATAAAATTCTTGCTCCATACTCAATCGACCAGGCCCAATTTTTATTGATGTTTTTTTTGAACCCAATTCCAACCGGTATTGCCAATTGATTTAGTTTGTAATAATCATTTGGGTTGGCTGAGGTGTTTTGTCCTTCAGTTCCCATAGCTTGCAAATCATACCAGCTGTCATTGTAAAGTCCTTTTGGTTTGAAATTATAACCAGCTATTCCAAAAAACAAATAAGGAGTTTTGTTTAATTTCTCGGTTTGTCCTACTCTATATTTATTAAAATTCACTTCCATTATTGCGCCCAATTCCAGGAGGGTAGATTGAAAGTTTAAATCTCTGTTTCGTTGCCAATCATCACTCGATTGTATGTCGTAAGCTTCTACTTTGCCATAAGTAAACTGCAGTCGAAACGAATACCGGTCGTTTCGATGATTCCTTTTGTACATTATTCCAAGTGCGGGATTGGTATTTTGGTCAAAGTGCTTTGAGTTTAAATCTCCAATGTAGTAAGACGACCCAAAAAAGAATGAGACTTCTTCGCTCTGCGCTATCATTTGGGTAGATAACAACGAAATAGTTAGGAATAGGAGAGTGTTTTTCATCATGAATAATTACGAAGTCAAGTTATTTTTATTGTACTTATAAGCCGTAAAGATAAGAATCTTACACGAAAGTTGAGGCAACAAAAAAACCAACCTCATTTTGTAAGATTAGTTTTTAAATTTTAGTGAGGTTGAATGAATTTATTCGAAAGCATGATTTGCTTTTTCTTTCAATCCAATAATAATTTTCTCGGTGGATTCGCGTACTTTCTCTCCAGCTTCTTTTGCTTTAAATGCTGTTTTCGTTGCTTTCCCTGCAGTTTTATTTAAAGTGTTACTAGCTAAATTGGAATTACCTCGGGTAGCGTCAATTGTTCGGACCTTTAGTTTTTTAGCTGGATCTTTGGTTAAATAACTTGGGGTATCCGTTATGTTTGTGGCCGAATTGGTAGTATTATTAGCTCTTCCAAAAAATTTTCTGAGGTTAGTTTTTAGTCCCATGTTAGCAGGTTTTTCAGTTAGATCTGTACTATTATAGAAAAAACGATCTAATCAAAATAGACTACATTACGATGTTAACAATCTTTTTAGGTACAATTATCAATTTCTTAATTGACTTTCCTTCCAAGTAATGAGCCGTTTTTTGGTGAGCCATCACTTCTTTTTCAATTTCTTCTTTACTCAGTTCGGTGGGCAACTCAATTTTAAACCTCATTTTGCCATTGAACGAAACTGGGTAAGTGTGATTGGCTTCTAGCAAATACTCTGGTTTAAATTCTGGCCATTGGGCAAATGTAATACTTTTGGTATGTCCCAATTTATTCCAGATTTCCTCGGCAATATGAGGAGCATAGGGCGAAACTAACACCAATAATTTTTCAAGTACTTCTTTGTTGGCGCATTTTTGGACTGTAAGTTCGTTCACGGCTATCATCAATCCGCTTACAATTGTATTGAATGAATAGCGTTCTAGATCTTCTGTTACTTTTTTGATGGCTGTGTGTAAAGTTTTCATTGACTCTTTACTGGCTTCTCTCTCGTTTACATTGAATATTTCTCCATGATGGAATAATCTCCATAGTTTTTTCAAGAATCCGTTAACTCCGCTAATTCCATTTGTATCCCAAGGTTTTGCTTGTTCCAATGGCCCCAAGAACATTTCGTAACACCTTAAGGTATCGGCTCCAAATTTGGCGACCAACTCATCTGGAGTTTGTACGTTGTATTTGGATTTACTCATTTTTTCTATTTCGCTTCCACAAATGTAATCTCCGTTTTCGTTGGTGATGAATTCAGCATTCTTGTATTCTTCTCTCCAGTTTTTGAAAGCTTCAATATCTAATTTGTCGTTATTTACAAAGGAAATGTCAGTATGCAATCTGGCAGTTTTGTATTCTTTTCTTTTGTCGAAGGAAACGAATTTCCCGCTTTCTTTATCTCTGTACACAAAACTACTTCTTCCCAAAATCATCCCTTGGTTGATCAATTTCTTGAAAGGCTCTTCAAATGAGATATACCCCATGTCGTATAGAAACTTTGTCCAAAAACGAGAGTACAATAAATGGCCTGTTGCGTGTTCGGCTCCTCCAATGTATAAATCTACTTGTCCCCAGTAATCTGCTTTTTCTTTCGAAACAAATTCACCCTCGTTCTGTGGATCCATGTATCTTAAAAAATACCATGAACTCCCAGCCCAACCTGGCATGGTGTTCAATTCCATAGGCCAAGTGCAAGTTCCGTTTTGTTTGTCGTTCGTTTTAAGAATTTTCTTGTTTTTACACCAGCTCCATGTGTTTGCATTGCCCAATGGAGGTTCTCCATCTTCGGTAGGCAAATACTTTTCTACTTCGGGTAATTCAATTGGTAAAAATTCGTCTTCAATTACTTTCGGGATTTCATTTTCGAAATACACAGGAAAAGGTTCTCCCCAATATCGTTGTCTCGAGAAAATAGCATCTCTCAATCTAAAGTTTGTCATTCCTCTACCACATCCTTTTTCTTGTATGGCTTTAATGGCTGCTCCAATTCCTTTTTTGGCATTCAAGCCATTCAAGAAATCTGAGTTGGTCAATATTGCCGATTTATCTTCGCAAGCTCCTTCCGAGATATCTACGTTTTCAAATATATTTTTTATTTCAATTCCAAAATGAGTGGCAAAAGCCCAATCTCTTTGGTCTCCTGCAGGCACAGCCATCACAGCTCCGGTTCCGTATCCGGCCAATACGTAATCTCCTATCCAAATTTGTACTTTTTCACCAGTGAAAGGATGAATGGCAAAAGCTCCCGTATTAACTCCTGTGATGTTTTTTACATTCGCTTGTCTGTCACGTTCTGTTTTCAAACTAGCTTGATGAATGTAGGCTTCCACTTCTTCTTTCTGCTCTGGAGTTGTGATGTCAGCTACCAATTCATGTTCTGGTGCCAGCACCATGAAGTTTACACCAAAAATAGTGTCAGGGCGAGTGGTGAAAACTTCGATAGATTTATCCCATCCTAAATCCTTCCCCAAGGGAAGGACTTCTACGTTGGCTTTGCTGTTGTTCGCAGGCTCACTGTTCGCAGGCTCATTGGAAGTTAAGTCTGGTCTTTCAGCAAGTTCTTTTTTTATCTTTTTTAGGACATTTTCAATGTCCATGATTACTTCTTCGTTTGTGAAGCGGATAACTTTGTAATCTAGGTTTTCTAAAACAGCAGTTCTTGCTTCATCTTGTTCTTTTTGAGAATCATGTATTTTGCCGTCAACTTCTATTATTAACTTTTTTGATAAACAAACAAAGTCCGCAATAAAATCATCAATTAAGTGTTGTTGCCTAAATTTTACTCCTAGCTGTTTTCCTTTAAGTTGGGCCCAAATAAATGCCTCAGCTTCAGTTGGATTAGCTCTCATTTCTTTTGCCTTTTCTAACAATAAATGAGAATAATTACCGCCAGTCATATATCCAGCAGTGCCTGCCGAGTGACTCTGCGAAGCAAGTCCTTCCCTTAGGGAAGGATTTAGGATGGGAAACGAAACCATTGCTCCCTTCGATTTTCCAATCCAGTTTTTCTGTTGCTCCTTAATTGAATCGCTCCAATCAATGGTATCCAATCCTTGAATTAATCTCTCTGCGTAAGCAGTAATTCTCATACTCCACTGGCGCATAAGTTTTTGTACCACAGGATGTCCTCCTCTTTCCGATACTCCGTCTTTTATTTCGTCATTTGCCAACACAGTTCCCAAAGCTGGACACCAGTTTACCATGGTGTCAGAAAGGAAAGCTAAACGATAATTCATTAAGATATCGCTTTGTTCTTTCTCCGTAAATTTACTCCATTGGTCAGTTGTAAATACCTCTGTTTCGGCACAAGATGCTTTCACGTTTGCGTTTCCTTCGGTTTCAAAAATAGCAGTAAGAGTTTCTAATTTCTCGGCTTTGTTGCTTGCTTTGTTGTACCAAGAATTAAACAATTGTTTGAAAATCCATTGGGTCCATTTGTAATACTCAGGCGAAGAAGTTCGCACCTCTCTAGCCCAGTCAAAAGAGAATCCAATTTGGTCCATTTGCTGGCGGTACCTTTCTACATTTGTTTTGGTTGTAAGTTCGGGATGCTGACCAGTTTGGATAGCGTATTGCTCGGCAGGCAACCCAAAAGAATCGTATCCCATTGGGTGCAATACATTGTAACCTGTTAGTCTTTTGTAACGCGAATAAATATCGGATGCAATATAACCTAGTGGATGCCCAACATGCAATCCCGCTCCTGAAGGATAAGGAAACATATCTAGCGAATAAAATTTCGGTTTTTCAGAATTTTCTTCGGCCTTAAAAGTCTTGTTTTCTGCCCATTCTTTTTGCCATCTTTTTTCTATCTCACTGTGATTGTATTCCATGGATTTTTCTTTGCTTGTAGGTTTGAATGGCAAAGATACGTATTCATGAAGAATTGGCAATTTACAATGAATAATTGAAAATACCTTTTTAAAAGTCATACTGAGTTTATTTCAGCATCTTTATTCTTTGACATTTTACAATTTGGAAAAACATGAAATATGCTTTGTGAGGTCCTGAAATAAATTCAGGATGGCATAAAAAAGCACCAAACCAAAATTTATTTAGAAATGGATACTGGAAATTTATAATTTTATACCCAGAAGGGTTTATACCTTATCAAAATCCAGTAACTCCATGTCGATTGTTCTATTCACCATATCTACTTTGGTTATCTCAATGGTTACTTTTGTTCCCATTTTAAGTTCATCACCAAACTTTTTTCCTACCAGTTTTTTTCCGTCTTCTTCAAAATAAAATCTATCTTGGGTAATAGCATTCGTTCTGATAAGTCCTTCACATTTGTTGGCTGTTATCTCCACAAAAATCCCATAACTAGTAACTCCAGAAATAGTGCCCGCAAATTCTTGTCCTACCTTGTCTTCCATAAAGACAACTTGCATAAATTTGGTTGAAGCTCTCTCGGCATCAGTGGCTTTCTTTTCTTGGTTGGAAAAATACTTGGCCTGCTGTTCTATTTCCACTTCGCCTATATTGGGTTGTTTCTTATCCAAAAAGTTCTGTAAAATCCGGTGTAACATTAAATCTGGATATCGTCTTATGGGCGAGGTGAAATGAGAATAATAATCAAATGACAATCCGTAGTGGCCAATATTTTCTGCCGAATAAACCGCTTTTGCCATAGAACGAATTACCATTGGGCCAATAAAATCTACTTCCCTATTTTCTTTCGCCTCGGTTAATAAGTTGTTCAAAGCAAACGAAAGTGGTTTGTTCGCCACTTCTTTAATTTCGTAACCATTGTCGGCTACAAATCGCTGCAAGTCGGCAATTTTTTCCTCGCTTGGCTGATCGTGAATTCTGTATATATTTGGGTATTTGGCTTGGCCTTTTTTTGGGACACCAATAAAACGAGAAACATTTTTATTGGCAAGAAGCATAAATTCTTCTACCAATTTATGTGCTTCCTGAGAAATTTTAAGCTTTACCCCAACCGGCTTTCCGTCTTCTACAACGAATTTTACCTCGGTACTTTCAATGTTCAATGCACCCGAATCCATCCTTCTGCCTCTCATAATTTGGGCCAACTCATTCAGAGTGTTTATCTCTTTCTGGTAGTCTCCTTGTTTCGTTTCAATTCTTTCTTGTGCTTCTTCGTAAGTAAACCTTCTGTTCGAATTAATTACCGTTCTTCCAAACCAGCTATTCTTTACATTTGCCTGATTATCAAGCTCAAATACAGCCGAGAAAGTTAATTTCTCCTCGTTTGGTCTCAATGAACACACTTGGTTTGATAATACTTCTGGCAACATGGGTACAACTCTGTCCACTAAATACACCGAGGTTCCTCGGTTGATTGCTTCGTCATCTATAATGGTTCCCTTTGTCACGTAATGAGATACATCGGCTATGTGAACTCCTACCTCAATATTTCCGTTTTCTAATTCCTTGTAAGAAATGGCGTCATCAAAATCCTTTGCGTCAAATGGGTCAATAGTTATGGTGTCTACCTTTCTAAAATCTCTGCGCTTCGCTATTTCTTTTTTCGAAATTGTAGTGTCTACGTCTTCTGCAGCTTGAAGAACATCTGCCGGAAATTCATACGGTAGCTCAAAATCCTCCATGATTGCATTCATCTCGGTATTTGTTTCGCCTGATTTCCCTAGAATTTTGGTGATTTTACCAAAGGGAGAATTTAGTTTTTCTGGCCAATTTATTAGTTCTACAATTACCTTGTCTCCATCTTTCGCTTTGTTTAGCTGTTTCAGGTCAATAAAAAAATCAATGTGAACTCTTCTACTGTCAGTAATCACAAACGCAAACTTCTCTGAAACTTTAAGCGTACCTACAAATTCCGTTTTCTTTCTTTTTAATACACGGTCAACAAATCCTTCTGGTTTTTTCTTTCTAGAATTTTTATTTAATGAGTAGCTCACAAGGTCGCCATCTATGGCATTTCTTGTCTTTTCTTTTGCGATGTAAATATCGTCTTCTCCCTCCATCAAGATATAGGCACTGCCTTTTGAGGTGAACTCAATAATTCCTTCATTGCTTGAAAAAGAAGAAGCCATGACGAAGCCATTAGCCTGTGGCAGTATTACTTTGTCTAGTTGCATATCCTCCATTATTTGGTGGACTAATTTTCTCTTCATTGGTTGGTGAAATCCAAGTGCTTTTGCTACTTGGTGGGAATTGTATGGTTTTGTATTGGATTCAGAAAGTAAGTGAATAATCTTTCTTTTAAGCCCTTTTTTCAGGCTTTTTTCTGTCTTTTTTGACATAAATTGTCGGTTATTTTTTTGTTAACAGATGTAGGGTAAAATCTTGTAATACTAGTTTTACCCAATCTTTTGTATAAAGATACGATTAAACTATCGAACTCAAGTAAAATAAATACGAACCTAAAATCAAGAAAATGAAAAGAATAATGATAACAGCTTCCGTAATTGGAGCCATGTTACCTAATTTAATTGCTCAACAAACTTCTGAAGAAGCAACAAAGAATCTAGGCCAAGATGTATTAGCTCAGTCAGATGACAAAGTCGAAGATGGATGGAAAAAAGGCGGAACCTTTGCGGTAAACATTGGTCAAATGGCCTTATCTAACTGGCAAGGAGGCGGACAAACTAGCGTTTCAGGAAACTCATTACTAAGTGTATTTGCCAATTATAAAAAGGGGAAAAAAGCTTGGGACAGTTCGTTGGATATGGCTTATGGTTTGATAAAGCAAGGTAATGGTCCTTGGATTAAAAGTGATGATAGGATTGAGTTAAACTCAAAATATGGTCAACAATTCAAGAAAAATAAGAAAATGTATTATGGGGGGATATTAAATTTTAGATCACAGTTTGCTCCAGGATTTGCTGAGGCAACTAATACAAGTGTCATTTCTAGAATTATGTCTCCTGGTTATCTCACTGGCGCGTTAGGAATTGATTATAAGCCTAATAAGTCATTGTCTATATTCCTTGCTCCCTTTTCTTACAGAGGGACTTTTGTATTGGACGAAACTCTGAATGCGATAGGTGCATTTGGGGTTGATACCAATTCTACTTTGAGAAATGAGTTGGGTGGTTTGTTTATGGCCAAGTATCAGAAAGATGTAATGAAAAACATAAACTTAAAAACTCAATTGACCTTATTTTCTAACTACATGGAAAGTCCTCAAAACATCGATGTTCTTTGGGATGTATTAATTAGTATGAAAATAAATAAGTACATTTCGACAACCATTTCAACTACCCTGATATATGATCATGATATTTTGTTGCCGCTTACTGCCACGGATGAGAATGGAAATCAGATTTCTTTTTCTGGGAGAAGAGTTCAATTTAAAGAGGTGTTAAATATTGGGTTTAATTATAAGTTTTAATCAAAAACAAAAGATCAACTAATTGTTGATCTTTTGTTTACTCTATATTGGATTGAAAAACTATTTGTTTTCAGCGTAATTTTTAGAAACTTCTTCCCAGTTAATTACGTTAAAAAACGCGTTGATGTAATCAGGCCTTCTGTTCTGGTAGTTCAGGTAGTATGCATGCTCCCATACATCAATACCCATGATAGGAAATCCTGAGCATCCTACACCAGCCATCAAAGGATTGTCCTGGTTTGGTGTTCCACACACTTCTAGTTTTCCTCCTGGGTGAACGCAAAGCCAAGCCCATCCCGAACCAAATTGGGTTGCAGCCGCATTTGAGAAAGCTGTTTTAAAATCCTCAAATGATCCAAAAGCATCATTAATAGCTGTTGCTAATTCTCCTGTAGGTTCACCTCCGCCATTTGGAGACATAATTGTCCAGAACAATCTATGGTTATAGAAACCACCGCCATTATTTCTAACGGCTCCATTAGACATATCTAAATTTTTCAAGATGTCTTCAATAGATTTTCCGGCTAGGTCAGTTCCTTCGGTAGCTCCATTTAGTTTTGTTGTGTATCCATTATGATGTTTTCCATGGTGTATTTCCATAGTTCTAGCATCTATATATGGTTCTAATGCATCGTAGGCATAAGGTAATGTTGGTAATGTAAATGACATAATTTTTTAGTTTAAGTATGAATATTTGTTTGGAACAAATATAATTAATCAAAACTGGAATGTAAAGAAAAGAGCCCCTCAATGAGGAGCTCTTTTCTATTCTTTTATTTGAGGTTCTTTTGTGCCAATTAAGTGTTTGTAATTGACACCGTAAAGAATGATAAACACAATAGAAAAGACACTCCCAAAAATGACCGCTGCTGCGGCAAGTTTATTATCCAAAACGATAAGCGGCACGCTAATTTCTATTGCTGTAGCCAGCACATAGATCCAAAAACCAGTTTTTAATAGTTTTCTCATGAACAAAGCTGCGGAAATACTTAGTAGATAAACAATAATGCTATTGTAATTTAATAGTTCTGCATGTTCCAAAACGGTATCCGCTACATCGATTAATATTCGAAGAAAAGGTTCTCCTTTTTGTCCTTCAATGTCGGCATTGGCTATTTCTCCTCGCACAGTGTCAATATTCCCTGAAAATACAAGTGCATTTACGATACTCGAAACAAGCATCATAAAACTCCAACCAATCGTAATGATTGTAAGCACATTGAGCATTTCAGGAATTTTCTTTTTCATATTGATTTAATTTTCTAACACGTCATCTAGGATGTCGTCATTTACTAGGTTAGGATTCTTTCCTTTGTATTGAGCATCTCCAAATCCTAGGATTGGGATAAATATAAAAGACAATAATACTAGGCCAACTGTAAATCCATCGCTTTTGCCAAATCTCTCAGAAATAGCCGACCACACCATAATAGCAGCAATTAAGTTCAGCAAGGGAATAAAAAATAAGATCAGCCACCATCCCGGTTTTTCTGCAATTTGGGTGAGAACATATATGTTATAAAAGGGTACGATTGCTGCCCAACCTGGTTGACCTGCTTTTTCAAACATTTTCCACATTGCTGCGATAAGAAAAATGATAAACCCTAGATAGATGATAAACACAAATGCCATGATAATTAGTTTTTAATACTTAATGAGTATCAAAATAGCGCGAAATTTTGAAATCGCGAAATTCTGAACTAGTTTTTAGTAACTTTGTGCATATTAAATTGAGAAGATGGAAACACAAGAAATGCCAATTACAATTTATTCGGAAATGACACCGAATCCTAATACCATGAAATTTGTTGCCAACAAAATGTTAGTGGGCGAAGATGTGGTAGCAGAATACTTGAGCAAGGAAGATGCAAAAAACTCTTCGGAAATTGCCGAATCCTTATTTGCCTTTCCTTTTGTGAAAGGGGTTTTTATTACCCGTAATTTCATTACCGTATCCAAAATGCCCGAAATAGAATGGGAAGACATTACGCTAGAATTGAGGTTGTTTATTGCAGACTCATTGAAGAACAATCCGTCAGTGGTAACCACTTTGCCAACTCCAAAAGAAGTGGAGTCGGAGCCCAAATCTCAAATAACTGCTCATTTTGAACCAACAATCACCTCCGAATTAGACCAAAAGATAGTTGATTTATTAGAAGAATTTGTTCGGCCAGCGGTAGAAAATGACGGAGGAGCAATTCATTTCAAATCATTTGACCAGGGAAAAGTTACTGTAATTTTGAAAGGTTCGTGTAGTGGATGTCCTTCCTCTACAGCTACTCTCAAGGGAGGAGTAGAACAATTGCTAAAATCACACCTTCCAGATGTAACGGAAGTAATAGCCGAAGCCCAATAATTATGGAAAAATTTAACAGAGGTTTGGAGAAGTTCTGGTTGTATTTCTCAATATTAGTGGCCCTTTTTTGTGTCTATGAATTTATCGTAGACGACATTCAGACGGCCAAGTTCTACTTGCTATTTTTGATCATCCCCATCGTTATGTATCTACTAAGACGATACATTAGAATTAGAATGGAAAAGACTAACCAAGAATCGAAACAAAATAAGTTATAGAAACCACAACTTTTTTGTGTAAATTCAAATTCAGAATTTCTTTTAAATGGAGCACTACGTGTTACTTGTTATCTTAATTTCATTACTTTTTTCTGCTTTCTTTTCAGGAACAGAAATTGCTTATCTCCAATCGAATAGATTGAAAATTGAGATAGATAAAAAGCAAGGAGTAGTAAGCGCCCGAATTTTGTCTTTTTTCGTAAAGAACGAATCCAAATTTATTACCACATTACTACTTGGAAATAATATTGCACTAGTCGTGTATGGGATTTTTATGGGAGAGTTAATTATTGCCAAACTATTCCCTGAGCACGTTACTACGGAAGAATTGCCGTGGTTAATTTTACTTGTCCAAACACTTATTTCTACCTTAATTATATTAGTGACTGCTGAGTTTTTGCCAAAAACAATTTTCAGAATTAATCCGAATAGGACTTTGTCTATTCTTGCTTATCCTCTTGTAATCGTGTATGGCGTGCTGTATATTCTTACCATGATGGTCACTTTTATTTCGGGACTTATTTTGGGACTTTTTGGGAGTAAGCAAGTGATCGGAGAAGTAAATTTTGGGGCGATTGATTTAGATGATTATTTGAATAAATCCACTAAAGTTCAAACAGATAAAGAACAGGATCACGAAGTGCAGCTGTTTCACAACGCCCTAAATTTTAATAAAGTAAAAGCAAGAGATTGTATGATACCCAGAACCGAGATAAAAGCGGTGAATGTAGAACAGTCGGTAGAAGAGCTCGGGAAAGAGTTCGTGGAAACAGGATACTCTAAAATCATGGTGTTTAGAGATACGATTGATAATATTATAGGATATGTGCATTCATTTGAAATGTTCAAAAATCCCGAAAGCATTACTGAAATTCTTCGTCCGGTAGGTATTGTGGCGGAATCTATGCCAGTGAATAAATTACTTAACCAGTTTATCAAACAAAAGCAAGGAATCACAATTGTGGTGGATGAATATGGCGGTACGGCAGGAATTATAACAATGGAGGATGTAGTTGAAGAGATTTTTGGCGAGATTGAAGATGAGCACGATAGTGAGGAGTTGATTGAAGAACAATACAATGAGTCTGTCTTTATATTTTCGGGCAGACAAGAAATTGCCTACATCAATAGTGAATATGGATTGGAGTTACCCGAATCAGACGAATACGAAACGCTAGCTGGATTGATCGTGACCATAGACGAAAATATTCCGAACGAAGGAGATATAATCGAAATAGAAGAATTTCATTTTGAGATATTGGAATGTTCGAATTCCAAAATAGAAAAAATAAAATTGATACAAAATGTCTGACTCTAAGTTGTCTATTTTTTCGGATGAATACTTCATGAAGCAAGCTTTTAATCAAGCGAAATTGGCATTTGATTCAGGAGAGCTACCTATTGGCGCAGTGATAGTTTCGAATAATAAAATTATCGCACGAGCACATAACCAAACAGAGCTTCTTAATGATTTTACGGCTCATGCAGAAATGTTGGCATTCACCTCTGCCTCCGAGTATTTTGGTAATAAGTACCTCAATACATGTTCGTTGTATGTGACTCTAGAACCCTGTTTGATGTGCGCTGGAGCAGCATTTTGGACAAAAATCAAAAAGATTGTTTATGGTGCTTCGGATTCCAAAAAAGGATTTACTTCTTTAAGCGAAGATGTATTGCATCCCAAAACCGAAATAAAGGGAGGTGTGATGGAGAAAGAATGTTCCGAGATCATAGAACTTTTCTTTCATCAAACAAGAGAAGAATAAGAGAATTAACTTCGGTTAAAATTCACTTTAAAAACCCACACAATATAAAATACTTGTTTATCTTTACTCTACTTTTTTTGGGGAGGCGGGTAAATTATGGCTAAAAAATTAATACATAACATAGAACTGACTGTTTATTCTTCGCTGGATGAACTATCTTCGAAAGATAAAGAGCTTGTTTTGAGAGCAAGAGAGGTGAGTAAAACTGCTTATGCTCCGTACTCTCAATTTTATGTAGGGGCGGCCATACGATTGGCCTCCAATGAAATAGTAGAAGGAAGTAACCAAGAAAACATGGCTTACCCTTCGGGAATGTGTGCTGAGCGAGTAGCAATATACTATGCAAACTCTCATCACTCGGACCAAAAAATAGAATCGATAGCGGTTACGGCTTTTGCAAAAAAGTTTGATGTGAACCATCCTGTTTCGCCTTGCGGAGCTTGTAGGCAATCGATGGCTGAGTATGAACTAAAACAAAACCAACCGATTAGGTTAATAATGACCGGAGAATCGGGTGAAATATATATAGCGGAAAGCATAGAAACTGTGCTTCCATTTATGTTTAATGAAATTGAATTGAAAAACGAATAATTATGGCTACAGCTGCAAAAAAAGCGTCAAGCAAAGCAAAACTAAAGCACTCCAAGGCTCAATACATGAAATGGTATGAAGACATGCTGTTGATGAGAAAATTTGAAGAGAAAACAGGACAGTTGTACATTCAACAGAAGTTTGGAGGTTTTTGTCATTTGTATATAGGTCAAGAAGCTATTGTGGCTGGAACTGTAAGTGCAACCAAAAAAGGTGACAAGCACATTACGGCTTACCGAGATCATGCGCACCCAATAGGATTAGGTATGCACCCAAAGTATGTAATGGCAGAATTGTATGGAAGAACTACAGGTTGTTCCAAAGGAAAAGGAGGTTCCATGCACATGTTTGATACAGAAATAGGATTGTGGGGTGGCCACGGAATTGTGGGAGCTCAAATTCCTATGGGAGCTGGAATTGCCTTTGCAGAAAAATATAACAAAACCAAGAATGTAGTTGTTACCTCTTTTGGAGATGGAGCTGCAAGACAAGGAGCGCTCCACGAAACTTTTAACATGGCGATGATGTGGAAACTGCCAGTGATCTTTGTAATAGAAAACAACAATTACGCAATGGGAACTTCTGTAGAAAGAACGACCAACGTCACCGATATGACAAAAATGGGATTGTCTTACGACATGCCAAGTGAAACAGTAGATGGAATGAGCTGCGAAGCTGTTCATGCTGCTATGGAAAAAGCTGTTGCAAGAGCAAGAAAAGGAGATGGGCCTACTCTGTTGAATATTGAAACTTACCGATATAAAGGGCACTCAATGAGTGATCCGCAAAAATACAGAAGTAAAGAAGAGGTGGAAGGATATATGGAAATTGATCCTATTTCTCAAGTATTAAAAACAATCAAAGAGAATAAATTCGCAACTGAAAAACAATTAGAGAACATTGATAAAAAGGTAAAAGATTTGGTAGCAGAATCGATTAAATTTGCTGAAGAGTCTCCTTATCCAGAGGGAGACGAACTTTACGAAGATGTATACAAAGAAGAATACCCATTTTTGATTGAATACAAATAAACTGAATTAACCAAAAGAAAAAACAAGATTAAGAGATATGGCTGAAATTATTAGAATGCCCAAGTTAAGTGACACGATGGTAGAAGGGGTAGTGGCTGAGTGGCATAAAAAAATAGGAGATAGCGTAGAAGAGGGAGAATTAATTGCAGAAATTGAAACGGATAAAGCAACCATGGAGTTTGAATCCTTTTTTGATGGAGTGTTACTGCACATCGGAGTAG
Source organism: Flavobacteriales bacterium (assembly GCA_965655625.1). Taxonomy (GTDB): domain Bacteria; phylum Bacteroidota; class Bacteroidia; order Flavobacteriales_D; family CAJJDF01; genus CAJJDF01. The sequence continues at coordinate 23,360 of CBFHHA010000005.1, read as the reverse complement.
AAAAAGGAAAGGGAGCTCCTGTTAACGATATCTTGGCTATTATTGGTGAAAAAGGAGAAGACGTTTCAGGAATATTGAAAGACGAAGCGAACGGAGCCAATACAAAAACAGAAGAGAAGAAAGAAGAGCCTAAAAAAGAAGAACCTAAAAAGGAAGAACCTAAAAACGAAACACTGAAAGTTGTTGCGGCTCCAAAGAAAGTGGTGACGGAAGTAACGAAATCTCAACCCTCTTACAGTGATGCGTCAAGCGATATGAAAATTTCTCCATTGGCTAAAAAATTGGCCATGGATAAAGGGTTGAATTTATCTCAAATTAAAGGAACTGGCGAAGGAGGAAGAATCGTTAAAAGAGATGTGGATAATTTCAAAGGAGGGAATTCAGCTAACTTTGTGAATAGAGAAACCTATACAGAAGTTCCTGTGTCTCAAATGAGAAAGACAATTGCAAGAAGATTGGGAGAGAGTAAATTTACGGCTCCTCATTTTTATCTCACAGTGGCAATAGATATGGATAATGCCATGGCAGCACGAGCAGCTATCAATAAAAGTATTGCACCAAACAAAGTATCGTTTAATGATCTAGTTATTAAATCATGTGCAACCGCTCTGAAACAACACCCAACTATAAACAGTGCTTGGATGGGCGATACAATTCGTCAAAATGAGCACGTTAATATCGGGGTTGCCGTATCCGTAGAAGACGGACTTCTTGTTCCAGTAGTGAGGTTTGCAGATGGCAAAACGTTGACTCAAATTTCTAAGGAAGTAAGAGAATTTGCGAAAAAAGCCAAAGACAAAAAACTACAACCACAAGATTGGGAAGGAAATACATTTACGATTTCAAACCTAGGCATGTTTGGTATTGAGGAGTTTACGGCTATTATCAATACGCCAGATTCATGTATCTTGGCAATAGGAGGTATTAACCAAGTGCCAGTTGTAAAGAACGGAGAAGTGGTGCCAGGAAATATTATGAAAGTAACATTATCTTGCGATCATCGAGTGGTAGACGGAGTGGCTGGATCTCAGTTTTTGAATACATTCAAGAATTTAATGGAGAATCCAGTATTGCTTTTGGGAGCCTACAATATATAAAAGCTGACAAGAGCAAATGTTTCGAACTGCTTATTAAAAAGGGTTGCATGAAAAAAGGAGTGATGCTATTTGCGATAATGACGTTTCTTATTGCTTGTAATACCCCTAAAAATAGTGTGAGCGAAACTGTGGAAATTAAGGAGAAAGCGATAAATCCTAAATTTGATCTAGAAAAAATTTCGGGAGATTACGTGGTTTCCGAAATGACTAACCTCCAGTTCTCAGGAATTATTCCTACAATAAGAATTGAACCCAACGGAAATATTAGCGGAAATAATGGGTGCAATACTTATTTTGGAAGAATAAATCCCTCCGCTGCCAACTGTGTGGATAAGTTAGGTTCGACAAGAATGGCTTGCCAAGGAAAAGCATCAGAGGTGGAGAGAGCCTTCATGGGACTCATGAGAGAAGTTGACAGGATAGCTAGATATGGCAATGAGATTCAGTTTTTAGCCGAAGGGAAACTAATCCTGGTCGCAAAGGAATTGGTGCTGGAAGGTAAATTTGTGGTAACAAGTGTAGGGAATGAATATGTGGAAAATAGAGGAATAAGTTTTACGGTACACGAAGGAAAAATAGTTGGAACCACGGGATGCAATAGTTTTTTTGGAGAGATAGAGCAAAAAGGGAGAGATGTGAACTTTAAAGGAGTGGGAGCGACAGAAAAAGTATGCTTGGAATTTGATAGTGCCATGGAGTCGAGATTTTTGAAAGCGTTAAGCAAAACCTCATACTACCTGACAAATGAGGATAAAATTCAGTTTTACTTGGGAATAGAACAGTTATTTACTGTACGCAAGATTTTAGAAAAGTAATACTCTGTTTGCGGGCAATTTAATTTGAACTTCAATAGCTTTGCAAAGAAATAAATTGATAACCAATAAATACAATATATATGTATCCAGAAGAAATAACAGCCCCAATTAGAGAAGATTTAGTGGGAGCAGGTTTCCAAGAATTAAGAAGCCCAGATCAAGTAGACGAAATAATGAATCAAGGAGGAACCACCTTATGTGTAATAAACTCTGTGTGTGGGTGTGCGGCAAGAAATGCTAGACCGGCAGCTAAACTATCTGTCCAATTATCAGAGAAACAACCTACAAACTTAGTGACAGTATTTGCAGGTGTAGATGCAGATGCAGTGGCTCAGGCACGAAAATACACCTTGCCTTACCCTTCGTCATCACCTTCCATTGCTCTGTTCAAAGAAGGAAAATTGGTTCATTTTTTAGAAAGACACCACATCGAAGGAAATACAGCTGAAGCAATTGCAGATAATTTAGCAGCTGCTTACACGGAGTTTTGTTAAACAAAAAGCTACCTTGAATGAAGAGAATAAAAAAAGAGAAACAGAAGTTTCTCTTTTTTTTTGGTTAGTTTTTTAAGACGATTTTGAGGTCATTGTTCGTTTGCGAAAGTATGAACTCTCTTCCGCTTTCGTCCCAAATGCCCGAAGCAATTTCCTGTCTTAGCCGTTGTTTTATCCTCTCTTTTGAAACAGCTATTTCTTGCGGAGTTCCAGAAATTTCCCGCTTGCTAGCAAACGACACAAAGGCAGCAAATAGAGATTCGTTCACAACAAAATGGTTTTTGTAATTCTCCAGACCTTTCGTAGTAAGCTCCTTTCGGTTTCGTTTTAGGTAATTAATTGAGAATTCTGTAAAAACTCTGCTGTAAGCTACCTTTCGATAGTAAGAAGAATATCCGCTTGTGTCATAGGGAATAAAAACGTCAGGCATTATTCCACCGCCTCCATACACAGTTTTGCCACCTTCGGTTTCAAACCTAAGAGAATCAACAAAAATGGTAGAATCCACCTCGAATAACTCTCCATTTCTGTCTCTGTCATACAGTTCCATCTGGTAGTCGTAGTGATTGCCTTTTTTGTATGGTTTTTGAATGCTTCTGCCGGTTGGGGTGTAATACCGGGCAATAGTTATTCGTAAGGAAGAGCTGTCGGCTAACATCACCGGTTTTTGAACAAGTCCTTTTCCAAAAGACCTTCTTCCATAGATACTGCCACGATCGTTGTCTTGAATAGCTCCTGCAACAATCTCACTTGCACTTGCCGATTCACTATCTATCAATACCGAAAGTTCAACGTTTTTGAGAATTCCGCCCGATGAAGAAAAGGCTGAATTTTTCTTTCCGTCTTTTTCTTTTGTGTAAACTATCAGTTTTCCATCTTCCAAAAATTCGTCCACAATTTGTTCCGCGATTTGCAAATAACCCCCTCCGTTTCCTCTCAAATCAAACACTAATTTTTTCATTCCCTGACTCAATAGTTTTTTCGAAGCAAAGAAGAATTCTTGGGCAGAAGTTTCTGAGAATCTCACCAGCTTAATGTATCCCACAGTATCGGAAAGCATAAAGGAGGCAGTGACACTTTTGATTGGGATTATCCCTCTTTTGATTGTTTTTGAAAGAATACGATTTCCTCTTTTTATTGAAACTACAACTTGAGTATTAGGCCTTCCTTTTAGTAAATTCATTACACTTTCGTTTTGTAAATTTACGCCTGCAACTTCTGTGGTGTCTATTTTCACTATCATATCCCCATTCTTGAGGCCAGCTCTAAACGCAGGTCCATTGTCGATAACGTTTGTTACAAAAAGAGTGTCGTGAAGGATAATAAACTTAACACCAACCCCAGCAAATTCTCCTTTGAGATTTTCATCTTCTCTGTTGTTTTTCCGGTAGGGCATGTATACGGAGTGCGGATCCAAATTTGCCAGAAGTTGCTCGATTGTTTTGTCTGTTAATTTTTTGTCAGAAATAGTATCTACGTAATCATTTTGAATTACTTCTAGTACCTGGAATAATTTTCTTTTCGAATTGTAATCGATCGAGCTATTGTCTTCTTTTTTTTCAAAGAAAGGAGTATTGTTTTTTTGGCCCAAGTAAAAACCAAGTGCTAAAGCAATGGCTAAAAACAAGGGAAAAAATAAGGTGATTTTCTTCATTAAATGGTAATATAATCTAGGGTGATTCCCGTGTTTTTTAAAAATTCAAGTCCAGAACAGTCTTTGTATTCATTGAGGTACACAACTCGCTGTATTCCTGCTTGCAAGATTAATTTGGCACAATCCTTACAGGGAGAAAGTGTAATATATAAAGTAGCTCCTTTTGAGCTATTGGTACTTTTGGAGAGTTTCATCAAAGCATTAGCTTCGGCATGCAGCACGTACCATTTCGTTTCGCCTTGTTCATTTTCACAGCAATTGTCAAAACCTGTAGGAGTGCCGTTGTATCCATCAGAAATGATTACTTCGTCTTTTACAATAATTGCACCTACTTGTTTTCTCGAACAGTGCGACAACTTCGCCCATTCTTGAGCCATACGTAAGTAGGCCTTGTCGTAGCGTAATTGTTTTTCTTTTTTCATTCTCACTAGTTTGTTCGAATTTAAGGGAATTTATGCAATAGGTGTAAATTTTTGACTCAAAATATTTGGATTTACTTACTTTAATGGATTCCTTCTAGATCATGTTTTTCTTTTTTTGAAGCTAATTATATTCTCTATATTTGAGAATGGAAGATGCTAAGAAACCAATTGGAGTTTTTGATTCGGGGATCGGTGGGCTAACGGTAGCTCATGCCATCAGTAAATTGATGCCACATGAAAGGATTGTGTACTTTGGCGATACGGCCCATTTACCTTATGGCGATAAATCGCCTGCTCTCATTCATTCATTTGTACAAGAGATTTCTCAGTTTTTGATCCAAAAAGAAAATTGTAAGGCTGTGGTTATGGCTTGTAATACTGCTTCGGCTACTTCGTATGAGTTTTTGAGAGATAAACACAAAGGTGTGTTTCCCATTATGAATGTTATTGACCCAATTGTAGAGGCAATCGTTCAAGATGATTCGATAAAGAAAGTAGGGCTAATTGCGACCAAAACTACTGTGGAATCGGGCGTATATCAAGAAAAGCTGAAAAGGAGAAATCCAGAAGTAAAGATAGAAGTCTTGGCGACTCCGCTGCTTGCTCCAATGATCGAAGAAGGATTTAGTCAGGATAAAATTAGTCATACCGTAATCGAGAATTATTTGTCGAACCCGATGTTTCGTGATATTGATGCCCTCATTCTGGGGTGTACTCACTATGTATTAATCGCTGATGAAATCAATGATTTTTTTGACCGAAAGGTGAAGCTATTTGATTCAACCGATATTTTAGCCCTTAAATTAAAGCGAATTTTAGGAAAAGAAGGAATGCTTTCTTCCGAAAGAACAAAAGAAAACAAATTTTATGTTTCGGATTTGACTCAAGGTTTCCAAGAGTCGGCTTCCAGGTTTTATGGAGAAGATTTGGTGTTGGAGCTTTTTAAACTGGGATAATTGATTTATTCAAGACACATCCTGTCTTGAATATTCTCGTTCTCTATTCAATTGAAATATTGCCAGATAAACAAATGTGAAATATTCTCTGTGAGATACTGAATCAAGTTCAGCATGACACGTGTTGGTTTGAAATTTTTTTCTCCCTAATTCTTCTTTCTGAAAAACACATTGATGGGAACTCCTTCAAACTTGTAAAGCTTACGCAACTGATTTTCTACAAATCTTTTGTAATCTTCCCTGATGTATTGCGGCAAGTTACAGAAAATGGCAAAGCTAGGCGTGTAGGTAGGAAGTTGAGTGACAAATTTTATCTTAATGTATTTTCCTTTGTAAGCAGGTGGTGGAGTTCTTTCGATAATAGGCAAAAGCTTGTCATTAAGTTCAGAAGTAGGGATTTTTTGAGTCCTATTTTCGTATACATCTATTGCTTTTTCTAGAGCTTTGTGCAGTCTTTGCTTCGTAACAGTAGAGGTAAAAATTACTGGCACGTCATTAAACGGAGCCAATCTTTTTCTTACTTTGTCTTCCATTTCTTTCGTTGTATTGGTCTCTTTGTCTTCAACTAAATCCCACTTATTAATCAATACCACAACTCCTTTCTTGTTCTTTTTAATGATTTGAAAAACATTCAAATCTTGCTGGCCAATTCCTTCAATCGCATCTATCATAAAGATACACACATCACTTTCTTCGATGGCTCTTACCGATCGTAATGTTGAATAAAATTCAATATCCTCCTGAATTTTAGCTTGTTTTCGAAGTCCGGCTGTATCTACCAAAAAGAAATCAAAACCATAGGATTTGTAACGCGTATTAAGCGTGTCGCGTGTTGTTCCCGAAATTGGAGTTACGATATTTCTCTCTTCTCCAATCAATGCATTAATAAGGGAGGATTTTCCCACATTTGGTTTTCCTACGATTGCAAATTTTGGTACACCCGATGTGTCTTCTAGTTCAGGTTTTACCTCAAAATCTTCGGTTACTTTGTCTAATATTTCGCCTGTTCCACTACCGTTGATAGAAGAAAGATTGAATACTTCTCCTAATCCCAGACTATAGAATTCTGCCGATAATGTTTGGTGAATAGGGGAGTCAACTTTGTTGGCTACCAAATATATTTTTTTATCAATTTTTCTTAAAATTCGGGCAACGCGCTCATCCAAATCGGTAATTCCTACTTGCGTGTCCACAACAAATAAAATAGAATCTGCTTCATCGATAGCCAGATGCACTTGTTTTCTTATTTCTCCTTCAAATACATCATCCGAACCTTGAACGTAACCACCCGTATCAATCACAGAAAATTCTATTCCGTTCCATACGGATTTTCCGTAGTGTCGATCTCGTGTAACCCCGCTAGACTCCTCTACTATCGCTTTTCTCTCTCCTGTAAGTCTATTGAATAAAGTAGATTTCCCTACATTTGGTCTACCTACTATCGCTACTATATTTCCCATGTTGTTCCTCTATATTCTGCAAATTTACGATTAATACTTTAGATTCAAGATTGTTATTTCGATTACGTGCTTCTAGCTCAGTTTAAAACTTATTTTCTACGAGTATTAAGCATAAAAAAACCGTCTAGTTCATTCCAGACGGTTTTCGTTAGTTTCTAATTTCTTTCTGTTATTTGCTTTCCCAAGCTTTGATGTTTCCTTTAATGTAATTAGCCCATCCAATAGATTCAGCTTTGTTGGCTAATTCCAAAGCTTCTTTTCCAGTTTTAATTGCTCCTTTCATGTCTCCATTGGCTTTTAAGATGGTAGCTTTTGTAAACATCGCTTGATGAGTTTTTTTAACCCCCAATGATTTGTCTGCATACATCAAAGCAGTTTTGTAATCATTCATATCGCTAAAGTAAGAAGCCGCACTTGCGTATACTTTATCCAACTCTTTTCCTTCTTTGATTGCTGCCGCAATATTGGCTTTGGCAATTTCTTCCGTCTTTACCTTAAATGGAACTTCTACTTTCAATTTTTCCCATTGGATAGCAATCACTGCTGAGTTTGCTGTGAGTTTGTCAAATCCAATAGTGAATGTTTCTGTGTAAGAATTATCTATGGCTTTGGCAGTTAACCGAACTACATCTTTCTTTTCATCATATCCGCTTAATCCTCTCAATCCAGCGTCAGAGTTAATGATAATTGTCCAATCTCCACTTTCTGCAGGGATGGCTTGCATCGAGTATTCTCCTTTTTCCAATTCTTTTCCTCCAATAGTCACTGGAGTAGAAATTTCTAGCTTAGTAGCCATGTTGGCTCCTAATCTCCACATTTCACCATATTTCACTAGTTCTCCAAAAATAGTTCTTCCTTTTGCCGATGGACGCGAATATTCAATTTCGACTTCTGTCAATCCTACTTTTTGCCCAACTTCTCCTAACGGACTCGGTACGGGTAATTCTTGTGCAGTTCCTGCAAAGGCTAATAATCCTGCGAATACTGTGGTTATAATTTTTTTCATAGTTAGCTTGTTTTTTTGTTTGTATTGATAATCATTTGTGTGCTCATTCCAGCGACAATCACTGCCACACTTCCTATCACGTTGTATAAGAGATAACCCAACTCGATGTATCCATAAACCGACAAGAAGTGACATGAAAGTACAACTATTTGTCCAAAGATTCCACCAAGAAAAGCGGCAGTTCCATTAATCCACTTAAAGAAGAAAGCGAGCAGGAACACGCCCAATATAGTTCCATAGAATAAAGACCCAAGAATGTTTACGAGTTGAATTAAATTTTCGAAAAGACCTGCTGTCAGCGCAATAACTATGGCGAGTAATCCCCATGCCACCGTCAGGTATTTACTGATTCTTAAATCTTTCTTTTCATCCCCACTTTCTTTAAAGAATTTTTTGTAAAAATCAATGGTTGTGGTTGAGGCTAGCGCATTTAGCTCTCCAGCGGTAGAGCTCATAGCTGCCGAAAATATCACAGCCAACAACAACCCAATCAATCCATGAGGAAGAAAGTTCAGCACAAAGGTCAAGAAAATATAATCGCTGTCTTTGGATTCGTAAAGCGGATCAATTTTACTCATTTCGGTTTTGTAGCTGTTTCTCAAGGAATCTTGCTGCGCTTGCAAAAACTGAATATTTTTGGTGTCGGGATTTTGTGCCAACAGTTCTGCTTTTTTTTCTTCAAAAACAGTGTTGTATTCCTCTTCCAATATCACCAAATTCTCTTGCTTTTGAGTTTCTATGTTGGTGGCAGAGGTATTGAAAATAATGGGCGGTTTGTTGAATTGAAAAGAAACAAAAACCATAGCTCCAATAAACAAGATGAAAAATTGCATCGGTATTTTTAGGATTCCATTAAACATCAATCCCATTCTGGAAGCTTTTAGGGTTTTTCCTCCCAAATACCGCTGAACTTGCGATTGATCGGTTCCAAAATAAGAAAGGAACAAAAACAATCCAGCAATTAATCCCGACCACAATGTGTATTTTTCTTTCAGGTCAAATGTGGTGTCAATGATTTCCATTTTACCCAATTTTCCCGCAATATCAATTCCTTCGGAGAGTCCGACAGTTTCTGGAAAACTATCCAACACATAAAAGAAAGCGGCAAACATTCCACCCATAATGATGGTCATTTGCCATTTTTGGGTGAGCGAAACGGCTCTGCTTCCTCCCGAAACGGTGTAGATTATTACCAATCCACCAATTAATAAACACGTTAGTTGAAGATTCCAATTAAGCAAAGTAGAAAGAATAATAGCCGGAGCATAAATCGTAATTCCAGCTGCTAATCCTCTCGAAACCAAGAATAAAAAGGCAGTAAAAGCTCTTACTCTCACATCAAATCGTTGTTCCAAATATTGGTAGGCTGTGTAAACTTTTAGTCGGTAATAAATAGGCAAGAAAAATACCGAAATCAAAATCATGGCAAGAGGCAATCCAAAATAGAATTGCACAAAGCCCATTCCGCTTTCATAAGCTTGCCCCGGAGTGGATAAAAAGGTAATGGCCGAAGCTTGTGTGGCCATAATCGACAAGCCGATGGTCGCCCAATTTTCGGAGTTGTTTCCTTTTAGGTAACTCTCCAAATTTTTGTTTTTACGGGTCTTCCAAGAGCCATAAGCTACAATGGCAAAAAGCGTAAATAATAAAACTCCCCAATCAATTAAACTCATGCTGTGTAAAGATTAGTGATGTAAAAATATAGTGCTATTTGTACGGCCAAAAAAATCATTAATCCCCAATACCAAGCTTTCCAGTTGGTGGTGTCTTTTTGTTTTAGTTCGTTGTCGTTTATTACTTCTTGCATTTACTCTGTTTTTAGCTCTATGTCCTTTTGTCTTGATACAAAAGAACGAAAAAATCAAGAAGCTTTTTTGGAAATTTTTGATTCCCCCAGAGGTGGAATTCAAAACTGAAATAGAGTTTTGCCTTTACTCAAACGGGCCATGTCTCCGCACTTTATTACTATTTCTTAAAAAACTTCAGTTTGTGCATATAAAATATTCCTTATAGTTTCATTTTTTTGACAATTTCTCAAATTCTTGTGATAATGAACCTTAACTACTTATCATTTTTTATTTTTCAAAATCCTTGATATCGGTGGTGTTTTTTTGCTTCGTTGTCGTCTATTATTTTTTGCATATTTTTCTTTTCATTTCCTCTCGTGAGGGAGGTTAAGTGGGCGATTTTTGTCAGCAGTCAATTTTCCCAATCCCAATCCTTTCTCCAGTAATCGAGGGGAAGATTAACTCTAGTAGCTCAATATATTGGCAAATAATTTATAAGCTCCTTCTACGCCATTTGGCAATTCTCTAAAGAAAGAAATTCCTGTGTACACAAATTGACCTTCGCCATATTTGGTCACAATCAAAGCTCCTTTTTGGTCGTCTTCGCCTTTGTCTGCCCAAGAAAACAGTGGAACGTAACTTTTGTCCCAGTTTCCTGCAAAGTACAATCCTCGTTCTTGCACCCAATTGTCAAAATCGGCTTTTTCCAGTTTGTTGGGCTTGGTCATTATTGGATGACTGGGTTCCAAAAATTTCACTGTAGCATCCTCCTCGGTCACTCTGTTTCTTGTTAGTTCAAATGGAACCGGACCGTAGGTTTCGCCAGTTGCTCTTCGCGAAGCAGTATTGTATTGCATCACCACATTTCCTCCTTTTTTGACGTAATCAAATAGTTTTTCTTCGAAATTCTTGAGTTCGGGATGCACGTTATAAATTCTTATCCCAAGCACTACGGATTGAAATTGAGATAAATCTAATGAAGCTAAATCGCTTACAACATATCGTTTTACCTCAAAACCTAATTGTTCAATAGCTTGCGGAACGGCATCTTCCACACCTTTAATATAAGCCACTTTTCCTGGTTTTATTTTTGCGTCAAGCTTCACACAGTTTATTTCTGATTTATTAAAAACAACTTGGGTAGGAATGTGGTCGTAAGCAATTTCGGTGTAGGAATAAATTTTGTTTCCTTCCTTATCGGTTAAATTCAATATTCCCGATTTTGCATTGGTCTTTGGTTTAATCGATAATTCCATCCATTGTTCTTGGTGTTTTTTGTCAATAGAAACATCAAAATTTGCAGGTGACACTTCCCATCCTTCAGGAGAATTGAAACTAATTTTATCGGTCAAATTATCTCTGAAAGAGTGAATGTTTAGCTTCAGCGTTTTCTCTATTCCAGGTTTAATGACCACTAGTTTTTCTTCAAAATTTGCAGAAAAACTTGGCGTGTTAATCACTTGTCGTCTTTTTTCTCCATAAGATGGAATTCGCCACTTGTAGGTCCCTGATAAAGGGAGCTGAAGTGTGTCGCCTTCCACTAGCAAAGAAAGCGGGTAGTTAAATGTGGGCTGTGATTCGGGATTCAGCAAATCTGTTTTGTTGGGCACTTCAAATAAATTCGAGAAGTTGTTGGTTAACCAATAAGGATTAGAAACAGAGCTAGGATTTTTAATTTTTACCCCGGTCGAAAAGTTTTTATTTTGCTCTAACTGAATTGTGGACTGCGGCAAGAGAACTGAAACATTTGTGGTTCCACGATTTAATAATTCAAGTTGGAAGAACACTGAGTCTGTTTCTTGGAAAACAAAATCCTTTCCTACAAGTTCGGCAAATAATCCCAAGCAATCGATTATCAGCTGATTGCACAGTTTTATTTTTTCTTTTTTAAACGAACTGTTTTTCAAGTTGGCAAGTTCGTGTTTTATAGCTAGTAGTTGTTTTACGTTTTTTTCGGGAGACTTAAAATCAAAGTTTTCGAGTAAATTATTGAATTTATTCTCAATTTGCTTCCCAATGAGCTTTTGCCAAGAGAATTGGTTGGCCTCAAAAAAGGATTGAGAGAGTTTTGCTCCTTTCAAATGCTGAAAGTACTCTGTTCTAGATCCTCTTTCGGTAATGGCTCCAAATCCTTGGCATTTGTGCTGTGACCTTGCAATTGTCCCAATTTCATTGTAAGATTGCCCCAAATAAGAGTTGTATCCGCCAATGTCTGCAATCAGATAGTCTGGATTGTTTTTGGCTAATTCGGGCAAGTCATTGAACCACCACACGGAGGAGTTCCAATAGATAGAAGTAGTTTTCCAAGTGCCAAATTTGGTTACTTGTTCAGGCAAATAGTTGGGGTCTGCAGCTTTGTCAAATGCTTCTAGCGCAAGCATTGCCGAAGCTGTGTGATGACCATGCCCAGCTCTTTTGTCTGGCGGAAAACGGGTCACAATTACATCCGGACGAAATTTTCTTATCATGAGAACCACATCCGACAGGATTTCTTCTTTTCCCCATTTTTCCAAAGATTCTTCAGCCGATTTGGAGTAGCCAAAGTCAACTGCACGAGTAAAATATTGATTGGCACCATCGTAAGAACGCGCTGCGAGTAATTCTTGGGTTCTCAAAACCCCCAGTTGTTCGCTCAGTTCATTTCCAATCAGGTTTTGGCCACCATCTCCTCTTGTGAGTGATAAATAAGCTGTTTGAGCATGTTCGCTTAATGAGAACCAAGCAAGGGCTCTTGTGTTTTCATCATCGGGATGAGCGGCAATGTACAGCACTCGTTTGAGCGAGTGTAATTTTTGAAGACCTACATATATTTCCGAGGAAGGTTTATTGGCCGAAACAAATAAGACGGGTAAAAGAAAAGTGAGCAGAAGTAATTTTTTCATATAAAGAAACTCGTTTTTTTAATCGTGAATAAAGATAAGGAAATTGCGATGAATGTTTTGATGGGGTCTACTTTAGTGTTTTTCTTTTTTTGTCTTGAATCAAAAAAAGAAGCTGAAATCTTACACCAATGAACTCATTGGGTAAGTAAATTATAAAAAAGTAGAAGTCGATGAATAAGATTCACACCTTCGCGAGAATGACAATGAGAGGTGAAAAGTTAAATAATCTTAAAACCATAACAGACCGTGAATCCTCTCGTTAGCATAAAAAAAACATCATGGTTGATTATTTAATTTTCAGAAAAACGAGAACTACAAGAAGTTTAGTTTTCAATAGGTTTGCTTTGCCTTTGGTTAATTGGTACAGAGAGCATTTTAAGGGAAAAAAAGTAGCTTGGGGTGAAACGAAGGCAAGCTTGTCGAGGTTTTCTTGCGGAAGTATTGGCAACGAAATATCTTTGTTTTTAGATAAAAATGGATTTGAGGTAAATCCTAAAATGGAAAGTCACGATGCTTTTCATGTCATAACAGGTTACGGAACCGAGATGCACGAGGAAGCGGCCATGCAGTTTTTCTTAATTGGAAACGGCAAAAAATCGAAATTAGCACGGATTTCTGCATTCGTTGGTTTTGTCTTGTTTCCTGAGTATTGGCGCTTGTATCGCTCTGCTTATCAACGAGGAAAGCAAACTGTCCATTTTTCGAGTTGGGAGTTGAAGGAGTTTCTTTCGTTCAATGTGAGTCAATTCCAAAAAGAAATCCGATTACCGCAAAGGTTGCTTTAACGCTCCTTTTTTTGAGGTGTTTGGGTTTCAAGAACAGTCGAATAGTACGATTTGGTGGCAAGTTATTTGTCTTTTTTTAACCAATTGAGCAATACTGGCAAGAGATATAAATCGCACAGTAGTGCAACAATCAAACTAATAGTTACGAGTAAGCCAGTTATAAAATTTGCGTAAAAACTAGAGAGAATTAATACGCCAAAACCAGCAACAAGCACCAAGGTGGTAAGCAAAATTGCTCCGCCACTCGTTTTGATAGTGGTAATCAATGAGTCGTAATTTGAGTTTCCTTTGTCTAGCTCAATTTTATACCTTCCCAAAAAGTGAATTGTATCGTCCACGGCAATTCCAAATGCGATGGTGTACACAATTGTGGTACCTATATTCATTCCGTAATCGAACCAACCTACAATGGCGGTAATAGCAATGAGTGGCAAGATGTTGGGGAATAGAGAGAAAAAACCAATCGAAAACGATTTGAAAATAAAAGACACAATAAAAAAGATAAAAATGACAATCAGAAAAAGATTCCAAATCATTCCATTGGACACATTCACATTGGTTTCATCAATAATATAGGCTGTACCTCCAAAGTTGATGTCAAGATCAGGTGTATTCACTTTGGCAAATTCAATCAGTTTTTCATTGGATCTTCGAGTTTGGTAACTGCCAAAATCTTTAGCTTTCGTTTGTATAAAGGTTGAGTTGTTTTTCTTCGAAACAAAACTTTTGAGCTTGAGTAATCGCCCGTTTTTTAAGATTTTTTGTTTTATTCGTTTTGCGTCATATTCGTCTTCAGGAATAGAGTAAGCGGCTGGTTCACCTCCGTTAAGCGCTCTGTTTACTTGTTTTGCCGCAGTAGCCAAGCCCACATTTATAGTTGCTTTGTACTCCGTTTCTACAAAATTTTCTATTTTATTTAATTGAGAAAGAATTGATTGGTCAAAAAGTGAAGCGTTCGTGTCTCGAAGAGAAACAGTAATTGTTAAGTCTCTAATTCCATACATTTCCTCTTCCATGAAATTCATGATTTGGGTAATCTCATCTTTTTCCCCCATGTTTTCGTACACAAAATTGTTGTGTTTTACTTGTAGGATTCCCAATATTGATAGAATCAGGGCAATCACAGAAACAAGAAGAGTGGGTTTTATCCAAAGTCTTTGAGGAGTAAGTTTTTCGAGAGAATTGTGCAGCGTAATTTTTTTGGAATAATACAAGAGTACGGGAAGTAAAAAATAGGCAAGTACAAAGGCATAAAATACTCCTACGGCAGTGAAAACCGAAAATTCGTTAAACACCTGAATGTTAGAGTTTGAAAGAGAAAGAAATCCAAAAGAAGTAGTTAATGTTGTAAGAATAATAGCTTTGAGAATATCGTTGCGGGTTCCTCGTATTTTCTCAATTTTATCGATTGATTTTTCTTCGCTGTACCTCGAAATTATGTGAATTACATCGCTCAAAGAAATTACGCCCACAATGACCGGAATGGCTATGGTAAGTACATTTATCTTGAAACCAAATAATGAGATGGTTCCCATTATCCAGATAACTGAACTCACAACGATGGCAAACGGAATTACGATTCCTACCAACGACCTAAAAAAGTAAAGCAGAATGAGGATGATCAAAATAAAAGCGATAAAAATGAGGTGACTCGAATCGTCCTTTATTTTTTTTGTGATAAGAAAATCGTTGTGTTTAGTATTCACAAAAAACACCTCCTCGAAGCTAAAGCCTTGCGCGGCAATATCTGTTTTTTCTTTCATTTCTTTTAAGGAATCGAGAGGAAGTGAGTCCTGAATTATGGCATAAATAAGTGCAGATTTGTTGTTTTTGCTAACGAATCTATTTTTAATATCGGGCAATGAATCAAGCTCCACCCAAGTTTCCGAAAAAATCTCTTCGGAATCAAGTTTTAGTACATCATAAGGAATTGTGCCAAAACTGGAAAACACGGCAAGCTGCTGGTTTGTTACCGAGAATACTCGCTGGACTCCTTTAATCTTCTCAATCGAACGCGAAAAAGAATCTATCTCCAGAGCAGTTTTGTAGTCAATTTCCTGATTGTTTTTTATCCCAATCATTAGAGAATTAGGAAGTTCTTCTTCGAAATGACTGAAGAATTCTTCATTGAACACAAATACCTTTTCGTCTCTATCAAAAAAATCGTTGAGGTCGTGACCAAATTCAACTTTGGTTAGTTGAAAACCAAAAAATGCGGTAATTAACAAGAAAAGGAGGATGATCAGTTTTCTATGTCGAGTTGCAAATACCAAATTGAATTATTTTGTGACCAAATTTAGAAAAATTGAAAGTGAGAAAGAGAGAAATAGGATTTTTATTTTCCTCGAAACTATCCTAAATTTAGGCAATACAAATTCAGGAAATTAAGTCATGCCAATATTGCCTTTTAAAAATGTAGAACACGTTATTTACGAACACTTAACCGAAGGGAAATTATTTGCAATAGAAAAAGAGAAATCGAAGCCAGTTTCTAGATTTTATAAAAAGTACAAAGGCAAAAAAGTACTGCCAGGTGATAAAATCGTGGGTTATTGGTTTGTGATGGACGAAGAGTATAATTCGCTAAAAATAGATTTTAGCCAAGAAGTAGAAGTAGAAATAAGGGAGCTACAATTGTTTCCGATGAAATAAAATAGATTTGAGCAACACTCCCAAAGAATTATTAAAAACAGTATTCGGTTACAATGAATTTCGTCCGTTACAGGAAGAAATAATTACGAGGACTTTAGAACGAAAAGATAGTTTCGTACTAATGCCAACTGGCGGAGGAAAATCCATTTGTTTTCAAATTCCTGCTTTGTGTATGGCGGGAATTACAGTTGTGGTTTCCCCTTTAATATCGCTCATGAAAGACCAGGTGCAAGCTCTCAAGGGAAACGGCATAAAAGCGGATTTTTTTAATAGTTCTATCTCGCCCCAGGAAGAAAATGACGTGATAGATAGAGCAATGAAAGGCAAGATTCAGTTGCTGTATTTGTCTCCAGAAAAATTGATATCTGTTAGTAATTCTTGGCTCAAAGAGCTTAATATTAAACTGGTAGCCATAGACGAGGCTCATTGTGTAAGTATGTGGGGACATGATTTTAGACCGGAATACACTCAACTTAAAGTATTCAGAAACTCTTTGCCGGAGGTACCTTTTATGGCGCTTACCGCCACAGCCGATAAATCGGCAAGACAAGATATCGAGGAGCAGTTGGGGCTGAAAGATTCGAAATTATTCATTTCTTCCTTTGACCGTAAAAACTTAAGTATAGAAGTGCGTGGGCAGGTTCCCAAAAAGAAAAAATTGCAAGAGATTGCTCGATTTGTGGAAAGAAAACGAGGAGAAAGTGGAATTGTATACTGTTTGAGCAGAAAGAATACCGAAGAGGTAGCCGAGTATTTAAAAGAGGAAGGTCATTCTGTAGAATATTATCATGCAGGAATGAATTCGGAAGATAGAGAAAAGATTCAGACAGAGTTTATTAATGACGATACCAAGATTATTGTGGCTACTATTGCTTTTGGGATGGGAATTGATAAATCTAATGTGAGATGGGTGATTCATTACAATTTGCCTAAGAATCTGGAAGGATATTACCAAGAAATTGGAAGAGCTGGGAGAGATGGGTTGCCTTCAGAAACCCGACTCTATTACAACATGAGAGATTTTGTGTTGTACAGCCAGTTTGCAGATGATGGCGCTCATTCTTCCATGCAAAAAGAAAAATTGAATAGAATGCTTCAGTTTGCCGAGGCAAAATCTTGCCGAAGAAAAATTTTGTTGTCTTACTTTGGGGAGCATTTATTGAAGAACTGCGGAAACTGTGACGTTTGTCAAAACCCACCAAAAAACTTTGATGGAACCATTTTGGCGCAAAAAGCCCTTTCAGGTATAGCTCGAATGGGTGAGAAGGAAGGAATTACGATGCTCATTAATGTTTTGCGAGGTTCGAACAATGCCGATGTTCACGAAAAGAATTATGCTCAACTAAAAACTTATGGAGTGGGTAAAGAAGTTAGTTTTTTTGATTGGCGAGATTACATCATCCAATTGGCAAATCAAGGACTGATAGAAATAATGTATAGCGAAAACTCTGCTCTAAAGATTTCTTCCTTGGGTAAGAAAGTGCTAAAGGGCGAAAAGAAAGTGGAACTTACCTATCCAGTGACTGCCGAAGAGAAAAAGAAGAAACCAAAAGTTGTGCGAATCGCCAATGAAGGAGAGGTAAATGAAGAACTATTTAAAGACCTGAAAAGAGTAAGGTATGCGATTTCTAAAGAAGAAAATGTGCCGGCCTATATTATTTTTAATGATAAAACATTGCAAGAAATTGCCAAAGAATTGCCGGTTACAGAAAATCAATTTCTAGCCATTTCGGGAGTAGGGATGAACAAGATGCAGGAGTACGGAGAAGAATTTATGGAGGTGGTACGAAAATTTAAGGCCACTGCCAAGCCAAAAAAAATTCCAACCACATTAGAAACTTTTGGGTTGTACCAAGAAGGTTTCACTCCCGAGCAAATTGCTGAAAAAAGAGGGTTGAGCATAACCACTATTTTTTCTCATTTATCTCAATTATATTCGGAAGGAAAAGAGGTGAATTTACATCAGTTTGTAGAGGCCAATACCATCGAAAAGGTAAGGAAAGTGTATGAGAGCCTGAACAAAGAGAATTCGCTAAAACCAATTTACGAAAAACTAGAGGAACAAGTTTCTTATGGAGAGATTCGGTTAAGTATTGCAATAATTCAAAAAGATGAATAAAGAATTATTGAGAAGCGAGATTCAAGAGTTTATAGGTGTAAATTTACGCACCGATATAAATCAATTAATTTTAAAAAACTCTGTTTTTGAAGGAGTTACAAACAAAGAGTTAGCTGAGCAGATTGTTGGAAAGTTAAAGTGTAAAGATAAATTACCTACTTGGTTCGAACTGAAGGATGTGTATTTTCCACCTAAAATTTCGATAGAACAAACCTCTTCGGAAGAAACTGCGCGGTATAAATCGAGCTTAATTTCTGGAAAAAGTTTCATTGATTTAACAGGCGGATTTGGGGTGGATGATTTTTATTTTTCTCAGGTTTTCGATACGATTATCCACTGCGAATTAGCTCCACAGCTTTCGGCAATTACGGCTCATAATTTCCGGCAATTAGCGGTAAATAATTGCGAATTTATTTGCGGAGATGGAATGAGATTTTTACACGATAATGATACAGTGTATGATTGGATTTATCTTGACCCTTCCCGCAGGAGTGAGGCAAAAGGAAAGGTATTTTTGTTAAAAGATTGCTTGCCCAACGTTCCCGAAAATTTAGATTTGTTGTTTTCTAAATCGCGGCATATAATGATGAAAACTTCTCCCTTAGTAGATATTTCTCAAGGAATTTCTGAGTTGGAGTTCGTGAAAGAAATTCATGTAGTAGCGGTGAAAAATGAAGTAAAAGAATTGCTCTGGATTTTGGAGAAAGAGCATACTAGTGAGCCAACAATAAAAACGGTAAACATGTTGGGAAAAGCAAAACAAACCTTCCAATTTGAACTAGCTCAAGAAGGTAATCACGTGCCAACCTATTCGCGACCCTTGAGTTATTTGTATGAGCCTAATTCGGCTGTGCTAAAATCGGGCGCGTTTAACCAGGTTTCTGTTCAGTTGGAATTAGCTAAGCTGCATAAGCACTCTCATCTTTATACAAGCAATGAATCCATTGATTTTCCTGGACGTTCGTTTCGGGTAAAAGAGATAATTCCTTTCCAGACTAAAGCAATAAAGAAACAATTTGGAGGAAAAAAGGCGAATGTTACAACACGTAATTTCCCGAAGAAAGTGGATGCCTTGAGGAAAACGCTGAATATAAAAGAGGGAGGCGAACTGTATTTGTTTTTTACAACAAACAAAGACGAGGACAAGATTTGTGTGGTTTGTGAAAAGTTTTAACCGATTAATTTCAATGCCTCATTTTTAGATAAATTACTCAATTTGTCTTTATTCGTTTGTACAAATGCGAGTACCCAGTCAGGGTTTGTGCGCGTGTATTCTCTCAAAATCCAACCAATGGCTTTGTTGATGAAAAATTCGCTTGTGCCTACAAGCGCTAGGATGAATTTCGAAAGCAATTCGGTGTTTATTTCTTCTTTGTATTTTAATTGAAAGAGAAGGCAAGTTCTCTGTAACCAAATGTTTCCAGAGCTCATCCATTTATCTGTAACGGGTTTTATTTCTTCCGGAAATAACTTGAAATAGCTGCCTATAATATTCGAAGCGATTAAATCAACCGTATCCCACCATGATTTGTCAGTGATCATCATTTCGAACAGTTCTATGTCGGGTTTTTCAATTTTTTTTAGGTATTTTCTGTTCAGGTCGATGGCGAAATATTGAAATTCTCGTTGAGGTTTTTTCCAAAGACTTTTCGTGATTTCGGTTAGTTCAGATTTTTCGGGAAGATTTGCTTTCAGCAAAAATGCCTGTTGGGCTTCCTTTCTGGTGGGTGTTTTTAAACCCAAAAGTTGGAATTTATTTTTGAGATAGGCTTCTTGTTGTCGAGCAATATTTCGGTCGGCTCGTTGTTCAAATTCGGCCTGAAGTTGCGAAACAAACCCGATCATTTTTTATAGGCTTCAATAGTTATTTCCTTTTCACAAAAGAAGGATTCGTCTTGTTGATTATTGGAAGCGACAAACACAATTCTGTTATCAAGGTTGTTTCGTATCAAGTTTTGATACCAGGTAATGGCATTCTTGTCAAAATTTGAAGTAGGTTCATCCAGAAGTAAAATGGGAGTGTCAGATAAGATAGCTAGTCCAAGTTTTACTCGTTGTTTCATTCCCGAAGAAAAGTCCTTAATGGCCTTTTTCTTTGCTTTTTCTAGCTCAATGATAGCAAGAAACTCTGGGTAGTTAATTTCATTTCTGAATGGTTTTAGTTTGCTGTAGAATTGAAATAACTCTTCCATGGTGTATTCCTCAATCACGCCAATGTAAGGAGCCGTATACGATACTTTTCTATAGATTTTTTCAGGAGCTATTTCTTGGTCCTCCAAGTAAGTTATTTTGCCTTCAGTAGGTGTTTCAAATCCCGAAATAGATTTGAGTAAAGTGGATTTTCCAGAACCATTTCCTCCGGTAATTACAATGGAAGAAGGACTATTTATTTCAAGAGATAAATTTCTAAAAATCCATTCTCTGTTATACTTTTTACCTGCATTTTCAAGAGCGATTTTCATGTTGAATCTATTTCTTTTTTACCAAATTATTTGATCTGCCCTAGTTCTTTCATGGTGATAGGAATGGAATTGTGGCAAATTATTTTTCTTAAAAACAGCTAAAATCAGGTGACTCTATTAGTTGTTCTTTTCTTTAATTAAACCCCCTCATTATTCCTTTAGTTTCCTGGTTTATGAAGTCAAGAATTTCTTGTTTTTCTTGAGACTTTGGAAGTTCCAGGTCGGCAATTTTTAGTGCTTGGGTCATGTTTTTGTTTTGCACATAAATTGTTCTGTACACATCTTCAATGTTGGTAATTTGCTCATTGCTGTATCCTCTTCTTCGCAATCCAATGGCATTCACTCCTACATAAGAAATAGGCTCTCTAGCTGCTTTTACAAAAGGAGGGACACTTTTTCTTACCATGCTGCCTCCAGCAACAAACGCATGCTTTCCTATTCTCGTAAATTGCTGAACTCCAACCATTCCCTCGATTATTGCCCAATCTTCAATTGTTACATGTCCGGCAATATTCACGGAGTTGGCAACTACACAGTTGTCACCCATTATGGTGTCGTGCCCAAAGTGGGTGTAAGCCATTACAAGGCAGTTATTTCCAATCTTGGTAGTCATTTTGTCTACAGTTCCTCTATTAATGGTCACGCACTCACGGATAGTCGTGTTGTCTCCAATTTCAACAGTCGTATCTTCTCCTTCAAACTTAAGGTCCTGCGGAATGGCAGAGATTACTGCACCTGGAAAAATTTTGCAATTTTCTCCAATTCGGGCACCGCTCATTATCACTGCTCCAGGACCTATCCATGTTCCTGCACCAATTACTACATTGTCACCAATCGTAGCAAAAGGTTCGATAATTGCCCCTTCCGCAATTATTGCGTTTGGATGAATGTTTGCTTGAGGATTACTCATAATTAATTGTTTTTTTCTTTTACGATTTGCGCAAGCATTTCAGCTTCTGACACAATAATTCCGTTTACGTATGCTTTTCCTTTCATGTTTACCAACCCTCTTCTTATCGGACTGATTAACTCTAATTCAAAAACAATCGTGTCTCCTGGTATTACCTTTTTCTTGTATCGAACGTTGTCAATTTTCAAGAAATAGGTCGAGTAATTCTCTGGATCTTCCACTTGGTTCAAGGCAAAAACTCCGCCAGTTTGCGCCATAGCCTCTATCTGTAGTACGCCTGGCATAACTGGGTTTCCAGGAAAATGCCCCATGAAAAATGGTTCGTTTAATGTGACATTTTTCACCCCGATAATTCCATTTTCTGTAATCTCCATTACTTTGTCAATCAACAAAAATGGGTATCTGTGCGGAATCATGTTCGAAATATCATTGATATCAAACAGCGGTTCCTTTGTTAAGTCAAAATGTTTTGTTTTGTCGTTTTTCTCCTCAATAAACTTTGCTTTGAGCAGTTTGCCAAATTCCGTATTTCCGTAATGGCCGGGTCTTGCACTCAAAATATGCCCCTTAATTCTTTTTCCGATTAAGGCAAGATCTCCCACAATGTCTAGTAATTTGTGACGAGCAGGCTCGTTTTGGAACTTGAGTTTAGTGGTATTCAAAACCCCAATTCCATCTAGTTTTATTTCAAGATCCTCTTTTCCAAGTAGTTTTCTTAGTCTGTTAATCTCTTCGTCCGAAATGTCGTCTCTTTCTACCAAAACAATAGCATTGTCCAAATCTCCTCCTTTAATAAGTCCGTTTGCTGCAAGTTGCTCCAATTCACGCATAAAAACAAAAGTTCTGCAAGTTGAGATTTCTTCTTTAAAATCAGTAAGTTGCATCATGGATGCATGCTGAGTTCCAAGAGCTGGCGAACGGTAATCCACCATTACGGTTACTCGGTAATTTTCATCTGGAACAGCCAAAAACTCAATTCCTTTCTCAGCCACCTCGAATTTAATGGTGTCTTTAATTTCAAAATACTCGCGTAATACTTCTTGATCTTCAATTCCTGCTTTTTCAATTGCCTCAATAAACGGTCGTGAACTTCCATCCATTATAGGGATTTCTGGACCGTTTACCTGAATGATGGCATTGTCTATTCCTGTAGAATATATTCCTGCAAGCACATGTTCAGTGGTATGAATTTTTGTGCCGTTTTGCTCGAGAGTTGTTCCTCTTTGCGTTTCGGTAACTCTGTTTACATCACCATCGATCATCGGTTGGTTCTCAACATCCATTCGTTGGAATTTGTACCCGTGATTGGCAGGAGCTGGAAGAATGGAAAGAGTTGTTTTTTTTCCTGTGTGTAGCCCGATACCTTCGAGGGTAACGGTAGATTTTATCGTTTTTTGAAAATCGGTCATGAGTTTTTTTTCTATTTGTTAGATAGCTGTTTTTCTAATTTGTCTACTTTTTTCTTCAAATCTGGTAGACTTCGGTACACAATGTATGATCTTTTGAAATCACCAATCGGAAATGCTGGCGACCCTTGAACAATTTGTCCTTTTTCGGTAATAGTATGACCCACTCCAGATTGTGCTGCGATTTTTACCTCATCGGCAATGGTGATGTGACCTACAATTCCTACTTGTCCGCCAATCATACAATTTTTTCCTATTTTGGTAGATCCTGCTATTCCCGTTTGAGCTGCGATAACGGTATTTTCTCCAATCTCAACGTTGTGAGCAACCTGAATAAGGTTATCCAGTTTCACTCCTTTTTTTATTACCGTAGATCCTAATGTAGCTCGGTCGATGGTGGTATTGGCACCTACTTCTACATAATCTTCGAGAATGGCATTTCCTATTTGGGGT
>CBFHHA010000004.1:0-94079 GCA_965655625.1 Flavobacteriales bacterium | reverse complement strand
GAGCTTCTTCGGGTATTGGAAGAGCTCTTGCCATTGAGTATTCCAAGCAAGGTGCTTTGCTCATTTTATCTGCAAGAAATAATGAAGCGCTGATTGAAACAAGATTCTTATGCCTTGACCACAAAAAAGTAAAACTACTTCCACTGGACTTGCAAGAGATTTCAACATTTGAAGCCAAAACTAAAGAAGCAATTTCTCTTTTTGGCGGGTTGGATATCCTAATCAATAATGGAGGAATAAGCCAAAGAGGTTTTGCGAACGAAACCCCCTTGGAAGTAGATAGAAAAATATTCGAAATCAATTATTTTGGGACGATTGGTCTTACCAAAGCCGTCCTCCCCTATTTTATCCAAAATACAAAAGGACAAATCGCTGTAACCTCCAGTGTGGTTGGGAAATTTGGTTCACCTGTTAGGACTGCATACGCTGCATCAAAACATGCACTGCACGGGTTTTTCGATAGTTTAAGAGCCGAACTTAATGACCAAAACATTGGAGTCACTATTGTATGTCCAGGACCAATAAATACGGCTATCTCTGAAAATGCATTGACTGCGTCTGGCGAAAAACAAAACAAAAAAGATGAGGCTATTGCGGCAGGGATGAACCCAGAAGTATTGGCAAAAAAATACATCAAAGCGATAAAGAAAAATAAGCGTGAAGCTTGGATTGGAAAGAAAGAAGTTTTTGCGATTTACGTAAAAAGATTTTTTCCAGGGCTATTTGCACGCATCATTAGAAACGTAAAAGTAACTTGAAAAAGAAAACATTAATTAGCATCGTAGGACCTACTGCTATTGGTAAAACAGCCTTATCTATTGAATTAGCTAAAGCCCACAAATGCGAAATAATTTCGGCAGATTCTCGCCAGTTTTTTAAAGAAATGAGCATTGGTACAGCAAAACCTTCCCTCGAAGAAATGGATGGAGTTGTGCATCATTTTGTAGACTGTATCTCAATCGATGAGTTTTATACGGCTGGTCAATTTGAGAAAGATGTGATGGGTAAACTTTCTGAACTATTCGAAAAACAGGATGTGGCCATTATGGTGGGAGGATCTGGATTGTACGTAAATGCAGTTCTTGCCGGAATTGATGAAATACCGAGTAACCTGGAACTCAGAAATGAATTGAACCAAGAGCTGGAAGAAAAAGGCTTGAGACATATGCAGCAAAAGCTAAAAAAATTGGATTACGAACATTTCAAATTCATGGACAAGCAAAACCCTCAAAGACTTGTGAGAGCCATTGAAGTTTGTTTGATAACGGGTAAAAAATACTCTGACTTAAGAAACCAGACTGCAAAAAAAAGAGAGTTTGACATCATTCAGGTTGGGATTACTGCTGATAGGGAGATTATCTATGATCGCATAAACCAGAGAGTAGATAAAATGGTGAATGACGGACTCGTAGAAGAAGTAACAGGATTGTTTGCTCAAAAAGAATTAAATTCCTTGAACACAGTTGGGTATAAAGAAATATTCAACCACTTGGAAGGCGAATGTGAATTGGACTTTGCCATAGAAAAAATAAAACAAAATACACGTAACTTTGCTAAAAGACAATTGACCTGGTTCAAGAAAGATGAAAAAACTAAATGGTTTGACATCATGAACGAGAAGGACAAATTAACAAAACACATAGAGAAAAGTCTAAAATAACGAATGTTTACAGAACCTCTTGATATTAAAATCCCTGATGGAAAAATTACTTTCTATGAGGGATTTTTTAATTTAGTAGAGTCGAAAGAATTTCTTTCTGCATTTATAAAAACGATTGAATGGAGCCAAGATGAAGTCGTGGTATATGGAAAAAAGCATAAAATCCCTCGTCTGAATGCTTGGTATGGAGACAAAGGGAAAGTAATGAAATATTCCGGCTTGGTTTTAGAGCCAAAATCTTGGACAAAAGACCTCTTAGAAATCAAACAAAAAATAGAACAATCGACTGGATTTGAATTCAACAGTTGTTTATTGAACTATTACAGAAACGGCAAAGATGGCATGGGCTGGCACCAGGACAACGAGAAAGAACTTGGAAAAAACCCTGTTATCGCTTCGGTGACATTTGGCCAAACACGGCCTTTTCAACTTAAGCATATTTCGAATTCAAATTTAAAGAAAATTGATCTCTCTTTGACTTCTGGAAGCTTGCTCTTAATGGCGGGAGAAACTCAACATTATTGGAAACATCAAATCCCTAAAACCACTCGCTCACTCCAACCCAGACTGAATTTAACTTTCAGAAAAATCTTGTAATTATTCTATTTTTGATGACTAATTAACAACGCTTGGTTAACTCAATTTTGTGTTGAATTCCTTTTGTTTCAAAAGGTTCAATTATCTTTAAATGCTAAATAATTTTGAATGAAAAAGAACATCGCTATTGTTGCTGGAGGATACTCTAGCGAACTAGAAGTTTCGCTAAAAAGTGTAGAGACTATCTATCAACATTTGCCAAACGATAAGTACGAAAAATATGTGGTCATTGTAAACTCGCAAGGATGGAATGTGAAGGTAAATGAAGCTCTTTTTCCGATTAATAAAAATGATTTTTCATTCGAAATGGATGGAAAAACCCACTATTTCGACTGTGTGTACCTTACCATTCACGGTACTCCTGGAGAAGACGGAAAGCTCCAAGGATATTTTGATATGTTAGGAATTCCGTATAATTCCTGCAACAGCAAAACATCGGCTCTTACTTTCGACAAATGGTTGTGTAATCAAGTGTTGGCGAATAATGGCATTCGTGTTGCCAAATCAGTATTAATTAATGACCGATCCGCCATGTTTAATACCAAGGAAATAGTTAAAGAATTAGGGCTACCCTGCTTTGTGAAGCCAAATGACGGAGGAAGTAGTTTCGGGATTTCAAAAGTAAAAGAAGAAATGCAGCTGATTCCTGCCATCAATCGAGCTTTTACCGAAGGTAATGAAGTGATGATTGAGGCGATGATGGAAGGAAAAGAAGTGACATGTGCTTGTTTCAAATCAGACAAAGAAATCATTGCTTTACCTTTGATAGAAATTGTAAGCGAAAATGAATTTTTTGATTACGAGGCAAAATACGAAGGAAAGTCTCAAGAAATTTGTCCTGCCAGAATAGAAGATGATTTGAGAAACAAGGTACAAGAAATTACCAAAAAAATATACGCGCTTTTGGGGCTTAAAGGAATTATACGAGTCGATTTTATTTTAGTCCATGGAGAGCCTTTTGTAATTGAAGTAAACACTGCCCCAGGAATGTCGGGTGCTAGTTTGGTTCCTCAAATGGTAGAGAAATATGAAGGAGGAACATTGGGGCAAGTACTACATACTGTTGTTCAAGAGTGTATGAAACCTGAGTATTAAACTGTATAATATCTTGTACTTTTTGGCAGGTCTTATCTCCTTAATTCCTATAAAAATTGTACATTAGTCCCATATATATTTCTAGTCAATCCAATGAAAAACTTACTTGTTCTTTTTGCCCTTGTTGGCGCACTATTTAGTTGCAAAACTGATTTTGAAATTAACGCACCTTACGATCGTATTCCAATTATCTATGGAGTGTTGGACCAAGGGGTTGACACACAATGGATCAAAATAAATAAAAGTTTTCTGGGAACGAACAACCTAGAGTATCCAAGTGTAAACGACTCCATGTACTTTGACAAGGTAACGGTAAAAGTAGAGGAAATAAATACGGATGGAAGTATCGGTCGTGTATATTCTTTGCAAGAAAAAACAGTTGATGTAGCGCAAGGTTCGGGAATATTTTTTACCGGTACTCAAAATGTATATTATTTCGTAGACTCGTCACTTGATGAAAACAAAGAATACAGAATTATTGGAGATGGAGATGGGAGAAAATTTTCTGCCACTACCAATATGATTGAATCCTTTGAATTCACCAATAACTTTAGAATTAGGACTTTAGCTCCAGGTGGTATTTCCCTCTTCAATTCGGGAGTGTATAACGACATAAAACCTACTTGGAGACAATCGCCAGACGCAGAATCTTATGGAGTTGTAATGAGATTTCATTACACGGAACATAGGAACGGGAACATTTTCGAAAAATTCGTAGATTGGAATTTGGGAGAAAAGAAACCGACAACAAGTGGCGAGTTAGAAGCAATTAGCAATTCAGAGTCTTTCTTTGGTTTGTTATCCAACACACCTGAACTAAAAGACACAGTAGGAGTAACAAAAAGGGTAATTGGTCCTGTTGATTTTAGAATTACATCAGCTAATTTTATCTTAAAAACTTACATTGACGTAAACAAACCAAATAGTGGAATTGCCTTTGATAAACCCGATTACACGAACATTGAAGGCGGAAGAGGCGTTTGGGCCAGCAGATATACCTCAGAAATTACTGGAAGAAACCTGAGTGAAAAAACAGTAGAACATTTATTTAACGGCTCGTACACAGCAGATTTGAAATTTTGTTCGGACAATCCTGCCTGGAGCACTGATCCTTATTTCTGTCCTTGATTTAGGTTTTTCTTTTCTTTTTCTTGGCCGCCGGAAACAAAATATTGTTCAGTATCAATCGGTAACCTGGTGAATTTGGATGCAAATTCAAATCAGTTGGTGGATCCCCCACTCTATGCTGATAATCTTCAGGATCGTGCCCTCCATAAAACGTCCATTGGCCTTGGCCAAGAGTTCCATGAATATAGCGCGCAGTTCCTAGAGCCTTAGATTCTCCCATTACCAATACATTTGATTTCACAAACTCCTTGTGAAAATCTGTTGTTTGCCCCATAAATCCTTTAATTACCGAAGTATGATTTTGACATAACATAGTGGGAACAATGTCCCATTTTGCCGAAAATTCAAACAAAGTAAAAACATCTTCCGATTCCGGAATACGTTGTCTTATTCGCACATAAGTACCGTCAATATTTGAGAATTCATATTCCAACGGGTTCGTTTTTAAAGTGAAATTTCGAAAAGCTAAAGTCGAAGTAAAGTCTAATTTTGATTGTGCTTGCCTATCGGCAGGATCTCCATCGAACATCGATTCGCAGATATCAGTTTGAAGTGCCGATAGCGCAATATCGTAGGAATCAGTTCCCGAACACATTGTGAATAAAAATCCACCACCAGCTACAAATTCTTTTATTTTAACTGCAACACCGGCTTTCAGTTGCGACACTTTCTGAAATCCCAATCTCTTAGCACGAGCTTCGGTTTCTGATTGCTGATTTTGATACCAAACGGCATTGCGGTAAGCTGCATAAAATTTTCCGTATTGCCCGGTAAAATCTTCGTGATGTAAATGAAGCCAATCATATTTTGGTAAAACGGTGTTGATTATTGCCGAGTCGTAAATTTTGTCGTAAGGAATTTCGGCATATTCCAAAACCATAGTTACCGCATCATCCCAAGGCATTTTTCCTTCAGGTGTGTAAACAGCAATTTTGGGAAATTTCTCCAGCTTTATCACCTCTTGATTTACTTCAGGATCGGCAATTTTTCTTTTGATTGATTGAGCTTGTACATCGGCTATCAAATCAAAAGAAACTCCTCTAATTACACATTCCTTCTCTATGTCTTTGTAGTATTTTATTAAAAAACTACCTCCTCTGTAATTGAGAAGCCACTCTATTTCGATGTCATTTTGCAACACCCAATAAGCTATTCCATAAGCTTTCAAGTGATTTTTTTGCTTTACCTCA
The DNA here is from genome assembly GCA_965655625.1 of Flavobacteriales bacterium. Lineage (GTDB taxonomy): Bacteria > Bacteroidota > Bacteroidia > Flavobacteriales_D > CAJJDF01 > CAJJDF01. The sequence continues at coordinate 88,409 of CBFHHA010000004.1, read as the reverse complement.
TCCATCGGGATAAGCAAATAGGAAGAAAACCCAACTTGACAAAAAAGAACAAATAATACGAGCGTGACTAGATTTTTCATAGAATAAAAATAACGGATTAAGAGAAGAAAAGAATGATTTGCAGTCAAAAATCCTTAGGACGGCTCCTCGTCATCAAATCCGCTTCCATCAAAAGCGTCATCCGAATCATCATCGTCCCAACCTTTTGATTTCATGGTCATCGTACCATCATCATTTCCTTCAAAGTCGTTGCTCGGAGTCATTGCCGTAAATCCAGGTTCATCAAAGGAATCTAAATTCTCGAATTTAGCAAACTGTCCCACAAATCGCAGTTTCACTGATTCAAGTGACCCATTTCTGTGTTTTGCGATGATGAATTCCCCTATTCCTTCGAGGTTGTCACCCGTTTCCTCATCGGTGGTAATGCCATAATACTCTGGACGATAAATAAAAGAAACAATATCGGCATCTTGCTCAATAGCTCCTGATTCCCTCAAATCCGAAAGCAAAGGCTTTTTGTCTCCTCCCCTCGTTTCTACCGAACGACTCAACTGAGAAAGTGCAATAATGGGCACATCCAATTCTTTTGCCACTGTTTTGATAGACCTCGAAATAAAACTAATCTCCTGTTCTCGGTTACCTTTTCCTTCTCCACCACCAGTCATCAATTGCAAGTAATCAATCACAATCAATTGAATGTCGTGCTGAGATTTTAGTCTTCTGCATTTTGCTCTAAACTCAAACACAGACAAAGCAGGCGTGTCATCGATAAAGAAAGGAGCTTCGGATAGTTTTCCAATTCGAGCATGCAATTGCTGAAATTCATGAGGTTCAAGATTTCCTTTTCTCAGTTTTTCAGCAGGAATTTCGGCCTCACCCGAAATCAAACGATTTACCAACTGAACCGAACTCATCTCCAATGAAAATATAGCGACTCCTTGACCAAACTGTACCGCTGCATTTCGCGCCATCGAAACCACAAAAGCTGTTTTTCCCATACCTGGACGGGCTGCTATCACAATCATATCAGACTTTTGCCAACCAGAAGTTACTCGATCTAGGGCTGTAAAACCTGTAGGCACTCCACTTACTCCGTCTTGGTGATCTTGTGCATTTTCTATTTCCTCAATAGCATGTTGCATCACTTTGTCAATCTTCTCGTAACTCTTACTCAAATTACCTTCCGCAACTTGGAACAAACTGCTTTCGGCTTTATCCAACAAATCAAACACATCTGTAGTTTCGTCATAAGCTAATTTAATCGTATCGGAGGAAATACGAATCAATTCCCTCTGAATAAACTTCTGGGCAATGATACGAGAATGGTGCTCCACATTGGCAGCCGAGGCTATTCGATTGGTTAATTGAGAAATGTAATAGGCTCCTCCTACATATTCCAATTCTCCTCTATTTCTTAATTCTTGGGTTACTGTCAATATATCTATCGGCTGACTATTCCCAAACAAGGAATGAATCACTGCGTATATTTTTTGATGCTGATCTTTGTAAAAACTCTCGGGACTCAATACATCAATCACATCATTTACCGCATTTTTTTCTAACATCAATGCACCTAACACAGCCTCTTCAAAATCTACTGCTTGTGGTGGAATTCTTCCAGAATCTTGAAAAAATGGAGTGGATTTCTTTTTGGTTGCCATTCGTGTTACTGGGTCGTTATCGGGTAAATTGTTGTTCATTAATGCTCAATATAAGTAAGTGTTAATTCATTAAAACTAGCCTGTTTCAATGAATCAAATCAATTCTGGTTGAAACACAAATGTAACTCGAATTCTTCAGTTTTTTGTCGTAGTTAAAACAAAAAAGTTACTAAGTAGATTTATTAACAATTGTTAGCAACGATTTCATTTTTTTAAATTCACCAAATATAATTTTTAGATAAATCTAAAAATATTTTTATATTTGCATAATGAGTTACACAAAAACAGAAGAAAACTACCTAAAAGCCATTTATGGTTTAGAAAGTAAATACAACAAAGAGGTTTCTACGAATGAACTGGCAAACAAGTTGGCTACCAAGGCTTCTTCGGTGACTGATATGGTAAAAAAACTGGCCAAAAAAGAGCTCATTACCTATGAGAAATACAAGGGTGTTTCTTTGAGTAAAAAAGGAACAAACATAGCCATTTCTATCATTAGGAATCACCGAATATGGGAAGTGTTTTTAGTTGAAAAACTAAACTATAAATGGGATGAAGTTCATGAAATTGCTGAGCAACTGGAGCACATCAAATCGGATGAATTGGTGGATAGATTGGATGATTTTTTGGAACACCCATCCTTTGATCCTCACGGTGATCCCATTCCCGACAGAAAAGGAAATATTCCGATAAGAAAAGAGGCCGTACTTTTAAGTGAATTAAACAAAGGAGAATCAGGAATTGTAGTGGGAGTAAAAAATACACACAATGAATTTTTACAATTTCTAGAAGAGATGAACTTAACCCTAGGAAAAAAGATTCGTGTAGAGAAAGTTTTCGACTTCGACAAATCCAAAATGATACAAACCGCTAAACAAACAGTAACGATTTCAAAAGAAGTCAGTTCATTTTTGATTATCGAAAAAATAACAGATTAAACAATACAAATGGAAACAATTATACATTGGTTTGAAACTGTAGATCCTGTAATGGCGGCATTTGTCGCTACCACTTTTACTTGGTTTGTAACGGCCTCAGGAGCTTCTTTAGTATTCTTTTTCAAAAGCCTAAACCGAGCTGTCCTGGATATCGCATTGGGTTTTACAGGTGGAGTAATGGTAGCAGCCAGTATTTGGAGTTTAATTATGCCAGCTTTGGAAATGAGTTCAGGAGAAGGATTTCAAAAAGTAGGCCCAACCGTTATTGGTTTTTTACTAGGAGCTCTCTTTATTTTTGCGCTCGACAAATTGATTCCACACATCCACTTGAATTACGAAAAAGTATCGGAAGCAGAGGGTCCAAAAACAAAAATGAACAAAACTCTTTTGCTTGTTCTGGCAATTACTCTTCATAACATTCCCGAGGGATTGGCAGTAGGTGTTTTGTTTGGTGGAGCGGCAAGTGGTATGGAAGGTGCTACGATTGGTGGTGCTGTTGCTTTGGCACTGGCAATGGCGATTCAAAATTTCCCTGAAGGATTTGCGGTTTCAATGCCGCTCAGACGACAAGGAATGAGCAGAGGAAAAAGTTTTTGGTACGGGCAACTTTCAGCAATTGTTGAACCTATTTTTGGGGTTTTGGGTGCTGTGGCTGTTCTTACATTTACTCCACTCCTGCCCTATGCCCTAACATTTGCAGCTGGTGCAATGATTTTTGTGGTAGTAGAAGAAGTAATACCCGAAACGCAAAGAGATAAATTTACAGACCACGCTACTCTTGGATTTATTGGTGGGTTTTTAGTGATGATGATTCTAGATGTGGTATTAGAAGATGTCTTCGCAAACATTTTAGGATAAAGGATGAGATATAGATATTTCTTGGTATTCGTACTATTCAACTCGCTACTTTCTCTGGGTTTTTCTCAAGGAAAAATTGATGGCATGATTTCAAATGAAGACAATTCTCCGGCAGAATTTGTTTCAATTGGGATTCCTAAACTTGGCATCACCTCCATGACAAACAGCTTGGGGAAATTTACACTTTCCAACATTCCCTTTGGTACACACACACTAGTAGTGAATCATATTGGTTATAAGGACACTGCATTTTTAGTAACACTTTCCGACCAAAACAGAGTGATTTATCGTTCTTTGGTTTTGACTCCAACTATTACCCGATTGGAAGATTTCGTGGTTACGGGTACTCGAACTTCCAAACGAAAAACTGAATCTGCGATTATTGTCAATGTATTGACAAGCCAAACTCTTGAAAATGTTCAAGCTTGCAACCTATCTGAGGGATTGAAATTTCAGCCGGGACTGAGAGTAGAAACTGATTGTCAAACCTGTAATTACACTCAACTTAGAATGAATGGACTGGCTGGTGGATATTCACAAATTCTTATCAATGGCAGACCCATCTTTAGTCCCATCACAAGCTTGTACGGATTGGAACAAATTCCTGTAAACATGATTGAAAGAGTGGAAATAATACGAGGAGGTGGTTCATCGCTCTATGGTTCTAGTGCCATTGGAGGCACTGTGAATGTGATTACCAAACTGCCAACAAAAAACAATTATGAGGTAAATTTGAATAGTCAGTTAGTGAACAATCAAAGTTTAGATAATATCCTGAGCGGAAATGCTTCGCTCCTTAATAAGGATAAGAATGCTGGAATGACTTTATTCATCAATCAACGAAATAGAGAACTGTATGACCACAATTCAGATGAATACTCTGAATTACCCGAATTAAACAATACATCTTTTGGGGTGAACTCTTTTTTTCTGATCGGAAAAAATCAAAAAATAGAAGTAAGCTTGAGTAGACTCTACGAATATCGCTACGGAGGAGAAATGACAGATTCACCTACATTTTTGGCTCAACAGGCGGAAGAAAGAACTCACAATGTGTGGATGGGAAGTGCCGATTATCAAATTAATTTCAACAAAAAGAAATCTTCGTTTTTCAGTTATGTGGGCTGGCAACAAACCAAGCGAGATCACTACACCGGAATTTTGCCGGATGAGGATAGCTCTATCCTCATTCATAAATCAAATCCACCTTACGGCAACTCATTTACCCGAACAATACAAGGAGGTTTTCAATTGAATCATAAATTGACACAAACTTTAGGTGCAGAGAACGTACTCACTTTTGGAACCGAATATCTGATCGACAATGTATTTGATGAAATTCCAGCCTACACCTATTTGGTGGATCAATCTACCCAAAACTTAGGCTCTTTTATCCAAAGCGATTGGAAAATAACTCCGCAACTTAATCTACTGACGGGAGTGAGAATGGACAAACATAATTTGGTAAAAAATCTAGTCTTTAGTCCAAGAGCTTCTTTGTTGTATTCCCTCAAAAAGAAAACTCAATTCAGATTGAGTTACGGTGCTGGATTTCGAGCGCCACAAGCATTCGATACCGATTTACACATTGCCTTTGCGGGTGGTGGAATTTCAAGAGTGCAACTGTCTCCCGAATTATCTCCCGAAAGATCACACAGTTTTAGCACATCGGTGAACTACGACAAAGTCTCAACAAAATACATTGCCGGATTCACCCTAGAAGGATTCTATACCCGACTCAACAACGCTTTTATTTTAAATCCCATTGGGGAAGATGAATTTGGTGAAGTATTCGAGAAAAATAACGGACAGAGCGCCACGGTTCAAGGAGCTACGCTAGAATTAAGAGCAAACCTAAATATGAAACTCCAAATTGAAACAGGAGTTACTTTGCAAACAAGTAGATACGAAAATGAAGTTTCCTACATTGAGGGATTGGAAGGAATCAAAGATTTTATTCGAACTCCCAAAACCTATGGATACGGAGTAGTCACTGTGATGCCTGCGTCTAGATTGAATGGGGTTCTCAATTACTTGTACACCGGAACAATGAAAGTGCCCCATTTTGCGGGAGCGCCTAACCAATTAACAGATGAAATAATCGATTCAAAAGCATTTCATGAAGTAAGCCTAAAATTGAACTACAGATTACCTTTGAAGAAAGTAAAAACCAATTTGACATTTTACAGTGGAGTTAGGAATATCTTTAACTCATATCAGGCACAATTCGACATTGGAAAAAACAGAGACAGCAACTTTGTTTTCGGACCTGCTCAGCCACGAACCATATACTTGGGGCTAAAATTAGGTAGTTTATAAATCCATTTGGGAACAAGTCACGGATTTCCAAAAGAATCAGGAAGAATTCATTTTGTTACAACTTGTTTAAAACTTCCGAGTAGCTAAATAGGTAAACTTCTCATTGAGCCTTAATTTTGTCGTACAAACAATAATTATATCCCAAAAAAATATGAAATTTTTTATTGATACAGCCAACCTAAACGACATCAAAGAAGCGAATGATTTAGGAATACTAGACGGAGTAACGACCAATCCATCACTGATGGCCAAAGAAGGAATTGGAGGAACGGACAAAGTAATGAAACACTACGTAGACATTTGCAACATTGTAGATGGACCAGTAAGTGCAGAAGTTATTTCTACTGATTTTGACGGAATGGTAAAAGAGGGGCTTGCTTTGGCTGAACTGCACGAAAACATCGTGGTAAAAGTTCCTATGATTCCTGAAGGAATAAAGGCAATTAAATATTTTACTGAGCAAGGAATCAAAACAAACTGTACCTTGATTTTTTCACCAGGACAAGCATTGCTTGCAGCTAAGGCTGGTGCAACCTACGTTTCTCCTTTTATTGGAAGGTTGGATGATATCTCGACAGATGGATTAAATTTGATTGATGAAATCAGATTGATTTTTGACAACTACGGTTATGCAACAGAAATTCTCGCGGCTTCTGTGCGTCACCCAATGCACATTATCAATTGTGCTAAAATTGGAGCAGACGTAATGACCGGACCTTTAAGTGCTATCTTGGCTTTAGCTAAACACCCACTAACAGATAGTGGACTGGCTAAATTTTTGGCAGATCACGCAAAAGCAAACTCGTAATACATGGCTGCAAATTTCCTTTCTATCCATCCCGAAACACCCGAATATCGAAAAATTGTGGAAGTTGTTTCTGTGTTGAAAAAAGGAGGAATTATTGCTTACCCTACCGATTCAGTATACAATTTTGGTTGCTCGCTTGACAACAAGCGGGCAATTGAAAAATTAGCAAAACTGAAACAAATAAAACTCAAAAAAGCGAACTTTTCGCTGGTTTGTCCGGATTTAAAATCTATTGATGAGTACACCAATCCTTTCAGCAGAAGTGTATTCAAAGCATTGAACAAAAACTTGCCTGGTCCGTACACATTTATCTTGAATGCCAGCAACAAAATCCCAAAACTATTCGATTCCAATAAAAAAGAGATAGGAATCCGAATTCCAGACAATGAAATCTGTTTGGAAATAGTGAAACATTTGGGTGTTCCCTTGGTCACCTCATCTATTCATCACGAAGATGAAATTGTGGAATACATTACCGATCCCGAACAAATTTTTCAGAATTTTCAGCACCAAATTGAACTCATTGTGGATGGAGGAATTGGAAATAACCAACCCTCTACAGTAGTAGATTGCACACAAGATGATTTAGAAATAGTACGCCAAGGTATTGGTGAATTGGTGTTGTAAAAACATTTCCGTTTCTGATTGTCAAATCCATTCTCTCTTGAGAATTATTAGGGAATTATTCATGTTTGGAACATTGGCTCCTATTTTCTATTCATTCTCCAAATCAACAAAGCAATTCCCACAACAAAGTGAAGAATCACTATTCCTATTATAAGGTAAGGTGTGTTCATCCTAGTTGTATTGAATTTCGTAAGTCACTTCTGCAAATTGTCTGAACATCTCGAATACCCCACAATACCTATCCACGGATAGCTTCACAGCTTTTTCTATTTTGTCCTTTTGTAGGTCGTCACCCCTAAACTTATACAGCATCTTTACTTTGTCGTAATGTTTTGGATGTTCTTCTGTCAGGTTTCCCTCTACTTCTACTTTAAAATCCTGAACCTGAGCCCTCATTTTATCGAGCAAAGAAGTAACATCCATGCTGGTACAACCTGCCAATGACACCAACATGAGGTATTTAGGAGTAATTCCTTTTGCCTTTCCATCTTCATCGGGTGTAGCATCCAACTTCAGCTTTCCTCCCACTGTTTCTACTTCATAAGCCATTTCGCCTTTCCAGTCTGTTTGTATTGTATGTGTCATTTTCTTTTTTAGTTAAATTTACTTTCTTTTTGAACGAATGAAAGGAACAATTGTTACAAATTATATCTTTTGGAAAAGAGAACAACTAAGAAACCGAGATTCTTTGAGATGTGAAATACTTCCTTTACTTTTATTCCCAAACGAAACAAACAACTAATGATCGGAATTTCTATCTTTTTTGTGATTTTGGGGATTGCCATTAAAAACGGAAAGCTCTACTTCTTGATGGCTGGATACAACACTCTGCCAGAGGAGGAAAAGAAAAAATATGATGTAGAGGGAATTGCCTCCGTGTTCCGAAATGCGATGTTCTTCATGGCATTTGTAATCAGTTTGGGATATTACACAGCACAATGGACGGAAACTACTGAAATCAAGTTTTATTCTTTTTATGGTGCCCTAATCATTGGGATTTCTTATTTGTTGATCAATTCCAACAAAAACAAATACAAACTCGATTGAATCCATTGCACCGGTAAATTTAATGGAAAACCCTGTTGACAAAAAATCACCACCAATGATTGTAACAAAACTAAAATTAACTGACTCTCTTCCTCTCACTTGTTCAAGAACGGGAACTTGCTGCCATGGAAAAACAGTTCATCTAAATCCCTGGGAATTGGCAAAGATTGCCAAATCAAAACAACTTTCTACCCAAAATTTTGTAGAGAAATATTGCGATTGGGGCGGAATCAAACTAAAGTTTGAGGGAGAAATTGGATACAACAACCAACGCGCTTGCAGCCAATACATCGAGGGTTTTGGATGCAGTGTGCACGCAGGAAGACCACTTGCTTGTCGACTTTATCCCCTGGGCAGACAAATCCAAAACGAAAAAGTAGAATACATTCACGAAGGAAAAGAATTTCCTTGTTTGGAAGGTTGTCCAGTAGTGAGCGAGCTACCTTCATTTACAGTAGAAGAATATTTGCAAGATCAATCTACTCAAACCTACGAAAAAGGACAAGACAATTATCTGGAAGTGATGCAGCAACTTGCCGACATTGCTTTTGAGCTCTACCTCGATAGCGGATTGGCAGAATCTGGAAATAAAGAAACCTTGAATCAATGGATGATTCTGGGTGACTCTTCGCCTGATGAATTGTTTTCTTTTCTACCACAAGATTGGCGAAAGGAATTGATGCATCCAGAGATAATAACACTGAATAATCCCACAGAATTTGCCACCCATCACTTACAACTTTTCCTCAACAAAGCTCAGTCAGACTTTGGCTCTATAGCATCACTAGAAGAACTTCAGCAAGCCTCTGTTGTCATGATGGCTGTTGCGCTGCAGGTTGCTCGGTCTATAGGAGCAGATCCAAAATCACTTGCAGAACATTGGGCAGAAACTGCACGCGCTCATCTTTAGCCCACAAAAAAAAGCTACTTGTTTCCAAGTAGCTTTTTTTACTATCAATGAATTTATTATTTTATCACTGTCATTTCTTTTACCAAGTGACCAGCACCTGCGTATTTATCGATGATGAACAAGGTGTACCTGATGTCAACAGAAATAGTTCTTTGAACTCTGTTTTCGAATGAAATATCCCCACTCATTGCTTCCCAGTTTCCGTCAAAAGCAGTACCAATCAAGTATCCGTTTCCATCAATTACAGGACTTCCAGAATTACCTCCAGTAATGTCGTTGTTTGTCAAGAAGTTTACTCTCAATTTTCCATCAGCATCGGCATATTGTCCATAGTCTTTTTTCGCATACAATTCTTTTAACCTTGCAGGCAGGCTGAACTCTTGATCTCCAGGAATTTCTTTTTCAATCAATCCTTCCATGGTGGTGAAATATGTATCCAATCCGTCTTCACTTCTCACAATGTTTCTCACCTTGTCGCTTACTTCGTAAGACATCACACTTCCATATGTCAATCTTTGTGTAGAATTCGCATTCGGATAAAAGCTTTTTTCTGGTTGCATCAATCTAATTCCTTCAACGAATAATCTGTATCCCTCTTCCATATTTTCTTCAGCCTCAGTAAATTTAGCTGAAGATCCAAAATACATTGAAATAAAATCTGTCGCAGCCTTTATCGCTTTGTCATCTTCCATATCAATCGCCTTTCCTGCTTTCAATTTTGCAATCACTTTGTTCATTTTCTTTTCTTTCATGAAAGGAGATTTACAAAACAATTTCTTAGCAAATCTGTCGAAATTTGCCTTTTTTACATCAGCAAAAAATGCAGGGTGTTGTTCTTTGTTTACTTTGTTGTAATACAAATCGAACAAGTTTGCCACTAAGTTCTTTTCTGTTTTTTCGTCATAGTTTTTGAAATGTTCTTCTGTCATTTTTTCCAAGGCACCAATCAGTCCAGAAATGGTTTTGTCTCTTTCTGCAATCATTGCCTCTTTTTCCTCACCTGTTGCAGCTTCTATTTTAGAGCCAAATTTAGTTCTTGTTTGAGCTATTGTTTTAATAATTCTATCGGTTCTGTAAGTGTACAATACGAAATCTGGACCTCTCAATCCTGCCTCCATTACGTAAGTATTTCCTACGATGTATTGGTCTGTCAATTCGTAATACTCTCTTATCATTCTCAGTGCATCTCCATATTTCTCCGAAAGTTCAGGCGACTGTCCAAACCAGTTTTCAAATTCTCTTTCCAATTTTGACTTTCTTTTTACCACTCCATTTGTTTGAAGTTGTTCCGTTTGCCCTTGAAAATATTTCCAGTAGTTGGCAGTTTGTGCATATTTAGAAGAATACATAATATCTACGCTTTCTTTTTTATCCATTTGAGCTTTCATGGTTGCCAATTTCACATCTCTCACTTCAACCACGGTAGGTCCTTTTTTATCAATTGCTTGTTGCACACCAAAAGAAGACAAGTATCTATCTGTGCTTCCTGGATACCCCATAATCATGGCAAAATCACCTTCTTTTACTCCTTTTATATTCACTGGTAAGTGGTGTTTCGGTTTCATTGGAATGTTATCTGCAGAGTAATCTGCTGGTTTTCCATCTTTTCCGGCATACACTCTAAACAACGTAAAATCTCCGGTATGTCTTGGCCACATCCAGTTGTCGGTATCGCCTCCATATTTCCCAACAGACTCTGGTGGAGCTCCTACCAATCTCACATCTGTGTAAGTTTCATTGATAAACATGTAATACTCACTTCCGTAAAAGAAATCTTTAATGTAAGCTGTATAATTCGTTCCTTTCGTTGCTTGTTTAATCAATTCAGCTTGAATCTCCTTTATTTTTTTGGCTTTGTCTTGATTCGATTCAATACCAGAAATTCTTTCTAAAATTTGTTCAGTTACATCTTCCATTCTTACCAAGAAGGTTGCAGTAAGTCCCGGAACGTTTTTCTCTTCCGATTTTTTCATCGCCCAAAACCCATCTCGCAAGTAGTTGTTTGCAACAGTAGAAAACTGCTGTATGGCATCATATCCACAGTGGTGATTTGTTAACATCAACCCTTGATCAGAAATGATTTCTCCTGTACAAAATCCTCCAAGTGAAATAATCGCATCTTTCAAGCTAGAATTATTCACACTATAGATCTCTTCAGCAGAAAGCTTAAGTCCTTGACTTTGCATGTTTTTTATGTTCAATCTCTTGATAAACATTGGCAACCACATTCCTTCGTTTGCTTTCACATTTACGTTCGTAAACATAAAGGAAACGACTAAAAATAACGAGAGTATCTTTTTCATTTTTCTATTTGTTTTATTGATTTTTTCGAATCACTAAAGTAAGAAAAAATCATTTTATCTCCTCCTATTTTAGTTAAATGGTTATTATTGTTCATAAATGGAATAGGCCTACTTACCTTTAATTACAACAAACATAAAATATACAATTGAAACAACCATTAACAAACCAAAAAAAGAAGTAGTTACCCTATATGATAACATTCCTCATTTTATAAATGGATGGAAGGACTGAAGTCAGTGGAACTACTAAGTGGCGAAGAGGGGAAAAAAGGCGCTAAAACTAACATAGTGTTCGAGACGAAGAAACGAACCATGGAGATGATCGAGACTATCGTGATAAACGAACTACCCGATAAAATGGTCACAACCTACGATGCCAATGGAGTTTACAATATTATTTTTACTGAATTTATAGAGAAAGGAAACCAAACGATTTACCGCACGGTACAAGAGTTTAAATTCAAAGGAACGATGCGATTAATCGGATTCTTTTTTCCGAAAGCGTTCAAAAAGCAATCCATCAAATACCTAGAAGATTTTAAGAAATTTGCGGAAGGCATCTAATGGATACCGAAATTGAGTGAAAACACATGAGAATAAAGCGCTAGCGATCCATTTCCCACGTTAGAGATTGCATAATCAATATTAAATTTGTTGAATGCCACTCCTACCCCTAGATTTGGCATCACGGATATTGTTTCGGAGCCATCAAACTGTCTTATCCATTGTACATTTCCAAAACCAGCTCGCACAAACAAGATTTTTTTGAACCCCAATTCAGCTCCCAAACTTGGTTCCATGTTGAACCCTTTAGTGCGAATAATCGAATTCCTTTTTCCATCAACAGTGGTATTCAAATTCATTTCAGTATTTAACTGAAACTTTTCATTCATTTTGAATTCTCTGGAAGCTCCCAGAATCAGTCTTGGCAAGGTAATCTCAGTGGAGTTTTCGGGTATTTCGTTTCCTGTACTTTCAAATATTTCGATTGTTGCCTCGTCAATCGAGTAACTCCAAGCATTTACAGTTGTTGTTACGTCTCTAATTACTCCCGCAAATTTCCATTTCTCGGTTTTGTAATTTAATGCCAAGTCCAATCCAAATCCCCAAGAATTTGCAAAATCACCAATTCTTCGGTGAATCACTTTAAAGTTTCCTCCGGCCTCTAAACCACTTTTTAGTTTTCGAGCATAAGAAAGAAGTAAGGCATAATCTGCAGCAGAAAAACGAGTAATCTCGTCATAATTTACATTTCCCTCTTTGTCTATTAATTGTGTTGTGTTCGGAATGTCATCCGTTCCAAATCGAATCAAAGATATGCCAGCTACTGAATTTTCATCCAACCTTTTGCTAAAACCAAGATAGTCATACTTAGCAATTCCTTTGAAATACTCTGAGTGCATAATCCCAAACTCCATGTCTTTCTTAGTATTGAGAAGTGATGCTGGGTTGTAATATCCTGCAGTTACATCCTTAATTCCTGCAATAACCGAATTTGCCATTCCAAAATTTCTAGCTCCAACGCCAATCGTTAAAAATTCATTGCTGTACTTAGGTGCATTGGTTTGTGTAAAGACATTGCTTCCAATAAAAAAGAAAAAAAAGCAAAGAAAAAATAAAAATTTGGTACACATAGTCGAATAACGTGTTAAAATTGTAAATAGTACTTATCGATAAAAATTCCTTAATTCTAAGTTTGAAAAATGTTTTTTCCTTTTAATAAAATTACTAAACACGATACTTTTTTTATATAAACCACTGGCATTGAACTCCACTTCTTTTGTCGCTAACTTAAGCGCTTTTCTCTTTTGTTTCATTTCTCCTAGTCTTCCTAAAAAGTGAACTTGCGCTTTCAATATTTGAACTGACGCTCTGAACTCGCCATTTGCAATGAACGCAACAAAGGCAATATAATCCAACAAAAAACGCCAAGCAATCTTAGCCAATAAAAAGCTTCCTCGGTAGTTTTTGTAAAGAGTAAATAAGCTGTTTCGGAAGTTTAAATATACTTTTCTTGGACTCATGTAATTGAGCGTACCGCCACCCAAGTGATATACCAAAGAAGATGGAATCGCCATAATTCTATACCCATGAAGTTTCATTCTCCAGCATAAATCAATCTCTTCCATGTGAGCAAAATAGGTGTCATCGAATCCTCCCAAAGAGTGAAATACTTTGCTTTTTACAAACATACAAGCTCCAGTTGCCCAAAAAATTTCGGTTTCTTGATTGTATTGTCCTTCGTCTTCTTCTATTTCATTGAATATTCTTCCTCGGCAAAAAGGATATCCGTTCTTGTCTAAATAACCTCCAGATGCACCTGCGTGTTCAAACTTATTTTTGGATTTGTAGGCCAAAACTTTTGGTTGGCAAGCTACCAATTTCTCGTCAGATTCCATTTTAGAAACAATAGGTTCAATCCAGTTTTCAGTAACTTCTACATCCGAATTCAATAACACATACTGCGTGTATTCTCCTTCTATTTGTTTGAGACCTTGGTTGTAACCTTTCGCAAATCCACCGTTTTCGGTATTATGAACTAGTCTAATTTGCGGATATTCTTTAGATAAAAACTCAACCGAATCATCCGAAGAATTATTGTCTATTACCACTACATCATTCTTTCCCGAGTGGCGCAGAACTGAGGGTAAAAAAGTAGCTAAGTGCTCTTTTCCATTCCAATTTAGTATGATTATTCCTACTCGTTTCATGTCACAAAGATATTCATTGAGAGTTATTTCTGAGTTATTGCCTCAAGTTTTAAGAATATTTAACCTCGAGGTCTTATTTGTTTGAATGAAATGCCCAATGCTTTTTCAAAGTATCTTACCGATTTTAATTCTTTGGAATTTACCAAGCAAATCGAAACTCCTTCTTTTCCTCCTCTTGCCGTTCTTCCACTTCTGTGAGTGTAATACTCCTCTTTATCTGGCATTTCGTAATGTACCACAAATGACAAGTCTTGCACATCTATTCCTCTGGCAGCCAAATCTGTAGCTACCAACATACGCGTAGATTCGTTCTTGAAAGCACGCATGACTTTGTCTCTTTCTTTCTGTAATAAATCACCGTGAATAGCTCCCGAAGAAACATTCTTTGATTCGAGTTGCTGAGCCAGTAATTGTGTTGCCTTTTTCGTCTTACAAAAAATAAGTCCTCTGTTCTTTTGTTCCGATTTCAAAAACTGAATTAAAATATTGAATTTATCGGCATCGTCACATACTAAGTATTGATGTTCAATTTTTTTGTTTACCACATCACCGCTTGTTTCAATTCTTTTTGCGTCTGGCGCCATGTGTTGATTGACAATTTGTTTAATTCCCTCTGGCATAGTAGCTGAGAATAACCATTTTGCCTTCACCGAAGTCATAAACCCAAGAATTTCGTCCAATTCCTTTTTGAATCCCATACTCAACATTTCGTCTGCCTCATCCATCACCACTGTGTGAACCTGACTCAAATCCAATGCTTTTCTTTTCACCAAATCAATTAATCTTCCAGGAGTTGCCACCACTATTTGGGTAGGTCTTTTTAATTTTTCTATCTGAATATCAATGTACTGACCTCCAAAAACGGCTTCAGTAAAAACCTTATCGGAGTATTTAGTAAACTTGAATAGTTGCTTCGCTATTTGTTGTCCCAGTTCTCGTGTTGGACACAAAATCAATCCTTGAATGTGGTCTATCTTGGAATCTATTTTCTCTAATAATGGAAGTCCAAAGGCAGCCGTTTTCCCTGTACCGGTTTGTGCTTGCCCCACCAAATCTGTATCAAAATTTAACAACATAGGAATGACTAATTCTTGAATCTCGGTAGGATGAAGGATATTCATTTCGTTCAGCCCTTTCACCAATTTTTTGCTTACTCCTATGTCTGTAAATGTTTTCACTTTGTTCTGTTTGATATTTGTACAAAAGTACATCAATTAACGGGAATTTTTAAGAATTTGTCAAGGCAATAAAACTATTCCTTTTTTAAAAAATCTACGGTTACATTCTCAATTTCTTTGAGCTGAGACAATATTCCATGAGAAGACATAATATTGTGCTTAAATTGAATAAAACAAGCCACTTCAAATACTTGTTCGATCACCTCCAATCGGTTCAACTTTACAAAATTCATGACTTCGCTCATTTGAGGATATTCAAATAAAATTTGATAATAATTCTGTTCTTCTTTTTCGATAATATTAGTTGCTTCCAATGTTTCTTTAGTCGTAATTTTATAAGCCGAAATTAATCCGCCTACTCCTAATTTTACTCCACCAAAATAACGAACTACAATCACTAAAATATTGGTGATTTCCGCTGACAACAATTGGCCGTAAATAGGTTTTCCTGCCGAATTTGTTGGTTCTCCGTCATCATTGGCCCGATAGCGTTCTTCGTTTCCTATACCCAAGCGGTAAGCATAGCAATGATGACGCGCATCGTTGTGTTTTTCTCTTATTCGAGCCAATCTATCTTTTACTTCTTCCTCATTGGCTACTCCAAAAGCATAACCAAAAAACTTACTTCCTTTTTCTTTGTACAAGCTTTCAGAAGGTGATTTGATGGTTCGGTATGTGTAGATTTCTTTCAACATAGAGTAAGAATTAGAATCGATGCAAACGCTGCTAAAACACCAAGCCAATTGCGGTTTGTGGGTTTTTCTTGGTACAGAATAAATCCCACAAAAATTGCTAACAGCAAGGTTCCAATGTTCGTAATTGGCAAGATTGAACTAGAGTCTTGAAAGCTATTGAGTGCTTTGATAAAAAAATACAACCCAAATGTATTGGGCAAAGAAAGTAAAAAACCAGCTGCTACTTCTTTCCGCCTAATTCTTTTGTTTTGGAATAAGAGAATACCTATCCCTAAAACAAAGGAGATTGAAAAACAAGCGATTACAAAATAACTGATTTCAGAATCCGATGTGAAATATATTTTTTGAGTAAAATTAATTAACAACTCTGCTATTCCCGTGAATACAAATATGAAAAGTGGAAATAGCCCAAAGGGAGATTTTGGCAAGGAAGATGACTTAAAAGTAAGTAAATAAACAGAACACAATGCCAACGCAATTCCTATTATTTTGAGAATCCCGGCCGATTCACCAAAATACAAAACGGTGAAGATTACAGGGAAAACCAGGCTAATTTTATTGGCAAAAGTTGCCACCGACACACCTTGATTTACGGCTGTTTTGGCAATTAAAAAAAAATTGAATAAAAACAAAGCACCCACAACGGTAGCAGACCAAAACCAATCTTGAGCATGAATTTGAATCAATTGTACGGGCGAAATGAACAAAACCGACCCAAGTAAGATGGCTCCTAAATAATTGAAAACAATGGCGGGCAGTGTATCCACTTCTCTTTTGTCGAACTCCTTGAACAACAAAACAGAAACCACAGGAAAGGCGATTGATAGAAGTACTGTAAGAATCAAAAATCCGTGTTTTTGTAATGAGTAACTCGATCATGACCCGTATTAAAAACGGTGTGCGACATTGCAGAAAAACGAGGAGCCTTCACTCCGTTTTGGAAAGTTTTGGTAGAAGAAATAACGAAAGCTTCGTCCCACATTCCAGTATCGATAAATTGTTGTAAAGTGATTTGACCACCTTCAACCAACAAAGATTGGATGTTTCTTTCGTACAATATTGTCATAAGCTGAGCGAGAATGTCGCCTTCAAAGGAAATTTGAATACCTTCCACAGTATTCTCCCTAAAATTTCTTTCCTCATTCACAATCCAAGTGGGAGCCTCTTCCTGATAAATAAAAAAATCTCTCGGAGATTTCCAGGATTCTAATCGTTTGTCAATCACAATTCTTACAGGATTACCACCCGAAAAATTACGGGTAGTTAGGCTGGGATTGTCTGCAAAAACTGTGTTTTTTCCGATTAATATTGCCATTTCAGTGGATCTCAAAGAGTGAGAAAATTGATTGGCTTTCTCTCCCGTTATCCATCTTTCTGTTTCGTGTAACTCAGTAGTTGGAGCTATAAAATTATCTGCTGTTTCTGCCCATTTCAAGGTAATAAAAGGTCTTTGTTTTTCGTGAAAAGTAAAAAATCTTTTATTTAATTCTCTGCACTCTTTTTCAAGTATGTTTACCTCTACCTCTACCCCATTCTGTCTCAATCTTTCTATTCCTTTTCCCGACACTTCAGAAAACGTATCCAAACATCCAATTACCACTTTTGGAATTTGACTCTTCACAATTAAATCTGCGCAAGGTGGAGTTTTTCCGGTGTGAGAACAAGGCTCTAAACTAACATATAAAGTTGAGTACTGAATAAGTTCTATCTGTTTCACGGAATTGATACAATTTACCTCACCGTGATGTCCTCCAAAAGGACTTGTATATCCTTCACCTATGATTACACCATCGTGCACCAATACAGCTCCCACCGAAGGATTGGGCCTTGTACTTGGTATGCCTTTTTTTGCCAACTCTAGGCAACGTTTCATATAATATTCGGAAAGACTCATTGGTCAAAAATAACCAAAATAAAACTGCCTTAAAACAAAAACAGAACTCATTGTCTGAAAATGAGTTCTGTTCTTGACGTAAAAAAGAAAAAAGAGATAGTATTTCACTATTCTAAACTAAAGACGTGAATGAAAACAAAAGGGTTGCCGTTAAAATAAAAAAAGTTTTGGCTATCTATTTTGAATTAAATTATCAAAAATTGATTATTAAAAAAGTTAAGGTTATTAATTATTGTATATCAACACATAAACATTAACTAAATAAAGTATAGCCTTACTACTTAAAAACAAGAATTTGCCTTTATCTTCAAAAAATAAAATAAATTAATGTTAAACAAAATGAGGCCATGGGATTTAAAAAGGTTGAATAAAAGAAATCCGTATTACTATTTGAAGAATAAACTCTAATATCTTCCTTATCTTTGTGATAAAATCAAGATTAATGTCAAAAAAAGAGAACTCAACTTGTTCATTTTGTGGAAGAAAAAGAGAAGAAGTAACCATGCTAATTGCAGGATTGGATGGTCACATTTGTGAAAACTGTATTACGCAGGCAAATGAGCTCGTGGTTCAAGAAGAAACTCATTCTCAAAATTTAGACCTACAAGAAGACATTAAGTTCTTAAAACCACAAGAAATAAAAAATCGACTGGATGAGTATGTTATAGGGCAAGAAGATGCAAAAAAGATTCTTTCGGTAGCTGTTTATAATCATTACAAAAGATTGTTGAACCCGGGAAGTGATGCGGAGGAAGTTGAATTAGAAAAATCGAATATTTTGTTGGTTGGAAGAACTGGTACTGGGAAAACTTTGCTCGCAAAGACTATTGCTAAAATGCTAAATGTTCCTTTTACTATTGCGGATGCAACTGTATTTACGCAAGCCGGGTATGTAGGAGAAGACGTAGAAAGTTTGTTGACCAGATTATTGCAAGCTGCAGATTACGATGTGGAAGCGGCACAAAAAGGAATCGTGTTTTTGGATGAAATTGATAAAATAGGAAGAAAAGGCGACAGCCCATCCATCACCCGGGATGTAACTTCTGAAGGAACCCAGCAAGCCTTGCTCAAGCTCCTTGAAGGAACTGATGTGCGTGTTCCGCCACAAGGAGGAAGAAAGCATCCTGACCAAAAAATGGTAGAAATTGACACCCGAAATATCTTATTTATATCTGGTGGAGCTTTTGATGGGATTGAGCGATTGATCGAAAGAAGAATAAAGACTCAACCTCTTGGTTTTGGCTCCAGTTCTGAAGACATTGAAGAGGACAATTTATTAGAATTCTTGAGTCCTCAAGATGTGAAATCATTTGGACTAATTCCCGAGTTAATTGGTAGGTTTCCAATTCTTACCCACCTCAATCCATTGGACAAAGAAGCGTTGAAAAGAATTCTGACTGAACCTAAAAACTCTTTGCTAAAACAATACACCAAGTTGTTTGAATTGGATAATGTTCAATTAACTTTCGACAAAAAAGCACTCGATTTTATTGTAGACAAGGCAGTAGATTACAAATTAGGAGCTAGAGGATTGAGGTCAATTTGTGAAGCAATACTCACCGATGCAATGTTTGAAATCCCTTCTAATGCAGAAATCAAAAAATTAAAAATCACAGAATCTTACGCTAAAAATAAGTTTAGTAAATCAAAATTAAGTAAACTAAAAACAGCTTAAAATAAACAAATACGTAAAAGCGAATTTTTAAGGGGTTGATTTTTTTGTAAATTGTAGAGAACTATCTAACAAAAAATAACACTCTTCTGCATCTTTCTGGTGCAGCCCTTACCGAAAATGCTTGTGAAAAAAGATTCTGAAACTTATCAAAAACTCTCTATAAAAAATTGGTCTGAAGAAGATCAACCAAGAGAAAAACTCATGGCACAAGGAAGGCAAATACTTTCTGATGCTGAGTTAATTGCTATTTTGATTGGAAGTGGAAACAGAGAGGAAAGCGCAATAGAACTCTGTAAACGGATATTAAATGAATCGCAAAACAACTTAAATGAATTAGCAAAACTTACCGTCTCGGACCTCACTAAATTTAAGGGAATTGGCGAGGCAAAAGCGATAAGCATAGTTGCTGCTTTGGAACTGGGTAGAAGAAGAAAAAGCGAAGAGATTCTTGAAAAAGTTCAAGTTAGCTCAAGCAACCAAGTGTATGAATACATTAAATCGGTTCTAACGGATTTACCGCACGAAGAATTTTGGATTGTTATATTGAATAGAGCCAATAAAATTATTGGGAAACAACTCATTGGAAGAGGTGGTGTTTCCCAAACCACTGCAGATGTGAAAGTGATATTTAAAAAATCGATAGACAAACTAGCTTCTGCAATCATTTTGGCCCACAATCATCCTTCGGGAAACTTAAAACCAAGCCCGAGCGATATTAGTTTGACTAAGAAAGTAGTTGAAGGAGCAAATCTACTTGACTTAAAAGTATTGGATCATCTTATTATTGGTGACGGAAATTACTTGAGCTTTGCTGATGAAGGACTGATTTAACAAACCAAATCCTACCCAGAATTTAGAGCGAAACTCTGCTTAATTTTTCGCTCATGTGGTTGAATAAATTGGTCAATGGCTTTTCGATCATCATTTTCAAAAAGGAATTTACTCTTGCCTCACAAATCAAGAATGCCTCTGCACTCATCTCCCCCTTTTCTTCGATGAAAATATTCAAATCGAAATCAATTGGAGAATCCTCACCCGAAGTGAGTTTTATCTCACTATTTGGTGTGGAACTGTCTTTTTTCAATGTCAAACTAAATCCCTGCATTTTAAATGAACATTCGTCATAACTGCCTTTCCATTCGGTGAATTTTCCCTCGGGCAGTAAACTTTCTACATTATTCAAATCCATTAAGAAGTCATAAACAGCTTTTTGGCTATTCTCAATGGACGTTTTTATACTTTCAATATTCATTTTCTTATTGTTTAAATGCTTTGATAATCTTTTTAACCAATCGGTGACGAATTACGTCATTTTCATCCAATTCTACAATAGCAATTCCTTCAATGTCTCGCAAGACGGCAAGCGCTTTGATTAGCCCTGAGTTTTGATTCCTTGGCAAATCCACTTGCGAAGGATCTCCATTGACAATAAATTGGGCATTTCTTCCCATTCGGGTAAGGAACATTTTTATTTGGCCTTCGGTAGCGTTTTGAGCCTCGTCCAGAATTACAAAAGCATTGTCCAGAGTTCTTCCCCGCATAAACGCCAAAGGAGCTATTTGAACAATGTTGTTCTCGATGAAATCTTCCAATTTTTCGGCAGGAATCATATCTCTGAGAGCATCGTAAAGAGGTTGTAAATAAGGATCCAATTTTTCTTTTAAATCACCCGGTAAAAAACCTAAATTCTCTCCTGCCTCGACCGCTGGTCTTGTCAAGATAATTTTTCTCACTTCTTTGTTCTTGAGGGCTCTAACCGCCAAAGCTACCGCAGTATATGTTTTTCCCGTTCCAGCAGGACCCACAGAAAAAACCATGTCGTTTTCAAAACTTGCCTCTACCAATCTTCTTTGATTATGCGTTCGGGCAATTACTTTTTTTCCATTATTGGCATGTACAATTACTAAATCTCCTTTCGAATCTTTAACCGTTTCATGTCCATTTTCTCCCAAAATATTTTCAATATCACCTTCTGTCAGTGTTTTGTATTTTAAGAAATAAGTGGTCATTAATTTTATTTTTTCAATAAACTCATCAATTAATTCTTCCTCTCCAACTAGTTTAAGCGTTCTTCCTCTCGATACTATTTTTAATGAAGGAAACTTTGCTTCCACTGTCTTTAAAATTTTATTGTTTACTCCCAATAAATCAATTGGTTCAATGTCGGTAATGGTAAATATTTTTTCAGTCAAGTTTGAGTTTATTTTTCAGTTTATAGTTCCTTCAATAAATATAAATAAATTCGGAGTAAATAATTTAAAACCTGCATTTAATTCTTATTTTTGACTTAGATTAGTAACAATTAAGTAACACGAATTATCTGCATGGCTATAATCACTTTAACAACCGATTTAGGAATTGAAGATTATTATGTATCTGCAGTAAAGGGAAGTATATTGAAAGCCCTAAATGGTGATGTTACCATTGTAGACATTACGAATGAAATAAAAATTTTCGATATTCGAAATGCGGCTTACACGGTAAAACACGCTTTTGAAAATTTCCCGCAAGGTACCGTCCACATCATAGGAGTAGATTCGGGAATTTCCACCTCCCGCCAAGCGATATTGATGGAGTACAAAGGTCATTTTTTTATCGGAGCAGACAACGGGCTATTTTCTCTAATCTATGACACGGCACCTACTAGTTTCTATGAACTAAACCTAGACATTGATACGAACGTACTTACTTTCCCAACGAGAGATATTTTTGCAAAAGCGGCTTGTCATATTGCGCGAGGAGGAACTCCCGAATTTATTGGAAAAAGAATTGAAAAAATAGCCACTTTCCAAAAGCCAATTCCACAAACTCAAGAATTTTTTATCCGAGGTTCGGTAGTTCACGTAGATTCTTATGGAAATGCCATTACTAATATTTCCCGAAAATTATTTGATGAAATTGGTAAAAAAAGAAGCTTTACTATCGGTTTTAGAAACTATGAATTAAAAGAGCTAAGTTCTACCTACTCCATTGTGGGAGATGGCATGAAGCTAGCGCTTTTTAATACTGGAGGAAACCTCGAGATTGCTATAAACAGAGGAGTTGAAGGATATGGAGGGAGTGCTTCGCAGTTACTAGGATTAAAAGAAGATGAAATTGTTACCGTATCATTTAATAAATAAATTATGCTTATTCGGATTGTAAAATTAACTATTCACCCAGATAAGGTTGAGGAGTTTAAAGAAATTTACGAATCAAACATGCACCTAATTAGAAAGCACGAGGGTTGCCAAAAGCTAGAGCTACTTCAAGAAAAAGGAAGGTACAACAATGTGGTAATGACCTACAGCTATTGGGATAAAAAAGAGAACCTCGAAACTTATCGCAACTCAGAACTCTTTCTGAAAATTTGGAAAACCGTCAAACCACTGTTCTGCGCCAAACCAGAGGCTTGGAGTATGGAAAGAAAATTTGAATTGTAAAAAAAGTCGTCTCAACTCATTTATTGAAATAATGGTTTCAACTCAACTTCCTTGTTTTATCATTTATTTTAAATGAACAAAATCAGTGGATAAAATCAGAATATGAAACAGATTCGAAGAAGCAATTTTGAACAAAGATTTGAATTCACTCAAACCAAAGGCACTCGATTTGGTTACCAAATTCGATGTAGCTTAAAAACATGTATATTATTGAGTAATAAAGACTAAACAAGGAGCTAAAATGAAACTCACTCAATGATTAAAGAGGCCATAAAATGCCATAACATTCAAGAAGGATTGCATTTGGGATATGTAATGGCAATTTGGAAGATTATCCAATCCTGACCTTCCCTAAAGGAAGCAGCTCCAAATTCGTTGAGTAAGAAATAAGCATTTAAATTCCCACTCCCTCAGATAAAGCCTGTACCTAACAATTGTGCGCTCCGTCCGAGGATTGTGCTAAACTGAACCCTGAGTTAGATCCTGGCACTTCGGAAGAGAGTATCGAAGTGTGATTTAAACAAATATTATTCTTTTTACACACAGAAAAAATCTAGCAGAACAAAATAACTGAAAGTCATTCCACATTTGATGCGGAATCTGTAAATTAGTTGAGTCAATATTTGAAGACAGACCCTGATTCAAGTTCAGGGTGACTGACGATTTTTTAAATTTTTAGGTCAATCGATTTTCTCCGCCACCAACGCATACACCATCGGGATTTTATCTCCGTGTTTTTTAAATCTATATTTCCCTTTTTCAACTTCCTCCAAATTCTGGAAACAATTGTAAGGAGAATAATCGAATTCTCGGAATTCTTGAACTTGCAATCCGTTATTTTTCAAACTATTAAATATCTCGCTAAGCCCGTGATTCCAAGTTACGCAGGTTTCTTTGATATTGGCAGTTGTATCGGTGTAGGTTCCCTCCTCTTCTTCTACAATTGGATCGGAATTAAAATAGCGGTAAGTCACTTTTTCTAGCGCATTATCGAACATCCAAACAACCGGATGAAATTCTGCAAAAATGAACTTCCCGCCAGGTTTCAAAAAATGAGAAATTACCGCTGCCCATTTTTCCGAATCGGGCAACCAGCCTACTGTTCCATAACTAGAGAAAACGTAATCGTATTTTTTCTCATGAATGTTTGGCAAACCATACACATCGGAACAAATAAACTCGGTGGCAGCGTTCATTTCTCTGGCTAAATTTTGCGCCTTTTCAATCGCCACATCCGATAAATCTACTCCCGTTACTTCTGCTCCCAATTTACTCAACGAGATACTGTCTTGACCAAAATGACATTGCAAATGCAATATTTTCTTTCCTTTTAAATCGGTTAAAAACTCCAACTCGATCTCATTCAGTGAGTTTCTCGTTTTCTTAAAATTTGAGTTGTCATAAAACTCCGAATCGTAATGCACTTCAGTGCGTTTATTCCAAGAGTTTTTGTTTATTTTTAAATAGTCCATGTTCTAGTGAGCTGGTTACTTCCCGAATTCTCGGGACATAGGGATGCAAGTTACAAGTTTTAGGTTTCTTTTACAATCTGAAAACTCCTACTGAAGACTATGTTAATTCACCCTCCAAAAATAAGGAGAGAACAGAACTGCTACAGTAAACAATTCTAATCTACCAAAAAGCATGAGGAAAGAAAGTACCCATTTTCCAGCATCGGGAAGGTGAGCAAAACTCTGCGAAGGATCTACAGAAGCAATTCCCGGCCCCACGTTACCAATAGAAGTCGCAACGGAACTGATGGCTGTTAGTAAATCTACTCCCGGCATAGCTGCCATGATGATACTTCCCATCACAAACATAAATAGGTATAAAAACAAGAAAGCCAATAAATTATAAATCACTTTATTGTTTATTGATTTCCCATTGAGATGAACAGGTACGATTGCGTTGGGATGAATTCTTCTTTTGAACTCCAAAAATCCATTCTTTATCAGAATAACGATCCGTACGATTTTCATTCCTCCACTGGTAGATCCAGCCGAAGCTCCTGAAAATAGGAGAAGAAAAAAGATAAAAGACGCAAAAACTCCCCATTCAGTAAAAATACCACTTGCAAATCCGGTGGTGGTAATAATACTGACTACCTGAAATGCAACTAAACGAAAGGATTCGACTAACGAAAATCCATTGTTCATATTTTCTGCATCCAAAAATACGGCTGGAGTAAGCAATGTAATAAACCCGATAACTGCCATGAGGTACCATTTGAATTCATCGTTTTGCCAAATTCTACTGATTTTTCCTTTAAAACCAAAATATATTAGAGTGAAATTAGTTCCAGCCAAAAACATAAACACTACGATTACGGTTTCTATAAGAGGAGAATTGAAATGAGCTATACTAGCCTGCTTAGTTGAAAAACCTCCCGTGGAAGTGGTGGTTAATGAATGATTAATTGCATCGAAGAATCCCATTCCGCAACACATCAAAACGACTGTCTCGGCAAGGGTAAGAAACAAATAAATCACCCACAACCGTTTGGCAGTTTCTTTGATTCTTGGATGAATTTTATCCTTTGTAGGTCCTGGTGCTTCGTTTACAAAAAGTTCCATTCCGCCAATTCCAAGAAGTGGCAATATGGCAATCGTGAGTACAATAATTCCCATTCCACCAATCCATTGAGTCATACTTCTCCAGAACAAAATACTCTCGGGCATTACTTCAATATTATCTAAAATAGAAGCTCCAGTGGTGGAAAATCCCGACATTGTTTCAAAAAATGCATTGGAGAAATTGGGTATTGATTCTGACAAAACATAAGGCAATGTGCCAAAAAGAGTCATTGCAATCCAGCTGAAAGAAACGATAATAAACCCTTCTCGCCTCTTGATTTCTGCTTCTTTGAAAGATCTTAGGAAATAACGGAATGAAAATCCAATTGCAAACGTAAGTCCGCTAGCCAACAGAAAAGATACTTCTGCACCGTCCTTGAAATAATAGGAAAAGCCCAACGGCAATGCCATCAGGAATCCATTGATAAGTAATAATGAACCAATTACGTAACCAATTACTCCAAAATTTATGAGTTTTTTTGTTCCTCCCATTTTTATTGGAAATATCTTTCTATTTGATGAATCGATTGGGTTAAGCAAAATACCACTGCTTTGTCCCCTTCATTCAGCTGAAAATCTCCAAACGGAATAAGACTTTCATCTCCTCGTATCACGCCAGAAATGTTAGCTGTTTTAGGAAATTTTAAATTCTTTATTCGCTTTTGGGTCACTTTAGAATTTGGTTTAACCGTAAACTCAATTATTTCGGCATCTACTCCGTGTAAATTTGCAATCGCATCTACATGGCCTTTTCTAATGTGCTTAAATATATTGCTCGCTGCTATCACTTTCTTATTGATGAGTGTATCCACTCCAATGTTTTGCGACAAATGGATGTAGTCAATATTTTCTACTCGAGCGATCGTTTTTCTTACTCCATGATTTTTTGCTACGAGCGAAGAAATGATATTTGTTTCAGAATTACGAGTCACAGAAATCAAAGCATCCATATCGCCTAGACCCTCCTCCTTCATTGTTTCCACATCTCTTCCGTCAATGTTTAATACCAATGTATTGTTCAAATTATTAGCCAACATATCACACTTTTTTTCATCTCCTTCTATCACAATTACTTTGTAATTATCTTGAAAAATTCTGGCAGTTAATTCTCCTAATCTATTTCCTCCCAAAATCATGATGTTCTTAATCTCAAAACATTTTTGGTCACAAAACTCAGTAATTCTGTCAATTGATTCGGGCGTGGAAATAAAATACACAATATCGTGTTCGCGAATTGTGGTGTCTTTGGTCACAATAATGGTGCTCTCGTTTCGGTGAATAGCAATGGGTTTGAAAGATAAATTAGGATTCAAATATGAGCTTTCACCTACTGTTTGGTCCTTGAGCTTTGATTCTTTCCCAATTGCTATTCCAAACACCGTAAGTTTTCCTCCCTCAAATTCTATATTATCGGTAAAAGCTGATTTTTTTACTAATCTTTCTATTTCTTCTGCCGCCAGAATATCCGGTGAAATTAGCGTATCAATTCCCAAGTCTTTGAACATCTCTTGGCGATCTTCCTGCAGATTTTCTAGTGTACTCACTCGCGCAATCGTCTTCTTAGCTCCATATTTTTTTGCCATAATAGATACCAACAGATTGGTTTCTTCTGACGAGGTAACCGCAATTAATAAATCACATTGATTTACTTTAGCTTCACTCAATACATCAAAAGATTTTGCATCGCCTAAAATGGGGAAAATATCTATATGAGATTGAACATAATCTAGCCGGGATTCATCCTCATCGATGACATAAATATCTTGCAATTCACTCGAAAGCATTTTTGCCAGATGGTAACCCACATCTCCCGCTCCAGTGATAATTATCTTCATAAGTATGGTTAAAATTCTGAAATGAAAACCCAAAGTTAGCTTTTTTAATGCTAAAATTAAATTATCTACCACGCTAAACTAAAATATGGAATAAACCGTGTATCTTTGAAACTCAAATCAAATAGCACAAAACCAGACAAATTAAAATGCCAAATCAATCTTTCGAAAGCAGAAAAATGGTCATTCTAGCGATTGTTCTTTCTATCGGAATCATTTTTTCGTTGAGGTTACTTTTTGTACAGGTATTGAGTCCAAAATGGGACGAAGAATCAAAAAAAATCTCAGAAACGAGAAGAATTGTAGAACCAGAAAGAGGATTGATTTTTGACAGAAATGGGGAAATTCTTGCTGCCAACAAAACTATTTTCGAGTTAAGAATTACACCTTCAAAGATTCAAGAATTTGACACAACAGAATTATGTAATCTAGTTTTACTGACCAAAGACTCTCTCAAAACCAAGCTAAAAGAGCTAGGAAGATACAGAAAGTTGCAACAAGTTTTGATCAAAACTATTCCGGAACAAAATGTAGCAAAATTTACCTCCTTGATGTACAAATATCCTGGTTTTGCTATGGTAGAGAAATCTACCAGAACTTATCCGGGGCATGCTGCTGCTCATTTACTTGGATATGTTCGTGAAGTAGACGGAGATATCGTGAAAAAAAAACCTTATTACCGGGGAGGTGATAGAATTGGAATTTCAGGTTTGGAAAAGTATTTCGAAGACGAACTACGAGGAAGAAGAGGAAAAAATCAATTCCTGAGAGATGCTTATGGCAATCTCAAACAATTAACTGACTCGGATACTGCCAAATCAGGGAACAATCTTGTGAGTTCGATCGACCTGGCTCTTCAACGCTATGGAGAAAAGCTCATGCAGAACAAAATAGGATGCATTGTGGCAATTGAACCTTCTAACGGTGAAATACTTAGTATGATTTCCGCACCTTCGTTTGATCCTAATTTATTGAGTGGTGATACAATGAGCAAAAACTGGAATAGATTGTATCGGAACGATTCTCTTAAACCTCTCTTTAATCGTGCTTTACAATCTAGATATTCGCCAGGATCTATTTTTAAAATGGTGCAAGGTTTATCTGCTTGGGAACTCGGAATTATAAATAAAACCACAAAAATATACTGCGATAAAAATCTCGTTGGTTGCCACAACCACAATCCCGCTCAAGGACTAACCGATGCGATAAAAGTATCTTGCAACCCTTATTTTTATGAAACATTCAAGAGAATGAGCACCATGAATGAAGGGAAAGACATGCACGAAAAATCCAGAAAAGGACTAAAAATCTGGAATGAATATGTTACCTCTTTTGGTTTAGGAATGAATTTACACATCGACTTCCCTGGCTATTCTATCGGAAACATTCCGTTACCGGCTACTTACGATAAAATTTATAAGAATAACATGCGCTGGAACTTCAGGACTTGCAATTCTCTGGCAATTGGGCAAGGTGAAATGCTCGTAACGCCCTATCAAATGGCTAATTTGGCATGTATCATTGCGAATCGGGGGTTCTTCTATTTCCCCCATTTTATTAAAAAAATAGAAGGAAACACCATTGATTCTGTGTACAATCATAAACAATTCACCAAAGTAAGTTCAGATAAATTCGAACTTATTGTTGATGCCATGCAACAGGTGGTGGAAGGTGCAGGAGGAACTGCTAGTAGAGCAAAAATTGAAGGAATTGAATTATGTGGAAAAACAGGAACGGTAGAGAATTCCCGTGGGAAAGACCATTCTGTTTTCATTGCATTTGCACCCAAGTACAACCCAAAAATAGCAATTGCAGTGTACATCGAAAATGCAGGTTTTGGAGGAACCTGGGCAGCTCCTGTAGCCAGTTTAATGGTTGAAAAATACCTAACCGACTCGATTAGTAACTCTGCCAAAGAAAGGCGTATACTTGACGCAAATTTAATCCCTTAGAATGACTCAAATCTTTAAAAATATAGACAAACAACTTCTTGGACTCTACTTTCTGTTGGTATTATTAGGTATATTCACCATATACTCCACCACGTATGATGAGAATTATTCTTCTATTTTCTCTTTGAGTAAATCTTACGGAAAACAAATAATGTGGTTTGGAATAAGCAGTTGTATCGGAATTATCATTTTATTACTCGATCGTGAATTTATTCAGAAAGCTATCCCTATTTTCTATGGATTCACTGTGCTGTTACTTGTATTGGTATTGTTAATCGGTACAGAAAGAAATGGAGCAAAGGCTTGGTTTGGTGTGGGTAGTTTTGGGATTCAACCAGCCGAATTTTCTAAAATATCAGTTAGTTTGATGGTTGCATTATTCATTGCTAACACAAACACTACTTTACTCAAGTTACAGACAAGGATTTGGCTTTCTATTATTATTTTCATTCCTATATTACTTATTCTAAAACAACCAGATTTGGGAACGGTATTGGTATTTCTCGGATTTATTTTGGTGCTCTACAGGGAAGGAATTATTGGAAATATCTTGTTATACGGACTTCTACTTGTGGTCGTTTCAGTGGTTTCTCTCTTACTAAAAGATACCATCAATTTATTTTTTGGGTTTCCCATACACTCCCATTACACGCTTATTTTCACTTTAATACTCATGGCTATTTTGGTTACTTTGGGTGTAAACGTAACTACCTATCAGCGATACCGAAAAAGTAAGTACATCAGTATTATTCTGGTAACGTTGACGGCAATCGTATTGGTACCTACAATGAAATATGGATTTGAAAAAATCCCGGAGAACCATTATCAAAGAGTGAGAGTAGAAATTATACTTGGACTAAAACAAGACCCACGTGGTGTTGGTTATAATTCTCACCAAGCCTTGTCTGCTATTGGTTCAGGAAAATTCTTAGGGAAAGGTTATAAAAATGCCACATTGGCAAATGACACCTACAGCCAAGTACCCGAACAGAGTACCGATTTTATTTTTTGTACCGTTGCAGAAGAATGGGGATTTATCGGAGGATTTATCTTGTTTTCAATATACATGGCACTAATTCTCAAAATTATTTCAATTGCCGAGCGGCAACGCTCTACCCTCCATAGAGTTTTCGCTTATTCCATTGCAAGCATCTTTTTTATCCATTTTGCTATTAATATCGGAATGGTGTTGGGACTAGCACCAATTATTGGCATTCCACTGCCTTTCTTTAGTTATGGTGGTTCCTCTTTGCTCTCGTTTAGTATTATGATTTTTCTTTTGTTAAAATTTGATTCAGATCGATTGGAATCTTTCAGATAAGTTTAGTTTATTTTCGGTAAATTAGAAGCTGTAAAACACAACCTTTAATTCCTATTCAACGTTTTCAAAAAAAATGACCATGAAAAAAATATTTTCACTCACCGCTTCTTTGTTAATGTATTCATTAGCAATCTCTCAGTCCTTGGAAATCCCAAAAAACTATGAATTTAAATCAGAAGCCGATTATGATAAGTACGAATCTGAAATTTTAGCTTGTGTAGATTGGTTAATGACGTCACCTATTAATAAGCAAGTAAGAAAAAGAGACAAAGCAGTTTCTTTTTTAGCCGCATATTCTATTGATAACAAAAGAGTAAACCCTCATCTCGACAAAAAAGAATTTCCTTTTTTACTCAATGGTGAACTGGGAGTTATTTACATTGCCTCCTGGACAAAAAGCTGTTTGACTCAAAACTATGTGAATAATAAAGAAGAATTTACCCTACGAGCTACAAATCAAGTTATCAAGTACTACCTGGCAAACCAGTCGAAAATAAAAAAAGGCAAAGGAATCAAAGAATTTGTTGATCAAAAACAACAAGGAAACTTAACCCACTTTGTAAACAGTAAGTTAAAAGACTAGTCTTAATTACCAAAGTACAAGAAGTGGCACAATATTGTGTCACTTTTTTTTGTTAATTAAAATGGGGATAAAAAAGAATGAGAATTGCTCATATTCTTCCATTGTATTTTATTTTTGAAGTCTATTATGAAATCATTATTTTATCTATCTGTCGTAGCAATCTCTAGCTTTTTGCTAAGTACTAACTCTGACCAAGTTTTAACAAAGCCAGCGAAGACAAAAATCGAACCTGTCTTTCTGGAGCAAAACCATGCTTGGGCCGATTCTGTATTCGACACGCTATCAGAAGACCAAAGAATTGCTCAGCTTTTTATGGTAGCTGCCTATTCGAACAAAGGAAAAAACCACGAAAACTACATTGCGAACCTTGTGTCAAATTACCAGATTGGCGGATTAATTTTTATGCAAGGAACTCCCCAAAAGGAAATTGAACTGACTAACTTGTATCAATCAAAAGCTAAAACTCCGCTTATGATTGCAATTGACGGTGAGTGGGGTCTTCCAATGAGGCTACAAAACACCTTTAAGTTTCCAAAACAAATGACTTTGGGAGCTATTCAGCATGACTCTCTTATTTATGAAATGGGAAAAGAAATGGCTAACCATTGTAAGCGAATTGGGATTCATGTGAATTTTGCTCCAGTTATTGATGTGAATAATAACCGAAAAAACCCCGTAATCAATTATCGTTCTTTTGGAGAACAGCGCGAGAATGTTGCAAACAAGGGAATCGCTTACATGAAAGGAATGCAAGAAAATGGAGTTCTTGCTTGCGCCAAACATTTTCCTGGACATGGAGACACCGACAAAGACTCTCACAAAGCCTTGCCAGTAATTACCCACAATTACAAGAGATTAGACTCTATCGAGTTCTACCCATTCAAGAGATTAATACAGGAAGGAATAGGGAGTATGATGGTTGCACATTTGTTCATTCCAGCCCTAGATAGCACACCTAATACTGCCACTACTCTTTCCAAAAAAGTTGTGACGGACTTACTCCAAACCGAAATGGGGTTCAACGGATTAATATTTACGGACGCCCTCAACATGAAAGGAGTTAGTTCCTATTATAAGCCAGGAGTGGTAGATGTAAAAGCCTTAATCGCAGGAAATGACGTATTGCTGTTTTCGGAAGACGTTCCTACTGCCATCCAAGAGGTGAAAAAAGCAATAGCGAAGGGTGAAATTTCTAAAGAAAGAGTTTGGAAGAGTGTAAAGAAAATATTGTATGCAAAACAATGGATGAACATCTCAACTGATACCATTTTTAAGAATAACCTATCAGCTGATTTAAATCCAAAATCATCTGAACTAACCAATAAATTACTGTTTGAAAACGCACTAACTTTGGTAAAAAACAAGTCAAATCTTATCCCTCTAAAAAGATTAGATACGACAGATATTGCCTCAGTAGTTATTGGTGAAAAATCGCCTAATGCCTTCCAAAAAGGATTGAGTAGGTATACCAAAGTATCCCATTTCGGAATTTCGAAAAAAGCCTCTTCAGAAAACATCATTGCCCTGCTGAAAAAACTAAAAAACTTTGACAAAGTTATCGTTAGCATACATGGGACTAAAATGAATGGAAGCTATGGAGTGTTCAAAAACGACATTGCTATCGTCAAAGCAATAGCAAAGAACCACCAAGTAATATTGAATTACCCAACCAATGCCTATGCACTTGCTAAGTTAGGTAAAGCGAAAAACATCGAGTCCATTATCGTTTCATACGAAGACAATTCATACACCCAAGATTTAGTAGGTCAGCTTATATTTGGCGGAATAGGTGCAAAGGGGAAACTGCCCGTTACTGGCTCTGCTGAATTTCCTGTAGAAACTGGTATTGAAACACAACCTATACGTTTCAAATACACGATGCCCGAAGAATTGGGAATTCCAAGTAAAAAATTAGGTGGTATTGGATGGATTGCAAGAGAAGCTATTAAAGACAGTGCGTTCCCCGGTTGTCAGATACTTGTTGCCAAAGAAGGAAAAATCATTTATCAAGAAAATTTTGGAAATTTCACTTACCATGCCGCTTCTCAGAAAGTGAATGACGAAACTCTATACGATCTTGCTTCTATCACCAAAGTTGCAGCAACTACAGCAATCATAATGAAAATGGTTGAAAATAAAGAAATTGACCTAAATAAAACACTAGGCGATTACTTACCCGAATATGTAAAAGGTAGTGATTACGAAAAAATAGTCTTGAAAGAAATGCTGACCCACCAAGCGAGGTTCAAACCTTGGATTCCATTTTACAGTGCTACTTTGGACGAAAATGGAAATCTTAACAAGCGATTTTATTCAACACAAAAAACAGATTTTTACAACACTGAAGTTGCCAAAAACATTTTTATATTTAAAAACTACCACAAGGCAATCCTCAAAAGAATAGTGGGTACCGACTTACTGCCAAAGAAAAACTATCGGTACAGTGATTTGGGGTATTACTTTCTGAAAGAAATCATTGAAAAAAAATGGAAGAAAAGTCTCGATGTTGTGGCGGACAGTCTTTTCTACAAACCATTAGGATTGCAATACACGACCTACAATCCTTTGCACAAGTTCAAGAAAGAGCAAATAGCTCCAACTGAATCAGATGCTGTTTTTCGCAAACAATTATTGCAGGGTTACGTGCACGACCAAGCGGCAGCAATGCTAGGCGGAATAGGCGGTCATGCAGGATTATTCTCAAATGCTACCGAGTTAGCCACAATGATGCAATTGTTCCTGAATGAAGGAAACTATGGAGGTATTCAATACTTTGGCGATACCACAATCCAAGAATTTACCTCTGCTCCCTATCTAAACACGCTAACAAAAAACAGAAGAGGAATTGGATTTGATAAACCAACAAGTGATTTAAAAAACGGTCCGACTTGCGATGCGGTTTCAATGAGGAGCTTTGGACATTCTGGGTTTACCGGAACAAGAGCCTGGGCAGATCCCGAACATGACTTAGTGTACATCTTTTTGTCTAATAGAGTGTATCCTGATGCAGAAAACTGGAAGTTGGTGAAAAATGACATCAGAACCCGAATAGAAAAAGTAATTTACAATTCATTTTTACAAAAATAACTATCAATGAAAATACAACACATCATTCAGCAGTCGATTGATATTAAAAGTCAACTCATTGATAACCCAAAATTAATTGACGATTTACACGAAATCGTAGCAGCCATGGTGGCGTGCTACAAACAAGATGGCAAAGTTCTATTTTGTGGAAATGGTGGCAGCGCTGCTGATGCTCAACATTTAGCCGCAGAATTATCAGGGAAATTTTACTTTGATAGAGAACCTTTGTATTCTGAAGCACTGCATGTAAATACTTCTTATTTAACAGCGGTGGGTAATGATTATTCGTACCAAGAAATATATGCGCGTATTGTAAAAGCAAAAGGGAGAAAAGACGATGTATTGGTTGCTATTTCTACTTCGGGCAACTCAGAAAATGTGATAAATGCAATTGAACAAGCAAAGAAACAAGGCATGACCGTTGTAGGTTTTTCTGGCAAAACGGGTGGAAAAATGAAGAGATTCTGTGATATTCTCATTCCCGTTCCTTCAGAAGATACTCCAAGAATACAAGAGTGTCATATTCTTATTGGTCACATTATTTGTCAGTTGGTGGAAGAACAATTATTCCCTCGGTCGTGATTGAAGAAGCCATCATATTAGCAGGAGGAAAAGGCACAAGGCTGAAATCAAGTGTTTCGGAATTACCAAAAACTATGGCTCCGATCAATGGAATTCCCTTTTTGTCCTATCAACTAGATTATTTAGCCAAGCACAATATCAAAACTATCTATTTGGCAGTGGGATATTTATCTCATAAAATCAAAGAGTTTTATGGCGATACTTACAAAGGAATGTGCCTAACTTATAGTCACGAAAATAAACCTTTGGGAACAGGAGGCGCAATTTCGAAAGCGCTCAAGGATACGATAGGTGAACATGTATTCGTGCTAAATGGCGACACTCTATTTCACACCAATTTTGCGGAGCTAGCTAATTTTCATGAATCGAATGACTCTATTGTGACAATTGCACTCAAAGAAATGGAAGATTTTGATCGATACGGAGTCGTTCGCATCAATACTGACAAGAAAGTAGTTGGGTTTGAAGAAAAAAAACGCCAACAAATTGGACTTATCAATGGTGGTGTGTATGCCTTGAACACCACTCAATTTAAAAAACTAAACCTTCAAGAAGCTTATTCCTTTGAGCAAGATTTTTTGGAGAACCACTACTCCACTTTGTCAATTTCGGGATTTGTGAGCAAGAGTTATTTTTTAGATATTGGAATTCCATCCGATTATCACAGAGCTCACGAAGATTTCAAAGAATTTGGGAATTGGAAAATAGACAGAACTTGGACTCTTTTCCTTGATCGAGACGGTGTGATTAATCAACAAATAACAAATGGTTACGTCACTTCGGTGGATGAATTTCAGTTTTTGGAAGGAGTTTTGGATTGTTTTTCCAAATTAACTCGCACATTTGGTAGGATTGTAGTTGTTACCAATCAGCAATGCATTGGAAAAAAAATAATTGGGCTCAACGAACTGACTGCCATTCATGATTACATGAAAAATGTGATTGAAAAACATGGCGGAAAAATAAATCAAATTTACTTTGCACCTGATCTTGCCTCAAAGGAGAATCTATTGAGAAAACCGAATACTGGAATGGCGGAAATGGCAGTTCAGGAGTTCCCAGAAATTGATTTCAACAAAGCTATAATTGTAGGAGATTCCCCCACGGATATTGAGTTTGGAAAAAGAAAAAATATGAAAACGGTATTGATTTCTAAAGAAATTTCCTCACTCTCGGACAAGTGCTTTGAGAGTTTAGAGAAATTTTCAAAAAGTCTTTCCTAAAACTTTGGTAAATTAAATTGGACTACTATCTTTGCACCACTCAAACAAACAATCCCTTGTTTTGAGAGTAACCTAAACCTGAATTTTCAGTGAAAACAGAAACATATCGGGCGCGTAGCTCAGCTGGATAGAGCACCTCCCTTCTAAGGAGGCGGTCAAAGGTTCGAATCCTTTCGCGCTCACAAACAAGCAGAAGTCCTTTCATAGTTATGAAGGGACTTTTTGTTTTGAACGAATCAAGCTCGCTTGAATGAGTATATCAAATAAAAAGTCTAAGCCTCGAAGAGGAAGGACTTCTATTTGCAAAACGTACAAGATAGGATCATGAAGTAATCCTGTCGAGGTCACAAGAATAAAAAAGCTTTCCTTTTGGAAGGCTTTTTTTGTAATACAAGTTTGTTGGGTTCTGTCGCATTAAACTAAAACCTAATGATTTTTGTCGTTTTTGACAAAAATTTAAAACTCCAAAGTTATGTTTATTAGTGATTTAACTTTTTGTGGGAACAAGAATTCTATTGAAATACGTTTGAAAAATAATTAATGCGACAGAACCGGCGATGGCATAGCATCAAATTTTCATGTAATTACCAAGTTTTATACGATCCCAAATTATTGTTTATAATACTGTTTCGCCTATTTTATATACATTGTTATGGCTAGTTAAATTACAATGCATTTTTTAATCATAGTAATCGTATTGCCTTTCATCAACCCAATAAATTTCTCCACTTTGAAATTCCGTCTTCTTTATCCAGTTTGATTTGTCATCATATTCATAAATATAAGTTCTGACTTCTTTCTCTTCACCAAGTTCGTCATATTCTATATATTTAATGTAGTTATTTTGATTGTCATATGAATATTTTACAGTAATAGAATCTAATGGGCTAAAAACCTCAATAAGTCTTCCTTTTTTGTATGTACTCTTATACCAAAGCCAAATACTACTATCCGAATAATAATACTTTGATTCAATTCTATCACATGTTAAATTATATTTATAAGTGGTATAGGAATCCAAACTACCACTTGAAGTAAAGTAACTCCATTTAATTACATTGCCCAGTGAATCATATTCGTAATTTAAATAATTTTTAATCTTACCAGACAAATCGTATCTATTCTCTTTGATTTTATTTCCTTCTTTATCAAATTCAAAAATTCTGTCAGTAGGTTTTAAATCATTATATTTTGATGCGAAACTATAGCCAAGTTCTTTGCCTCTCTTGTCATATTTGGTTGTCTTAATATGATTAATTTCATTTGCACCACCTTTTGAATATATGCCTGTTTCTTTAATAGTTTTAACTTTTCCTTTGATATTCTGTTGTTCTAGATCGGATTTACATTGAGAAAGAGAGGTGTTATAAAATAAAACAAGTATTAATGTTATTAGTAATTTGTTTGTTTTTTTCATGTTTCTGTATTCTCTAGTTTCTATTGAATGAGCCACAACGGTTTGTGTATGAATCGTTGGGCGATTAAAAGCAGCGCACTTTCGGTTTGTCACTTACTTTATTTATATGATCCAACTTTTATTTAATTACTTTCTGCCCAATGATTTATACATTTTGTTATGAGTTTTATTTTCCCTTGATTATTTTTTGAAGAGTGAGATTTTCCAATCTCAACAAGTATATTCCATCTGGAAGGTCATTAATATCGATGACTGAATTCAATCCATTTAGTGTTCCTGTTTTCAATTTTCTGCCAAATAAATCTATTAATTCAAATTCAATATTGCTAAGCTGTTTTTCTGAGGCTACCGTAAAAAAACCATTCGAAGGGTTTGGATATATTTTAAGTTCATTGTACACAGAAGCATCATTGATTCCAAGTGAATTATCTTGTATGCATCGAACACAATTACCATCTGCTCGTGCTCTATTTGCCATCATAGCAATACTCAAACTAATTCCTAGATTTCGTGACTCTACGCCATTCAGATCACTACTTCTATATCCTACAAAAGTCCCAACGTTTCCAATTGCGCCAGTCATTCTGCTTCTTGCACCAGCGATGGGTAATTTTAAAACGGAAGCAAAAGCACCAGCTGCATCATTAGAAGTCCAACTTAATCGCTCTGCTTCCCATTCTGCTTCTGTAGGCAAACGGAACCCATTTGGACATGGGTTGTTTATTCCATTTACTCCTTGCCAAAGCAAATCATTTGACGGTGTAATCCAATCATCTGAGCCAATAATAAAGTCAGAATGACCAGGGTTGTTTGATGTTGATACAATTGTTGTTGTGCTTGAATTTCTAAGTTCGTGTCCATCGGTTAATCTTCCCCATTGATAGAGAGAGCCATAAGATGCTGAATCTGTAATAGATGTAGCTACCTGACTGGCACCTAAATTTCTGTCCATCCAAGTTCTGCCAGTGATTGCATTCGTTACCGTTGAAACCTGTGAATAGGAAGCAAGGTTAAATAGTGCAAATACGATAATTAATATTTTTGTTTTCATAGATTTTTTATTCTTTAATCAATTTGAAAGGTGCAAGTTCTGGATTATCAAAATGGATGAAATATGGTTCTGTCGCATTAACTCAATTAAAGATAATAAATTTAATTTTTAATACATTGTTAGGTTCTGTCGCATTAAACTAAAACCTAATGATTTTTGTCGTTTTTGACAAAAGCGGAAAAACATAGGTTCTGTCGCATTAATTATTTTTCGACGATTTTTCATCAAATTCCTTGAATGTTTAAAAAGTTAACTCATATTGATTCAATTGTTTATGATTTTTTGGTTTTCCGCTAATTATTCTTGAAAGTGCAAGGTTAATCACTGATTTTGAATAGTTAATATTTTTATTTATTTTAGGTAAAATAAATTATGACACCAAGACCAGCGTTAATAATAAAGTCAGTTCCAAATGTGATAATTTTACTTCACGGGTTTAATTCAGGACCAGGAAAAAAAGCAGAGCAAATTTCTGAGTTCATCTATCAAAATCAATTGACGGATAAATTTAAACTTATTGCCCCGGCTCTAGACCAAAGTCCAAGAAATTCAATTCGAGAAATAAATCGACTTATAAGAGGAAATAAAGGAAGAAAAGTTTTCTTGGTTGGGACTTCCTTGGGTGGTTTTTATGCTAATTATTTCAGAGCTAAATTCAAAGAGGAATTTTTAACCGTTCACGCAATAAATCCAAGTTGGAGTCCTTCTAAAACACTCCAGAAATACGCAAACACAGAACTTGCTAATTATAAAACCCAGGAAAAGTGGTTTTTTAACGAAAAGTACATTGAGGATTTGATCGAATTTGAATTATTTATTGATTCTAATCTTGCCAGTTCCTCAAACAATAAATACAATATTCACCTATCAAGATCTGATAAATTATTAAGTTTTGAAGAAATGATGACTTTTTTAAAGCTCAATTCAATTCAATTTAATAAGTTTGAATATGATTCAGATCATAGGTTTGACAAAATTATAGATATTATGGAGTTAATAATTAGGGATGAAAAAAAATAAGAAATACACTTTAATCGTAATACAATTATTTGGATTAGTTTTTCTAATTCAAAATTGTAACATTGAAACTAAAAGTAGCTCTGAACGGCAAAGAGCTGAAATACTATTGGAGTCAGACGAATTGAGAATTGCAACGGTGAATGATCAATCTCAAAATGGCATTGATGAAATTAAAGAAGCATCTGTTCCATCGGCAAATTGGTCTAATCCAGTGATGAATCCATTTGGAGCAAACTTGGGTGAATATATAAAAGCCTTGTTTATTACTCATCAGTTTGATAAACTTATTAAATTTATCTATTATCCAGAATGTTATGATGAAGAAACGATCAAATACTTTTTGTTGAATTCGGATTTCGGGTATGATATAAAATTAACGAATAGAACATGGAAAAATGATTCTGTTTTTGATCTTTCTTACAAAGCAACAAAAAATAACACATCTTCGCTTGATGTATTTCGAGGAGTAGTTATAAATGACACAGCTAAACTGTTTTTTTATCCTAATAATTCAAATCCATTTAAACTACAAAAACTCAATGAGTTTAATGAATTATGTGATTTAAAGAATAGCCTAGATGCGGTTCAATTTGAATTTAATAGTGCCAATATTTCGAAAGGTTCCGTTGATGCCCTCCAAGGAATTTTAAACTATTTTAAATCTAATAGAAATAGGAAGGCTATACTTACCGGGCATACAAGTTCAGAAGGTTCGAGTTCGTTTAATATGTCATTAAGTATATCTAGGGCAAAAGCTATCTATGATTATTTACTTGCTAATGGGATAAGTCAAGAGCAGATTCAATACTCTGGAAAAGGTGATACAGAGCCTATTTTTGCAAATGATACAGAGGAAAATAAAAAGAAAAATAGACGAGTGGAGGTTTTCTTCCTGAATTAAAAATAGTAGAAAACAAGTTTACATGGAAATGAACAAGGAAAAAAGACCAGTTGTTTATATAGATATGGATGGGGTGTTGGCTGATTTAGCTAAGGGGGCTGCTTTACATCCTAAGAATATTGATGGAGTGTATCATAATAGACCTGATGAAATTGAAGGTGTTTTCCGAACATTACCTGAAATTTCTAAAGCCGTTGAATCAGTAATTCAGTTGTATGAAAGTCAAAAGTACGATCTATTTGTTTTAACTACTGCACCTTGGGGAAATCCTTCTGCATGGATTGACAAGCGATTATGGATTGAAGAAAAATTTGGTGAAATTTTTAAAAAGAAAATTATTATATCTCATCGAAAAGATAAACTCGTTGGGGAATTTTTGATAGATGACCGGCTTGCAAATGGTGCTGAAAATTTTAAAGGAACTCATCTGCATTTTGGTTGGGACTATGAAAATGAAAAATGGAACGAATATCCTGATTGGGAGTCAATATTAAGACGGCTTCTATAGCCTGAATGTTGTTAGTTTGCATCAGAACGGATTGTTACAGTATTAATCATTAAAATTAAAGTAATTATGGATATTGAGAATATTATGAAAACGCTCGATGAGCAGTTTATAACTAATTTGGAAGCTATAGTGACTAGCTACAGAGATAAAGAGGTAGAAACTGAGTTTAGCTATGAAATTGAGGAATGCGAAACTTTCGGTGAATTTTTTGATCTCATGATTGAATCTGAAATATGTGAAATATATGATTTACCGTATTTAACACATTGTGTATTAACTGAACCATCAAATGTATGTAGTCATTATCCTAAACTTAATCCTTAAATGACCTTTATACTTTTAAAGCAATAATAATTTAAAACTTAAAATTTTCCATTTTAATTTCAGATTTAACAAAAATCACTTCTTAAGTTCTATAGTCAGTGTTAAAATAATAAAGCAAGGTGCCTATTGGTATGATCTTAAGTTAGAAGTTGTTTTAACTAAAACTGAAATTGGTTGGCAAAAAGATAATTTTACGAATTTTAGATTAAGAAATTATAGCCCTCTATCTGATGTAGATTTAACTGTTGTTCCTTGTATTGAAATATGCAATGCTTTTTTGAATCTAAATCACTTCAAAATAGTTTAAAATCAGGTAATAAATTGAAGGTAGATAACGTATATTGTTACTTGATTAAAGTGAAAGAAACAGGTTAATCATTTTGTGTTATTAATTTTAATCTATCACCTTCTCTTCCATCTTATTAAATGATTAAATTAATTTTTTTAACCTACGTTCGTTACAATTATGTTCACATTTTTGCCTGTCCTGAATATGGTTAAAAGAATTAACTGGGAGATAAAAATAAAAGATAATGGTAATAAATTCAAAATCACCCGAACAACCATAATACCTGCAATAAAAGCTAATATAATAGATAGAGGTATGTATGGATCCGTTCTTGATTTTGGCTTTATGAAGATTAATTTGCCTCTCTAAATTCGTTTAATTGTGGTTTAGTTTGTACTAAATAGATTACATTTTTCTTAATCTTTAACTTCTTCCTCCATTTCATCAAAAAACTCCATAACGTCTGACAGTAACAACTTATCAACTATGACATCAACATCTTTACCCATTTTGTATATGATTAGCACAAAAAGAGGGAATGTGAAAATAAGCGACAAAGGCAGTAAATTTAGACTTACTAGGACAACTATGCCAATAGCAATTATAGCTAGAATGATGGATAAAATTATGAGTAATTTCTTTTTATATTTTAATTTTCTTTTAAATCTCATTTTCCAAATGATTTTAAATCATTAGCCTTCTAAATTAGACGAAAATTTCTATTTTCTTTTGGTTTTCGTGAATTTCTCGTAAATTAAATGTTTAGAAATATGATTTTCAGAATTACAAAAATTAGTATTTATGCAAAAAGAAGAATTAACAAAAAGATTTAACAGTGCGGGTAAAAGTTTAAAATATGCAGGTTATGCATTTCTTGCCATCCTTGCGGTGACAATAATTTCAACAATAATTGTTTTTGGCTACCCAGAAATGACTACTGATAAGAGAAATGTTATAATTATCATCGGTAGCGGATTTTTTTCAATTTTACCTTTTGTAATTGCCATTAAATTGATTGAAGCAGGTGGATTCTTAATGAAAATAAGAATTAAAAATCTTCAAATAGAAAAAACAGAAACCATTAGCGAAAGTGCAGATTTACTCAACGATTTGATATGTTCACAAAAAAAGAGCTTTCTTGGAAATAAAAATAAATCTGACATTTTAGATTTACTTGATAGTTTAATAGTATCTGAAATTAGAGCATTAGAATTTATAAAGACTTACAACAAAAAGTTTGATAAAGATTTAATTACTGAGTTAAAAAGCCTTTCATCAAATTATATTGTGATAGAAAGTTATCTCTCTTGTTTCATAAAATATGAAATTGTTCAATTAAAATACCCACATGAATTAGTTTCAAAATGATTCATCTTATTTTTTGATTTTGCAATTTATATTTTATTCAAATAGGGTTCAAAGGTTTTGCTCCCATTGTTAGCCTTTAAAGTTGCAAGGTGATTTGTAATAAATTCTTTACTGTTTTTTATTGTGTAACTTTTTATAGTTTTGTAAACTAACCTTCATTTTTTTTAAATTTAGATTATGAAAAAAATAATTACTCTACTTCTATTGCTTATTTGTATAACTTTCTCCTTTTCTCAAAGCAAGAAACAACAAATAGAAACACTAACTATTAAATTAGATAGTGTTAATTCAGTATTACTAAGGTCTATTGATGATAATGAAAAATTAAGCAATACAAAATTAGTCCTTGAGTCTAAAATTAGCTTGTTGAAAAAAGAGAATGATTCATTAAAAAAAGAAAATTTTAATTCAAAAGAACTTCAAAATAAACTCAGAGAGGAAAATCAAAATCAGTTGGAGAAACTTTCAAAAAATGAAGAGTTAATCAATCAAAAAGAATCAGTAATTAGGCTTTTAAACGATTCCATTAATATACTTCATGAAATTATTGAAAATACTAAAAAAGAAAATAAGGCAGAATATTACATCATTGAAGATCCAGACGGTTATTCTAACTTACGAGAAATACCAGGCGGAACTATTATAAGACAAGTATATAGTGGTGATAAGTTTGAAATAATAGGTGAGAAAAAAGACCATAAAAAAGTGAAATTCTCAGATTCTTCGACCGGATTTATTCATAAATCAAGAGTAGTCAAATTCAATGACAAAATATGCGAATGCCTACAGGCAGCAGATAAGATCATTAAAAAAGATTTAGATAAGGATTTCAGCCTCGGGTCAAAGACAGGTTTTCCGGAAAACTGGAATCCAACATACGAAGAAAGGCTCGTAAAAATTTTTCAATATCAAAGCCCAATGGGTTGTGACTTTCTAGCAGATCCATCTTGGATAGGAATAGACATAGAAAGTGAAATTCAACGTTGCTCTGAATAGAGTATGAGAAAAACAAATTTTAAATCAAATACAATTAATCAATTAAAAGCAAACTTTCTGGTTCTGTCGCATTAAACTAAAATCCACTGATTTTTGTCGTTTTTGATAAAAACTGAAAAACCTAAATGTTTGTTTATTTAACTTTTTGAAGAAAGGTTGACCCTCGGTAAGCCTTTAGCAAATCTGTTTAGTGTTTTGCTCAGGATTTATAAACCATTTTATTTTTTCTTTTGATTAGACAAAACTTCTTCAATCTGTATCATTGTTTCGGTTCTGTCGCATTAACTTCATTAAAGATAATAAATTTAATTTTTAATACATTCTTAACCCGATAAAGAAGTGTAAGACTTAATTATTTGAAATATAGATATGCTAATCAAAAAAAAGAAAAATGGTAGGAGTTTACGGAAACCATAAAAAGGGTGAAATATTAGCTAATAGAACGTCTTTTATACCTCAAACTTACAAACAACTGTAAATCAGCATAAGTTACTTTTTTTTGGGTAAATAAAAAATATTTTATGGTTTCGTAAACTAAACTTCAATTTTTTTTTAAATTTAGATTATGAAGAAATTAATCACTGTCTCTTTATTGTTTATTTGTGTAAGCATCTCCTTTTCTCAAAGTAAGAAAAAACAAATAGAAATACTTATATATAAGTTAGATAGTATTAATTCAGTGCTACTAAGCTCTACTGATGATAATCGAGAACTTAATTCAAATAAAATAGCTCTTGAATCTAAAATTAGCTCTTTGAACAGTAAGATTGGTTCTAAAAATGATGAGATAAGCTT
Organism: Flavobacteriales bacterium; assembly: GCA_965655625.1. Lineage (GTDB taxonomy): Bacteria > Bacteroidota > Bacteroidia > Flavobacteriales_D > CAJJDF01 > CAJJDF01. The sequence continues at coordinate 43,541 of CBFHHA010000004.1, read as the reverse complement.
GAAAAATGAGAAAATAGAATCTTTAATAAAAGAAGTTAAGTCTTTAGAGCAAGACTACCAATTAGTAGTTGCTGATTTAATTTTAAAATCAGATAGTATAGAAAAACTAAAGACGAGACAAGTTCAAACCAGTTATCTCTCCTATGGAGATGATGGAAATATAGAACCTCTTGAGGTTCAAACTGAATTTGATTTTGAATATGTATACATTAATGGTAATGGTTTTAACCCTCCTGTTATATACCCAATTGGATTGAATTACAATGGCTATATTGCATATAAAATAGATTATTGTGGTGGTATGTGTGGTTGTTGCAATTCGGATATAGTGGTTATAGATTTAAAATCTAATCAAACTTTAAAACGAGTAAGTACATCTGCAGAGGAAATGGATATGGAGGCAGGAGCTTTATGGACCGATAAGGATTATTATAATTCTGTTTTTAAGACCATAAAGAATTATAATATAATTCCAATTGGATTTGGAAAATACAACACTTCAAAAACTATAGAACGCTCAATTAACTACGAAAAAAAATCAATAGACATAATTCTTGAATCAAAAAGTAATTCTTACGAATTAAAAACAAAAATAACAGAAAATACAATCAAGTTAGAATATCGAGGTAATTTAGAATATGATGAATTTTATGATTCATGGAGTAGTGTTGAATATGCAGGTCATTTTATAAATAATGTAAATAATTATGCGGTAGTTGCATTAATGCATAAATCAAGGGGTATTGAGGGAGAGATTGATTACAACATTGAATTTATCGGAATTAAATTGCCGGATTGAGTTCCTCTAATCATTAAGTATTATATGTTTACGTTTTGTTTATGTCGTATTAAATAGTTTAGAACTACTTTTTACCAAAATTGCTCTTCGTTCAAAAGTTAAATCACAAACAAAGATTTAGATTTTTCAATTGTTATCAAAAACGACAAAAATCAGTCGGCTTTAGTCTAATGCGACAGAACTCATAAAAACACCTTTGTAATAATTGTTATAAGTTATGAAAACAATCTTATCTTCATATCATAAATTTTTAAATGACAATATGAAAAAGATTCTGTTAGTTCGATTTAGATAAATAGATTTTCAGAATTACAAAAATTAGTATTTCTGCAAAAAGAAGAATTAACAAAAAGATTTAACAGTGCGGGTAAAAGTTTAAAATATGTAGGTTATGCATTTCTTGCCATCCTTGCGGTGACAATAATTTCAACAATAATTGTTTTTGGCTACCCAGAAATGACTGCTGATAAGAGAAATGTTATAATTATCATCGGTAGCGGATTTTTTTCAATTTTACCTTTTGTAATCCTTAATATTGAAAATTATGAAGTCATTAACAGCAATTATACTATCGATCTTTGTATCTAGTAGCCTTTTTGCTCAAATCGATACTACCAAGTCTAATAATATCGTATCAGATATTATGTTTGCATCAGATACTGAGTTATCAGACCTCTTTGATCAAGATTTTAAGCTAAAGCTTTCAATTAATTCATGCTTAGAAGGTTCAATGACTGATGTAACGAGATCTCAAGACCCTCTTGAAATAGTTAAGAAGCTTAAGGGAGTAATTAAAGACAACGTAGGATCTAATGCCACTTTACATAAAATGTGGACAGTTGATTTTGAATACTGGCATGATTATCCACTGGTTACGATATTTATCCTTGAGGATGAATATGGAAATAGAGTGGAAGTCAATGTTATGACAACTAATGACTATAAAATAAGATCAGTAACGATATACTCTAAGAATTGTGCACGAATCTATGGAATATAAAAAAAGAGCTTTCTTGGAAATAAAAATAAATCTGACATTTTAGATTTACTTGATAGTGTAATAGTATCTGAAATTAGAGCATTAGAATTTATAAAGACTTATAATAAAATGTTTGATAAAGATTTAATTACTGAGTTAAAAAGCCTTTCATCAAATTATATTGTGATAGAAAGTTATCTCTCTTGTTTTATAAAATATGAAATTGTTCAATCAAAATACCCACATGAATTAGTTTCAAAATGATTCATCTTATTTTTTGATTTTGCAATTTATATTTTAATAATTTTAGTCTATTCAATTATGGTTCAAAGGTTTTGCTCCCATTGTTAGCCTTTAAAGTTGCAAGGTGATTTGTAATAAATTCTTTACTGTTTTTTATTGTGTAACTTTTTATAGTTTCGTAAACTAACCTTCATTTTTTTTAAATTTAGATTATGAAAAAAATAATTACTCTACTTCTATTGCTTATTTGTATAACTTTCTCCTTTTCTCAAAGTAAGAAAAAACAAATAGAAACACTTGAATACAAACTAGATAGTATTAGCTCAGTCCTACTAAGATCTCTTGAGGATAATGAAAAATTAAGTGAAACAAAGTTACATCTTGAGTCTAAAATTAGCTCTTTAAAAAAAGAGAATTCCGCAAAAGATGAGGAAATTGAATCATTGAAGGTATATAATAAATCATTATCTACTGAACTTAATTTAAAATCAAATAGTTTAAAAAAATCATATTTATCTCTTCTTGATGGCAAATTAGAATCAATAACTTCTTATGGCGAAGGCGAAGAAGTTTTATTCACAATATTTTTTAAATATGATTCAGAGGGAAAATTAATAGAAAAAGAAGAAATAGAGTTAGGAGATGAAAAGGTTTCTGATTCATGGAAATACAAATATGATTCAAAGGGAAATAAAACAGAGGAAATAACATATGAGGATGAAAAAATTATGTCTTCCAATAAATTCAAGTATGATTCAAAAGGAAATGTAATAGAAGAAATAAGTTACTTTTGGGATGGAACAATAAGCACAACAACAAACCTCTATAACACTTTGGGAAATTTGATTGAATCTGTTGTATTCTATGAGGATGAGGCTATAGATTCTGAAACTTATTTTTACAATGCTCATGGAAATTTAGCAAAAACAATTAGAGTAAATGAACATGATGGTACTTCTGAAACAGAAATTGAGTATAATTCAAGGGGCTCTCAAAGTGTAAGAGTTTTTGTGGGTGGAAATTATGGTATCGAAATAACACTAACTTATGATAAAAATGGAAATTTGATAAAGGAAAGCTGGTATGATGAAATCTGGGAATTAAATAAATCTATAAAATACAAGTATGATTCAAAGGGAAATAAAATAGAAGAAATAAAATATAGGGATGAAAAAATTATTTCTTCGGAAAAATACAAGTATTGGTAATTTTTTTGTCAATGATAAATAGCTAAGATTTTTTAGGTTTTTGGCAGAATAAATGGTGTCAGGGAATCTTTTGAAAAGTGGTAACGAATGTATTTGGTTTTTTTCATAGTTCCTCTGTTGTCACTCAAGGATTAATTTATTTACAATACTTCCAAAGTCTAAAAGCCAAAAAATAAAGCAGATATTTTCAATGATTCTTTAAAAACATCATTCTAAAAGATTGTTTTGCTGAGTCAGATGAAAACGGAATTGCCTTTTCTCTCTGTTACTTCTCTTATTCCTTAATTTTTGTTTTTTATTTGTATTTTAGAGGTATAAAACACTGTAAATCAATACAATGTACTTTTTGTATTGGGAAGTAAGTGAGTTAGTAAATATTCGATTTTTGCAAGTCGAATTTATCTCGAGAATTAAGTTTTTTTAGAAAAGAAAAGAGTTACAGTTTAGTAACTAAAATAAACAGGGCAACCGAAAATAATTGTGCAAAAACCATCTAAATTGATCGGTTTTGTACCTTATTTCTACCTCTTGATGATTTCTGGGTAACCAGCTCCGAATTAGCTAAGCTGCTTCAGTCATGTTATGAAAAGCTAAATACTGATTAGTTAGGACAAGCTGTAAATGATTCCGTTGAAGTAGTTGAAATTTATATTCGTTCCAAACGAATAAAGAATGTGGGCACTCGTTGCATACGAGCGCCAGCATGGGTTATCTCTCAAAAAATCAATAGTTTTCGAGCTAAATACTTTATCTGTGAGTTAATTTTCCGGAAAATCAGCAATTGTAGAAAATAAATAAGACCTTTAGTTCAAAATATAGAACGATGATCAAAATAGATAAAACGAAACCCGCATTAGTTACGGGAGCCACAGGATTTGTAGCCGGATGGCTCGTAAAAAAATTACTAGAAGAAGGAATTACGGTTCATGCCGCAGTGAGAAACCCAGACAAATTGGAGAAAATTGCCCACTTAAATGAACTAGCGAAAAATAGTCCTGGTAGCATTGTCTATTTCAAATCGGATTTGTTGCAAGAAGGATCCTACCAAGAAGCAATGGCGGGTTGCGAACTTGTGTTCCATACGGCCTCGCCTTTTACAAGCGACTTCAAAGATCCACAAAAAGAACTGATAGACCCAGCAGTAAAAGGAACCGCCAATGTGCTGGAAACCGCTAAAAAGACCGATTCGGTAAAAAGAGTGGTGGTGACAAGTAGCTGCGCTGCAATATACACCGATGCTACCGAATGTGCTTCTGCTCCCAATGGCATTCTCACCGAAGAAATATGGAATTCTACAGCCTCGCTGCACTACCAGCCTTATTACTATTCCAAAACTTTGGCAGAGAAAAAAGCTTGGAAAATTACCGAATCCCAGGAGCAATTTGATTTAGTGACGATTAATCCTTCTTTTGTGTTGGGCCCAATGTTAAATCCAGCATTTACTACCTCAGAAAGTTTTTCGATCCTAAAACAAATGGGTGATGGCAGCATGAAAGCCGGAGCACCCAGAATGGGAGTAGGGTTTGTAGATGTGAGAGATGTGGCGGAGGCTCATTATTTGGCAGGATTTACAACCGAAGCCAAAGGAAGGTACATCACCTCGGGGCACAATACCGATTTTTTGGAAATGGCGCTAACCTTACAAGATAAGTACGGAGCCGATTTTGGAATTCCCAAGAAAGCCTTGCCCAAATGGTTGCTCTCGTTGATCGGACCGATGGTAAATAAATCAATGACCAGAAAATTTGTGAAAAACAACGTGAATGTAGCTTGGAAAGCAGATAATTCGAAAATAAAATCGGAGCTAGGAATGTCATTTAGGCCCATAAAAACAACTATGGAAGACAGTTTTCAGGTACTGGTAGAAGCCGGAATTTTTAAGAAATAACTACGTCAAACTAATTTTTTTTCCTCTTGACGAGAATCTCTTTGAGACCAATTGTCAGGAGGATTTTTGTGTTAATAAAGAACGCGTTCTGCTGTATGTGTCCTGAATTTATTTTTAACTTCGCACTCCAAGAATAATATTATGCTCAATACCAAAAGAACCTTTATCGAAAAAATAACTCTACAAAAAGTAGGGAGTAAATTGAGAGAAGAAATTAACGTGCTTGCACATCAAGAGCAGCAACTTTCCGAAGGCGAAGAAAAAGCCCTCAAAGGTCTTTTTGTAAGTTCGATACGAGCAAGCCAGGAACTACAAAAATTTGGTCATCACATTGGGCTAGAATATAATACTGTGTATGACTTATGCGCAAAGTACTTTGTTGGAAAACAAGAATTTGTTCCTTTCTCGAATTCTATTTTGCATCATTTGTACGAGAATTCAAATCATCCTCAAATAAAAACAGGAGAATTGTTTGTAGTGGAATTTCAAGATCTTGAATTTGGAGACATCATTACGACAGGAATTGGCATATTTAAAATTGAAAAAAAACTAGAATATTTGAATTTCAATCACCGCCCAGATGGAGTAGATTTTATTATCGAAAAGGGAGTGAGACTCCAAAAAATTGACAAAGGTTGCCTGGTTTTAAATACCGAGAAAGACTCAGGGTTTAGAGTGTTTTCGGTAGACAATAACTCATACGATGCAGCCTATTGGAAACAATCGTTCTTGGGACTGGAAGAGGTGTTGAATGATTCTTATCAAACCAAGCACTATTTAAATTTGATAAAAGATTTTTCATCCAACTTGGTGGAAGAAAATGATTCGTATGCTCAAAAAGACTTTTTGAATCAAACGATTCGCGTCTTTAATGACAACCTATTTATTACCAAGGAAATAATAGAAGAAGAATTGCTTGAGCCGTTCGAAATAAAAGATAAATTTGACGAGTATAAAGAGAATTACAAACTCGCAAACCAAGTGGAGTTGGAAGAAAGTTTTACCATTTCGCCCCAAACGCTCAAGAAAGAAAAGAAGAAGATAAAATCTGAAATTTTACTGGATACCCGAATTCAAATAAAAATTGATGTGGACGAAATAGATACAGTAAAAGATAATGTAGAAAGAGGATACGATGATGAAAAGAAAATGCACTTTTACAAAGTGTATTTCAATGAGGAGCTATAAGTTATTGATTATCAAAAGAAAAGTCTTTCAGCAAGAAAAAACATTTGTCCAGTTCCAAAGTACTAACCCTGCACTTTTTCAAAATTCCCGTTTCTGAACAAAGTTTTGATCACAGCTTGGTAATCCTTGTCAGGATTAAAAACCTCTGACATGAGTTTCAATGTTCCAAAGTTGAGTGGAGTTTTTGAAGAAACAAATCCAAAACCTGTTAACGTGCCATTCTCCAACAGAACAAATCCTTTTTCAGAAGTTTTTCTTCCCCTGGCCACAAAAATTCCACTTTCGTTGGGCGAACCGTACTTTTGTTCAAATTTTTCTATGCGCAAGTTGTAATCCTCTGGGCTTTCTTCTCCAATGCATGCTCCATGACAATCATGCAGTTGATACCGAAAACAAGAACCTACTCGATTTTGATTTTCAAGCCCGTTTATTTTTTGGCAAAGTTCGTATTGGTCAATTGTTTTTTTTATAAATTCCATCGCTTCTCTTCGCGAAGAAAAATCAATCACCGTTTTTTTGTCTTTGGTAACATTCACTGTCTCAAGCGAATGGTATTTGCCTTGGCGGTTCACCACTATTCCAAACGGAAACTTGGTTTTCGTCTGTCTGCGATTGTGTTTTGGCAAGTGAGTTTTTATCGCCAAATTTTCGTAAAGTAATGCGAGTGTTTCATTTCCCGTGATTTCAAAATCTACCGAATCAATATTTTCAATAATTGCCAGCCCTTTTTTTGTCTGGTAATTATTGAGGTGACTTTTCACTCTTTTTTTTATGTTGATGCTTTTGCCAATGTAAATAATCTTCCCTTCATAATTTTTAAAGTAATATACTCCCGGTTTCCCAGGTAGTTTATCAATCCCAATCTTCATCGAAAAATCTTGAATGATCTCCGCTTTTTTATCTTGTTCCTTAATCAGGTGAAATATTTCGGTGGTAGCAGCTGTGTCAGCCATAGCTCTGTGGTGGCTTGTTAGCGTTACCCCCAGCGATTTACAAAGCTTTCCTAAACTATAAGAGGGCAATCCAGGAAATACTTTTCGCGACATTCTTACGGTACACAATTTGTCCGCTTCAAAATCGTAGCCCAATTCTTTAAACTCTCGCTTTATGTGACCATAATCGAAGTTTACATTGTGAGCAACAAACATTCTTCCTTCCAAAAACGATAAAATTTCTTTTGCAATTTCGAAAAATCGTGGAGCCTCTGCCACCATACTGTTGTCTATCCCTGTAAGTCGAGTGATGTTATACGGAATCGGAATCTCAGGGTTTATGAGCGATTCGTACGAATCCTTAATCGTGGTTCCATCCGTAATAATAATCGCTATTTCGGTTATCTTACTATTTATGGGAGTTCCTCCCGTGGTTTCTATGTCTACAATAGCGTATTCCAACTAGTTCAATTTTGCATAAAAATAGAATAATTCTACTTACTAATTTTGTCCCTTCTGATATTCCATTAGGCTCGACCTCAAAACGGTCTTTTTTTTATATCAATTTGGTGATTTATCAGCGAATTTTAGTCCAAGTCCCAATCAATAGGCTTTTTTCCTTTCGAGACCAGGTAATCATTCGATTTGCTAAATGGTTTAGAACCCAAAAAACCTCGGTGAGCCGAGAAAGGAGAAGGATGTGAAGAGGTCAAAATTAAATGTTTGTCCGAATCAATAAGAGCTGTTTTTTGTTCAGCAAATTTTCCCCACAAAACAAAAACAACCCCACTTTTCTTCTCCGAAACAGATCGAATAATACCATCAGTAAATTCCTCCCATCCTTGTTTTTGATGGCTTCCGGGCGCAGATTTGCGCACTGTAAGTGTGGCATTCAACAGCAGCACGCCTTGGTTTGCCCAAGGTGTTAAATCTCCTTGAAAAGGAACTTGAATGACTAGGTCTGAACTCAATTCTTTGAAAATATTGCGGAGCGAGGGAGGGAATTTTGCCCCTGCCGGAACAGAGAAACTCAACCCCTGAGCTTGGCCTTCCCCGTGATACGGATCTTGACCCAAAATAACCACTTTGATATCGTCCCAGGGGCACTTTTCTAATGCCCTAAAAATATTTTTTTTGGCAGGAAAGCAAATAGATTCCGAGTATTCGTTCGTTACAAATTTCGTTAAGCGGTCAAATCGGTCGGAGGCTAATTCTTCTGCCAAAACCGTCTGCCAATCTTCCGGAATAAGAGAATTCAACTTGCTCATTTCTTATCCATCATAACCAAACTGGTTCAGTTTATTGTCCTTTTCTTTCCAGTCCTTGTCCACCTTTACATAAAGGTCCAAAAACACTTTTTTCCCAATAAACTCCTCAATGTCTTTTCTTGCCTCAGTTCCCACTTTCGTCAATTTATTCCCTTGATGTCCAATTATTATACCCTTCTGTGTCTCTCGGTTTACCAAAATTAACGCCCTAATTTTGGTGATTGTCTTCTTCGATTTTCCCTCAGTTGGCACATCTTCTTTGTATTCTTCTACTAACACTTCGCACGAATAAGGAACCTCTTTGTTGTAAGTCGTAAATATTTTTTCTCTAATAATTTCCGAGATAAAAAACCTCATCGGTTTATCTGTCAATTCATCTTTTGGAAAATAAGCAGGCGATTCGGGCAACAATTCTTTTATTTTCTGAATCACAAAATCGGTATTCACTTTCTCCAAAGCCGAAATAGGCAAAATCTGTGCTCCCGGCATTAATTTAGCCCAAGACTCTACTTTTTTTTCCACAGTTTCCATGTCTTTCGCCAAGTCTATTTTGTTGATCAACACAAATTTTGGCACATCCATTTCCGTAATTTTTCTCAATGTTTCAGCATGATTCATGGAATCCTCAAAAATATCCGTTACCAACAGAATAATGTCGGCATCTCTCAATGATTCACTCACAAAATTCATCATTTTTTCGTGCAGCTTGTATTTTGGTTCAAGAACTCCCGGAGTGTCAGAATACACAATTTGGAAATCCGGACCATTTACAATTCCTCTTATTCTGTGTCTTGTAGTTTGATGTTTGGAGGTGATTATCGACATTCTAGCCCCAACCAATCCATTCATCAAGGTCGATTTTCCTACATTTGGACTCCCTACAATATTTACAAAACCTGCTTTGTGTGCCATAATTTATTTCTTTATGCTACAAAGAAACAAAGAATTTCTGCATATTCATTGTTTTTTGGGTGTTACCTAGTTTAACACTAGGTCGCGCTTTCCGCCCTCGCTTTCTCGTTGCTCACGAGAAGAGCTCAAACAATGGCTGCAATCGCTAACACAAGAATTACGAGGAACAACCCGAGTGACAAATTCCGCATTTTTCTCCCGCACCAAACCGTATTTATTTCTCCGATTTTAGTTACATTTGAACCATGCAATTCAAGGAAATTATAGGGCAAGATGCCGTCAAGAAAAACCTGATCCAAACGGTAGCAACGGACAGAATCAGTCATGCCCAGTTGTTTCACGGAAAAATAGGTTACGGTTCCTTTGCTTTGGCATTGGCCTATTCCCAATATGTTTTTTGTACCAATAAATCTCCCGAAGATTCGTGTGGACAATGTGCCTCATGCCGCAAGATTGCACAACTTTCTCACCCAGATGTCCATTTCTCTTTTCCCGTTCAGCTCGAAGCTAAAAAGAAAACTTCAGACGACTTTTTGCAAGCTTGGCGCGAAATGATACAGAAATCGCCTTACTCATCTGAGCAAGACTGGTATCACCACACCGGCAACGAAAATAAGAAAGGGCTAATTGGGGTAGACGAGAGCAAAAGAATAGCTGAGAAAATCAGCTTAAAATCTTATGAAGGAGGCTACAAAGTCAGCGTTTTTTGGCTGGCAGAAAACATGAATTCAGCAGCTGCCAATAAATTACTCAAATTAATAGAAGAACCGCCCGAAAAAACCTTGATTTTTCTGGTCGCAGAAAGCATCGAAAGCATCCTGCCAACCATCTTGTCAAGAACTCAATTGATCAAGGTGAGTCCACTACCAGAGAGTCAAATTGTGCAAGGTTTGTTAGAGAAAGTAGGAGCAGATGAACAGCGAGCTACCGAAATTGCTAGTTACGTAAATGGAGATTTCTCGTTGGCGCTAAACGAAATGGAAATGGGGGAAGAAAAAAGCTTTTACTTCGATAATTTCGTAAGTTGGATGAGGCTTTGCTTCAAAAAAGATGTGGCAGGAGCAGTAAAGTTTGTTGCCCAAGTACAAAAAATGGGAAAAGAAAAACAAAAAGCATTTTTGTTGTTTGTGCTTTCCGTGTTTCAAAAAAGTTTGATGGGAAATTTTGTGGGGATGCAAAATGTAAAAGCAACCGAAGAACAAAAAAAGTTTATCCAGAATTTTATGCCTTACATCCACGAACGTAATATTAGCCACTTGCATGAAATAATGTCCGAAGCATATTACCACATTGATAGAAATGCAAATGCAAAAATTCTTTTCTTGGATTTATCATTCGATTTATTCAAATTGATAAAAAAGTAAGTTCCCTTTCGTTTTGCCAAATATCCCAACAAAGGGCGGCTTAAAAATCTATATTTAGGCAAAAATACCTCTTTTAAAATTCCACAAAAACTAATAGTTTTCAGTATATTTGATATTCATAACATACCCATATTCTGTGAAAGAAATCGGGGGTGTATACATTAAATAATCGGCTAATTTGCAAACAGTTAGCTTTATAAAATAGACAACAAAAATGGGATGTTCATCATGTTCGAATAATAAAACAGGAGTGCCAAATGGCTGTAAAAGTAACGGATCGTGTGGGACTGGCGGCTGCGATAAGATGTCGGTTTTTGATTGGTTGGAGAATATGCAAATACCAACCGGAGAAAAACCATTTGATATCGTAGAGGTTCGTTTCAAGAACGACAGAAAGGAGTATTTCAGAAATTCAGATAACCTGAGTTTGTACCAAACGGATATTGTAGCTGTGCAGACAGCTAGTGGGGTTGATGTGGGTGTAGTTTCGCTAAAAGGAGAATTGGTAAAGTTGCAGTTGAGCAAAAAGAAAATTACCGAAACCAGGAATCTTCCTGCAATCTTGAGAAAAGCAACCGAAGAAGATATAAAAACCTGGCACGCTGGAAGAGAGGAAGAAAAAAGAATCATGCCAAGGGCCAGAACCATTGCAATCGAGGAAAAACTGAAAATGAAAATCAGTGATATCGAGTTTCAAGGAGATATGAGCAAAGCTACTTTTTATTACACTGCCGACCAACGAGTTGATTTTAGAGAGTTGATTAAAAAATATTCTTCCGAATTCAAAGTGAGGATAGAAATGAAGCAGATAGGAATGAGGCAAGAAGCGGGTAAACTAGGAGGGATTGGTTCTTGCGGAAGAGAACTTTGTTGTTCAACTTGGTTAACTGATTTTAGGTCGGTGAATACTTCGGCTGCTCGTTACCAGCAGTTGTCGCTCAATCCTCAAAAACTTGCCGGGCAATGCGGTAAACTAAAGTGTTGTTTGAATTTTGAATTGGACGCCTACATGGAATTGATGAAAACTTTTCCTAAGCCAAATACAACACTCCAGACAGAAGGAGGGAAAGCTCGCCACATGAAAACAGACGTTTTTTCACAAACTATGTGGTTTACGGTAGAATCAAAAGATAGAAACAATGATTTTATTGGATTGTCGGTAGATAGAGTGAAAGAAATTATTGCCATGAATAAAGCGGGAAAGAAGCCAGTTAGTTTGAAAGAATTTATAGATTTTGAACCGGTTGAAGAAGAAAAATATGCCGCTGTTGATGCTCAGGATAGTTTGACGCGATTTGATGATAATTTTAAGAAGAAAAAGAAAAAAAGAAAGCCCAACAACAAGAATAGAAACAAAAGAAATAAGAACACCCAGAAACCAAAATCTAATGACAAAAAGTAGGTGGTTTTTTAGTGCATTGATAGCTGTGAATTTACTTCTCTATTCATGTAATGGAGAGGAAATCTATTTTCAGAAATTTCAAAAAATTGAGGATGTTTCTTGGAATGCTAAAGACCCCAAGTTTTTTGATTTTGATATTGTCGATACCACAAAACTGTATGAGTTTTATTTCAATTTGCGAAATAACAACGATTACGGCTATGGGAATATGTTTGTTTTTTGGTCGTTACAATCTCCTGATGGCAGAACAAAAACTGATACTGCCCAATTTATTTTGGCAAAGCCAAATGGCCAATGGTTGGGTAAATCTGCAAGCGGAACTGTAATAGAAAATAGTATGTATTTTTTAAAAACCAAACTACCCACAAGAGGAGTTTATTCCTTAGTGTTTACCCAGGGAATGAGAGAGGAGAATCTTGAAGGGGTTAAAGATGTTGGGTTGAAAATTATGAAAAAAGATGGGACAAACTAAACCAAAACCAAAAAAGAACCGAAAGTGGATGAAAAGGCTCGCCTGGGTATTAATCTTAGGTCCGTTTGTTGCTCTAGCTTTTGCATTGCTTATCGTTCGTTATTTTACTGATTTACCAAGTATTGAAGAATTGGATAATCCGAAAAGTAATTTGGCCTCCCAAGTTATTACCTCAGATGGAGTTGTGATAGGCGAATATTACCTGCAAAACAGAACTCATGTAGATTACCATGAACTATCCAAGAACTTGGTAATAGCACTAGTTGCAACCGAAGATGAAAGGTTTTATAATCACTCTGGAATCGATGTCGAAGCCTTGGCGAGAGCAATTAGAGGAATGGGTAAAGACGGAGGTGGAAGTACGTTGTCTCAGCAGTTGGCCTTAAATTTATACGGAGAAAGAGCTGCGGGATTTATCAATAGAGTCAAGCAAAAGTTAGGCGAATGGATAATCGCAGCCGAGCTAGAGAGAAGGTATACGAAAGAAGAGATTCTTACCATGTACTTCAATAAAGTAGATTTTTTGAATCAAGGGGTAGGGATTCACTCGGCATCCAAAGTGTACTTTAGCAAAACACCTTCAGAATTAAATGTTCAGGAAGCGGCTATGCTGGTAGGGATGGTGAAAAACCCAAACGGATATAACCCAAAAAGATTTCCGGAGGCTGCCCTCAAAAGAAGAGAGGTTGTGCTAAAACAAATGATGAACAATGATCATCTAACCAGAACTCAGTACGATTCAATTAGAGTCTTGCCTTTGGGATTAAACCTAACTTCGGTGGATCACAAAGAAGGAATAGCTCCTTATTTTAGAGAAAGTTTACGAGCTGATCTCAACCGTATGATGAAGGAAAAGAATGAGAATGGCGATTTCAACTACCTAAACAAAGAAACAGGAAAACCTTATAATATCAGAAAAGATGGGCTGAAAATCTACACAACCATTGATTCTAGGATGCAGAAATATGCCGAATATGCAGTCATGCAACATCTAGGAAATGAATTGCAAGCCGACTTGCATAAAGCAATGAAAAGGAAATATTCTTATCCTCGCTATCCGTTTGTGCGAGCAATTGACGAGAAAGAAGCTGATCAAATACTCACAAGAGCCAAGAAAAAAACCATGTTGTACAAAACATTGACAGGTGCTGCTTGTGCCGAGTGCGAAAGGCCAGGAACCAAAAAGAAAAAGGGAAAATACATTTGTAATTACAATCCAAATCACATAAACCCAAGTTACACAAAGGCAGAAATAGATACGATATTTAACAAGCCCATAGAAACTCAAGTTTTTGATTGGACTGCCCCAGGTTACAAAAAAGATACGCTTATCTCCCCCATGAACAAGATTAAATACCTCAAAAGTTTTTTGAGGGCAGGAATGATGTCAATGGATCCAAAAACTGGATTTGTAAAAGCATGGGTTGGAGGACCAAATTTTAACTACTTTCAGTACGACATGGTGAGGCAAGGAAAACGACAAGTAGGGTCTACCTTCAAGCCAATAGTCTATGCTTCTGCCATTGATGCTGGCGTATCATCTCCTTGCGAAGAAATTTTGAATATTGAGCACTGTTGCCCAATACCTGATAATGAGAATAGACAATGGTGTCCCAAAAATGCTGGCGAAAGTTTCAATGGATTGCCTTACCAAGTAAAGTTTGGACTTGCTTCCTCGATGAATAGCATAACGGCTGCAATCATGAGAAAGATTGGACCTAAAAAAGTAAAAGAGAACGCGTTGAAAATGGGACTAGATGGAAACCAAATAAATGAATATCCTTCCATAGCACTTGGAGCCGTTGATTTATCTGTGTACGAAATGGTAGGAGCTATGAGTACATTCGCGAATAATGGAGTGTATATAAAGCCAATGATTATCACTCGGATAGAGGATAAAAATGGAGCTGTGATTTATGAAGCACAACCAGAAACGGATCAAGTATTTGATGCTAATTTATCTGCTACTATGATAAAAATGATGAAAGGAGTAGTAGATGGTGTTTACAATCCTGCAACCAAAAAGTACGGAGGAACTTCTATGAGATTGAGGTCTTCTTGGCGAAAATATGGAAATATTAAATACCCAATTGCCGGAAAAACTGGAACAACACAAAGTAATAGTGATGGATGGTTTATTGGTCTTACGCCAGATTTAGTATCAGGAGTTTGGGTAGGTTGCGAAGATCGTGGTGTTCGTTTTGTGAGTACAGCACTGGGTCAAGGTGCAAATACCTCGTTGCCAATTTGGGGATATTACATGAATAAGATTTACAAAGATTCAACGATTAAGATATCGAAAGGCGACTTTGAACTGCCTGAGAACTATCAAGACGATTATACCAATTGTTCTGAACAAGATTTGAATGAATCTATAGATTACAATAATTTTTCGAATAGTGGATTATTTTAAAGACAAATAGTATGAACAAAACAGTAGCAAACGTAGAACAGGCCTGCAATGGAATACAAGATGGAATGACTCTTATGTTGGGGGGATTTGGCTTGTGTGGTATTCCAGAAAACTCAATCTCAGAGTTAGTAAAAAAGAATGTGACAGGGTTGACTTGTATCTCCAACAATGCAGGGGTAGATGATTTTGGATTAGGTTTACTTCTACAGAAAAAACAGATTAAAAAAATGATTTCTTCCTATGTCGGAGAGAATGATGAGTTTGAAAGGCAAATGTTGAGCGGTGAACTCGAAGTTGACTTGATTCCTCAAGGATCACTGGCGGAACGTTGCAGAGCTGGCGGAGCAGGAATCCCTGCGTTTTTCACTCCAGCAGGATATGGAACAGAAGTTGCTGAAGGAAAAGAGGTGCGAGAATTTAATGGAAAACCACATATTTTGGAAACTGCCCTCACTGCTGATTTCGCTCTAGTAAAAGCTTGGAAAGGAGATACGGCTGGGAATCTGGTTTTTAAAGGAACAGCAAGAAACTTTAATCCAATGATGGCAATGGCTGGCAAAATTACTATTGCTGAGGTGGAAGAATTAGTTGAACTAGGAGAATTGGATCCAAATGAAATCCACACACCGGGCATTTTTGTTCAACGAATTTTCCAAGGAAAAGGATATGAAAAGAGAATTGAACAAAGAACGGTGAGACCAAAAAACTAAAACATGGCTTTAGATAAACAACAAATAGCACAACGAATAGCTCAAGAACTCCAAAATGGATGGTATGTTAATTTAGGAATTGGAATTCCAACTTTAGTTGCCAATTATATTCCAGAAGGAATAGAGGTAGAGTTTCAATCAGAAAACGGAATATTAGGTATGGGGCCATTCCCAATAGATGGAACGGAAGATGCAGATTTAATTAATGCCGGAAAGCAAACGATTACTGCATTGCCTGGCGCGGTTTATTTTGATTCGGCAACAAGCTTTGCCATGATTCGAGGACAGCACGTTCAACTTACCGTCTTGGGTGCCATGGAGGTTTCTGAAACGGGGGATATAGCCAACTGGAAAATTCCCGGTAAAATGGTAAAAGGAATGGGTGGCGCAATGGATTTGGTGGCATCGGCAGATAATATTATCGTTGCCATGATGCATACAAATAGAGCAGGAGAATCTAAGTTGCTAACATCATGCTCCTTGCCACTTACCGGAGTTGGATGCGTAAAAAAGATTGTGACCAACTTAGCCGTTTTAGAGATAGTGAAGGGTGGCTTCAAATTGCTGGAACGAGCTCCAGGAGTATCGGTAGAGGAAATTAAAGCAGCTACCGATGGTAATTTGGTCATTGAAGGAGAAATACCGGAAATGAAATTATAGTCGTTTCCTCTATGCTTATAGTTTCTAGTTCTATCACGAAATAGTACAAAAATCAGTTTGCAGAAGATATCCCAATCAAAAAAGCCATTCATTATGAAAAATGAATGGCTTTTTTATTGTCGTTAATCTAGGATTACTGTTTTATAAACTTGTTGGTTTCTCCATTTACAATAATGAAATAGGTGCCTGCTGCAAATCCAGAAACATCAATTTTGTCCGTAAATTGAAGCGACTCAATTGAGTTATTGTTTTCGTACAGCACTTTTCCCAGTAGGTCCATAATCACAATATTACTTGTGCTTTGTTGACTAAATATGGCCTCTACCGTTACGAAACTATTCGAAGGATTCGGGTATATTTTTAAGCTATTTATTTTTTCTGATTCCGAAAGTCCAACAAGTGAACAATGCCAGTCAATGTCAAAACCATCTAACTCTAATCCTCCATCTGCATAAAATTTAATTGTCAATGCGTTACCCGTAGAGGTTAAAGGAGATGGTGGAATACTTGAATTGCAATACTTACCAATGAGAGGAGAAGTTGTGTTGGGTCCGTCATAAATTGACATGTAATCGTAGATGCAATTGTCTGCTTCCACATCAAATGTATTAAATGTAAGTGTGACATTAACACCTGTTGAGGGAGCAATGGTTACATAGGTAGTTTGATTGGGGGAGTAATCGTTCGAATAACTTCCGTCATCCAATAATTTTCCGTTACATTCTGTCATTGGCCCAGCTGTACCTCCATTTGGTAGACAAACTCCTCTTACGTTTATAGTTTGAAAGGCAGTATCACTTCCTCCTGGGCTTGTGGCGATAAGCCTAACAACATATGAACCGTCAGAAGAATAGCTCACGGATGGATTCGAAGCAGTAGATGATGATAAGCTGCTGCCAGTCATGGTCCAACTGTAGCTGGTAGCCGAGGAACTCGTATTTGAAATGTTAATGATTTCATTTTGACAGACTAGGTTAGGAGTAGCCACAAAGTTTGCAACTGGCGCTGGATAAGTGTATAAACAGTTCCAATCAATATCAAATCCTGCTTCTTCTAAACCTCCGTCTACTCTGAATCTCAAAAACAAACTGGAAGAGCTTGATGTAATAGTTGAAGGTGGTAGGTTGTTGTTGCAGTATCGTCCGATTAGAGTTCCTGCGGTTGAAGTGCCTTCGTATATTTCTAAATAATCGTAGTTGCAGTTGGATGCAGTTGATCCAGCTTCTACGTCAAATAAATTGAAATTGAGCACAACATTTGTTGCTCCTGTAGGTGATATAGTGAATGTGCTTACTTGGTTTGGCGTATAATTGCCTGTCGCACCCCCATCATCCATTAATGTTCCAGAACAATCGGTGGTACTCATCGCTGTATTCCTAGCTAATATGGTAGGGCATCGAAGTAGTGTATCGATTGTTACATTTGCTATTTTAAGTATCGTGTCTCTTCCACAAACTCCACCATCCGCGAGTAAAGTAACATCAAAAGGACCAGGACCCGCTGTGTAGGTGTGAGTTGGGTTTGTTGCCGTACTAGTTGTACCATCTCCAAAATTCCAAACGTAAGCCGATGCATTGTTGCTATTATTAACGAAAGAAACTGTGTGAGGAAATTTACACCCTACAGAGTCCAATGTGCTAAACTCTGCTTTTACACCCGGAACATAAGCAGGTCCAACCCCTACGGCATGCCAAGCATTGGTTGTAGCTATTACTGCTGGAGAGCAAGGGCCATATAAGTCGGTTGCTGATTTGATTGCATAAAATCTTGCGTCTGAATGTTGAGAGTTTCTTCCTAAATAAACAGTTAGATTTCTAAACGCTATTCTTGCTGCTGTATCCAGTCCTAAACCATTTACAGAATAAGTGTCTCCATTGTCATTTGTTCCGGTGCCACCATTTGTAAGTAAATAGAACCAGTAGTTTTGAACCCCACTGTTTGTGTGAACCCCACCATTGTCTGCTGTACCCAGGTAATAGTTTGTACCCAGATATGTGTCAGGATCTCCTTTGGCTTTTGGATTCGACATGGAGCGAAAATAGTTTGTTCCCGAGGTGTAAATTTCGTCCCCCATTTCCCAATCTGCTTGAGCTGGTCTTGCCCAAAAATCTATTGCGACTCCAAAAATATCACTAAAAGATTCGTTCAGTGCGCCAGATTCATAAGAATAAACCAAGTTTGCCGTGTTTGAGGTAAGACCGTGGGATATTTCGTGACCCGCAATAGCCATTGTTGTCAAAGCAGTAATTGAAGTTCCATTTCCATCTCCGTAGGTCATTCTTCTCCCGTCCCAAAATGCATTGACATAATTGTTGTCGTAATGAATGTAACTAATAAGTTTGAAACCTAATCCGTCAATACTATTTCTAGCATGTACATTCCAGAAATAGTCATAAGTCATTTCAGCTCCCCAGTGCGCATCCAATGCGTATTGATCGTCATTTGTGGTTGAGGTCCAGATGTTGTTATTGTCCGTAAAATCAACAGCACTTCCGTAGGTAGTTCCGGTGTTCATGTCGTAGGTTTCGATGCCATTTCCTCTTCCA
Source organism: Flavobacteriales bacterium (assembly GCA_965655625.1). Lineage (GTDB taxonomy): Bacteria > Bacteroidota > Bacteroidia > Flavobacteriales_D > CAJJDF01 > CAJJDF01. Next base: position 24,557 of record CBFHHA010000004.1, on the reverse strand, counting down.
GACTCTCTCAGCCTGTAGTTAGTTGTAGAAGTCGAGTCGGTAGTTATTGACCGGGTTCCACTGTATCCAGTATTAGCAGTTCCAATCGCATCTGCGTGGTGAATGAAGTCGTTTTTGAAAATAACCTTGCCCAGGTTTGCATCAACGTAATAATCTGCTCTGCTTACAGGTTTATGAGCGTAAATATTGAATTTGTAACACAGTGATATTCCTTTTTTTGTTTGTAAATACACGAATTCCCCTGCGGGGTAAAAGGTTGCTGAAGGGTCTTCTAAGTCTTCTTTGATAAAATCTTCTTCTTCTGGCAACTCCCATTTGTAGGTGTCGGCATTTATGACTTGCAGGGCCGATGCTAAGGCATCACTTTCTGAAACAGAAGCTGAAATAATCCCGGAAAATTGTGAGGCTAAATTTCCGCTTATGCTGGTTATCTCTCCATTTTTTTGATGAATCGTTAGGAAGTTTAATTCAAATGGGATGTTATTCGCGATTTGTTGAAATTTAATATGAGTGTAGCCCAATTGGTCATTTTCTCGGCTCACTTCTCTTAGAGTAAACTTATTTTTTGAAAACGAATTTACCAACGCTGTGATTTCTGACAATGACGGAGAAAGTCCAGATTTAAACTCGATGAATCCAGGTATTGTAGATTCAGAATTCGATAATTCGCGACTAGACTCCGAAAGTATAGCTTGTATTCTTCCATTGTCATTTTTCATTTGGCCAAAGCCAAGAGTACTGGCTAGGATAAATCCTAAGAGTATTTTTTTTGTCATCATGTTGGTTTTACTTTGTCTAAGAACGGGTAGGTGTTTTGAAACTTTCGTTTCGGTATCAATAAGGATTAAAACAATCCATTTATTTCTGCGTCAATATCGGTAATGATTTTACCAAGGTCTTCAGGATTTTCTTTAAAGTTGTTGTTGTCAACATCTACAATTATTACCTTTCCTTTGTTGTAACTGCTAATCCAAGATTCATACCGTTCATTCAATCTTTTCAAGTAGTCAATTCTAATGCTTTCTTCATATTCTCTTCCTCTTTGTGAGATTTGGTTGACCAATGTAGGAACACTAGCTCTAAGATGAATCAATAAATCTGGAGCCGAAATGAAATTCTCCATTAACGAAAATAGCGAAAAATAATTTTCGAAGTCTTTGGTAGACATTAATCCCATTTTGTGGAGGTTGGGCGCAAAAATAAAGGCGTCTTCGTAAATAGTTCTGTCTTGAATTACTGTTTTGTCGTTGCTTTTTATTTCTTGGATTTGAGTAAATCTGCTATTCAGGTAGAAGATTTGAAGGTTAAAAGACCAACGCTGCATGTCTTCATAAAAATCATTTAAATAAGGATTGTTCTCCACGTCTTCAAAGTGTGTGTCCCATTTGTAATGTTTTGCTAGTAAGTTGGTGAGAGTGGTTTTACCTGCTCCGATATTTCCTGAAATTGCAACGTGCATAAACTCAATTAAATTTTTGTTTGTCGAAAATAACAAAAATGGTGATTACTTGGAAATAAAAAGTCTTCTATTAATTGAATTTTGGGCAATTAAGCTAAAATACTTCGTCTTCGTTGACTTCAATTCATTAAAGAGTATCTTTGCAACGTGAATTCAATAAAAATAAGTTTTAAGGAGATTAGAGTGCTTGCAATACCTGCTATTTTTGCAGGAATTGCCGAGCCCATTATTGGATTGGTTGACACGGCTGTTATTGGAAATTTGGGAAGTAATTCTGAGGTTTCTCAGGCTGCTGTTGGACTAGGAGCTGCTTTTTATACTCTTTTGTTGTGGTGTCTTTCTCAAATACGAACTTCCATATCTTCAATAGTTTCTAAATATGTGGGAGCGGAGAAAGTCTCAGAGATTAGAACGTTAATCCCTCAAACTATTTTGTTTGGAGCCATGCTCGGAGTCATTGTTGGAGGTGTTTCGTTTTTGTTTTCTCCCAGTATTTTTCTCGATTTTTATGGGGTTGATCCAGCGGACAAAGAGCTGTTGCAAAAAGCAATTCACTATTTTAATATTCGTATTATTGGACTTCCTATATCGATGATTGTGTATACCGCCTTTGGAGTGTTTAGAGGAATGCAGAACACGGTCTGGATTATGCAGGCGAGCATTTTTGGTGCAATCATGAATGTCATTCTTGATTATATTTTGGTGTTCGGTGTGGGAGATTTTCAGCCTAATATGGGCATAGAAGGCGTAGCTTGGGCGAGTGTATTTGCTCAATTCACCATGATGGTAATTATAACAATTATTGTGAAACGAAAAACTGATTTTTCTATTCTTCCTTCTTGGACAAAACCCAATCCTGAGTTTAAAACCATGTTGCTTATGTCGGCCAATATGCTGATTCGAACTTTGGCGCTTAATTTGGCCTTTTTCCTTGCAAATAGATACGCCACAAGCTACGGAAAAAGCTACTTGGCGGCACACACTATACTCATTAATTTGTGGGTGTTTTCTTTCTTTTTTATTGATGGATTTTCGAATGCAGGAAATGCAATATCAGGAAAGTTACTTGGAAAAAAGGATTTCAAAGCGCTCACTTCGTTGTCCAAAGACTTAGTGAAATACAATTTAATTGTAGCAGGCGTTTTGGCTCTAATTTTTGTCGCGTTGTACCCGTTTTTAGGACGAATTTTTAGTAATGATTCTCAGGTTGTAGCTCACTTTTATTCTGTTTTTTGGTTGATAATTGTTGCGCAATTTGTCAGCGGTGTTACTTTTACGTACGATGGTGTCTTCAAAGGGTTAGGCGAGACTGCTTACCTCCGGAATACATTAATTGTTGCTACTTTAGTCCTTTTCGTTCCAGTAATTTATTTCCTCGATTTGCTTGATCTCAAACTTTACGCAATTTGGATAGCATTTCTTCTGTGGAATGTGTTTCGGGGAGGTTCACTTATTTATAAATTCAGAAAAAAGTATTACACAGTTTAATCGGAGAACAATTTTTTACTAAAACTTTCAGTATATTTAGGCTTATTAATTAATAAAAAAACAGAACAACATGAAAATAAAAATGATAGCAGTAGGAATCCTAAGTGCATTGTTTATGGCTTCTTGCTCGCCAGAGACAGAATCAACTGAAGTAACTATGGATGCGAAGACTTTTACATTTGAAGATATTTACGAAGGAAGTAATTCGGCTACTGTAGAGATGGATTCTAAGGCGATGATAGAGGAACAAGAATCTATCGATTCGGATAAAATGGAGTCAGTATTTATTTCAGGAGTGACTCTCACAAAAGAGGACTCTGCAGGGTTGTCTCAAGTTACAAGCTCGAAATTGCAGATTATGAGCGAAAGCGAAGATTTGCCAATGGTTACTGTGGCAGTGATTACCGAAATTGCCGAAGATTCAAAATCGGTGGAATTGAAAATTATTGAGGAAGTAGATATAGCTGAGTACCTCTCAAACGGAAAGATTTATTTAGTCTTGGATGCTAATTTTAGCGAAGACAATGAGATGGAGCAACCGATTGATGCGGTGATAAAATTTGATTTTAGACTAGTAAAATAATAGCCAAAACTATTCATTAAAAAAGGGTTCAAATCAATTGATTTGAACCCTTTTTTTATTCATAAACTGGAGAGAATCCTTTGCTTGTTTTCTCTATAAATTCCAGAATTTCTTCGTTTCCGGTTTTCTTGTCGGAAGAAGTGAGGAAGTGTTGAGGCAAAAAGCTCCACTTTTCGCTCATTTTATCTTGATAGGCTTTGATGTTTCCCTCTACATCTCTCGGGTCTAGCTTATCCATTTTTGTAAAAACCATCACAAACGGAATGCCATTTTCGCCAAGCCACTCCATGAATTCATCGTCCGCTTTCAGTACGTTGTGTCTAGAATCAAGCAACACAAATACACACATCAGGTTCTCTCTATTTCTCAAATAGTTCCGCGTAAAATTCATCCATTTCTCCTTCAAGGCAACGGGAGTTTTGGTGAATCCATATCCGGGTAAATCTACCAAGTACCACTCGTTATTGATGATAAAATGGTTGATCAACTGAGTTTTACCAGGGGTAGAGGAGGTTTTTGCTAGCTTTTTGTTGTTGCAAATCGAATTTATCAAACTCGATTTTCCCACATTGGATCTGCCAATAAAGGCGTACTCTGGAAGTACAGGTTTTGGACACATGTCTACACGCGTATTGCTAATAACAAATTCTGCAGTTTTTACTTTCATTTTGTGCTCAATGTTTCGGCAAAGATACAAGAAAATCTCACTACACCCACTATGTTCCACCTAGTTAAGATTGGATCTGAAGAACTCAGTGTTTCTGAGTTAATCAACATTGCATTGTTAATAGAATGGGAATCTCTCCCACCGTAGTTATCAACATTTATTTTTCTCAAATCTCTTTAAAATCAATGGTTTTTGTTTTGATTAAAACGAAATTTGTTTACATTCGTTCTAAAGTTATTCACATCGTGGTAAAATGTGGAGAAATGTGGGATATAATAAATATCTTTGCTAATTAACAATAACAATGTCTTATCTAGGAGAATACATATGTAAACTGGATGCCAAAGGGCGACTCACTGTTCCGTCAGGTCTAAAAAAACAAATAGACAATGAAGGAAGAGAGGGGTTTGTGCTGAACCGTGGGTTCGAAGGGTGTTTGGGTTTGTATCCTCACAAAGACTGGTTAGAGGTTTCGAAAAAGCTGAATGATTTGAATTTATTCACGATCAAAAACAGAGCGTTTGTTCGAAAATTTCAAAATGGTGCCACCAAACTTGATATGGATGGAAATGGAAGGGTTCTTCTTCCAAAAGATCTACAAGACTTTGCTGGAATATCCAAAGAGGTTGTCCTTTTTGCATATGCCGATAGAATTGAGATTTGGGACAAAGCGAAGTATGACGAAGTGATGAATGAAGAAATGGGCGATTTTGCAACTCTGGCCGAAGAAGTTATGAGTGATGGCAAAGATGATGAAAAATGAAAACGGTTATCATATCCCAGTTCTTTTAAATAGTTCGGTCCGAGGATTGAACATTGTACCAGATGGAGTCTATGTAGATGTAACTTTTGGTGGAGGCGGACATTCAAAAAAAATTTTGGATAGCCTTGATGAAAACGGAAAATTATTTGCGTTTGATCAAGATGCCGAGGCTCATGAGAATGCTTTTGAGGATTCTCGATTCAAACTGATAGATCAAAATTTTGCTTTCATAAAAAATTACCTGGCTTTTCATGGAATAGAAAAAGTGGATGGAATTTTGGCAGATTTGGGAGTTTCTTCTCACCAATTTGATTCGGGCGAAAGAGGTTTTTCTATTCGTTATGAAGGCGAATTGGATATGCGAATGAATCAAAACCAAGAGCTCACAGCTAAGCAAGTTGTAAATGACTACGAAGAGGATAGGTTGGAGTTTATTTTCAAAGCTTATGCTGATATACGGAACGCAAAGTTAGTTGCTCGAAAAATTGTGGAAGCTCGAAACGAAAAAGAAATTGAGACAACTACCCAGCTTATTGATGTGGTTAAGTTGCTGACAACTTTCAAAAAAGAAAATCAGTTTTTGGCTCAAATTTTTCAGGCAATAAGAATTGAGGTGAATCAAGAGTTGGAAGTGCTTAAAAAGTTTTTGCTCGCAGCAAAAGAGTTGTTGAACCCAGCCGGAAGATTGGTTGTGATTTCCTACCATTCATTGGAAGATAGACTGGTGAAAAACTTTATTAAAAAAGGAAAGTTTGAAGGCGAGATCGAAAAAGATTTTTATGGAAATCCACTGGTAGAACTAAAAGATGTAACAAAAAAGGCGGTGGTGCCAACAGAAGAAGAAATACAATTAAACTCAAGAGCGCGAAGTGCAAAAATGAGAATAGCTGAAAAGTTAGATTAAAATGGCTGAAAAGGGAATAAACATACTAAAACCTATTACTGATTTGCTCTCGGGTAATTTCTTTGGGAAAGAGTTTGTTCAGAAGAACATGGGGTTTGTCGTGTACTTCACTTTTTTGGTTGTGCTTTATATCGGGTACGGATATTATGCAGATAAGCAAATGAAGTTAGCTGCGGAATTAGAAAACATGGAAGAATTGAATTCTAAACTTCATTCTTCTATCAAGGAATTGAACCAAATTAGTCTTCAGTCAAATATATTGAAAATGACGGCTGATCAAGGAATAAAAGAATTAAAACAAGCTCCAATTCTTATAAGTGTAGAGAAAGAGAATTAATGGAAAATAAGAAAAACATATCGGGAAGAATCTACTTCGTGTACTTTACGGTACTCGTGTTTTCTTTGGTGTTGATATGGAGAATATTTTCTATTCAAATGACAATAAATACTGAGAACAACTCTTACGTTTCCAGTATTTCTAAAATAGAAATCAATGCTTCTCGAGGTAATATTTTTGCAGATGATAAAGAGAAGAGTGCTTTAGCTATTTCTGTTCCTATTTATGAAATTAGAATGGATTTAGTAGCTGTTAAAGAAGCGTTGTTCACAGAACAAGTGGATTCTTTGGCTTTTGTATTGTCCCAGATTTTTAAAGATAAAACAGAGGGTCAGTATAGAGCTGAGCTGATTGACGCCAAACGGAACAAAAGAAGGTATCATTTGATTCAAAAAAATGTGTCTTACAACGAAATGGAAGCGGTGCTTAATGCACCAATACTAAGAAAAGGTCAGTTTAGAGGAGGAAGAATTGTGTTGAAACAGAACAAGAGAGAAAGACCTTTTGGCATGTTGGCTGCCCGAACTGTTGGCTACATCAATGCACAAGGAAGTGGAGTGGGACTTGAGGATGCTTATCAGGCAAAACTGAAAGGTGAACAAGGATTGCAATACATGAAAAGCGTAGGAGGCGGAAATAGAATTCCGTTGACAGATGACTACTTAGTAAAGCCAGAAAACGGCAAAGACATTTACACGACTATTGATGTAAATCTTCAGGATGTGGCAGAGAAAGCGTTGATGGAGCAATTGGTGTCTCAAAACGCTCAGCATGGTTGTGCGGTGCTCATGGAAGTGAAGACCGGACACATAAAGGCTATTGCGAATATCTCAAAAGACAAAAGAGGGAAATATCGTGAAATATACAATCATGCTATAGGAACGGCTTCTGAGCCTGGCTCTACATTTAAGTTGGCCTCGCTCATGGTGGCAATGGAAGACGGAAAAGTTGGGATTAACGATCAAGTAGATACCAAAGATGGAACGATTAAATATTACGACAGAATAATGCGAGATGCTCATGAAGGTGGTGACGGAATTATCCCACTTTGGAAAGCATTTGCTTTGTCCAGCAATGTGGCTATTTCGCAAGTGATTAATGAGAATTATAAAAAATCACAGTCTAGTTTTTTGAGCGGTATTGCCAAGTTAGGATTAGGTAAGGAGACAGGAGTTGAAATTTTGGGAGAAGGAAAGCCTTATGTAAAAACAACAGCGGATTCGACTTGGTCGGGAATTTCGATTCCTTGGATGAGTATTGGGTATGAAACCAGATTTACACCGCTACAGATATTGACTTTTTACAATGCCGTGGCAAACAATGGCGTAATGGTAAAGCCTCAGTTTGTGAAAGAGATTAGAGATGGAGGTAGAGTTGTGTTTGCCAGTAAAATAGAAGTGCTGAATAGAAGCATCTGTTCGGGAAAAACAATTCAGAATGCTCGTTTTTTATTGGAGAAAGTGGTGGAAGAGGGAACAGCCAGTAACCTAAAGAATTTAGATTTTAAAATAGCCGGTAAAACTGGAACGACTCAAGTTGGGTATGGAAATTCCGATTCAGAAACTAGATCCAGAGTGAGGCATCAAGCTTCTTTTTGTGGATATTTTCCGGCAGATAATCCGAAATATTCATGCATTGTGGTGGTAGCAGCGCCTACCAGAAGTATATACGGAAATGTGGTTTCGGGTTCTGTATTCAAGGAGATTGCCGAGAAAGTTTATGCGACTGATATCGAAATGGCTCGTTCGAAAGATAAACTTGAAAAGCTGAATATGCCAGCCTCTAAAAATGGAAGCTTGGATGATTTGAACATTGTGTTTAAGGCTCTTTCGGTGCCATTGGAACATAAAAACGGAGATTCTAAATGGATTGCCACGGTTGCTCAAAAAGACAAAGTAGAATTGAACAAAAAATCTATCGAAGGAGTTCCAAATACACTGGGGATGGGACTGAAAGATGCTTTGTTTTTATTAGAGAATAAAGGGTTTTCGGTTCGAGTCAACGGACGTGGAGTAGTAAAAAGTCAAACTCCATTAACGGGAAGTAAAAAAGTAATCATCCTGAATTTGGGATAAAAAAATCCTCTTGAAGAGGTAAAAGAAAGAATGAAGTTATTGAAGGACATATTGTATAAGGTGAGATTAGTTGGAGTAATTGGGTCAACCAATTCTTCAGTTTCATCTATTGCCTTTGATTCGCGCAGCATCGAGCGAAATGGACTATTTGTTGCTACTCGAGGTAATTCTGTGGATGGTCACCAATTTATTGATGTGGCTATTGAGTCAGGAGCTAAGGCAATTGTGTGTGAAACTATGCCGGAGAAAATTATTTCTGGAGTAACTTATATTCAAGTAGAAAATTCGAATCATGCTCTTGGCCTTATCGCTTCTAATTTCTTCGGAAATCCCTCTTCAAAGCTAAAATTAATTGGAGTTACCGGCACCAACGGAAAAACCACAACTACCTCGTTGTTATTTGATCTGTTTCAGAAATTGGGATACAAAGTAGGGTTGATTTCGACTGTGGTTTATAAGATCGGTGAAAAAGAAATAAAGTCGACTCATACTACTCCCAATGCTATTCGACTGAACGAATTGTTTGCTCAAATGCTAAAAGAAGGTTGCGATCTGTGTTTTATGGAGGTTAGTTCTCATGCAATTCACCAAGGAAGAGTAGAGGGAATCGAGTTTGCTGGGGGAGTGTTTACTAATATTACGCACGATCACCTTGATTATCACAATACATTCAAAGAATATATTGGAGTAAAAAAGGCATTTTTTGATGGTTTGTCCAAAGATGCTTTTGCTGTCACAAATGCTGATGATAAGAATGGCTTGGTGATGATGCAAAATACAAAAGCTGAGGTAATTACAGTGGCAAGAAAGACAGACGCAGATTACAGAGTGAAGGTAATTGAAAACCAATTTAGTGGTTTGCAATTGACAATTAACGGAACGGAGATTTGGGTAAAGTTGATAGGTGATTTTAATGCCTACAATCTTGTCTCTGTGTTTGCAGTGGCTAAGCAACTGCACGAAGATGAACTAGAGATTCTTACCCAAATGAGTTTGCTGAATAATGTAGAAGGAAGATTTGAATATATCAAAACGGCAGGTGGTGTCATCGCTATTGTCGATTATGCTCACACTCCTGATGCCCTTAAAAATGTGTTGAAAACAATTTCAAATATCAGAACCGGAAACGAGAAAGTGATTACGGTTGTAGGATGCGGAGGAGATCGAGATAGAACAAAAAGACCAGTAATGGCCAGTATCGCTTGCAGATTGAGCGATAAAGTGATTCTTACTTCGGATAATCCAAGAACAGAGAATCCTGCAACAATTCTAGAAGAAATGCAAGCAGGTGTTGAACCATTGGATTATAAGAAAACACTGACCATTACCGACAGAAAGGAGGCTATAAAAACGGCCTCTGTGCTGGCAGAAGAAAACGATATCATCTTAATAGCCGGAAAGGGACATGAAAACTACCAAGAGATTAATGGAGAAAGGTTCCCATTTGATGATTTAGAAATAGTATCCGAAACCCTTAAAATGCTTGATAAATAATGTTGTATCACTTATTCACATACCTTCAAGAGATGGACTTTCCTGGTGCAGGATTGTTCAGCTTTATTTCATTCAGAGCAGCACTCTCTATTCTCACCTCGCTGTTGGTTTCTTTAGTTTTTGGAAAAACACTTATTCAAAAGCTTAGGAATCTTCAAGTAGGCGAATCGGTGCGTGATTTGGGACTAGAGGGTCAAAAAGAAAAGGAAGGGACTCCAACCATGGGCGGACTAATCATTATTGCGGCCATTCTTATTCCCACGCTCCTATTCGCCAAACTGGATAATATTTACATTCAGATTATGCTTGTAACCACAATTGGATTGGGGGCAATCGGTTTTTTGGATGACTATATAAAAGTGTTCAAAAAGAATAAAGCGGGCTTGGCTGGCAGGTTCAAAATTGTGGGTCAAATTGGAATAGGAATTATCGTTGCGGTAATGTTGTTTTTTAATGAAAATGTAACCATTAAAGAGAAAGTTGAAAATAAGGTTTTAACCGGATTTGTAGAAAAAATAGGAGATAACTTAGTGGAAGTTACCCCAGCAAAAGATTCTGCTGCAACATTCTCATGGGTGGAGCACCATTCAACTAAAACAACACTTCCTTTTGTTAAAAATAATGAGTTTAACTACCAGTGGTTTTTGGGTTGGATGGAGAATGAAGGAAGAGCAAAATGGGCGTGGCTTATCTTTATTCCGGCAGTAATTGTGATTGTAACGGCTGTTTCTAATGGAGCCAATATGACAGATGGAATAGATGGCTTGGCTACCGGAACTTCGGCAATTATTGGAGTTACCTTGGCCATATTTGCTTACGTATCCGGAAACATTATTTTTTCTGATTACCTCAATGTGATGTTTATACCGAACTCAGGGGAGCTCGTGATATTTATTAGCGCATTTGTTGGAGCGTGTATCGGTTTTTTGTGGTACAATGCCTATCCGGCACAAGTTTTTATGGGTGATACCGGAAGCTTAACTATTGGAGGGATTATCGCTGTGTTTGCTATCGCAATCCGAAAAGAGCTGTTAATACCTGTGTTGTGCGGAATTTTCTTGGCAGAGAACCTTTCGGTGATGATACAAGTGGCTTACTTCAAGTATACCAAAAAGAAATACGGGGAAGGAAGAAGAGTGTTTTTGATGGCACCGCTTCACCACCATTATCAAAAAAAGGGAATGCATGAATCCAAGATTGTTTCGAGGTTCTGGATCATAGGGATTTTCCTTGCCATAATTACGATTGTAACACTGAAATTGAGATAAAATCCTATCCCGACTTTCCCAAAGGGAAGGAGGTGGATAAATAAAACGAGAATATTCCTTCCCTTTGGGAAGGTTAGAATGGGATAAAACGAGAATTAAACAAATGACAAAGACAACGAACATAGCAATACTTGGTGCTGGCGAAAGCGGAGTAGGGGCTGCTTTGCTTGCAAAAAGGCAAGGGTTTACTGTTTTTGTCTCTGATTTTGGGAGAATAAAAGAAAAGTATAAAAACGAATTATCGGCCGAAAATATACAGTGGGAAGAGGGAAAACATAGTGAAGAGAGAATTCTGTCATCAGCCGAGATTATAAAAAGTCCTGGAATCTCCGATAAAGTGTCGATTGTGGAGAAAGCCAAGGAAAAAGGGATTGCTGTAATCTCGGAAATTGAGTTTGCCGGAAGATATACGAATGCAAAACTTATCGGCATAACCGGGTCAAACGGAAAAACAACTACCACCCTGCTCACTTATCATATTTTGAACAAGGCAGGACTCAATGTGGGAATCGCAGGCAATGTAGGAACAAGCTTCGCAAAGCAAGTGGCTAACGAAGATTTTGAATATTATATATTGGAGCTAAGTAGCTTCCAATTGGATGGATTAGTAGACTTTAAGGTAGATGTATCGGTGTTATTAAATATTACCCCAGATCATCTCGACCGCTACGAATACAGGTTTGAAAATTATGTGGACTCAAAGTTTAGAATCACAAACAATCAAACGAATGAAGATTTTTTCATCTACTGCAAAGATGATAAAGCAATTGCGAAAGCACTAGAAAGTAAAAAAACGAAAGCAAAGCAACTCCCTTTTTCGATAAAAGAAGAAATTAAGGAAGGCGCTTATTTAAATAAGAACGAAGAAATAGTATTTAACCTTATAAATCAAGAACCCCAAACTATGTCAATACACGATTTAGCACTAAACGGAAAACACAATATTTACAATTCAATGGCGGCCGGAATAGCCTACAAAGTATTGGATTTGAGAAAAGAAGTTGTACGAGAAAGTTTATCAGATTTTCAAAATGTAGAACATAGACTGGAGCACATTTGTTATGTAAATGGAATAGAATTCATCAACGATTCCAAAGCAACAAACGTGAATGCAGTGTGGTATGCTCTTGAAAGTATAAACAAACCAATCGTTTGGATAGCCGGAGGGGTAGATAAAGGCAATGATTATGAGGAATTAATTCCTTTGGTAAAAGACAAAGTAAAGGCACTAGTTTGTTTAGGGGTAGACAATTCAAGGCTAGTAGAAGCTTTTAAAGATGTGATTGACGTATACGAAACAAGCTCGGCAAAAGATGCGGTAAAATTGAGCTACAAGTTGGGTGCAAAAGGAGATTTGGTATTGCTTTCTCCAGCTTGCGCTAGTTTCGATTTATTTGATAATTATGAAGAAAGAGGATTGGAATTCAGAAAAGCGGTGAGGGAGTTGTAGATAAATACAAAAAAAATGGCATGTCATTCAGCACTTGATGTGGAATCTGTTTACAAACAGCGATTAAGCCAATTAAGAGATGCCGTTTAGCGGCACGGAATGACCAGAATCTGTTTTTTGAGGGTTCAAAATGAGTAACACGATTAAAACAAGAAACTAGAATAAAGAAAAGAAATGAACACAATGTTTAAGAAATATCTAACGGGCGACCGTGTGATTTGGGTGATAACAATTTTGTTGTCCCTCTTTTCTGTGCTCATTGTTTACAGTTCTACTTCTCAATTATCCTATAAATTTAGAGACGGAAATACAGAGTCATTCTTGTTTAAGCATACCATAATCATTCTTTTAGGGTTTGTGCTAATGTACTATTTACACAAAGTAAAAATTAATTATTTCTCACGTATTTCGCAATTTGCAATGGTTCTATCGCTGTTGACATTGGCCTCAGCTTGGATATTTCATTCGGGTAATCAAGCTGCGGCTCGGTGGATATTCGGTTTTCAGCCCTCTGATATGGCGAAAATTTCGCTATTGGTTTACTTAGCCAGGCAGCTATCCATGAACAAAGAAGAACTAAAAAGTTTCAAAGTATTTTTGGTAAAAATTGTGTTGCCCGTGGGAGTAGTTTGCGCAGCTATTTTACCTGCCGATTTATCTACCGCAGCAATGCTTTTTGTAGATTGTTTGGTTCTTATATTTATTTCGTCCATTAGCGCAAAAAACATATTGGGAATGCTGGGATTGGCCCTCGGAGGGTTTTTACTTATTCTGTTAATTGGAACAGTTCAGCCAAAGTTATTGCCGAGAGTTCCCACTTGGACTTCGAGAATCGCTGCTTTTGTAGGAGGGGATGAAGTAGAGAATGCCGCAGACAAGAATTACCAAACCGACATTGCAAAAGCCGGAATTGCTAGAGGGGGATTAAGAGGAACAGGTCCGAGTAAAAGTACAGTTAAAAATATTTTGCCCTCAGCATGGGCAGATTTCATTTTTGCCATTTTTATCGAAGAGTATGGATCTATCTTGGGAGGAGTATTCCTTATTTTACTTTATCTCATTATTTTATATCGAGTAATAGTTATTGCCAAAAATTCCAAAAGTGATTTTGGTTCTTACCTAGCGTTTGGTTTAGGTTTTAGTATAGTTTTTCAAGCTTTTCTCAATATGGGAGTGAGTGTCAATGTGCTGCCAGTAACAGGACAACCGCTGCCGATGGTAAGTATGGGAGGAACTGCAATTTTATTTACTTGTGTTGCATTTGGGATGATATTAGGGGTAAGTAGAGAAGTACAGTTAGGTTCAAATAAACAAACAAAGGAAGATTATGGAAGCTAAGAGAGTGATTATATCGGGAGGTGGAACTGGAGGCCATATTTATCCTGCCATTGCCATAGCCAATGCAATCAAGGAAAAGTATCCTGCAACCGAAATTTTGTTTGTGGGAGCCAATGGCAAAATGGAGATGGAAAAAGTTCCCAAGGCTGGCTATGAGATTAAAGGTCTTGATATTGCAGGACTTCAACGAAAGCTTACGGTTAAGAACCTATCTTTTCCTTTTAAACTTTTGAGAAGTTTAAAAAAGGCAAAGTCAATTGTGAAAGAGTTTAAACCAGATGTGGCAATTGGAGTTGGAGGATATGCAAGCGGTCCTTTGTTGAGACAAGCTGGAAAATTGGGTGTGCCTACACTCATACAGGAACAAAATTCGTATCCAGGAATTACCAATAAGTTATTGGCAAAAAAGGCAAAAAAGATTTGTGTAGCCTATGACAACATGGGTAGGTTTTTTGAGGAATCTAAGATTGTGTTCACTGGAAATCCAGTGAGGAAAGAAATATTAAATATAAAAGGAAAAAGGGAAAGAGGATTGGAGCAATTTGGATTGGAAACCGAGAAAAAGACATTGCTAGTGATTGGAGGCAGTTTAGGTGCAAGGACGATAAATAATAGTATAAAAAATGCTGCTGAACAATTGGCGAAAAACGACATTCAAGTTTTGTGGCAAACAGGGAAATATTACTACGAAGACATGAAGTCTTTTGTAGAAGAGAATAAAATAGCCAATGTCAAAGTTCATGATTTTATTTATGAAATGGATTTGGCTTATGCCTGTGCCGATTTGGTAGTAAGTAGAGCAGGAGCGCTTTCTATCTCGGAATTATGCTTAGTAGGAAAACCCACTATTTTGGTGCCTTCGCCCAACGTGAGTGAAGATCATCAAACAAAAAATGCAATGGCTCTGGTAAATCACAATGCGGCCATGCTTGTAACCGATGCAGAAGCACCAGATGTATTGGGCAACACAGTTGTTGAATTAATAAAGGAAGAAGAGAAGCTAGTGAAGTTGAGTGTTAATATTATTGGTTTTGGAAGGCCAAATGCCGCAGATTCAATAGCCAACGAGGTGTTTAAAATAATGAATAAATGAACCTAAACGAAATACATAGAGTGTTTTTCATTGGAATTGGAGGAATTGGAATGAGTGCCTTGGCACGATATTTCAACTCTTTGGCTATTCCTGTGTTTGGGTACGACCTTACTGCAACTCCGCTCACAAGGGAAATGGAAAATAATGGAGTTTCAATTGTGTATGAAGATGGAGTCGAAAATATTGACAAGAGCGTCCGTTCCAACAAAGAACACACATTAGTAATTTTCACGCCAGCGATTCCTATTACAAATGAGATTTGGAACTATTTTAAGCATCAAAACTATACACTCAAAAAGAGGGCAGAAGTGCTGGGAATGATTACCGCACAATACAAGACAATTGCTGTTGCCGGAACACACGGAAAAACAACAACTTCTTCGATGATAGCGGCAGTTATGACTCATGATGGAATGGGTTGTAATGCTTTTTTAGGAGGAATTGCCACTAACTTCAATTCCAATTTAGTGCTGAATAGTAATTCTAATTGGGTAGTGGTGGAAGCGGATGAATACGATCGTTCTTTCCTTACTCTCGTCCCAAATATTGCTGTGGTCACTTCTACAGATGCCGATCATTTGGATATTTATGGAGACTCAGATTCTATGAATACTTCTTTTCAGGATTTTCTCAACAAGGTGAATCCAACAGGGACTGTTTTTGTGCAAGAAAAGGTTCAGTTAACGTTTAAAAACCAAAAACTCTATTCTGTCGATGGACAAAACGCGAAGTATTTTGCCGAGAATATTGCTGTTCACAACGGGAATTTTGTATTCGATGCGGTTACCCCAAAAGGAAAAATTCTTGGAGTGAAACTCGGGATTAGCGGGATTCATAACATAGAAAATAGTTTGGCAACTATTGCTGTGTGTCAAGAAATTGGGATGACGAATGGTAATATTAAAGCCGGATTAGAGAATTACAAAGGAGTAAAAAGAAGGTTTGAGTATGTAATCAAACAAGATGACCTCGTTTTTATAGACGATTATGCGCACCACCCAACAGAGATAAAAGCACTGGTAAATTCGGTAAGAGCATTGTATCCGGGTAAAAAAGTGACGGGCGTTTTTCAGCCACATTTATACTCCAGAACGAAAGATTTTGGAGAGGAATTTGGGCAAGAATTATCCTTGTTGGACGAAGTAGTGGTTTTGGATATTTATCCGGCTAGAGAATTGCCAATAGAGGGAATTGATGCGGAATTTATCCTTGATAAAATAGACAATAGCGAGAAGAGAAAAGAGACGAAAGAGACTTTGGTCGATAGCTTGAACAAGGCTCAGCTAGAGGTAGTACTTACAATTGGCGCTGGAGATATAAATACGCTTGTAGAACCAATAAAAAGAAAGTTAACTCAGAAATGAAAAAGATATTAAACATAGCGGTTTGGGCCTTGTTTGTATTGGCAACTTTGGCCTTGTTGAGCTTTACTTTGCGTAAAAAAGAAAACACGATTTGCGAATCTGTGGTGGTAAAAGTGGATGTGTTGAGCGGAAATCACTTCGTTACTCCAAAAAGAGTGGAAAACATTTTGGCCAATATTGGATTCAAAAAAGGGAAAGATAAATTCAAAGAGATAGACACAGAAAAACTTGAGCGAAAACTCTTGAGTTTGTCCAGTGTAGAAGAAGTGGAAGTATACAAAAGTATGAAAGGGGAATTGCAAATTGATATTCGCCAAAGAAGACCTATAGCGAGGGTATTTAACAGAAACGGGTATTCCTTGTATGTAGACGATAAGGGAAAAACAATGCAAACCTCTGAGCAGTATACCGCTCGAGTTTTAGCTGTGAATGGGTATGTGAAATTAAAAGCAGGACAAAATTATTACGAAACAATTCTGCAAGATTCATTAAAGGATATAACTCTATTGGATGAAGTATATGAAATGGCAAAAGCGATAGATCAAGATGCATTTTTAAAAGCATTGATTGAGCAAATATATGTCGAGAAAAACGAAGAAATAATACTGATACCAAAAGTAGGCAACCAAGAAATAGTATTTGGAAAAGCCGAGAATATTGAAACAAAATTTGAAAAACTGAAGCTGTTTTATACAGACGGAATAAACCCTAGTAATTTAAACTTATACAAAACCATAAACTTAAAGTTCGATAACCAAATAGTTTGCAAAAAAAATAAATAATATGGAATCATCAGAAATCGTAGTAGGATTAGACATCGGTACCACCAAGATTGCTTGTATCGTTGGAAGAAAAAATGAACACGGAAAGATTGAAGTAATCGGTGTTGGGAAATCAGAATCTCTTGGGGTAACAAGAGGGGTAGTTGCTAACATTGAAAAAACGGTACAGTCGATAAAAGCCGCTGTGGAACAAGCCGAATTAAAGTCAGGTGTTGAAATTAAGGTGGTAAATGTAGGAATAGCTGGTCAGCACATCAAGAGTTTGCAGCATAGAGGAATGATTACAAGGAGCAGCCATGAAGAAGAGATTTCTCAAGCAGATATCGATACTTTGGTAGATGATATGTACAAGTTGGTAATGATGCCAGGTGAGGAAATTATTCACGTATTGCCTCAAGACTATATTGTTGACAGGGAGCAAGGAATTTTGGATCCTATCGGAATGGCTGGAGTGCAGTTGGAAGCGAATTTCCATATCATTACAGGTCAAATTGCGGCAGGAAAAAATATTTACAGATGTGTGGAGAAAGCTGGACTGGAAGTGGCAGATATTATTTTGGAGCCCCTTGCATCAGCAGAAGCGGTTCTTAGTGAAGAAGAAAAAGAGGCTGGTGTTGCTCTTGTAGATATTGGAGGTGGTACAACGGATATAGCTATTTTCCATGAAGGAATTATTAGGCACACTGCGGTCATTCCATTTGGAGGAAATGTGATAACTGAGGACATCAAAGAAGGTACTACTATCATGAAACGTCAGGCCGAGGTATTGAAGCAAAAATATGGAACTGCATTGGCGAACAAAAGTCAAGAAAATGAGATTGTGTGCATTCCTGGATTGAGAGGAAGAGAACCAAAAGAAATCTCTGTAAAAAACTTGTCTAGTATCATCCAAGCAAGAATGGAAGAGATAATTGAGCACATTCATTTTGAGATTAAAAACTCTGGATTTGAGAAAAAACTAATTGGAGGTGTAGTGATTACGGGAGGTGGATCTCAATTGAAATATCTGCCTCAATTGTTTGAATACGTAACAGGAATGAACAGTAGAGTAGGGTATCCAAACGAACACGTAGGAAAAGGAATTCAAGAAGATATTACAAGTCCACTGTTTGCAACAGGTATTGGGCTAGTAATGAAAGGATACGAAAACCAAAGAGCTATCCAGAGACCAGAGACTGTTCAAAGAGACACATCGTTCATGAAAGCGCCCAACTTTTTTGATAAGATCAAAAGATTTTTTGACGAAGAAATAAAATAGAAACAACAAACAACAACAAAACTAATAGATATGGAATTTAACATCCCAAACAACAACAAAGCCAATATCATCAAAGTGATAGGTGTTGGAGGTGGAGGTAGTAATGCCGTAAACCACATGTACGAACTTGGAATAAAGGACGTAGATTTTATCGTATGTAACACTGATATTCAGGCTCTTGACATGAGTGCTGTGCCCACAAAAATTCAATTAGGAGAAACCCTAACTGGAGGAAGAGGAGCAGGTTCTTTGCCAGAGGTTGGAAAAAATGCAGCTATTGAAAGCGTAGATGAAATTAAAAATTACTTGTCGGACAATACCAATATGGTGTTTATTACTGCTGGAATGGGTGGTGGAACTGGAACTGGTGCAGGTCCAGTAGTTGCCAGGGTAGCCAAAGACATGGGTGTGTTAACGGTAGGTATCGTTACTGTTCCTTTTAGTTTCGAAGGAAAGAAAAGAAAGGAACAAGCAGAAGCGGGAATCAAAGAAATGAGAGATGCCGTAGACACGTTGTTAATCATTAATAACGAAAAGTTGAGAGACATGTACGGAAATTTAACTATCCGTAATGCCTACGCTCAGGCAGACCAAGTACTGGCATCCGCTGCCAAAGGAATCGCTGAAGTAATTTCTAAAACCGGATTCATCAACGTGGATTTGAATGATGTGAATACAGTAATGAAAGACAGTGGAGTAGCTATTATGGGTACTGCAACTGCCGAAGGAGAAAACAGAGCAATTATTGCAGCTGAAAAAGCTCTTTCTTCTCCATTATTGAATGATAATGACATTACAGGAGCCAAACAAGTATTGTTGAATATTACTTTTGGTGAGGAAGAATTGACAATGGATGAGATGAGTGAAATCACAGACTTTATCGTAGATGCAGCTGGTGGATCGGCCGAAATGATTATGGGTCAAGGATATGATGAAACTCTTGGAACAGGAGTTTGTGTAACGGTAATTGCTACTGGTTTTCATTCAAATGCCAACTTAGATACGGGAGTAACTCCTGAAGAGCCAAAGAAAACTTATTTGGATTTAGGTTCAGAAGAGCCTACCATGATTGCTAAGCCAATTACCTCACCTACTCAAAGTTATTCGGCTCCAGAACCTTCCCATGTAGAAGAGGAGAAAATGGATGAAATGCCCTACCTAAAGAATAGTGCACCGGGGGAACCTGTTTCTTCTGCTCCAGAAGTAGAGTTGGAGGAGGAAGATAACATGGAAAGAATAATGAGGGAAGAGCAAGCCTCATTGAACTTTGAAGTGAATACTCCAAAGAATGAGGAAGTTATTGAGCCAGTTTCAATACCTCAAAATATCCAGCCAGAGCCAAAGAAAGAGGAAAAAATAATTCACTACTTGGAAGACGACATGGAAGAAGAGACTCCTTCTGCGCCAGTGAACAATTTTCAAGAACCTAAAGAAGTGAAAGAAGAGGTGAGAGAAGAAATTAGCAGAGAACAGCTTCAAGAATTATCGGCAGAAAGAGAAGAGAGAATTAAGGAGTTGAGCCTCAAGCTAAGAACTCCATTCGGATTGTCTGAGCTAGAAAGTGAGCCAGCCTACATCAGAAGACAAATCAAACTGGAGGACACACCTCATTCTTCTGAAAACAATGTATCAAGGTTTACTTTGTCTGATGAGGAAGGGAAGGGTAACGCTATCAAAGGAAATAACTCATTCCTGCATGATAATGTTGATTAAATAAAGCGATTGGTCGGTATTGAATAGTCATCAGTTTTTAAAGTATATTTGCAAACTGATGACTAAAACGACAAATTTTTAAATACTAAACTATGAGTTTAACTGTACAAATAGCTTCCGATATGAAGGAGGCAATGAAAGCGAGAAACAAAGAAAAATTAGCTGCATTGAGAGCTATAAAATCTGCATTAATGCTTGAGGCTACTAAAGACAGTAGCGGAGAAGTAAGCGAAGAAGTAGAAATGAAGATTCTTCAGAAATTGCACAAACAAAGAAAAGATGCTGCAGCTTTGTACCAAGAGCAAGGCAGAGAGGATTTAGTGCATGACGAAGTGTTTCAGGCAGAGATTATTGAGGCTTATTTGCCAGCTCAAATGAGCGAAGAAGAGATAAGTGCCGTAGTAAAAGAAATAATTGCTAAGACAGGAGCTGCTTCACCAGCAGACATGGGCAAAGTAATGGGGGCTGCCATGGGACAGCTTTCAGGAAAAGCAGACGGTAAAATTATTTCTAAATTGGTGAAAGAAAACCTGAATAATTAGGGAATTCTATTGTTGTTTAAATAATAAATCCCCTTCCGTTTGTTGTTCGGAAGGGGATTTTTTTGTCAATATATTGAAGGGTCTTGCCTGCTCAATTTTATTTTTCGTAATAAACTTTTAGTTTAGCCTCTTTTGTTTTTAAGTCCATGCTTGTGATTTTTACCGATTCTATTTTAAGTCCGGTAGCAGAGCTTATGTCATTTTTAAGAACCTCATAGTTCTCAGTTTTCAAGTTTTCTAAGTTGCCGTAGGTTAATTCAAAGTTGGCCGTTCGCCTAGAGACAGTTTTTTGCTGCAATAGTTTTTCTCCGATTGCAGTTAAAGAAATGAAGGCTAAATTGATAAATCCGATTTCGTATAAACTCATTTTTTTTGAAAAGGCATTTATCATGGAAACTCCAATAAATACAAAAAGGTAGGCCATTTCCTTCAACGTAATAGTATCAGTTCGAAAACGAATAACTCCAAGAAGAGCAAAGAGTCCAATTGCCACTCCCGTATTAAATTTAAAAGCTTTTAGCGCAAAGCACAAAAAGAAAATGACACTACTTACCACCATGTAAGCAAAAATAAATTCTCGTTTCTTATTGTTGTAAGGATAGTAAATGAATCGAGCTAGTATAATTGTGCTAAGGAAGTTAAGTCCAAATAGAACTAACAATTTGTAGAAATCGTTGTCAAAAATTTCTATTCCAAAAACTTCAGGTGAACTTAAAAAAAGTGTAGATAGCATATCCATAGTGTTAGTGTGTTCTTTAGAAGATATTTTTCTTAAAATCCTTCTTTCTCTTTCAGATTAAACATGTTAGTTGAGTTTTTCTCTTAATTGCTTCATGAATTCTGATGCATAAACAAAATCTCCTATTTCTTTATTTTCGGTAGTTATAATAGAGTGTTTGTCGCCAGTCCACCAGTTTTCACCTTTGTGTATGTACATGATGTTTTCCCCTATCTCCATCACCGAATTCATGTCATGGGTGATGACTACGGTAGTCATGTTGTATTCCTTGGTTAAGTCATGAATCAAATTATCAATAACGATGGAGGTTTTTGGGTCAAGTCCAGAATTTGGTTCGTCACAAAATAAATATTTTGGATTCAGCGCGATTGCTCTTGCAATAGCTACTCTTTTCTGCATTCCTCCGCTAATTTCTGACGGAAATAAGTGGTTTTTATTTTCTAATTGGACTCTTTTTAAGCAAAAATTTACACGGTCAATCATCTCTTCTTTACTCATCTCTGAGAACATGATTAGAGGAAACATGACATTCTCTTCTACACTGTATGAATCGAAAAGAGCGCTCCCTTGAAAGAGCATCCCAATTTGAGATCGTATTTTTTTTCGCTCTGATTTGTTCATTCCTGAGAAGTTTTCACCGCCATAAATCACTTCACCGCTATCCACTTCATATAACCCCACAATACATTTGGTAAGGACAGACTTCCCTGAACCGCTCTGCCCAATAATCAAATTAGTTTTTCCTGGTTCAAATTCAAAGTCGATTCCCTTCAAAATTTCGGTTCCATTAAAGCCTTTTCGTATGTTATTTACAATGATACTCATAACTAAAGCAAAAGAAAATAGGTGATAATTAAGTTAATCAAAAGTATGATCATACTACTGGCCACAACCGATTTTGTCCCAGATTTACCAACCTCCAAAGCTCCTCCGCTTGGATTTACGTAGTACCCAAAGTAAGAAGGGATGGTCGCGATAAAAAATGCAAAAAAAGACGTTTTGATAAGAGAATAGGTAATACTAAAAGGCTCAAAATAGTATTGAAGCCCCATGATGTATTTTTCTAAAGTAATAATTCCAGCTTGCGTTCCAATTAACCCTCCGCCAATTAATCCCAATCCCATGCTGATGAGAACAATAAATGGGAAAATAAAGAGAGAGGCTAATATTTTTGGTAGAACAAGATGGTTGATCGAATTTACTCCCATAACTTCCAGGGCATCAATTTGCTCGGTAAGTCTCATGGTTCCAATTTCTGAGGCAATATTTGAACCTACTTTTCCTGCCAATATCAAACAAATCATTGTGGAAGAAAATTCTAAAATCATCGACTGTCGAGTGGCAAAACCAACGGTGTAGGCAGGGATCAATACAGAATCTATATTGGAAGCTGTTTGAATAACCATTACGGCTCCCATAAAAAGAGAGAGTAATGCTACAATGCTCAATGAACTTATACCAATAGAATGAACCTCATGAATGAAATTTTTCCCAAGCACTTTCCATTTTTCTGGTTTTTTGAATGCGGCAGCAATCATCAAAATAAATCTTCCTATGTGCTCAAATAAATTCAAATTTCTTACTTTTAAAGTACTAAAATAGGGGTAATTTTAGTTTCTATCAAAATAGCCTAAGTCTTTTTACCTGATACTTATAATCACAGAGAGTTTATAAGTCTAAATGCCAAATTGTAAATGAAACAAAAACAGTTGATATCCACCCTAGTTATTGTAGCAAGCTTATTTATGTTATCTGCCTGTGCAACAAAGAAGAAAAAGAAAAAGTGCGATACTTGTCCTACCTGGAGTTATGTAGGCAAAGTCTCTGCGGAAAATTTAGTTTAGTACGACTAGAAGAGAATAACCTGAACTTGTTTTTTTGGTTGAGATTAAACTGTGGTTTCAACTGTTTAGTTTTCGAAAAGAATTGGCAATTCACAAATTATAATTCCTAATTCTGTTAGTTTTGTAAAAAACCAAAAGATTGTGTCAAAATCAAATTTCATAGATTACGTAAAAATTTGCTGCCGTTCGGGTAAAGGTGGAGCGGGTAGTTCCCACTTTTACCGCGATAAAATTACGGCCAAAGGAGGGCCCGATGGTGGTGATGGCGGACGAGGCGGTCATGTAATTTTGCGAGGAAACAGCCAATTATGGACGTTGTTACACTTGAAGTTCCAACGACACGTAATTGCTGGTCATGGAGATGTAGGAAGAGGACAACACCAAACTGGTTCTGAGGGAGAGGATAAAATTGTGGAGGTTCCTTTGGGAACTTTGGTAAAAGATGCCGAAACGGAAAAAGTGTTGTTCGAAATTACCGAAGACGGACAAGAAGTAATCCTTACAAAAGGAGGAAAAGGAGGGAGAGGAAACGACCATTTTAAATCCTCCACGAACCAAGCCCCCAGATATTCTCAACCCGGTGAACCCGGTCAAGAAGAATGGAAAATTCTTGAACTTAAAGTATTAGCAGATGTTGGTTTAGTTGGGTTTCCCAATGCAGGAAAATCTACTTTGCTTTCGGTAGTTTCGGCTGCCAAACCAGAAATTGCGGATTATCCATTTACTACCCTGGTTCCTAATCTAGGAATTGTAAAATACCGTGGTCACAAATCGTTTGTGATGGCAGATATTCCTGGAATTATTGAAGGAGCAAATGAAGGAAAAGGATTGGGGCACAGATTTTTGCGTCACATTGAGCGGAATGCCCTGTTACTATTTATGGTGCCAGCAGATAGTGATGATATCAAAAAAGAATTTGATATTCTCATAAATGAGGTAGGAACCTACAACCCCGAATTATTGGATAAAGACCGGGTGCTTGCAATCACCAAAGCAGATATGCTTGACGAAGAATTGACCGAAGAAATTAAAAAAGAATTGCCCGAAGGAATCGAAACACTATTTATTTCCTCAGTAGCTCAACAAGGAATTACGGAATTGAAAGATTTGTTGTGGAAGTATATTTCCCATCCGTAACCTACCGATTGGTTGGCACAACCTTTCCCAAGGGAAGAGACTCCAAATTCTAGGAATATTTTTAAACAACAATAACCAAAACCATAATTACTCCCTTCCCTTGGGGAAGGGAGTAACCATTAAAACAATGAAAAAAGCCTACTACCTCTCCACTTGCGATACGTGCAAACGAATTTTGAAAGAATTGAACCTTTCAGAAGATTGGAAATTACAAGACATCAAAACAGAAAAAATTACGCTGGAACAATTGGAGGAAATG
>CBFHHA010000003.1:0-102514 GCA_965655625.1 Flavobacteriales bacterium | reverse complement strand
AAAATGATTGCTGAAATTCCTCAGGAAAGTAAATATTGTGTAAGCTACGGCCAATTAAAAGGATGTTATTGGACAATTCCAGCAACTTCTACACAAGGAACCACCAAAGAAGGCGACAAAGATTATATTGCGCGAGTTGCTCTTTCTGGAACTATGGATTTAGCCAAACACAAGGCTGTATTTTTAGATTTTGTGAACGGAATAAAGTGATTCTTGAGTAAAACTTAAAGTTCCATAAAAAAATATTTAGTTCATTTCGATAATTAAATGATTTTTCACAACCTAAATTCTTAACTTATTTTTTTGTAGATTAGAGGTTATAGAGGTGTTCAGTATTTTACATCTTTTCTCTGTCATCGACAAAAATCACAAAACAAATGTTAATTAGGCTCAATATAACCTTGTCGAAAATAAAAACCGTCCTAGCCTCGCTTGGGTCAGAGACTAAAAGTCAATTACTTTTTGGTTCAAATTCTTTTAACAGTGTTATCAAAATATCCAAGCATTGAATAAGACAAATACTCATTATCAATCATATGATTTTGCATTTATTGGATTTGGAGCTGCAAACTGTCTTCTTTTACTAAGGCTAATCGATACGGGCGTTTTGAGAAATAAAAGTATCGCGGTAATAGAACCAAGTAGCAAAACTAAAAACGATAGAACGTTTTGCTTTTGGTCAACAGAAAAAGAACTGGAGGAATTACACCTAACTGACTTAGTAAGCCACAGCTGGAATAAAATTGAAATTGGCAACATAAAAACAACCAATATACATCCCATGCGCTATTGGCATGTTAGAGGGATAGACCTTTATCAGTTGACGAGAACCAAATTAGAAAAAGAAAATGTTACCTATATTCACTCCTATTTATCTTCGGCTGATGTAGTTAACTCCAATCAATTTGAACTGAAAATTGAGGAAAGAACGATAACCGCAATAAACGTATTTGACAGTAGACCACCTGATTATAAAAAATCTGAGAAAAACGAAAGTCATCTCTATCAGTCATTCTTTGGTTGGAACATATCAACAAAAGAAAATTGTTTTGATGCCAAAAAAATGGTTATGATGGATTTTAATATCCCACAAAACAATTTTACTCAATTTATGTATATTCTTCCCTACAGCGCTACAAACTCCTTGATCGAGGTGACACGTTTTGGCAAAGAAAAAATTACTGAGGATGAGGCAAACACTCTCTTAAAAAATTATATTAATCGAATAAGCCCAAACTATAAACTTAATGAAGTTGAAAAAGGAATAATTCCAATGTCTAGTGCTCAGATCAAAACAGATTATTTGGGTGAGAATTGGACAAATATGGGAGCCAGGAACAATAAAGTCAAATGCACTACTGGTTTTGCATTTCACGAAATGGCCAAGGAGGCAACGCTAATTTCCGAGCAGTTCAATGGCATTAGAAACAAATCGAACAAACCGAACAAACCAAATAGATTCGCTTTTTATGACCGTTTACTTCTGAAAATTCTTTCAAAAAAACCTGAAAAAGGAAAACTTATATTTGAAATACTTTTTTCGAAAGTTCCAACTATCAGAGTTTTAAACTTCTTGCAGGAGAGAACAAAATTAAAAGATGATATTTTATTGTTTTCCAAACTACCAAAATTCATTTTTATAAAAATGGCTGTAAATGACATATTTTACTTCGTAAAAAAAAGTTCCATCGTATTTCTTCCGCTTTTTATAACGCTCATCTCCGTTCTACTTTATAAATTAAATTTAGAAAATATAGTTCTCTTCACCTTGATCGCAGGTTTCATGTCTATAGGACTATCGCATGGTGCTCTTGACCACCTAACCAAACTTAAAAAATTTACAATTCAGTCTATTTCAATATTCACCGTAAGCTACATAAGTAAAGCTGTTCTTTATGGAGTTATTTGGTTTATTACTCCTGACATTGCCCTTTTGGGCTTTTTACTTTACTCGGCTTTTCATTTTGGCCAAGCCGATTTTAAAGAGTGGAACATTAAATCTAATTTTAGCTCCTTTTTATGGGGCGTAATTGTACTGAGTCAAATTCTATTTTTTCACACAACAGAGTTAATAGATATCCTCGCTCAAATCCCAGGTATTACTAGCCAATTGATACAGAAATTGAGTAAAACAGACTTCTATTTATTTATACAAATCCTTTCTCTTCTGTCAGGTTTATATTTGGGAATTAAATACAAAAGAAAAGAAATAATAATCACCCTTACTTACCTTTTACTTACCACATTTCTTCCTTTGCTTGTAAGTTTTGGTATCTATTTCACTTTCCAACACAGCAAAAATGGATGGAAACACCTAAAACAAGGTTTAGATGTGAGTTCAAAAGATCTATTTATTCGATCTATTCCATTCACTTCATTAGCCTCCATCATGTTGATGTCATCAATTTTTGTATTGGAATCGAACCAATGGGGAACGTTTTTCATCATTCTATCCTGTCTCAGCTTACCTCATGTTGCTTCCATGCATCATTTTTATTTAGCAATTAAAAAAGAATAGAAGTCAGATTTTCGGCAAAAAAAAAGCGTGACTCTTACGAATCACGCTTCTTTTGGTTAATAAAAATTTATGCTGCCGAAGTAGTCTTTTTAACGGCCAATGAGTAAATTACAAGTCCAAATCCAATTTTGTTAATTGCATCTGCTATGTTGTAAGCCACATCGATGTTTCCATCAGGCATAAAGCTGTTGTACCATCCTGTGGTTCCCATCATGTAACCAATTGGATAGATTGCCCATCCC
This sequence comes from Flavobacteriales bacterium, assembly GCA_965655625.1. Classification (GTDB taxonomy): domain Bacteria; phylum Bacteroidota; class Bacteroidia; order Flavobacteriales_D; family CAJJDF01; genus CAJJDF01. Next base: position 99,754 of record CBFHHA010000003.1, on the reverse strand, counting down.
ACAAGAACGAACCAGCATAATATTTTGTGTGCTTTTAACACATCTCCACCAGCTTCTACTGCTAGTTTCTTCGCGCTTCCAAGCCATATTTCGTAAACAATGTAGAAGTACGCTGCACCAGAGATAAATCCCCAAAAAGCCGCCTGGTCTTTGTATACTGCTTCTCCAAAATAACCCGTTACAAGCATTATTACTGAAAAAATAATCATTTTCCATAACAAAGATTGCTTGGCTCCTGCTACTTTTAGAATGAGATAAAATTCTACGCACATCAATGGCACAGTAAGGATCCAATCTACATATCTGAAAAATGTCGGAGATTCTGCATGAGCTGCCCAGTAATCTCTCATGTAGAAATAATGAACCGCTGCAATAAAGGTAATGAGCCCTGAGACTAGAACAGAAGTTCGCCATTTTTTATCAAACTGATTGAGTGATAAAAAGAAAAAGGCTGCTGCAGCCATCATTGCCATACACCCTACAAAGAATGTAAATCCAACATAATCAGTTGGATTAAGTTTTGCGACCATACCAAAGGTCAAATTAAAGTTTTCCATAGTTATTAGTTTTTTGTTTGAGTAAATTTATAAAGAATTAAACAAAAAGCAAATGGAATTGTAAAAAAAATTAATTTTCCAAAAAAAATTAATTAAAATTTTGTTAAAATTTTCTAAATAAACACTCTTGAAAGTCAGAGATTACCTCACTATAGTCAGTACATCTGGTTAAACGGTAAAAGTTAAAAAAATCAGTCAATATTTTTTTTAATATTAGCCTAAATAGTTTGAAAAGTATAATCTAGTCAAATATTCGATATGAATAGGTTAAAATTACAATGCTCCTTGAATAAGAAATAAGGACATAACCTATTCACTAAAACTTTCTGCTCTCAATCATGTCGGAAATGAGCGAGTACAATTTGTACAATTGCTTATCTTTTTTTAGGATTTCTAAATGGCGATTCATAGTAAAACTATCGCCCCTTAGTGCTGGTCCAGTTTGGTTTTCGCGCGCTGTTCTCAATTCGTTCTTATCAAACACCTCACGGATTAATGGTTTTAATAACTCAAACTCTACGCCTTGTTCTTTGCACAAATCTTGCCCAATTACCTGCATGTAATTCACAAAATTAGAGACAAACACAGCTGCCAAATGAAGTTTTTGTCTTTGAATGGATGACATGTGAATGGTACGAGCGGTAAGTTTTTGGCTCAAATTCTCGAGCTTGCTAAGTGTTTTCTTATTGTTACTTTCGATGCAAACAGGAACCTCCGAAAAATCTGTTTGATGATCCTTAGTAAAAGTTTGAAGTGGGTAAAAACAACCCACAAAATTAGAGGAATTCCTCAATACTTCCATTTCCACACTGCCAGAAGTGTGAACCAAAATTTTGTCTTTTAACCGAATTTGACTCGCAATTTGGGCAATGGAATTGTCAGATGAAGCAACAATATATAAATCACTCTCTAGGTTTAATAGAGCTAACTCATCAATAAAATTAGCATCCAATTTCTCGGCTAGCAGTTTGGCGTTTTTCTTCGTTCTACTAAAAACCTCGTTCACTTTCAATCCTTTATTTTGCAAAGCAACACCCAAGTTGTGCGCAACATTACCAGAACCTATTAACGTGACAGTGCGAATCATTTTTCTCTTTTTACTCTGTAAATCACTGCCATGATAGATCCCACTAACATCAATATTACTCCTAACCAAAGTAAATTGATTAGAGGAAATGTTTTTGCTTGCATAATGATGAATTCTTTCCCTGTAATGTCAAGCGAAATTTTTCGGGGTTGAACGAGGGTGGAATCCTTGGTATAAGTTGGAATAGAAATTCCCATCAAGGATACTTTCATTCCGTAGTCCTCATCGATAACCGGCAATGGAGGTTTCAAGGAAGAATCTTTCTGAATCAGGTAAACCAATGCTTGTTGTTTGGGTTCCATTTTTTGTTGGTAATCAACGAACCTTAAGTTTACAACACCCGCCTGAGTATTGTCTTCGTAAGGAAACTGTTGATTGTCCTCCACGATAACCATTCCGTGGGTGGTTACAATCGTGTCGCCAATCTCCGCAATGTAATTTTCGTAAGGCATATATCCATCATTTTTACCCTCAAAAATAGCTGGATCTGGATACTTAATGTGAGAAAAAACATCATGACCCGCATAGTGTTTTGTAGAGGGTTCTGCTACGTTTCCAAATCTTTCATTTAATTGAACAAAAGGCGTAAGTGTAAATTCTTTTTTACCTGGAACATGGCTTTTCCATGCCTGAGCCATAGAATCGGGAGCAACCAACTGCCAGTGGCTTGCATTTGCCGCAAAAAAATCATCCGAAACTGTGTGGTTTTCTTTTGCTTGATAGTATTCACCAAAGTATTCTACGATGTCTCCCTTTTTGTAGGAAACAGGTTCGGGTTTAAAATAATCTACCTCGTAGTAAATATTAATTCCTTCCTGACTTCTGCTTCTGTAAGAAACAAAATACTCTCGCATGTAATTTGTATCTCCCAGTGTTATTTGCACATCTTCGTTATTCTTGAAAGTTTCACTCAAAGAGGCCAAGTCGAATTTACCACCTTTGTTGTGAGATAGTTTTTTACTTTGAGAGTTGGAAATAAGTGCTCCAAACAAAATCAAACCAAATCCCATGTGAGCGATCGAGGCTCCTGCAAAATTCAATTTTCCTTTGAGGAAACGAACAAAGTAATCTAAATTCCCTACCACCGCATAAATTGAAGTAAACAATAACGCAATGTAAACAAGAGTTTCGGCAGAGGCAAAATCAATTCCATTGAACGTATAAATGGCTAGGCAAAGCACTGTGAGTAGAATAGAAATAACAACCGATACCGATATTTGTTTGAAAAACAATTTGGCCGGCATTCCTTTGTATCTCAAATATTGTCCAAAACCTACAAATAACGATACGAAGATGGCAAAAGCTCCTTGGCGAATATTATAGTGTTGCAATACATTCTCTTTTCCAGCTATATCTGTTCCGAACAATCTGTTCCAAACCGGAAATGAATTATCCACAAATATTTGAATACAAGCAATGAACAAAACTAAACTTCCCATGAACATCCAAAACTCTCGGCTCCATAGTTTGTCCTCTGTTTTTGCTTTGGGAAAATTCTTAATAGATGCAATTACGACAAAAACCAGCGTAGCAATAGTTCCTAACATAAATACAATACCCGAAGCCGGAATTCCCGCTGCTAAAGTAGTGCTATCGGCTGTCAAGGTCATGACAAAAAGGAAGATAGAAATAACCGTATACATTAGCTTATGCTGTTTTCCTTTTAACAACATGAAAACAGACAGCCAAACAAAAAACAGAATGTAAAATAGGAGCTGCCCTAACATTCCATTGTCCGTAAATGAGTGAACTGAACTATCACCCAATACTCCACTTTTGGTTAAAAACGTAGAATAGAGAACTAAGATGAACGACAAAAAAGTAAGAATAAAAGTAAAAAATAATGAACTTCCTTTCCGTTGGTTAGCCAACATTAAATGACCTGCTCCTACGAGTGTTAGCCAAGGAATGTATGACACATTCTCTACTGGATCCCATGCCCAAAACCCACCAAAACTTAGAGATTCATAAGCCCACATTCCTCCCATTAATATCCCTACTCCTAATACGCCAATTCCCAGAAATGTCCACGTTATTGTGGATTTTACCCACTCGTTCAGCTTTCCTCTCATTAAACCCGCAATGGCGTATGCAAAAGGAACTACTGTAACAGCAAAGCCGAAAAACAAAGTAGGTGGATGAATCACCATCCAGTAATTTTGCAGAAGAGGATTCAGACCTTGTCCGTCTTTAAACATGGGTAATTTAGAAACATAATCGGCCATTTCCGTCCATGGCAAACCTAAATTCTCGGGTAAGTTTTTGGTCAACAAAAAGACGTTGTTCCCTATTTTAAAATCGAAAATAAAAATCCCCAACAACATGGAATTTAGAAAAACCTGTGATAACACAAACACAGTCATTACAGATGATTCCCACTCTTTTGCTTTTTTAATAAGAATATTACCAATTACTACATTCCAAAACATCCACAAAAGAAAACTTCCTTCTTGACCTCCCCAAAAACAGGAAATCAGGTATTCCATTGGCATGGAATCATTGGAGTATTTCCAAACGTAATGAAATTCATAAAAATGACCGTAAATCAGGACATACAATAATGCAACAGAGCCTAAAAGACCAATTGAATGAAGCCTAAATGAAATTCTACCCGTTTTTTTCCATTGATCCGATATGGCCAAATCGGAAGAGTTTCGATGAGAAATAAAGTAAGAAACTGTTGAAAATAAAACCGTTACGAACGAAAAAAATACCAAAAAGTATCCCAAATTACTTAAAAATGTATGTTCCAATTTGTTTGATTTTTGTTAATTACAAATATAGGAAATCAGGAATTGAGAAAGGGTGTTTTTACCTGATTATTGTCAGATTAATTAGCGTTTTTTTTACTAAAACAAAAATAAAACTGCGATACAAATAAGTGAGTTTGTATAGAAAGTTTTAACTTTGAAAATGAAGAAAGAAATCACCCTTCACGATAAAACCTTTACCCCATTTATTAACAAAGCAAAAATAAGCGCGCAAATAACGAGAATTGCGCAAGAAATAAATAGGGATTACTCCGGAAAAAAACCACTTTTGGTTGGAATATTAAATGGTTCTATCTTGTTTTTTTCTGACTTATTGAAACAAGTAGAAATTGAGTGTGAAGTGGCATTTTTAAGAGTTTCCTCCTACAAAGGGACTGAAACCACAGGCAATGTAAAAAAAGTACTTGGACTAGATAAAAACATTGAGAACAAGGATATAATTGTGGTGGAAGACATTGTAGATACCGGAATTACTCTTGAAAATATCCTCGAAGATCTTTCTTCAAATAATCCGAGTAGCATCAAGGTTGCAACTCTTCTTTTTAAACCAAAAGCATACACAAAAAACTACCCGGTGGATTACGTTGGGTTTGAAGTGGGAAATGAGTTTTTAGTTGGATTTGGATTAGATTACAACGAAATTGGCAGAAATTTAGACGAACTATACATAATAAAGAACCCATGTTAAACATTATTTTATTTGGCCCTCCGGGAGCAGGAAAAGGAACGCAATCAGAATTAATACAGGAAAAGTTTAACTTGACTCACCTATCTACTGGTGACATGTTTCGATTTCACATGAAAAACGACACCGAATTGGGCAAAAAAGCGAAAGAATACATGGAAGCGGGCAATCTGGTTCCAGATCAATTGGTGATTGACATGATTGATAACAAGCTAAGTGAATCACACGATACGGATGGATTTATTTTTGATGGATTTCCAAGAACTCCAGACCAAGCTATCGCGCTGGACGAATTGCTTGCCAAAAAAGGGTGGGAAATTTCTAAAATGGTTTCGTTAGAAGTAGACGAAAATGAATTGGTAAAACGATTGTTATTGAGAGGAAAAGATTCTGGACGTAAAGATGACAGTGACGAATCTATCATCCGAAATAGAATGGAAGTTTACAACAATGAAACTGCCCCGCTCAAGGATTTTTATGCCAACCAAGGAAAGCACATTGGTGTAGATGGAATTGGAAGTATCGAAGAAATTAACGGAAGGATTAATTCTGCTTTGGTTTAGAAGATGGATTTAGATGAATAATTACAAAAAGTAAACTCGAAAGAATCATTTCTTCAATTTGTTAATATTCTTAGAGAGGATAAAAAAGATGAAAATCTAAAGGAAATAGAAAATTCCCCATCTCTTTATAATGCTGGTTTAAATGGTTGGGAGAACTCAACTATAATTGATTTTTTAGAATCAATTGAAAGATATGGCAAAGATTCTGAAATAAATAATCCAAGTTGGAAAAACTTTGCATTACTCCTGTATTCAGGAAAATTTTATGAATAAAGTAATGTAACTTTCTTAATAATTCTTTGACTCCTCTCAGACTGAAAATTGGGAAAAAGTTTAATTTATGAAAAACTTATTATATTCATTAATAATAAGTTTAATAAAATGATAACTACAGTTAATAAATATTATAATTACTTAAGTAATTTGAATCAACTAATCACGGATTCAGATTACAAAGCTTCCTATTTTTATAAAAAACTGAACTTAAAAGCTCCAACCTATTAAAGGAAACTGCGAGAAAATTCCTTTACTACTGAGGAAGTAGTAGAAATTACTAAACTATTATTTCCAGAAGAGGCTTACAGAGAGGAAATTAAGCGAGATTTGAAACTTGCGGAAAGTGACATAGAAAATGGACGAGTTAGAACTAACTCTTCTGTAATGGAAGAATTAGAAAAAGAATTTACTTAGACAAAGCTTTAATTCCAATAGGGTTTTTGGCTATTATTCCAGAAATTAAGAAGATATATTTTGTCTTCCTCAATTCGATAAAAAAGATATATTTGTTTTACAATCAATATTTTATAAAACCCAAACTCTTTGTCCCAACTTCTAGCTTTTGGATTTGATTCTATAACCGAAATGGTATTTTTAATTTTTGAAATAAACCTTTGAACAGATTTTTTACCGAAATTTTCTAATAAATAGGTAAGATTAAGCCGATTGTTTTTCTCTGCCGTTTCTGTCCAAATTATTTTCATAGCCGAAGTTAATTAAAATAAATAAGTTCACATTCCATTTCCAAACACCTCATTATTTTTTGTTTTAAATTAGGTGTGACAAGTAGCTACTTATTAAATTTATGAGCAAAACAACAAGAACAGGATTTTATTTTACGAACTACGAAGCCCCAAATCAATCACCATTCGAGCGACTTTTTGACGTATTTAAGGAACTTATCGTTTACACGTCAGGTGATTTTGATGAGGCTATTTCTTGGCTAAGAGAATTGGACAAAGAATATGAATTAACCACTCCTGATTACACCATAGAAGATTTCATTGAAGACCTGAAAAACAAAGGTTATATAAGGGAAGAAATAGATGATGATGGAAAAGGCACACCAGTGATTACAGCAAAAACAGAACGATTGATTCGCCAAAAAGCTCTGGAACAGATCTTTGGAAACATAAAAAAAAGTGCTTCCGGAAATCATAAATCGAAATACCGAGGAACTGGGGACGAACATACTGGGGAACTGAGAGAGTTTAAATTTGGAGATGGTATCGAAAAAATATCCCTGACCGAAAGTCTCAAAAACGCTCAAATTAACAATGGAATGGGCGAATTTAATTTAACCGAGCGCGATTTGGTCGTGGAAGCAACCCAATTCAAAGCACAAATGAGTACGGTTCTGATGATAGATATTAGTCACAGTATGATACTTTACGGTGAGGATAGAATAACGCCAGCAAAAAAAGTTGCCATGGCTCTTTCTGAACTGATTACTACTCGTTATCCTAAAGACTCTTTAGACATTCTGGTTTTTGGAAACGATGCTTGGGCTATTAAAATTGCCGACCTCCCCTACCTCAAAGTTGGTCCATACCACACCAATACCGTGGCAGGATTGCAATTGGCAATGGATATTTTGAGAAGAAAAAGAAATACCAACAAACAAATTTTCATGATTACAGACGGAAAACCTAGTTGTGTCATTGAGCCAGACGGACAATATTACATGAATAGTAATGGGCTGGATCCTTACATTGTAGGAAAATGTTACACGCAGGCGAGGCAAGCAAGAAAACTAAAGATTCCCATTACTACTTTCATGATTGCGCAGGATCCTTATTTGCAACAATTTGTAGAGAATTTCACAAAAGCGAATCAAGGAAAAGCATTTTACACAGGACTAAGAGGACTAGGCGAAATGATATTTGAAGATTACGAGACGAATAGAAAAAAACGAATTAAATAAAGATCCCATCCCTAGCCCTTCCCTTAGGGAAGGGTATTCAAAATTCTGGGATAGTTTTAGAAATGTTTCGACAAGAATATTCCTTCTCCCGAAAAATCGGTACTAGGATGGGAACAAGCGAGAATAAAGAAAATTTGACAACCACACTTAAACAAGAGAATGAACAAAATAAAAACACTAGGAGAACTTAAAAAATCGGGGTACGAATCAAAATCAATTAAAGATGAATTGAGGAATAACTTGATAGCAAAAATGAGAAAACACGAAACTACCTTTGAGGGTGTTCATGGTTTTGAAAAAACGGTAATTCCTGAACTTCAACGAGCTATACTTTCTCGCCACAACATCAACCTTCTGGGGTTGCGAGGTCAAGCAAAAACAAGATTGGCTCGAAAAATGACCGAATTATTGGATGAATATATCCCGGTTGTTGCCGGTTCTGATATCAATGACGACCCTTTGAATCCAATCTCAAGGTTTGCTCAAGAATTAATCACTGAAAAAGGTGACAAAACTCCTATTTCGTGGATGCACAGATCCGAAAGATTCTTCGAAAAACTGGCTACACCAGACGTTACAGTCGCTGATTTAATAGGAGATATCGACCCGATTAAAGCTGCCAACCTCAAGTTGAGTTACGCAGACGACAGAGTGGTTCACTACGGAATGATTCCTAGAGCAAACCGATGTATTTTTGTGATAAATGAAATTCCTGACCTGCAAGCGAGGATTCAAGTTTCTTTGTTCAATATTCTTCAAGAAGGAGATGTTCAAATTCGGGGATTTAAAGTAAGACTGCCACTCGATATGCAGTTTGTATTCACTGCAAATCCCGAGGATTACACCAATAGAGGAAGCATTGTGACTCCTCTAAAAGACAGAATTGGCTCACAAATATTGACTCATTATCCTGAAGATATTGCTACCGCAAAAAAAATAACTCACCAAGAAGCGAAATCAGATAAATCTCAAGATTCTGCGATTTATGTACCTGAGATAGCGAAAGACTTGTTGGAACAAATTAGTTTTGAGGCGAGAGAAAGCGAATACATTGATGCAAAAAGTGGAATAAGTGCCAGGATGAGTATTACCGCTTACGAAAACTTATTGAGCACAGCCGAACGAAGAAGCTTACTAATTGGAGAAAAGAAAACAGCGGTTCGTTTATCTGATTTTATGGGAGTAATTCCAAGTATTACTGGAAAGGTAGAGTTAGTATATGAAGGAGAACAAGAGGGCGCTGGAAATGTGGCGTTGGCGTTAATTGGCGATGCAGTAAAAACAATCTTCAACTCTTCTTTTCCGGCTATCCAAAAACTAGAAAAACAAGACGAAAAAACACCTTATCACGATACTTTGGAGTGGTTTTTTGCCGAATCTGGGTTTGAATTAATGGATGAAGCCTCCGAAAAACTGTACAAAACAACTCTAGATGAAGTAAAACCTCTGGATGAATTACTCGATACTTACAAACCTCATTTACCAAAAAAAGACCGGTATTTCTGGAAAGAACTCATCCTCTGGGGATTAGTAGAATACAACAAATTGTCCAAATCTCGTGTAGATGAAGGTTACCAATTCAAAGACACGTTTGGAAATTACTTTAGCAATCTGTAAGCGTTTACATAGCTAAATAACCCTTGATAAAAATTGTGGCAGTCGTACAAAATATATCTATATATTTGCGTTTACATTTTTTAACCCAACCCAAATGAGAGATATAAGAACGACCAATATTTTATTACTGGTAATTGCCGTACCCGTTATTTTTTATCTGTTACAGATCTTATCTTTTATTTTTATTCCTTTATTTGGATCAATGTTTATCGCCTTGCTTTTTCTGCCTCTCATGAGATGGTTGGAGAAAAAAGGAATGCCAAAAATTGGAAGTTTGTTGGTCGCTCTTTCTCTACTAATCGGAGTTATTTTTGTTGGATCTGTTTTAATTCAAATTTCGAGCAAAGAAATAATGCAATCGGATGAAGTGTTTCTGAACAAAGCAAATGAAAAAATTACAGCCGCAATTCTAACTGTAGAGGATTTCTTTGGAATGACGAAGGAGCACTCCAGCAATGTATTGCTTGATTATTTTCAAAGCAATAAATCTTCTTTTAATGTAGGAAAAATATTGGGATTTGCTAACCGTACGGTTACAATGATTCTCATGACTTTGTTTTTTGTGGTTCTGTTATTGGCAGGTTCGGTAAACCTGCAAGTTATTATGAAAGACATCTTGTTTCGACAAGAATTTGCTTCCATCAAAACATTTATTAAAATAGAAAAAGACATCTACAAATTCCTTATTGTAAAGTTTCTAATGAGCCTATTCACTGGAATTGGCTTCTCTGTGGCGTGTTATTTCTTTGATGTTAGTTTTCCGATTTTCTGGGGCGTATTTGCCTTTGCTATTAACTTTGTGCAAATGATTGGCTCTGTTATAGCAGTAATTGTCATTACGCTTTTTGCCTTTGTAGAGATAGAATCACCTACCACACTTTTTCTCTTTTTCTCTGTGGTAGGTGGAATAGAAATATTATTTGGCGCTATTTTGGAACCAATTTTTATGGGAAAAACATTCTCTATCAATGTAATTGCAATCTTGGTTATGTTGATGTTTTGGGGTTACTTGTGGGGAGTGCCAGGAATGATTATGTCCATTCCCATTACGGTCCTTTTAAAAATTATTTTGGAAAGGTTTCCAAAAACTCAAAAAATTGCCAAACTACTTGCTGGTCCGGAGCCATTAATTAACTCTTCTTTTAATACCACTAAAGATTGATTCTATTTGAGTTTATTTCTTTAACACGTAATTTCTGAAGCCCCCTATCATTCTTTTGTTTAATAGGTTTTGTTCAATCCATGTAACCACTCTGTACTTCATTCTTTCATGCTTGTGCATAGGTCTGTGCGGGTTTCTTTTCCCTGAATACTGCAATTTAATTTTCCAATCGAATTTTGCTATCCAGCTCGACATTACCGAAGGATGAGTTCCTTCAAACTTAGCTAATCTTTGTAGCGGTCCGTAGTCAAATTCTTTGGGTTGCTTGGCCACTATTTCGGCTGCTTTTTTCTTACCGTGATAACTGCTGTGCATCACCTGCGATTTGTAACTCATCATGTGAGGTGGTCGAACATACCCGTAATGAAAAATGTATGCATCGATAAGTTTTACTGTTAACTTCTGCCCTCTTTCGGAGTTGTAATCGGAGGGAGAATAATCAAACGTATCGAACTTCCGAAAGGATTGTGCATCGCGCCAAGAGTGAATGTTTTTTGAGTTTTTTATAATGCGTATCTCTTTTGGGTACCAATTATGAGAGGTATGAAAATGATTGTAATCTCCCCAAAAATGACGATAATGAAACAACAGGCCCTCTATTTCTTTGTCATTCTGGTACTTTTGCATCGCTTTCTTAATCGCTAAATGATCCGATTCATGAATTGCCTCATCTGCCTGAATGTAAATGAGCCAATCTCCCTTGCAAGCCTCTTTTGCAATATCTGTTTGCCGAGCAAACTCTGTATTCTTAGTGTAAGTTGTTGTATCCCATACTGTGTGGATAATTTTTATCTTTGAAGACTCAATCTCTTCAATGATTTCCAAAGTTGGATCGTCAGAATCGTTGTCTCCCACAGCAATCACAAATTCATCTACCAGGGGTAATACCGAAAGTATACTTTCTTTCAGAGGAATGTACAACTTAGTTGCATTTTTTATAAAGGTGAAACCACTTACTTTCATAGTTATTGCAAATGTAACAACTTTAGGTTATTCCCAGATTTTACCAATACCCTAAGCCTGTTTTTTACCTTATCCAATTCATAATATTCCACTCTTTCGATCAGGTGATTTTTTCCTTTTCGTGTAATAACCAAATCGTTAAGCGCATTGATATAACTTACCTCCCCTTCTCTCACTCTTAATTGCGAATAGATTTCGGGCAATTCTATTTTTTCTTTGATAATAAGATCTTGTCCGTATACGACAAGTTCATTGCCAAAAATCAACACAAAATCTTTTTCTTCATCCTGATCAAAATCAACAAAAAAGAATTGAGTAATCTTTTTTTGAGGACTTAACAAAATGGAAACAGGTTTATCCGAAAAAAATTGACGACAGATTGTATTCTCAATAGAATCAAAATACAGAGCCCTGGTGCTGTTGATTGAGCTTCCTTTTGTCACCATAAATGGAGTGCCAAATCTTGCTGACACTTTATGCCTTTCCTCTCCCCGTCTGTTGAAGAAATAAAGATTATGGGCATTATCTTGAACCACAATATAATCCAAATTAGAAATTAATAAGTGAGCTATATCTCCCACCACAGGCGATTTTGTTTTAGGCTGTGCCCAACCCTTGACTAATTCACCTTGCGTATTTACACTTTTTATCCCCGCCATGGTTGGTACCAAGAATCGAAAATTTAAGTCATTATCGTAATCCATCACCGAAACATTCGCAATAGCCGAATCTGTAATAACCACTGGAAAAGCGCCAACATTTCTTCCCAAAATATCCAGCAGAAACAATTGATTGGAGGTATTAAAAATAAGTTGTTTCTTTTGATTTCCAAATAAATCAATATTCTTTACATTTCCTACAATTTCTCCCTCAATACCTTTGCTCCAATTAATCTCACCATTTGGCGATACAAAATAAATGACATTGTTTTCATCTTGAACAAGATAGTTGTGGTCATTCGTGCGGTGGTTCTCAACTTTAAAAATTCTATTTTTTAACCTAGTATCAAAAGATTTGATCCACTTTGAGTTTACCATTCCTTTTCCAATTTCTATTTCTTGGGAATAGATGAAGCTAACATAATTTAGGTCTTCCTTTTGATTTTTTTCTTGGTACAAGGACAGTCCCTTTTTACTTTCAACTACACCCAATTTCAAACCTTGTTTTAGGGCAATATAAAAAGAACTTCTACTTATATTATGGTTGATAAAAGTAGAAACCTCCTCCGAAGAGCTCACCGTTAATCCAGAAAAAACTCTAAAGTCCATTTTCTCTAATTGAGATTTTTCTTCACCAAAATAGACATAATCGTCTATTCTTAAAACATGTGTATAGTTTTTCTGGAAGCCTCCAATCTTGATTCCTTCTCCTACATAATTAATTTGATGATTTCCTTCTTGGAATAAAATACTGTCGGGCATCAAATCTTTCATTGCATCTTCAAAATCAGATAAATCAGTTAGTTTCACTAAAATTATTTCGTTCGAATCCCCAAAAGGAACAAATTTAATTTCTGAATGTTGCCTCCAATTAGTAAGAGAAAATAATGCATCACATTCACATTTTTTAGATACATCCGCATAGTACAAAGAGTCGGCTTGAGTCACAACTAAAGTATCTTTCTGAGTTATTTCGATGGCATGAAATCGTGCTGGTAAATAGTCGAAAATTGTCAAATCCAATTTTCCCGAAAATGAAGATCTAGATTGCTGTCTTTTTACATTTGAACTGCTAAATAATTGCTCCGGTAAAAAAGTTATTTCATGAACATTCCATTCCTCTATTTTCTTTTGATATAATTTAATCCCTTCTTTATTTGTCGTTTTTTGGTTTAAAATCCTTTCAAAAGAATGATGCTCAATGAGTGAAGCTTCCTCCTCATATTTAGTATGAAATTCTGAAAGATTACTGGTTGAATACAATAAAAAATTGTGAAACAAGTAAGCAGAGTAACCCTCTTTTGCATTTATCGAATCTAAATTCGTTCCCAATTCAAACAGAAAGTAATTAGATTTATCGGTAGAGAAAAGATAAAACGCTTCAGCTTTTTCTTTTATTGAATTGAATTGCGAATCAGTCGAATTCCAAAAGTTCTCTAACTGGGTTTGATTTTCATCGAGTTCTTTCCAAATTAAACTTGAAGTTAATAATTCCTCAACGACTTGATAAGGCTTTTTTATTTCTAGAATTTCATTGGTAAAGTTAGTAGGTATTAACTCATAAAAAAAAAGCGTTTTATTGACTTCCGAATCTTTTTTTGTCAAAACAAAAGTGGCAGCAAGGATTGCCACTACTACTAATAAAACAATTCCAATAAATCCTTTATTCATCTAAGTTATAGTCTTTCTGTCACGAGCGAGGAAACGTTTAACCTAGTTTCCAATCTCCAATACCATTTTATTCTCTTTCTTTTACACGAATCATATCTCCTGCTGACGAATTTACAACTTTTACTACACTTGCTGTAGCTGTTCTATTTTTTATTTCTAACTTCTCAAAAAATCTTTCAGACTTTAAACTATACTCTTTCATGGCATCTGTTCAAAGCTGAGTTTGGGGGGTTTTGGAAAAATAGAGAGCAAAATTTGAACTTTACAAAATACTTTCCTCTAAAAAAACCGGCTATATTTTGTCAGTTTAGTAAATTTAATAAATTATATTTTTATGAAAAAAACAACTTTCCTTTATATACTCTTCCTATTAAATGGCTGGAGTTGTTCTCAATCTTCACCACCAGTTGAACAGGATGTAAAGAAAAAATTAACCGAAAAACATCAAGAATTTCATCCCAATGGTAGTATTAAAATCAAGGGAGATATTGTGAACGATTTAAAACAAGGCAAATGGGAATCGTTTTATGAAAACGGATCAAAATGGAGTGAGTCTAATTATTTGTTTGGTAAAAGAAATGGAATTTATAAATCATTCTACCCAAACGGAACGTTAAAAATTTTTGGTTCATACGAGAACGACATAAAAAAAGGAATGTGGTTTTTTTATAGAGAAGATGGACAATTTGAAAAAGAAATCAACTTCAATAAAAAAAACTAACATGAACAGTATCAATTCCAAACTCCCAGAAGTAGGCACTACCATATTTTCGACCATGTCGGCCTTGGCAAATTCCCACAATGCTGTTAATCTTTCTCAAGGTTTCCCCGGATTTGAAGTGGATAAAAAATTAATCGACTTAGTAACCCAACACCTGAAAGAAGGAAACAATCAATACGCTCCGATGCCTGGTATCCTGGAATTAAGAGTAACGTTAAGCAATTATTTAACAAAAACTTACGGTGGAGAAATAAATCCGAACTCCGAAATTACCGTAACAGCGGGCGCCACTCAAGCTATTTACAATACTATTTCGGCAGTAGTGAATGAAGGAGATGAAGTTATTTTATTCTCTCCAGCCTACGACTGTTATGCTCCGGCAATTGAAGTTCACGGTGGAATCCCCGTATTTATTCCTCTTCTGCATCCTGATTATTCAATCAATTGGGAAATGGTGAGACAGAAAGTAAACGCAAAAACTAAACTGATTGTAATAAACTCTCCACACAATCCAACGGGAAGTTTGTTGTCAAAATTTGATTTAGAACAACTCGAAAAAATCACGAACGGCACCGAAATTATTGTCATTAGTGACGAAGTGTACGAACACATCACTTTTGACGGGAACAAACACGAAAGTGTTTTGGGGTTTCCTGAGTTGAAAAAACGAGCGATGGTTATTTATTCTTTTGGGAAAAGTCTTCACGTAACAGGATGGAAACTTGGGTTTTGTGTGGGTCCAGATTGGCTCATGAAGGAATTTCGAAAAATACATCAATACACTGTTTTCTCTTGTAATTCTCCCATGCAATATGCGATTAACGACTATATCATCAACCACAACCCTTTTGCAAATACTTCGGAGTTTTATGAACGAAAAAGAGACCTATTTTTGGCTTCGATCAAAGATTCCAGATTTAAAATAATTCCCTGCAGTGGAACCTATTTTCAGTTGCTCGACTATTCTGAAATATCTGATATGAACGATGTGGAATTTGCCAAAAAACTAACCATAGAAAAAGGCATTGCCTCTATCCCACTTTCGGTATTTTATCCTGATTTGGAAGATAATAAAGTGCTGCGATTTTGTTTTGCCAAAGAAGACGAATTACTCATTAAAGCAGGAAAACTATTATGCACGATTTAACTATTGCAGCTATACAATCGGAAATTATCTGGGAAGATATTGACGCTAATTTGGAAATGTTTTCGGAGAAAATAAATGGCATAAAAGAAGGAGTTGATTTAATCGTTTTACCCGAAATGTTTACTACGGGATTTTCTATGAATACGAATTTAGCGGAGGAAATGACTGGCAAAACAGTAAGCTGGATTTTGGAAAAAGCCAAAACCAAAAACTCTTGTATACTGGGTTCGGTGATGATAAAAGAAACCAATACATTTTACAACCGAATGCTGATTGCCCAGCCAACAGGAAATTTATTGACCTACGACAAACGCCATTTATTCACTTTTGCAGGTGAACAAAACTATTATTCCCCAGGAGAAAAACAAGTCACTTTTGAACTAAAAAACTGGAAAATTTGTCCACTGATTTGTTATGATTTGCGATTCCCGGTTTGGAGCAGAAATACAAGCAAAATAGACCTGTATATTTACGTAGCCAATTGGCCAGAAGTAAGAAAAAAACCTTGGGGTAATCTATTATTTTCCAGAGCTATAGAAAATGTAAGCTACGTTGTAGCAATTAATCGAGTAGGAAAAGATGGAACAGGAAAAACGTACTCTGGAAACTCAGCAATTATTAATTACAAAGGAGATGAAATTTCGAGTTTTGAAGAACACAAAAATGAAATTGAAATTCATTTGTTGAGTAAACAAAATTTAGTTGATTTTAGAGCTAAATTTCCTGCATTGGAGGATCGGGATAGATTTGAGATTAAAACTTGAGTCCATTCAAAACGAAAGCACATAAATCATTAAGGATTTGTTATTCCAAACTTGATTGGAAATCGAAAATCCTACGAAGTAAACGTAAAGCTATAGATTCCGGCTCGGAGGCCGGAATGACACATAAAAACACCCTCCTAGCCTCTCCACAAGGGAGAAATATGCTCCTGTTAGTTCCAGTTTAAATGAAAAAACTATTTTAATCAATTGAATAAAAACTAAAAATTCATTGTTAACCCAATTCGTTTCCTAACCACTTCCACTTCCAATACTTTCACTTTCACATGTTGGTGAAGCTTCACTTTATCAGCCGGATTAGCAATGTATTCGCCACATATATTAGAAATGTGAACCAATCCATTTTCCTTAATTCCAATATCTACAAAACACCCGAAATTGGTTACGTTGGTAACAATTCCGTTTAGTTCCATTCCTGGTTTCACATCGGCAATTGTTCGCAAATTGTCGTCAAATTCGAGCATTTTTGCTTTTTCTCGTGGATCGTTGGCTGGTTTTTTCAGCTCAGCCACAATGTCTTGCAAAGTAGCCATGCCTGTGACGGAGTTTTGATAAGTTGCTAATGGTATTGAATTTATCAATTCTTCGTTACCAATTAACTCCTTTACTGTTACTTTTAAATCCTTAGCCATTTTTTCCACTACTTTGTAACTCTCCGGATGAACAGCCGAATTATCTAGTGGATTCTTTGCTCCCTGAATTCGCAAAAAAGCAGCGGATTGTTCAAAAGCTTTGTCGCCCATTCGTTTCACTTTTTTAAGTTGAGTTCGCGAAGTAAAATCTCCATTTTCTTTTCTGTAATCTACCACATTTTGAGCCGTGGTTTCGCCCAATCCAGAAACATATTGCAACAAATATTTACTGGCAGTATTCACGTTCACTCCCACTCTATTTACACAACTTATCACCACATCGTCTAACGAATTTTTGAGCAAAGTTTGGTTTACATCGTGCTGATATTGACCCACTCCAACTGATTTCGGATCAATTTTTACTAGCTCGGCCAACGGATCCATCAATCGCCTGCCTATAGAAACTGCTCCACGAACCGTTACATCATATTGTGGAAATTCCTCCCTCGCCACCTTACTTGCACTGTAAATACTAGCTCCATCTTCGCTTACCATAAAAACTTGCAATTTTCTATCAAACTTCAATCGTTTGATAAAGTATTCCGTTTCTCTGCTGGCAGTCCCATTTCCGATGGCAATTACTTCAATTTTGTATCTTTCCACTAGTGACACAACTTTTTTTGAAGCCATTTTGGTGTCTTTTTGTGGAGGATGCGGATAAATATTTTCGTTGTGAATCAACTCTCCGTTCTCATTCAAACACACCAATTTACATCCAGATTTAAAGCCTGGATCAAGTGCCAAAATTCTTTTTTGACCAACAGGAGCAGTGAGTAGCAATTGTTTCAGATTTTCGGAGAACACTGCGATAGCTTGCTCATCAGCCTTTTGCTTCAACGCATTTCTATGTTCAGTTTCTATAGATGGTTTTAATAATCTTTTGTAAGCATCCTTTATTGCCAACTCTACCTGAACGGAAGATTCGTTCCAACCGTGTTTTAGTTTGTCGATCAGTTGATCCAATACATAGTTTTCGTCAGGCTCAATTTTCAATCGAATAAACCCCTCTTTTTCTGCTCGCAACAACGCCAAGGTTCTGTGAGATTTTAGTTTGCAGGTGGGTTCTGAATAACCGAAATAATCCTTGAATTTTTCTCCTTCCAACTCTTTTCCTTTTACCACTTTGGTTTTGGCAACTCCTTGTTTTTCAAAAGCCTTTCTTACCAAATTCCTCACCACAACTCTTTCACTAATCCATTCAGCAATAATATATCGAGCTCCTTCCAACGCTTTTTCGGCAGAATCGATATTCCCATTTACAAATCGAGAAGCTGCTCTGTTTATATCCTCTTCGTTTTGAGCCATGATAATTTTTGCCAAAGGCTCCAATCCATTTTTTCGTGCCTCGCTCGCTTTGGTTTTCCGTTTCTTTTTGAAGGGTAAATAAATATCCTCCAACTCGGTAAGCGAAGTTGATTTTTCAATCAATCTTTTTATTTCATCTGTCAATAACTCTTGTTCCTCAATGGCTTTCAGGATGGTTTGTTTTCTTTTTTCGAGCTCTTTTAATTTATCTAATTCATTTTTAATGTCCAAAATCTGAACCTCATCCAAACCACCCGTTTGCTCTTTTCGGTAACGAGAAATAAAAGGAACGGTTCCTCCCTCTTCTAGCAATTGAATTGTTTTTCTTACCTGATGTATAGGAATATTAAAAGTTTTGGAAAGTTGTTCGATTGGATTCATATTCTAAACCTATTTATTCGCTTTTACCTTCACTTTCATTTGGTCTGCGAAAGCTATGATTTCATTTCTCAAGGAAGGAATAACCATGAAGAAACTTTATACTAAAAATACCTTTTTGGTCACCAAATTTAGCCTAATTTTAAACTATGAAAAAATTAATCGCTCGATTTGTATTTTGGATAACTGACTGGAAAACGGATTTGGCTCACATGGAAATCGCTCGAAAAAGCGTTATGATAGCTGCTCCGCATACTTCTAATTGGGATTTGGTTTATATGATGGGAGTTCTTTGGTTACATGAATTACCAGTGAAATTTTTCATCAAAGACAGTTACACCAAAGGAATCCATGGTGGTTATTTTAGGTGGTTGGGAGGAATCGGGATCAATAGAAAAGAGTCTGGTAACATGGTGGAAACTGCTGCTCAATTGTTTGAAAAAGAAAAGAACTTAATTATCATTATTCCACCAGAAGGAACCAGAAAAAGAGTGGATAAATGGAAAAAAGGATTTTATTTCATCGCCCAAAAAGCCAATGTTCCTGTTTCGTTTGGTTTTCTTGATTACAAAGAAAAAATTGGAGGAGTGGGTGGTTACATTCATTTAACTGACTCTTTTGAAAACGACATGGAGAAAATTCAAACGTTTTATAAAACCAAGACAGGGAAGTATCCAGAGTTGTATAAAGAGGAAATTTATTGAAATTGATAGTTCTAATTGTTACATCTCGCTACATTTTTGATTGCGTTATCACTAAATCAAAACACGCGTAATGACAAAGTGTAACTGTAAAAATTAAATAAATCCTTTCACAATGTCATTCCCTTGAAAGAGGGAATCTTGACAGGAGAATCGGTACGATTTTTTCATTGTGACTGTAATTAAATTACCCAACGAATCTCCTATTTAATTTTTTCAATCTATCCTATTCAATACTTTCTGTATCAATTGCCTAGACTAAAAATAGAACCTAAACAAAATAGGCTATGTACAAAAGTAAAATCAACTAGTTTTGTAGAAATTATTTTCTTCTTCATAAATTCAGCACGATAAAGTATATTACTTAATTTAATATTCTTGTGTTACTATCCCTGCATTCGCGAGGATGAAAATGGAATTTATCCTCATTACTTGGAATAATTTTAAAAAACCTTTATTTTGTTTCTTAATTTTAACAAAAAACCTGAACCATGAAATACTTTTTTTATTCAATTCTAACCCTATCATTTCTAATTTCCTGTGGAAATGAAACCAACTCTACAGGATCCCAAGAAATTACAGATGAAATAGTTTCTAGTGAAGTTTCCGAAACAGCAGAAACAGAAAATCACTTTATTGTAGGAGATTGGAAAGCAGATGCAAAAGATGCAGGAGTCGAAATCAAAGTGAGTTTCTCTGATGAAGGAACTTTTAATCAAGATATGGCTGGACAAAGTCAATCTGGCACATGGGAAGTCATTGATGAAAATCAAATAAAAATTGATACAGAAAACCTCAAGAATGGACAAATTTGGAAAATTGTTGAAAAAGGTGATGCCGCTATGAAGATAGTTTGGTCCGTAAAAGATGGATTCTCCAAAAATGAAATTCCATTTAAGAAGATTTAACTTTTCTTCTACTTAATAATTCATGAGCGGCTTCAATTGCCTCTTTTGAAAATTGTTTACTCTCAATTATCGCTTCCAACTCCTCGCTTGATTTGGAAGCGTACTTTTTTAAAAATCTATTTTCCTCCATGTTTCTGTGTGGTTTTTTTTTGTTTTTAATCCTAGATGGAAAAATATGATTGAACTCATTTCGATTCATTCCTATGTAAACAAAAAGTAAGAGTAGGTAGACCAAATCTAATGAAAACTCGTTTCCACTTTTACCAAAAGTCATAGAGACAGTCATTCCCATGTGATGAGCAATATTCATAACTCCTAAAACCAGCATAATCAAAGTAGAATACAACCCCAACTTTGGGTTAATGAAAATCAAGACGCTGGCTATCAAAAGACAAACTACTCCAATTAGATACTTTTGATTAAAATAAAGAAAGTTTTCCCAACCAAAAAGAACCGAAAACCATAGAATTATGAGAACAAAATTCTGCAAAAATGAGAATCTTATTTATTTCTTAGGTTCTTCGTTATCTAGTATTTCATCATGCATAATCAATGTTGTAAGTTAAAAATTGAGCGAATTAGGTGAAAGAATTTTGATATCAACCAAAGTCCAAAGTTGGAGACAATCAAAGAACTATTCAAGCTCCAAATGAGCCGGCAATAAAATCAAACTATAATCGATATCCTTCTAGCTTTGTTTTCCTTCCTACTTTTTGTTGAATCACGTCCTCTTCTGTGTTCCAACCTCTAGCCGGAGAAAACTCTCTTCCATAAAAAATTATTTGTAAATGAAGTTTGTTCCACAATTCTCTCGGAAATAATCGTTTGGCGTCTTTCTCCGTTTGTTCCACATTTCTCCCATTGGTTATACCCCAACGATACATCAATCGATGAATGTGTGTATCTACTGGGAAAGCAGGAACTCCAAAGGCCTGACTCATCACCACAGAGGCAGTCTTATGACCAACTCCTGGCAATTCCTCCAAAGCTTCAAAACTTTCTGGAACCTCTCCGTTATACTTATCAATCAACATCTGTGACAGCACAGAAATAGCTTTTGATTTTCTTGGAGATAATCCACAAGGCTTTATTATTTCTCGGATTTCATCCACAGGTACTTTTGCCATATCGAAAGGATTATTGGCTCTAGAAAATAATGCAGGAGTAATTTTATTTACTCGTTCATCCGTGCATTGAGCAGAAAGCAAAACCGCAATTAATAGAGTATAAGCATCCGTATGGTCTAAGGGAACAGGAACTTCAGGATAAATCCTTTCAAGTTCATCGATAATAAATTGTACTTTTTCTTGTTTAGTCATAAGGAGTAAATATAAAAAAAGCCCTTGAATTTCTTCAAGGGCTCTTAAAAATATTGGAATAAACTATTAGGCTAAAACTTCTGATACGAGTTTTGCTGCATCTTCTAATTGAACCGCTGAATGAACTTTCAATCCTGAAGCATCAATCAAAGCTTTGGCTTCTTCAGCATTTGTTCCTTGCAGCCTTACAATAATTGGAATTTGAATGTCTCCAATGTTTTTGTATGCATCAATCACACCTTGCGCTACTCTATCACATCTTACAATTCCTCCAAAAATATTAACCAATAGAGCTTTTACATTCGGATCTTTCATGATGATACGGAAAGCTTTTTCAACTCTCGCAGCATCAGCTGTTCCTCCTACATCTAAGAAGTTTGCAGGATCACCTCCAGATAATTTTATTATGTCCATCGTTGCCATGGCAAGTCCAGCGCCATTTACCATACACCCAACATTTCCATCGAGTTTCACATAGTTCAATTCATGCTCCGAAGCTTCTACCTCTGTTGGATCTTCTTCCGTCTTATCTCTCATTTCAGCATAATCTTTATGTCTGAATAGTGCATTTCCATCCAATGATACTTTTGCATCTACTGCAATAATTTTATCGTCTGATGTTTTTAACACTGGATTAATTTCAAACATTTCAGAATCACTTCCTTCATATGCCTTTACCAGAGCAAATACAAATTTTGTCATTTCCTTCATTGCCTTTCCACTCAATCCTAAGTTAAATGCTATTTTTCTTGCCTGAAACCCTTGGATTCCAACTTTAGGATCAATCTCCTCAGTAAAAATCAAATGAGGAGTTTCTTCAGCAACGGTCTCAATATCCATTCCTCCTTCTGTAGAATACATGACCATATTCCTTCCAGTGGCTCTGTTCAACAACACTGACATATAGAATTCACTTGGCTCAGAATCACCAGGATAATAAACATCCTGACCAACCAACACTTTACTAACCAACTTACCTTCTGCCGAAGTTTGTGGAGTAATCAACATCATTCCTAGTATTTCATCCGAAATTCTTTTCACGTCATCTAAACTTTTAGCAAGTTTTACTCCTCCTCCTTTTCCTCTTCCACCTGCGTGAATTTGAGCTTTTATTACCCACCAATCAGTTCCCGTCTCAGCGTTTAGTTTTTTGGCAGCTTCAACTGCTTCTTCAGGCGTGTTTGCCACAATTCCTTCTTGGATTGCTACACCGTAACTCTTTAATATTGATTTACCTTGGTATTCGTGTAAGTTCATTCTTAAAATTTTGGTTTTATGTGTCTCAAAGGTAAGATAATTTGAAATTAAAACGAAAGAGAAAATAAGATAATTTAGTATTAATAAATAGGCTTCTCATATTTTGAAGAAATGGAGTCATTTTGCTTAATTTTAGTAGATTTTCGGTGAAAAAAAGAGAGAAAAAATTGATTTTTGAACAATTGTTGTACCTTTGAATTTATGTTGTGAATTTTTCACAACTCACAAAACCTATTGAAACAATGAATGCAGTAATTACTGGAATTGCTGGTTACGTACCAGACAAAGTGCTAACCAACAAAGATTTAGAGAAACTTGTTGATACCAACGATGAATGGATAAAATCTCGAACAGGTATAGAAACTAGACATATTTTAGAAAAAGGAAAAGGAACTTCTTTCATGGGTGGAAAAGCTGTTGAGGAGTTACTTTCCAAAACCAACACAAAAGCAGAGGAGATAGATTTAATAATTTGTGCTACCGTAACACCTGACCACATTTTTCCTTCTACTGCCAATATAATTGGCGACCTAGTTGGAGCAAAAAACGCTTGGAGTTTTGATGTAAATGCAGCTTGTTCTGGTTTCTTGTATGCTTTAACAACCGGAAGTCAATTCATCGAAACTGGGAAATACAAAAAAGTAATTATAGTGGGTGCAGACAAAATGTCATCTATTGTTGATTACACGGATAGAACTACCTGCGTTATTTTTGGTGATGGAGCTGGCGCAGTTATGCTAGAGCCAACCGAAGATAAAACCATTGGAATAAAAGATTCTATACTTTACTCGGATGGAGCAGGAAAAAAACATCTATACCAAAAATCTGGAGGTTCGGTGAGCCCTGCAAGTGAAGAAACTGTAAAAAACAGAGAACATTTTGTATACCAGGAAGGTCAACCTGTATTTAAAGCAGCAGTCACTGCCATGGCCGATGTTTCAGCAGAAATAATGGAAAAGAATAACCTGAAAGCAGAAGATGTTTCATGGTTGGTTCCTCACCAAGCCAACTTAAGAATCATTGATGCTACAGCAAGAAGAATGGGCCTTAGTACAGATAAAGTTATGATAAACATCCAAAAGTATGGAAACACAACAGCTGGTACATTACCACTCTGTTTACGGGATTGGGAGTCTCAATTAAAAAAAGGCGATAACATCATTCTGTCCACTTTTGGTGGTGGATTTACCTGGGGAGCTATGTACTTAACTTGGGGATACAACTCTTAAAAAATGAATTAAAACCTATTTCCTTGTAATAGGAAATATTTAAATATATTTGAACCTAAACAAAAACAAACATATGAATCTTAACGAAATTCAAGACTTAATAAAATTCGTAGCCAAACAAAAAGTTACAGAAGTAGAAATTGAAAAAAAAGATTTTAAAATCACAATAAAATCTGAAAAAGAGGAAATTCACGTTGCTCATGTTTCACCAGCTCCAGTTGCCGCTGTGGCTCCAGTTGCCGCTGTGGCTCCTGCGCCAGCTCCTGCTGCCCCAGTAGAGGCCGCTCCGGCAAAAGATGACACTTCGAATTACATCACTGTAAAATCACCAATGATTGGAACATTCTACAGATCGGCAAATCCAGAATCTGATGCGTTTGTAAATGTTGGAGACACCATTAAACCAGGAGATGTATTGTGTATCGTAGAAGCAATGAAATTATTTAATGAAATAGAAGCTGAAGTTAGCGGGAAAATTGTAAAAGTATTGGTTGATGATGCTTCTCCAATCGAATTTGACCAGCCTCTTTTCTTAGTTGAACCTTAATTAAATAGCTCGCACGTTATTTATTTTAACCTAAAAGGATTAACTCATATTCATTCAGGTAGAAGTAGTCGAACACTTTCTTTACAACAAGATTTCTGTACGAATCCTACCTCAGATTAAAGACTGAAAAAATGTTCAAGAAAATATTAATTGCCAACAGAGGTGAAATTGCTTTACGGATCATTAGAACCTGTAAAGAAATGGGAATCAAAACAGTAGCTGTGTACTCTACTGCTGATAAAGACAGTCAGCCGGTAAGATTCGCAGACGAAGCTGTCTGTATTGGACCACCCTCAAGTACCGAGTCGTACTTAAAAATATCAAACATTATTGCTGCGGCAGAAATAACAAATGCTGATGCTATTCACCCAGGATACGGATTTTTATCGGAGAATGCCAAATTCTCTAAAATCTGTGAAGATCATGGGATTAAATTCATTGGAGCAAGTGCCGAAATGATTGACAGAATGGGAGATAAAGCTTCTGCTAAAGCTACCATGCTAAAAGCTAAAGTCCCTTGTGTTCCTGGTTCTGCTGGAATTCTGAAAGATTTTGCTGAATGTAAAAAAACTGCCAAAGAAGTTGGATACCCTATCATGCTAAAAGCTACTGCCGGTGGTGGTGGAAAAGGAATGAGATTGGTTTGGGAAGAAGAAAAACTTGAAGAAGCATGGAAATCTGCCAGAACTGAATCTAAAGCTGCATTTGGCAATGACGGAATGTACATGGAAAAATTCGTAGAAGAGCCAAGACATATTGAAATTCAAATTGCGAGTGACCAACACGGAAACCATTGTCACATGTCGGAAAGAGATTGTTCTATCCAACGAAGACACCAGAAATTGGTAGAGGAAGTTCCTTCTCCGTTTATGACTCCAGCGTTGAGAAAAAAAATGGGAACTGCGGCCATCAAAGCCGCCAAAGCCGCAAAATACGAAGGTGTAGGAACTGTTGAATTCTTGGTTGACAAAAACAGAGACTTCTATTTCATGGAAATGAATACACGTATCCAAGTAGAGCACACTATTACAGAGGAAGTTATTAATTTTGACTTGATTCGTGAGCAAATTAAAATTGCTGCTGGACATAAAATTTCTGGTA
Organism: Flavobacteriales bacterium; assembly: GCA_965655625.1. Classification (GTDB taxonomy): domain Bacteria; phylum Bacteroidota; class Bacteroidia; order Flavobacteriales_D; family CAJJDF01; genus CAJJDF01. The sequence goes on along the minus strand of CBFHHA010000003.1, from coordinate 73,792 downwards.
AGAATTACGAACCTCAAATGCACGCTATTCAATGCAGAATAAATGCAGAGGATCCTTTTAACGATTACAGACCTAGCCCAGGAACTATAGGATATTATAATGAGCCAGGAGGTCACGGAATAAGAATCGATTCTCATGTCTATTCTGGATACACTATTTCACCGTACTACGACTCTATGATTGGAAAACTTATTACAGTTGCGCAAACTAGAGAAGAAGCCATTACCAAAATGGAACGTGCCTTAGAAGAGTATTACGTTGAGGGTATTAAAACCACTATTCCTTTCCACAGACAGTTAATGAGGCACCCAGATTTTAAATCGGGTAACTTCACAACCAAATTTATGGAAACATTTGTTTTAGAAGACGAAAAGGAATCTTAAAACACAGAACTTATAACACAAAAAAAGACTGAGAATAACTTCTCAGTCTTTTTTGCGCTTTAATTTTTTCTAGCAATTAAGCAGAAATAGCCTCTTTTTTCGATTTTCTGTAAAGAAATGAATGGAATATTTGTCTTTTGGCAAATCTGAACTGCTTGTCGCTATTGATGAATTTGGCAAACAATTTTTCTGTCACACCAAAATATTCGTAGGAAGTACCATCCGTAAATGTTACTTCAAAAATGTTTTTATCGTGCTGAAAATCTGCAATTTTCGAATTTGTTATGGTAGCATTGTACTCCTCCAAATTCGCTTCTTTTGTCTCTGGTGCAATACTAACCAAAAAGTGATAGGCATCAATAATTTCAGAACTTTTAATTCCTGCCTCTTCCTTCTTCGCCTCATCCTGAAACTTATCCGGATGCCATTCTTTTACCAAACTTCTGTACTTCGATTTTAAATCTTTAAGCACCAACGGCCCTTCTACTTCAAATACTTCTTTGTATTCCTTAATTCGTTTCATTCTGTTATTTTTATATAAAGTGCAAAGCTATTCATATAATCCCAAATGAAACCACTAATAATAAGAATTATTCCTTGATTGATTAAAAAATGTTGTCTCACATCTGTTTCTCTTGTAAGTTCGAAGTTGTAATTCTCTCTACCTAAATCAGGAAGGATTCCAACGGTTTTTTTTGGACAACAAGCCTAAACCAAGTGGTTTATTCAGTTTGAAAATCCCTGCTTATTTCATCATATTCTAAATAGCGAAATTTCAGAATAAGAGTTTTCTTTTCGTCGGTAATTTCATTAAATTCGCAAGAATTATTAATAAAACTTCAAAACAAGAATATGGCATTTGATATAGACATGATAAAGGAAGTTTACAGCAGAATGACTGGCAGAATAGAAGCTGCGAGGGCTGTAACGGGAAAACCACTAACACTTTCTGAAAAAATATTGTACAATCACCTCTGGGATGGAAATGCTGACAAAGCATTTACGAGAGGAAAAGATTACGTTGATTTTGCTCCAGACAGAATCGCATGTCAAGATGCTACTGCACAAATGGCTCTTTTGCAATTTATGCAAGCAGGAAAGCCACAAGTTGCAGTTCCAACTACTGTTCATTGTGATCACTTAATTCAAGCAAAACAAGGTGCTAAAAAAGATTTACCTTTTGCCAGAAAAAATTCTTCTGAAGTTTTTGATTTTTTAGCTTCAGTATCTAATAAATACGGAATTGGGTTTTGGAAACCAGGTGCAGGAATTATTCACCAAGTTGTGTTAGAAAACTATGCCTTCCCTGGAGGAATGATGATTGGAACCGATTCACATACCGTAAATGCGGGTGGATTAGGAATGGTAGCAATTGGTGTGGGTGGAGCTGATGCCGTAGATGTAATGGCTGGAATGGCTTGGGAGCTTAAATTCCCAAAACTAATTGGAGTAAAATTGACTGGAAAACTATCTGGTTGGTCTGCACCAAAAGATGTCATATTAAAAGTAGCAGGAATCCTTACCGTAAAAGGAGGAACGGGAGCAATCGTAGAATATTTTGGTGAAGGAGCCGAATCAATGTCTTGTACTGGAAAAGGTACTATCTGTAATATGGGAGCTGAAATTGGGGCAACCACATCAACCTTTGGTTATGATGATTCTATGGAACGTTACCTAAGAGCGACTGACAGAGCAGAGGTTGCTGATGCAGCAAATGAAGTGAGAGCTCACCTTACTGGTGACCCAGAAGTATACGCTGAACCGGAAAAGTATTTTGACCAAGTGATAGAAATCAATTTGAGTGAATTATCACCACTAATTAACGGACCTTTCTCTCCAGATTTGGCTACCGAAGCTGGTACCGATATGACCGAAAAAGCAACGAAAAACGAATGGCCTTTAGATGTTGAATGGGGACTTATTGGTTCTTGTACCAACTCTTCTTATGAGGATTTATCGAGAGCTGCTTCTATCGCAAAACAAGCTGTAGAAAAAGGATTGGTAACGAAAGCGGAATTTGGAATCAACCCAGGAAGTGAACAAGTAAGATTTACTGCCGAAAGAGATGGGTTATTGAAAACTTTTGAAGACCTAGATGCTACAATCTTCACAAACGCTTGTGGGCCTTGTATTGGTCAATGGGCAAGATACAGTGATCCAAAAAATGCACCTAAAAACTCAATCATCCACTCATTTAACAGAAACTTTGCCAAAAGAGCAGATGGAAACCCAAATACTCACGCCTTTGTTGCTTCACCAGAAATGGTAGCGGCAGTAGCAATTGCGGGAAGATTGGATTTTAATCCAATGACAGATACATTGACAAACAAAAACGGGGAAGAAGTAAAATTTGATGAGCCAACTGGATTTGAATTACCACCTAAAGGATTTGACGTAGAAGACGCTGGTTACGAAGCACCAGTTGAAGATGGAAGCTCAGTAGAAGTTGTGGTTTCACCGGAATCCGAAAGACTACAATTGCTGTCTCCTTTTACTCCAATTGGAAACAAAATCGACAACGCAAAATTGCTAATCAAAGCCTTCGGAAAATGTACGACAGATCACATTTCTATGGCGGGTCCTTGGTTAAAGTACAGAGGCCACTTAGACAATATTTCTAACAACTGTTTAATTGGTGCTGTAAATGCATTCAATAAAGAAACTGACAAAGTAAAAAATCAATTAACTGGAGAATATGGAGCTGTTCCTGCAACAGCAAGAGCCTACAAGGCTGCCAACGTTCCTTCGGTAGTGGTAGGAGATCACAACTATGGTGAAGGTTCTTCAAGAGAGCATGCAGCTATGGAACCAAGACACTTGGGAGTTGTTGCCGTTATCGTTAAATCATTTGCAAGAATCCACGAAACAAACTTGAAAAAACAAGGAATGTTAGGACTAACTTTTGCTAACGAAGCGGATTATGATCTAATCCAAGAAGATGATACATTCAACTTTATTGATTTACATGAATTTGCTCCAGACAAGCAATTGACCCTTGAATTAACGCATGCAAACGGAAGCAAAAACACAATCATGCTTAACCACACGTACAATCAGTCTCAAATTGATTGGTACAACGAAGGTTCGGCTCTTAATTTGATTAAGAAAGAGAATGGATAGGAGTTGGAAGCACGAAGTCTGAAGTAAATAAAAACTAAACCCTGAGGGTTTTGAACGAAGTTCAAAATGTCTCGAAGGGTGACTTTGAATAGAAGACCTCAAATCCCTTTTGATTTCTCAAAAGGGATTTTTTTTGTCGTGTTACAACTGTTACGTTTGACTCAAAAAGATTGGTGTACTATTGATAAACTATCCTAATTCGATTATATGAAACTACTCAAAAAACACAAAGGCAACCTCATCTTTCTTGGTATCTTGGCGATTGTCATCTTCACACCTCTTGGCTTTCAACTAAAAGTGTGGATGAATCGATACCTCTACTTTTCTCCCTCCGAAATTACCAAAGAAGATCAAATCTCATTAATCGATTACAACTGGAACTTGATAAACAACAAAGGAATTGAAATCGACTTTAACGACCATAAAGAAAAAGTAGTACTCGTTAATTTCTGGGCCACTTGGTGCCCGCCTTGTGTTGCCGAACTTCCTAGTTTACAGGAATTGTACAACGATTACAATCAGCAGGTGAGTTTCCTGTTTGTGGCAAATGACGAAGTAAATAAAGTAACCTCATTTATGACCAAAAACAACTACCATTTCCCTAATTATTTCGAATTATCTACTACACCACCAGCATTGCATTCAAGTAGCATTCCTGCCACTTTTATTATTGATAGACAAGGGAAAATCCGTGTTTTTAAAACAGGTGCAACCAATTGGAACAGCAAGAAAATTAGAGAGATTTTGGATAAATTAATTTCTGAAAAAAAACTAGATCAAAACTTGTAAACCCCTCCTCTATTCTCTCGGATTAATCTTAACCTTTAAAACTTTGAGTTTTATGAGTTTTTATAAAATAATAATCCCAAGATAATTCTATCTTTGATAAAATTATCGATAGTGAAAAAGAGCCTCATAAAACTTTTAAAAATTGTCCTTCCGTTAGGAATTGGCGTGTATTTAACATGGTATTTCTATTCCAATTTATCACCAGAGGGGAAAGCGGGAATCCCTAAAGCTTTTGCGGATGCCAACTACTTTTGGGTGTTTTTATCCCTAGTAATGGCGTGGTTAGGCCACATGAGTAGAGCTTACAGATGGCAATTCTTGATGGAACCGCTGGGGTACAAACCAAAACTAATTAACTTGTATCACTCCACAATGATTGGCTACGTATTAAATTTTACGATTCCTAGAAGTGGAGAAATTGGAAGACCCGGATTTCTTGCAAAAAAGGAGAATTTGCCCTTTGACAAAGTGTTTGGGACAGTAGTAGCAGAGCGAATTATCGATATAATTATGTTGCTTGGAATTACATTTGGAACCTCCTTGCTTGTGGGCAAAGAAGTAATAGATGGATTTACAAAAACGGGAGGCCAATCAGGTAATTCCTATGTTTTGTATGGAATATTAGCTCTCATGATTTTGGGAGGAGTAGCCGTGTTAGTGTCAAAAAAATTGAGAGAATTTTTTCTAGAAAAAGTAAAGGGAATGATGGAAGGAGTTAAAACAATTTTTACCATGAAAAAAAGAGTTGCTTTTATATTACATACACTTTTTATCTGGGCAACGTATGTGCTTCTAATGTGGTTGATGGCGCTTAGCCTCAATGGAATGGAATCAATTGGGATCAAAGAATTGATGGTAGGTTTTGTTGTTGGCGCAGCAGCTATTGCCATAACTCCAGGCGGAATTGGCTTGTATCCTTTATTTATAACGGCTGCTTTGGTATACTTCGGGTACGACAAAGATTTAGCCTCAAGCTTTTCTATTCTTTCGTGGGTTGTTCAAACAGCTTTTTTAGTAGTAATGGGAGTTATATCTCTATTTGCTATTGATGTTAAGTTTAATGTGATGGAGGCAGAGAAAGAATTGCCTAAAACAAAAAATTAGGAACAATGGCAAAGGTCAAGAAAACATATTTTTGTCAAAATTGTGGCGCTCAATCCCCTCAGTGGGTTGGGAAATGTCCTTCTTGCTCTGAGTGGAACACTTTTGTAGAGGAAGTAGTCTCTAAAAATGAAAAAAAGCTTTTTTCAACTGGTCCGGCTACCAAAAGAATCTCCAAACCAATAGCAATTGGAGAAGTTTCGGATGAAAAACACAACCGAATTATTTTCAAAGACTCCGAACTCAATCGGGTTTTGGGTGGCGGACTTGTTCATGGTTCGTTGGTCTTATTTGGTGGAGAACCGGGAATTGGAAAATCAACCCTCATGCTTCAAATGGCACTTCAACATTCTAAAGCAAGAGTTTTATATGTATCGGGAGAGGAAAGCATGAAACAAGTAAAAATGAGAGCCGATCGGATAGGTCAGACCTCCGAGAATTGTTTTTTATTAAACGAAACAAAACTTCAGCATATTTTTTCGCACATCGAAGAGTTTCAACCTCATATTTTAATAGTAGATTCCATCCAAACTTTGCATTCGGATTATTTGGATTCTTCTCCGGGTAGTATTTCTCAAATAAGAGAATGCACAGGAGATTTAATGAAATTTGCCAAGGAGACTCAAACCTCCGTATTTATAATTGGTCATATCACCAAGGATGGTAGTATTGCTGGTCCAAAAGTATTGGAGCACATGGTGGACACCGTTTTGCAGTTTGAGGGAGATAGGAATCATATTTACCGTCTTTTAAGAACAACTAAAAACAGATTTGGTTCAACCAACGAACTGGGTATTTATGAAATGCAAACAGGCGGATTAATTCCAGTATTAAATCCATCTGATGTTTTGTTGAATAATAATGACGAAGCTCTGAGCGGTGTGGCCATCGCCTCTACTATGGAAGGAATGAGACCCATGCTCGTAGAGGTGCAAGCGCTTGCGAGTACTGCAGCTTACGGAAATCCTCAGCGAACAACAACGGGGTTTGATACCAAGCGATTGAATATGTTATTGGCAGTTTTGGAAAAAAGATGTGGATTTAAGCTCGGAGCCAAAGATGTATTTTTGAATATTACGGGAGGAATAAAAGTAAATGATCCAGCCATTGATTTGGCGGTGGTATCTGCAGTATTGTCTTCAAACGTAGACATGCCGGTAAGCAAAGAAATTGCTCTTGCTGGTGAAGTTGGTCTTACTGGCGAAATTAGACCAGTTTCGCATATTGACCAGCGAATTACCGAGGCACAAAAACTCGGTTTTGAGAAAATGATTCTATCAAAATACAACAAAGGAGTGAAGCAAAGCGATTTTGATATTGAGCTCATTCAGGTAGGCAAGATAGAAGAGGTTTTCAGACATCTTTTTGGAAATGACTAAACTGCTTTCGGAATAATTGTTCACTAACTCTTTGATTCCAATCAGTTTTACTCCCTGAATAATTAAAACTGAATCCTCGTTAACTCACCAAAATCCAGTCTTTTTCCCGTTGTGGTTTTCATCGAAAGACGAGAAACCTCTACCTTTTGAGTTGGAAATATGGCGCTTGCCGTTCGTTTAATTTCTTTTGCATCTAGTTTTGGTGAATACGTGTTTATTACAATGAATCCACCTGGTTCAATTAGCTCTTTGGTCGATTTTAGTAATTCTTGAAATTTATCTTCCAACTTCCATCTTTCTTTCTTTACACCAATCCCAAAAGCTGGAGGATCCATGATTACGCCTCGGTACGTATTCCCTCTTTTAACTTCTCTTTGGGCAAATTTGAGTGCGTCTTCCAGCACCCATTTTATGTCACTTACACCAGAAGATTCCATGTTTTCTTTCCCCCAATTAATGACGTTTTTTACACTGTCGCAATGCAAAACTTCGGCATGATTTAGCTTTGCCACAACCGATGCAGCTCCCGTGTAGCCAAACAAGTTGAGCAACTTATGATCTTTTTGAACTTTTTGCTGAATAAAATCCCAATTGGTTTGTTGTTCGGGAAATAAGCCCACGTGTTTAAAATTGGTGATTTTTAAATTAAAAATGGCTTTTCCGTATTTGATTTGCCATTCGTCCTTTGCTTCAGGATTTCTTTGTATCCATTCACCCGAAGTTGAAGTGGTTTCAATAAATTCAAAATCTACCTTTGCTCTCCAATCTTCCTCCGAAAGTACGGTAGGAAAATACGCGTTTCTGTCTGGGCGAATTGTGTGGGTATTTCCCCACCTCTCAAGCTTTTTTCCGTATCCGGCATCAAGCAATTCGTAGTCTTTCCAGTTTTCAGAGTAAATCGTGTGCATCGTTCTTTTTATTTGTATCACAAAGTTAATGGGAATAGATTAGAATCATTCATAATTGAAGAGATTCTTGATACGAATAAAAAATAGTTAGGAAATAAACAGTTAGTCTTCCACCCAAAAGAGCTCACTTGAAATTCTATCGGCCAAAAGTTTTCCTGATTGCGAAAGGGTGAAATTAGTTCCAGCCTGCACAATGGAGTTATCCAACACAAATCGTTTACTTTCCTTTACAAAGTGAAGGGCAAATTTTGGTTCAAAATTATCCTTAATAAATGTCAGGTCAATCCCCCAGCTTGTTCTTAGCGAAGTCATTACGTATTCGTTGTAGCGCGTTTGTTGGTCGAGTTCTTCTTCTTCGGCAACCCAATTATTTTCTTTTGCTCCTTTTATGTATCGGGCATTATTGGATACATTCCATCTTCGGGTTTTTCCATTAAAACTATGAGCCGAAGGACCTACACCTAGAAAGTGAGTTTGTTTCCAATACGATGAGTTGTGTTTCGAATTGTGTCCTCTTTTACTAAAATTGGAGATTTCATATTGTTCGTAGCCATTTTCGGCTAGCATTTCTACAAGAGTTGTAAACTGTTGAGAGGTGATTTCTTCGCTCGGCAACTCATACTTTCCTTGAGCAATGTCGTGGTGCATGGCTGTACTCTCCTCTGAAGTGAGGCAATAAGCAGAAATATGGTTCACTTCCAAGTTCAACGCTTTTTTAATGTTTCGTTTCCATTCTTGTTCCGACAGAGAGGGTATTCCGTAAATGAGGTCTATCGTGATATTGTCAAAGCCTATTTCTTTGGCATATTTTATTGCATTGGTCGCCTGCAAAATTGTGTGAGAACGATTCATAAATGCCAAATCTCTCGCCACAAAAGACTGTATTCCTATGCTCAATCGGTTCACTCCACTTTCGCGAATCATCCACAGTTTTTCTTGTGTTAAATCGTCAGGATTGGCCTCAAGGGTAATTTCGGCATCTGAGAGAACCTCAAATTCTTTCTCAATGGTTGTCAAAATACTGGAAAGTTCTGACTGATTGAGTACACTGGGAGTTCCACCGCCAAAGTATATTGTTTTTATTTGATTGGTTTCTAGGTAGCTTTTTTGTTCAGCTAGTTCCTTGTTTATGCATTCAATCAATTCCGACTTGTTTTTCATCGAAGTAGAAAAATGAAAGTCACAATAAACGCATGCTTTTTTGCAAAAGGGAATATGAATATAAATACCTGCCAAAATTGAGTTTTTTTCAAAAGTACTGCTTTTTTAACTAATTTAGTCTCAATGTTCACACCCAGAAAACCCACTTTACTTTTTCTTGTTGCACTTGCTTTAGTGATAGGTAGCAAGGCGATTGCGCTGGTGTATTTTAGTTTTCAATTTACCGGAAATGATGATCTTATTTTTTGGCAAATGGCAAGAGATTATGCTCACGGATATTTTTTTGAGCCTTTCATGTATGGCCAAAATTACAACTACGGAATCGAATCTTTTTTCGCGGTTCCGCTCCTGAAATTAGGAGTTCCTTTTCAATATGCACTTCCTATTACCACTGCGTGGATGGGAGTTTTTCCTTTTGTTGTTTTTTCTTTTGGATTTTATAGAATCAAGCAATTTGTTCCTGCCATTATTTGTGTTTCTATTCCGGTCTGGATGCCCATCGAATATGACATCATTACCACCATCACAAGAGGATTTGTTAATGGGTTGTTTTTTACTTCTTTTTTCATTTTTGCAGTTTTGAAACCTTCTCGTACTTCCTCGTTTTTCTTGTTTGGCATTTGTGCTTCATTAGGAGTAATTACCAATCCCAATTCGGTTTTGCTTTCAATTCCGGTGGGCATTTATTTGCTGCTTGTTAATGTTAAGTCACTCAGATTTTATGTGTTCACTTCTGTTTCAATGATTCCCGGATTTGTGTTGTATTATTTTTCCAAGCAGTTTTACGAACTCAATCCTGATTATGTTGTACATCAATTGCCAGAACTAACTTATGCATTTTCTCGGATAGCCGAAACTCTGGTTCAGCTAGATCGATCTTTTGCTTATTTGTCCCCCTTGTTTCTGGGGTTTCATTGGGCAATACTTTTCTTGTTGGTTGTAGGAAGCGTTTTGTTACTAAAGCGAGACTGGAGAATGGGAATTGCACTTGTGTTGGGCTTGTTTTTTATGTTGTTTTCTCTCGGGATAAATAAAGTAGAAGAAGGCGTTGGAGTGATTTTTTTCTCACCTACGAGGATATTTTTGGCTGTTCCAATTTTGTTCGCTTTCATGCTAAGTTGGTTATTACCAAAGAGTAATTCGAGCAAACTTTTGTATGTTTTATTGCTGATATCTTGCCTTTCTGTTTGCTATAAATTTATCACGGTAGAATCAACAGTAGATTTTCATACAACCAATAAAAGTTACGGACCAGTGGCGATAGAAAATATCGAATTGCTCAAAACGGAATGCCGCCAATTTCAATCTGTAGCGACAAATTATGAAGTGGACTTGGTTGTATTTACGCTCTTTTTTTTCAAGAATGTTCCCGAAGTTTCTTTCTATAATTTTGGGTGCGAACTATTAGTGGAGGATTTTCCGGAGTCTACCATGCTTCACAAAGAAAGAAGGACAGCTCTTTTTATCAATCACAAAAGCGAAATTGTAAAGAATATTTTGTTTTTAAATTATGAGTTGAATGAAGAGTTGAGTCGTAATTCTGGAAGCGATTATGAAATCATTGAGGAGATTTCGAATGCAATATTGATTAAGAATAACACACGAACTTTACCCGAAATTTGTGAGTTGCTTGAGTTGCAATACCACAGAAGTAAAAATTAAAGGGAAGCTACAATTCCTTCGAAAATAGCCGTGAGTTTTTTCTCAGCTTTTCTTGCTACCGCTATTATTTCTTCAATGTTTACTGGCTGTAAATTGGTGTAGTCACATTCATCTGTAAGAACAGAAATTGCCAGAACAGGAATTCCCATGTGGTTGGCTGCAATCACTTCTGGTGTAGTGGACATTCCTACGGCATCAGCTCCAATTATATCCAAATATCTATATTCTGCAGCAGTTTCGAGCATAGGGCCTTGAACAGAAACATAAGTTCCTTCTCGCAGGGCGATGGTTTCTTTTTCAGACACAGATCGAGCGATTTTTCTAAGCTCTACAGAATATGGTTCGCTCATGTCAGGGAATCTTGTCCCAAGCTCAGGAATGTTTTGACCAATCAAGGCATTAGACTGAAGATTGATGTGATCAGAAATAAGCATTAAATCGCCTTTTTTGAAATCGGTGTTGATCGCTCCAGCTGCATTAGAAACAAGTAATTGAGAAATCCCAAGAAGTTTCATTACGCGCACAGGAAAAACTATTTGCTTCATGGAGTACCCTTCATAGAAATGAAACCTTCCTTGCATAGCTATCACTTGTTTTCCTCCTAATTTTCCATAAATGAGTTTTCCGGAATGAAATTCTACAGTAGATTCAGGAAAATGAGGAATGTCTGTGTAGGAAAGTTCTTTTTCAACTTCAATTTTTGTGACTAAGTTTCCTAGTCCGGTTCCTAAAATAATACCAATTTGTCCTTCTGAAAATCCTTGTTTTTTGATGTATTCGGCTGCTTCTTGTATTTTGCTTAATTCGTTCATTCGTGCTGGTTCTAAATTAGATGTTCGTTCCAAATTCTCCAAGCTTCATCCGCTTGATTATAGAGCATAGACAATCCGTTAGTGGTGCTTGCTCCTTGTTCTTTTCCTTTTTTGAGAAACTCGGTAAGTTCCGGGTTGTAAACCAAATCCATAAGCATGTGACTCTGGTCGAGTAATTGATAGGGAATGGCTGGTTTTTCCTCAATATTAGGAAATGTTCCTAGTGGCGTGCAATTCACTATTAATTTATGGAATTTAATGACATACTCATTTATTTCACCGTAAGAAATTTGCCCTTTTGTAGGTTTTCTCGAAACACATAGTGTAGTTATTCCAAGCGATTCTAGCACTTGCTTTACCGCCTTTGATGCTCCGCCAGTTCCCAAAATAAGTGCTCTTTCATGTGTATTTGCCAAGAATGGTTTAATGGATTTTCTGAAACCAATTACATCTGTATTGTACCCAGTTAAAATCCTTTTGTCATTCTCCCAAGAAATTGCAACAGTGTTTACTGCCCCTACTTTTTGTGCTTCTTCTTTTATTTTATCCAAATAAGGCAGCATACTTTCCTTGTAAGGAAACGTAACGTTGAATCCATTTAATTCTTTGTTTTCCTCCAAGAAACGAGGTAAATCTTTCGCATTTTTCAACTCAAATAAGTCGTAATTGTGGCTAGTGAGTCCAAGTTTTAAAAACTTTTCTTCGAAATATTTTTTAGAAAAAGAATGAGTGAGTTTAGAGCCAATTAGTCCTAGTTTCATTACGAATTGATTTTTTTTGGAGAATATTTATCCAAACCTAAAACCAAGACAATTCCCAAAATAAAAAAGAAAATGGAAGCCAAAAGAAAATCCGGTTGGCCAAAATTTTCTAAATAACTGGAAGGAGAAACGCTGGAAGAGGTAATTACTTTGTCATATTCCATGCCTTTACTAAATTCAAGAATCTGGTCATCTGCTGTCATTATTTTTTCTGGAATACTCCAAGGCCATAATTTATTAAGGGCACCAATCATAAATCCTGTGAGCAACGACAGAGTTAGGTTGTTGTGTTTGTTTAGCGCCCAAGTAAGAAATCTGGCCATGGTTACAAGTCCTACAATCATTCCGAGTCCAAATACGACCATTGTAACAAGCGCGGCACTTTCATGATTTGTGAGTAAATCTTGTTTCAATGTATCGTGAAGAATGTAAGAGTACATTCCCATAATGAGCAAAATAAAGCTCCCAGAAATTCCCGGCAAAATAAGTGCAGATACGGCAATAGCTCCGCACAAGAACACAAAACCTAGGTTTTCATTTACTTGCCCTATTGGCAACAAAGTTATTCCAAAAGCTATAGCAATTCCTATCAGCAAAGAAACAATAGGACCTAAATTCCATTTTGTTACTTGTTTGCCCACATAGATTATGGAGGCGATAATTAATCCAAAAAAGAAGGCCCACACAACGGGAGGATAACTCTCAAGCAATTTTTCTACAGCTACAATTCCAATTCCAATTCCAATGACCATTCCACCGAGAAGGGAGACCAAAAAATTTCCGTTTATTTCATTCCAAACGGCTTTCAAACCTTGGTTTTTCCAAGTTTTGATTAGGCTAGGTTTAAATGCCTTGATTGAACCCAAAAGGTTGTCGTAAATTCCAGTAATAAAAGCGATAGTTCCGCCAGAAACGCCCGGAATCGTTTCGGCAATTCCCATGGCCATTCCTTTGAGTGCAGTTAGTATACTAGTCATAAAATTATTGTATGTGTAAAAAAGTAAGCGGAGAAATTGCTGTTGGTTCAGTGTCGTTTGGTATCTTTTTTAAAGATACTTTGCGCTCTTCGGTTTCGTATTTGTTTACCCCAACCAGATTCAATTCACCGGAGTTGTATTGCTCAATTAATTCCTCTGCCGATTCAGTGATGTTTTTTTGGATGAACCCAGATTCTAAAGCTTTTATGTATCCTCCTTCTTTTTCTATTTCTTGAAAAAATGCCCAACCTTTTTCAGCTAATTCGGAAGTTAAGTTTTCTATAAAATAAGAGCCTTTTGCAGGGTCTACAACTTTATCAAAATAGGATTCTTCTTTTAAGATTAATTGTACGTTTGAGGCAATTCTTTCCGAGAAGTGCTCCTTGTTTTGGTCCACAGAGTCAAAGGGGGTAATCGTGAGTGAGTCGCAACCTCCAATTACCGCGCTCATCGCAGAAGAAGTAGCTCTCAACATATTGTTTTTTGTTTGTTTGTTGCTCCACAACAAATTTGAGGTTACGGCATTAATTGTCACCTTCTTCGCAGCGGTGTCAAAAGCAGTGAGTATTTTTTGCCAAGTAATTCGAAAAGCTCGTATTTTGGCAATTTCTGCAAAATAATTTCCACCAATTCCAAAGTGAAATTGCAAATGATTTGCAATTGTGTCATTGTTGTGCGTATCGTTGAGCAAATTGAAATATTCTACGCCATGAGCTAGAGCAATACCAAGTTGCTGAGAAGTATTTGCACCGCTCAACTGAAAGTAGTAGTTGCTCGCTGTAAGCAAATTCATTTCACAACCGACTGAAGCTGAAAGGTGTGATTTACATTCCTCGGTGATTTCGGAGATTGAACTATACCAATTTCCTTTTCGTGCAAAGTTTCCTAAATAATCAAATGAAATAGAGCCTTTTAACTCCGCATAATTAAGATTTCGGCTTTGGCAAAGTGATTGTAAATTTCTAGCTAATTCTGTTGTCTTGGCGCAAATAAAATCTATTGCTATAATGTCAATCAGGATGTCTTTTAGCAATACATCTAATTGGGTTATTTCTCCCACAAAAGTTAGTGAATTTGCTCCAGATCCAAGAGCTTTCAATGCTGTTTTGTTTGCTTCTTTCTCGTCCTGAATCAATATAAAAACACTCATGTTCCATTCATTCGAATCTTTTCTTTCTCTAGAGCCAGTCTCAGAAACGGAATCTATGGTTTTTGAGTTTTCTTTATTATAATGAGGAATTAGCTCAATCGCCTTGTCGTGTTTCCATGCCAATTCTGAAATTGATTTCCCTTTTAGATCTTTGGCAATTTTTTCTTCCCATTCCGCTAGTGTTACGGACGAAAATTCATGGAATAGTTGTTCTTTTTTGCTCATAATTCAAAAATAGGTATATTTTTAGGTTTTAGGAAAGAAGAAATCATTAAAAACGAAGAGGGAATTAATAAATATTGAATAGTTTCTAAATTCTTGCTTTCTTTGTGTAACTCAATCATTGACGCAAGTAAGATGTCCAAAATTCAGAAGAAAATATCTATCAAGAACAAGAAAGCCTATTTCGATTATGAAATATTGGATAAATACACTGCTGGAATAAAATTACTGGGAACTGAAATAAAATCCGTTCGAGAAAGTAAGGCAAGTATCAAAGAGGCTTATTGTTATGTCGATAATCGAGAAGTTTTTATCAAAAACATGCACATTACCGAATATTCAAATGGTGGTTTTATCAATCACGAACCTTATCGTCTGCGTAAGTTATTGCTCAATAAAAAAGAGATTGAAAAGATTGAGAAAAAATTGAAGGATGTAGGGATTACGATTGTTCCGCTTCTCATGTTTATTAGCGACAAAGGGTACGCAAAACTTGAAATAGGGATTGCAAAAGGTAAGAAATTGTATGATAAGAGAGAGAGTTTGAAGCAAAAAGACACCAAACGAGATTTGGACAGGTTGGTAAGAAACTAGGCTTATGAAAACCCCAAAATTATATTTGATACCAGGTTTTTTAACGAACAAAACGATTTACAAAGATTTTCTGAAAGACGATCGATTCGATTGCGAAGTATTGGAGTTTATTGCTAGTGAATCTGCTGACGAAACCATTGAAAATTACGCCAAAAGATTGAGTAAAAAAATAGACCAATCTCAACCTTTTTCTATTCTTGGAACTTCTTTTGGGGGTATTTTGGCTGTGGAAATTTCCAAACAACTTCCGCCAAGATCTGTCATATTTATTTCTTCGGTAAAAAACAGAAAAGAAATGAATCCTCTTATGAAGTGGGAAAAAAGTTCTTCGTTGTTGGATTTTATTCCAAGCAAATTGGTAAAGAAAACGATAGAGGCTGGTTACACAATTGGCAGTAAGATTGTTCCTGATTTAAGAGAAATTGACAACGAGGAGATTAATGAAATGGTTCATTCGATAAATGGTCGTTTAGAGAAATGGATTATAAAAAAAATTAATACCTGGCATGGTGAAAACCCAATGGAAGAGTTTTTGCACTTACATGGAGACAAAGACCATGTGTTTCCGCTGAAGAATATTGAGAATTACGAAGTGATAAAAGGAGGGAATCACAACATGATTTTGACCAAATCTGAAGAAATAAGAGATCGAGTATTTAATTACTTAACCCAACAAAAATAATTGCTTTTTTTATTGTAATAAATCTTTTAATTCGCCCAAATCTCCCTCGTAATCTACATCAGATAAGGTTGCTAGTTCACCATGAGATAGATCAGCACCTTCCACATCCCTTATTGCTTCGTACAGCACGGTAGAAGTACTCCATGTTTTGTTATCGAATACTTTGGTGAAAGTAGTTCGAGTTCCGATCAAATAATAACCCCCGTCTTGGGCAGGGCCAAACACAAAATCACTGTGAGTTAAAATAGAAAAAGCTTTTTCTATTTCGCTTTGGGTAAGTTCGTAGCAATCACTACCGATTAATACCACTTGGTCAAATCCATCGTCCGTTGCCTCCACACATGCATTTCTCATTCTTTCTCCCAAATCGTTGCCTTTCTGGATGCGTTTGTCATAAATGGAATCGGAAAAGAACGAGTTGTCGACTATTTCATCAGAAAAATAGACGCGTTTTTCGCATTCAATATGTGCAGTAATCGAAACTGTGTGAGCGAGTAATTCTTTAAAAACAAGAAGCGCATTATGTTGTCCTACGGTTTCGGCTAATCTAGATTTGGCTTTTCCCAGTATTGGATTTTTAGTAAAAATAATAAGTATTTTCTTTGGCATTGCGCTTAGTTTCTCAGTTCTGGCTTCAGCCATTTTCCCCATTTGTTGTTGTATGGATGGACTTTTGTAGTCACTTTATTGTTTTGATACACCTTGTTTCCATTGTTTGCCCAATCAAAAATTCCTCCATATAAATTGAAAACAGAAGTGTACCCTGCTTCTCTTAATTGCGCCCCAATTTTACCACTTCGGTACCCAACAGAACAATACACAACAATTACTGAGTTTTTGGAAACAGAATTTACAGCATTAATTGAAAAATCATCGTAACCTACGTGCAGGGCGTTTTGTATGTGGCTGGTTTTATATTCGCTCAGTTCTCTTGCATCCAGAAATACCACTTCCTTTCTCTTTTCTAAAAGTATATTAACTTGCTTCGACTTAATAAGAGGAACAGTTTTGTCAGCCATTTTTTTTGCCATTTTATCAAAACCTTCTGGATTCTGTGAGAATGAAAATAGTGGCATTCCAAGGATGAAAATAAGTTGGGAAATATGTCGGAGGGTTTTCTTCACTGTGAATTCTATTTGATTAAATTTCAGCTACCTATGCAAAATGATTCTATTTCTCAGTAACCTTTTTCAAATATAGCCGAATTTACCTTAAGTTATAAAAGTAAATTCGCAAAAAATCACCTTATCTAACCGAACAAGCTTACGAATGTTAGGAAATAGTATTGCAATTAAAACACATTCTTTGAATTAGCAATTTTTCTCCCATAAAATCAATTAATCAATCAACTACTGGCAGATTTTTTTTGTATTATTACAACCGAATAAAACAAACAATAAATGAGAAATAAATCAACCAGTATTCTGATAGTAGCTGTTTTTGTGTTAGGTGCAATTGCGATTTGGGTGATGAAGACCGATTCGAGTAAAGGAGGCGGAAGAGCTTTTAGCGATTTTAAAATTGAAAATATTGAGAATATTAACAAATTTGTGATTACCGAAAGTACAGGGAACGTGGCAGAGTTGGAAAAAGAAGGAGAAGAGTGGAGACTAAACGGTCAATTTAAGGCTCGACATGAGAATGTAGAGTTGTTACTAAAAACATTTAAACACATAGCAGTACAAAGTGCCGTCCCCAGTGAACTTAAAAAGACTGTGGTTGCAAATATGGCAGCAAGAAATAAAAAAGTAGAGATATTCGAGAATGGAGAATTAACCAAAACTTATTTTGTGGGTTCTCCAACCAAGGATCATTACGGAACATACATGTTGTTGGAAAAAAATGGGAGAAAATCTTCCGAACCATATGTCATGCACCTTCCAGGTTTCAATGGATTTTTGGAAAGTAGGTTTTTTACAAACGTAAACGATTGGAAATATTCAGGAGTTTTTGTCTACGACCCACTCGAAATATCGTCTATTGAAGTAGATTTTTACGAAAAACCTTCCGATTCTTACAAAGTAAATCAATTAGCAAAAATTGTGAGTCTTATGGATTCAGAAGGGAATCCAGTAAAAGGGGCTAACAAATCACTGGTAGAAAATTACATATTGAACTACGAAAAAATATACTTTAATAGAATTGCCGATTATGATGAAACGCAAGTAGATTCTATCGTGGCAGCAAACAACCCAGTTTATACGATTTCTGTTACCGATGTATCAAATAAGACAAAAACTGTAGATTTTTATTTAAAAATGAGTGAAAATCCTACCATAAATGAAGTGACGGGGGACGAAAATATTTGGGACACAGATTACATCCACGGAAATGTCCGTGGAGACAGAGAAATGTTGGTGTTTCAATATTTTGCTTTAGGAAATGTATTTGCTCCAAAGAGTTATTTCATCCAATAAAAAGAGGAAGAAATGACGGACATGAGCGGCTTTTCGAAACGGGATAAATTGGATCCAGATGAGTTTTATTACTCGCCAGACGGGTATATAATTTTCACGGAGAAATACTTGCTAAAGCGGGGTTACTGTTGTAAAAACGGGTGCAAACACTGTCCGTATGGTTTTGATAAAAAATCAGGTAGAATTAGGAAGAAATAATCAGTTAGCCTTCTTTTTTGATCTCAAATAGATTCGCTGCCCTTGCTTGGGCACAACTCCTTGGTCTAGTCCATTTCTTTTGTAAATACGTTTTAGCTTTACTCCATACAACTGAGAAATATCTCTCATGGTTTGGCCTGCCAAAACAATATGTATTTCTTCTTTTGATTTACACCTCTTCGGCTTCAGAAAAATCCTCTCTCCTTCTTGTAGATCATGATTTTTTCTGAGGTCATTGTATTTCACTATTTGCCATTTTCTTACCGCAAACTCTTTTTCTAATTTTTCGTACGTATCATTTTTCTTTATCACAATGTAAGGCACAAGATTGGCTGTTTTGGAAACGGAGTGTTTAAACTGAAGCGTAATTACTTCTTGACTTTCGATTTCCTTTTTATCTTCTTTGTTCTTTTTGGCAATTAATGGTTCGTTTTTCGCGTAATTCCCGTTATCGAGTTCATCAAGATTATATCGTTCAATAATGCTAATAAGAAGCTTTGGATATTTCGGGTTTGTGGCGTACCCCGCTTTTTTTAATCCATGAGCCCATCCACTGTAATCAGTTATATTCAAGAGAAATAGTCCATTGTACCTTGATTTTTTAAGGAATTTGGCGTGGTCTTCATACGATTCGCTTGCCGATTTATATTTTCTAAAACACTCATCTTTTGCATCGTCATCTTGGTAATAAGTTTCCCCTTTCCAGGAGGAATGACATTTTATTCCAAAATGATTATTTGCCAATCGAGCCAAACTACTATTCCCGCTACCACTTTCTAGTATTCCTTGAGCCAATGTGATACTCGCAGGAATTTTATGGACTTTCATCTTTTCAATGGCCACCTCCTGCCATTTTTCGATGTATTCTTGAGGAGTTTGGTTTTGTCCAAAAGTCAGAAGTCCCATTCCCACTATCATCCAAATCGTTATTCTCAATTTCTTAATCCTCATATATTGTCATGTTATTTCTTTGCTCAATTCCAGCTAAACCTTGAATACCTCCTGTATGCACCAGTAGGATTCGACTGTTCTTGGGAAAAAAGCCTGCTTTAATTAATTCATACACCCCGAACGCCATTTTTCCATTATAAATTATGTCCCACTTTATTTGGTGATTGGAATGAAAATTACGCACAAAATTAAGTAATTCATTTGTGAATTTGGCATATCCTCCAAAATGAAACTCAGTAATCAATTCGAAAGACTGAAGAACCTCAGCTGTTAGTTCTTCGTCATTGGTAACAGTCATAATATGCTCTCGAATCTCTTGGTTCAAGAATTCACCGCCTTTAAGGGAAGAAAACCCCAAGATTTTTGCCTTTCCCTGATTAGCCAAAGTAATTCCTGCCACAGTTCCACCGGTTCCAATAGGGCAGCAAATGAAGTCATATTGGCTGTAATCCTCAATAATTTCCATGCACCCATTTACGGCATAGTAATTTGTTCCTCCCTCTGGAATGAGGTAAAAAGAACCAAATTTATTTCTCAAGTATTCTTTGAAGTCTTGGGTGTTTTTCATTTTGTAGGTAGATCTTTCTACGTAATGGAACTCCATCCCATCTTGCTTGCAACGAGCCAAAGTTGGATTTAGTGGAAGGGTTTCTTCTCCTCGAATAACCCCAATAGTTTTGAATCCATACTCTTTACCAGCTGCTGCAACTGCTGCAATATGGTTAGAGTATGCACCACCAAAAGAGAGTAAAGTTCCGTTTCCTTTTTTTTGGGCATTAAGAATATTGTACTGAAGTTTTCTGAATTTATTTCCTTGAATTATTGGGTGATTTAAATCTTCCCTCAACACATCTATTGAGAGATGATTTGAATCAAAAAGCACTTCTTTAATGTTTTCGACACTCGAATATCCAAGAGGAAATAATTGTTTCATAGAGTACAAAAGTAGTGATTAAAACTCAACTTGTGAACATAGTAGAGTTGATAATAAGGAATCTATAAATGAGCCAAATAATTTGATTCACAAAAAAAAATACATATATTGAGGTATTATAAACCATAAAAAACAATTATGAAAAAGAACATTTTATTCGCTGCAGCATTATTTGCTGGAAGTTTTGCTTTCGCTCAAGGAAGTACTACTTCAATGAAAAACAAAAAAGGTCTAGAGTACTTGCCACAGGCGGGAGACTGGGCGATTCAGTTTGATGCTGTACCATTAATCGATTTTGGATTAAATGCATTAAAATTGAACGTAAACACTGGATCTACTGCTCAACACCTAGGTCATGTAACAGGATTTAACAATGTAATTGTTGGAAAAATGTTTACTAGCTCAACTGAAGCTTGGAGAGTAAAAGTTGGAATCAATTATTCCTCTTTTAGTGAAGAGTCTGTATTAGATGTTTACGGTACTAACGGTGAAAACAACTACATTCAAACACAAAAAGATGTTGTAACTAATATCGTATTAGGTTTTGGAAAAGAGTTGAGAAGAGGACACAACAGATTGCAAGGTTTTTACGGAGCTGAAGCCTTGTTGGTAATCGGATCTCCTACACCCACAACTTCATTTGATTATAATCTAGATCTTCAAAATGCAATTACTGAAGGTGTAGAGGCTGCCGGTGCAACAAGAAACTTAGGAATCACAAAGTCTGGTTCTTTTGGATTTGGAGCTAGAGGTTTTGTAGGTGTAGATTATTTCGTACTTCCAAAAATTGCCATTGGTGCTGAATTTGGATGGGGAATTGGATTCACAGCTTCTAATGCTACGAACTCAACAGAAACTGATAATTCTGGTACAACAGAACAAACTGATTCGCAAGTATTAAAAAGTTCAGGTTTGAATATTGGAATTGACGATGGTGCTTCTGCTGCATTTGGTGGGTCTGCTGCTGTTAATGTAACATTCCACTTCTAAGAAATATTTTTCTTACAACTAAAAAATCTTTCCTGATTATTCAGGAAAGATTTTTTTTGTTTATCTATTTTTTTTTAAATGAGGAATTAGCCCAAACCAATCGGAAAATTGAGGTGTAATTTTACCCGAGGTGCCACCTTGACCTTGATTGGTTTATCATTTTGGGAGCTCATTAAAATAAAAAAACTCTTAGTTAACACTAAGAGTTTTTTTGGTGAGTCTACCAATTTGTAAACTATGAGCGGGAGACGGGGCTCAAACCCGCGACCCTCAGCTTGGAAGGCTGACGCTCTATCAACTGAGCTACTCCCGCTTAAGAGTTTGCAAATATACTTTTATCTTTATAAAATCCTAACTTAAAAGCCCATTTGTTGCTTTTACACCTTCAGCACTTTCTTGCATTTTCGCCTTTTCTGCGTCAGTCAATGAGATTTCTACGATTTTTTCTATTCCGTTTTTTCCAAGAATTACTGGCACACCAATACACAAATCGTTTAGTCCATATTCTCCTTCTAGTAAAGTTGAGCAAGGGAACATTTTCTTTTGGTCACACGCAATTGCTTGAACCAATCCACTTACGGCAGCACCAGGTGCATACCAAGCAGAAGTTCCTAACAAACCTGTAAGAGTTGCCCCTCCTACTTTTGTTTCTTGAACCACGTAGTCTTTTTTGGCATCGTCTATAAATTCAGAAACAGGCACTCCATTTCTTGTAGCTTTGTCAATCAATGGAACCATTCCTTTGTCAGAATGACCTCCAATTACCATCCCATCTACATCCGAAATTGGACAACCCAACGCTTCGGCCAATCTATACTTAAATCGAGCAGAATCCAAAGCTCCACCCATTCCAATAATTCTATTCTTTGGAATGTTGGTTGTTTGATGAACTAAGTAGGTCATCGTGTCCATTGGGTTAGATACGACAATAATAATTGTTTCTGGGGAGTGCTCAATTAATGAAGAAGAAACAGTTTTTACAATTCCAGCGTTAATTCCGATTAACTCCTCTCTCGTCATTCCTGGCTTTCTTGGAATTCCTGATGTAATTACACACACATCACTTCCCGCAGTTTTAGCATAGTCATTTGTACTTCCCACTATTTTGGTATCAAAACCATTTAACGAGGCAGTTTGCATAAGGTCCATTGCTTTTCCTTCTGCATATCCTTCTTTGATATCTAATAAAACTACTTCCGAAGCGAAATCTTTTATCGCTATGTATTCTGCACAACTGGCACCTACTGCTCCAGCTCCTACAACTGTTACTTTCATATTGTATTGATGATTAAATGAATAAATTAATTTTAAGGCGAAACTACAAAAATTAGATAAATTATTATTTAATTAGGGGCTAAAGTTGAAGGATTAATTTTTAGAATTTACTCAAAATTAGAGTAATTTAGAAAAAATTCAATCCATAGAGGCAACCACACAGTACAAACTCCGTTTTAAACACGAAAAACAGAAGCACTTTGACGAAAGACGAGCTGAATGAAATCATCCAATTATGCATCAAGAAAAACAAAAGAGGCCAAGAGCTTTTTTTCAAACATTTCTACTCAAAAATGATGGTTGTTTGTACTCGTTACGCCAAAGACAGTGACGAAGCACAAGATATTTTACAAGATGCATTCGTTAAGGTTTTTGACAATTTGGAAAAATATGAGATTACTGGATCAATTGAAGGCTGGGTAAGAAGAATTTTTGTCAACACGGCTATCGATCATTACAGAAAGTATAAAAACAAATTCAATTTAGAAGAAGAAGGAAACATAGAGGATAAAAACAGTTTTTACAACGAACTAGAAGAAAACGAAAGTAGATATAGTAAAATCAAACCTGAAGATATCTTGGAGGCCATGGAAACACTCTCACCTGCCTACAAATTAGTATTCAACTTGTATGCGATAGAAAACTATACCCATCAGGAGGTGGCTGAAATTTTGGAAATCAGTCCTGGAACTTCTAAATCTAATTACGCGAAAGCAAAAGCAAAAATTAAAATTACATTGGAAAAAAAGTTCAATTTAGCTCGAACAAAACAATTAGAATGAAACAAAATTTTGAAGAAATAGTCAGAAATTCTGTGAATAGTCATGAGATGCCCTACGAAAATGGCGCTTGGGAAACATTTCAAAAAAAAGGTAACCCAACAGTTCCATTTTATGCAACGAAATGGTTTATTGCCATAGTTACCTGTGTAGTTTTGGGAACAGCGACCGCATACCTGGTAAATAATAAGAAATGGAAATTTGAAAGTGAAAAGCAAATTTCATCCATTGACACTGTAGTAGTTGAAAGGGTAAAAACAATGGAGAACAATACATTGAATAAAACTCCTCAGATAGAGCCAGAAGGAATTAAAGAAAAAACTGAAACAGCACCAATCACAAAAAATAGTGACAAACCTGAAAAACATATTTCTGTAGTTCCAAACTCAACAGAGGAAAGAAAAAATGATTTAGGACAAGAGTCACAGACAGAACGCCCTTATTCGGTAACTCAAAGAGCAGAAAATCAGGTAACAGAAACAGTAAAACTAGAATCTGCCACGGCCTCATTCTATTTGCCTAAAACTATTTGTTCTGGAGAAACTATTTACCTCACTTCTAAAGAGAATAACATTTCGCACACCTATGAATGGAGAATCGATAACGAGCCAACTTTAAAAGGAAGTATTCAAAAGTTCATTACAAAATCAGCAGGTCTAAAATCGGTTTCGCTAGTTATTTTGAACGAGAACGGAAATATATTAGCTGAGGAAACTCAATCTATAGAAGTGAAAAATTCACCTGAAATAAGCATGGAAGTACAACATGATGAGTTTTCTATTAAAAACAACTATGATTTTGAAGTGACTCATTCCTCAAATGCCACTCACTCCTGGGATTTAGGAGATGGAACCACATCAAATGAAAGAAATTTTTCACATTCATACACAAAAGCTGGAATCTATAACATTGTATGCAAAAGCACAACTGAATTTGGTTGTACAAAATCTGTATCACAAAAAATAGAAATTCCGGGAATTTATAATTTTAGAAAAGACTACGGATTCTCGCCAAACGGAGACAACATGAACGATCTATTTATCCCTGTGGAATTAAGTAGTTTGAATGTCAAATTTTCTATGAATATCTATGCACGAAACGGTCAGCTTATTTACACCACAAATTCTTTTCAAAACCCATGGAATGGGCTTTTACCAGACGGCACTAGATGTCCTTTTGGTTCCTATGTTTGGGTGGTAACACTCACAAATGAGTTCGGAAATAAAGAAGTGTATAAAGGAACTATCACAAATGTGAGTAACTAATTGTTATTAATTTATCATAAAATAGTATTTTAGTTAAATAAATATTTTATCAAATCATTAACCCTTCATGAAGAAACTAATTATCCTTGTGATATTGCCCATTTTATTGAGTTTTTCGCAAGAAAAACAATCACTTGAGTCGAAACTTCGAGAGGTATATTCAATAGAAATCTGCGATCAGATTTTAAAAAACCCAGCGCAAAAAAAATATTTTGAAGTATTTCTTTTTCATTCTCTGGTTCTGACAAAAGAAAAGATTGAATCTGCACAAAATCACGAAATTTTGACGAACGTTTCATTGATGCAAAACAAAGGTGAATCGATTACAATTTCCGCAGAAGATTTAATTAAACTGATTGAAACAAGAGAACTAAATGTATTGCAACTGGAAATAGAAAGACACATGGATAACAACCTCATTTTTAGACTAGGAGAAACTGACTATGTTTTGACATTATTATCTCATTCTCAAATCAATAAATTAGCCAAAAAATAATGAAGCACATCAATCTCATACTTGTTCTATTTCTTGGTTTTCATACCGCAGGAGTATCCCAGAACTACAACATGAATAACGGAACCACCTCCACATGCTCGGGGATTTTCTATGACAACGGTGGGCTTGGACTTTATGGAAACAACCAAAACTTAACCAAAACATTTACACCAAGTACAGCCGGCCGAGTAATTCAAGTTTCTTTTACTTCTTTTCAAACCCAAATGGGATTTGATGTCCTGTGTATTTATGATGGTCCAACCACAGCCAGTCCATTTCTTGGATGTTACAGTGGAACTGGTACTCTTATAGGAAGAATATTCAAATCAAGTCACCCAAGCGGTAGTTTGACTTTTGTTTTCACCTCTAATGGTTCTCAAGCCAACAATGGATGGTCGGCCAATATTTCTTGTGAATTAGCCTGCCAAGCATTCATTGCAAATGGCGACAGCGTATCCTCAACCCCTGATACAACTGCTTTACGAATAATAAGAGCCTGTAGAGGAGAAACAATTAATTTCTTTGGAAATGCAAGTTATCCAAACTCTGGGACTGCCTATAGCCAATCTAACTCCACTTCGTCTTTCACTTGGAAGTTAGGAGATGGATACTCAACTCCTGGACAGAACATTTCACACACCTTTAATTCCAACGGAATATTCGATGTTCATTTGGTGGTTGAAGATACTTTAGGATGCCAGAATATTGATCATTCGGTAAGAGTTATTATTTCCGATGTACCGAGTTTTTCTCAATCCTTTGTTTTTCCAAATGACACCATTTGTTTGGAAGACACAGCCGTTATTATTGCTCCTACCATTTACAAGCCTTATCAAACGCCTGTTTTGAATAACGCGGGACTTACGCCACTTCCTGACGGAACAGGTGTTTCATTTTACGACACCATTGACGTCAGTATATTTGACAATGGTGCCCTCTATCAACCGGGATTTCTTGAGGAAATTTATGTCAATATGGAACACTCCTACTTAGGAGATTTAGACATACAGCTTTCCTGTCCAAATGGACAAACTGCAGTATTAAAAACCAATCCTGGTGGAGGAAACACCTTTATGGGAGAACCCGTGGATCCAGCAGGAATTTTTCCAACACCGCTCAATGCCGGAGTTGGCTACACCTATAGATTTACCCAAATAAATCCTCGTTACAATACAATGACAAACGAGGCAAATGTTCATCAATATAATTTTACCGATGTTTTGGGAAACAATTATATGAACGAGTTTTATCTTCCAGCAGGAACTTACACACCTTTTCAAAATATGAATACTCAATTTGCCGGATGTCCGATGAATGGAAGATGGATATTAAGGGTAAGAGACAACATTGGGATAGACGATGGAAATATTTTCTTTTGGGGAGTAAAGTTTGATACGCTCATAAGACCACCCAACGTATCTACTACAATCACATCCGTAACTGATACCTCATTTTGGAATGCCTCACCAAATGTAATAGGAAGACCAAATGATTCGACAGCAATACTAAAACACACCATTCCCGGACTTTACACCTACACTTTTACTGTGTTTGATAACTTTGGCTGCACACACGATACCACAATAGATATTTTTGTGAAACCAAAACCAAAATCAAATGCTGGGATGGATTTCACAACCTGTTTGCTAAACCAAACTTTGGCACCAACACCAACACCGGGAGGAACACTCGACTCATGGAATTACTTTACGGTGCCAGTAATCAACACGTCTAATTTTGACGACCCTACCAGTTATACACCAAACACCACAGTTAGTGACTATGGAGTATACAATTACGTACTTCAAGAACGTTTAGATGGCTGCCTTACCTATCCTGATACAGTTGAAATCAGCTATGTTCAAGTTCAGAACACAATCAACATTTCTGCTGACAAAGATTCTCTTTGTATTCCAGAAACAGTTGTGTTTACAAATAATTCTGATATGACATTTTTCGATAGTATTTATTGGGAATTTGGGGATGGAGGCATCAGCAATTCTCAAGGAACTGCGAGCCATATTTATAATACCTACGCGTGTTTTGATATAAAAGTAACTTTAGTCAATACATTAGGCTGTAGTGTAGATTCTATTTTTCCAAATATGGTTTGTGGATTTCCAACGCCAGTAGCTGATTTTGTATATGATCCAGCAGAGAGTATTATTCCAAATACACTTGTTAATTTTACCAATCAATCAACAGGTGCAACATTATATTTCTGGGATTTTGCAGGACTGGGAGGGTCAACCAATCAAGATGACTTTTACATTTTTCCAAAAACCGATGGAGGAGTTTATCCAATAACCCTTTTTGTTGACAACGAAGGTGGATGTACTGATCAAATCACAAAGAACGTAACAATAAAAAATCCATTAAGCTATTGGGTTCCAAATTCATTTACGCCAAATGACGATGGACTGAATGATAAATTTAGTGTGATTTTCAATAACAATTCTGTGGAAGAATATGAAATTTACATATTTAACCGTTGGGGTGAGTTATTATTTACGTCACCAGAAATAGATTTTGAATGGGACGGAACCTACAACGGAAAAGAAGCTCCAAACGGAGTTTACATTTGGAGAATAGTAGGAAAAGAAAAACTATCTACGGAAAGTTTCGAAAAAATAGGACATGTAACCCTTACTCGATAAGTTCTTTTACTACTTTTGCTTCTATGAAAATAGGAATAATTGGTGGAGGTGCTGCAGGTTTTTTTTCTGCGATACAAGCAAAGGAGAATCATCCAGATGCCGAAGTAGTTATTTTAGAGAAATCTCAAAAACTCTTATCAAAAGTAAAAATATCTGGTGGAGGGAGATGCAATGTCACCAATGGTTGTACATCCATTGCTGAACTATCCAAAGCTTATCCCAGAGGCGAAAAAAAACTCAAAAAAGTATTTAGAGAATTTTATACTCAAGATACAATCAAATGGTTTGAAGAAAGAAATGTACCCTTGGTCACACAAGAGGACAATTGTGTATTTCCTGTATCACAGGACTCTCAGTCCATCATCGATTGTTTTATGACCGAATCCGAAAGATTAGGTATTCAAATAGAAACAGGAAGATTGGTAGAACAACTCATTCCTCAAGATGGTACAATTAAAATCCTATTCAGAGGAAATGAACTCGTGCATGAATTTGACAAAGTAATTGTAGCAACAGGTGGTTCTCCAAAGAAGGAAGGCCTTGTATGGCTAGAAAAGTTAGGACACAAAATTGAAGCTCCTGTCCCTTCATTATTTACTTTTAATATGCCCAATGAAACTGTAACTGAGCTAATGGGTATTGTGGTTGAACATACGCTCACAGCTATCCAGGGAACTAAGCTAAAATCTAACGGACCGCTACTTGTAACACATTGGGGAATGAGTGGCCCTTCTATTTTAAAGCTTTCGGCATTTGGTGCTAGAATTTTAGCCGAAGCCGGATATAAAGCTAAACTACAAGTAAATTGGGTTAATGTTCAGAGTTACGAATCTGTGATGCAAGAGTTAAGAAATATCATAAAAACTGCTCCTAAAAAACAAATACAAAACTATAGAGCTTACCTCCTACCCGAAAGATTATGGCACTTCTTGATTCTTAAAGCAGAGATTCCATTGAGTAAAAAATGGAATGAAATGGGCAAGAAAGACCTCAACAAATTATGTAATATCCTTACAAATGATGTATATTCTGTAGAAGGAAAAACCACATTTAAAGAAGAGTTTGTGACTTGCGGAGGTGTGAGTTTAGAAAGTATCAATTTTTCAACTATGGAAAGTAAGGTAGTTCCGAATCTCTACTTTGCTGGCGAGGTAATGGACGTGGATGGCATCACAGGAGGTTATAACTTTCAAGCTGCCTGGACTACTGGATTCATTGCAGGTAAGTTAAAATAATAACCGTCTTACGTGAGTTGAAAAATAAATAATAAAATCGCTTCGCTGAAAATGATTTCTAAATCCAGTCTATTTTTTATTTGGATAATTTTAAATCTAATTCCAAACAAAAAATTTCTCTCACTTTCCTTGCCGGAATTTACGAAATGAACTTTGAGCACTTTCCTTGTAAATATGCCGAAAATGGGTTTTATACTTTTTTAATCGTAACAGAAGTCGAACCAATTCTCTCTATTAACATGATAAATAAAAGAAATTGGTTTAAATAACCCATCTCCAAGACTTCAGACATTGCTGCTTGCTTGCCATTTTTTTATCCACTTACCTCTTATTTGGTTGTCGGGTTGGTGAATTCTTCACAGGTGTTTTTTCCAGAGATTTAGTCGTTTCTACTTTAGGCGAGACAACATTTTTAGGAGTATTTACCTGTATCACTTTATTCACTAACTCCACTCCTCCAGAGCTGTGAGTTGCTTTGATAGAAATATTATTCCTTCCAGGATTTAGTGTTAACAGGCCGTTGAATGTAAAATTATCTGAGCCTTGATTTGACAAGGTGTAACTAGTCACTTTCGAACCATTAACTTTAATTTCAAATTGAGACGAGCCAGAAATACCTGACACTGAACCAAAAATTTTAGATTGAGTCCCAGCAATAGTTGTGGAGTTTGAGCTGGGATATTCTACTCGCACGACTGGTTTTTGAACTACGACAGAATTAACCTTTATCGATTTGCTTTCGGTTCCGCAGTTTGTGGCTACCGAAACGCTAATTGTATTGAATGACCCAGAATTTAATGTGACCAAAGCTGTAAATGATTTGGTTGAAAAGTTATAATTAACTGGTCGAATAACTCCATTTACCTTTAATTCCAAGTCTGAGGAGTTAACCAAATTCGTTGCAATACCTGTTAGAGTGACTTTATTTCCTTTCACACTAGAGTTAGTTGAAGGAGTAAGAATTCTAACTGTGGGCTTAGGACATGGAGGCTCATAGGTAAGACGAATAGACTTTGAATCTTCTCCACATTCATTTTCTGCTTTTACCACAACTGTGTTGTTTCCCGGATTTAAACTGATAGAAGCCATGAATTCATATGTCAAGGAAGAAAAATTAGTGTTAACCACTCTCCCGTTAACTGTGACTGATAGTTGGCTGTTATTTTTAATCCCGATTGCAGTTCCTTTCAACATAACAGAACTTGAAGATAATTTATCCCCATTTCTTGGAGAATTCACCTTCACAGATGGACTTTTACAAGGTTCCGAATACTCCAAGGTTATCGTCTTATTGTCGTTACCACAATTTGTATTTGCAGAAACAGACACACTATTCTTCCCAACTCTTAAAGTTGAATTTGCAGAGTATCTTTTAGTGGATCCGTTAAAAGTAAATGACACTGGTCTGCCATTCACTTTAATTTCCATGTCGGACTTATTTGAAATATTCAAGACAATTCCACTAATGGAAACGTTATTAGCACTTAGTTTAGCACCATTAGTAGGTGAAGAAATACTTACCGATGGAGAAGGACATGGCTTGCTGTAAGTAACTGTAACAGTTTTAGAGTCTGTCCCACAATTTGTTGCAACTGAAGCTACAATCGTATTGTTTCCGGCTTGTAAATTTCCATTCGCGGTATAAGTTCTCGTACTTCCGTTGTAAGAAAAGTTCAGTGGATTTCCGTTCAACTTCAAGCTCAAATCTGATTGTGAAATCATATTCGTCACAATTCCTGAAATCTGAACAGTGCCCGAAGTATTTGTGCTTCCATTAGTAGGGGAAGAAATACTTACCGATGGAGAAGGACATGGCTTGCTGTAAGTAACTGTAACAGTTTTAGAGTCTGTCCCACATTGATTTGTAACGGTAGAAATCAAGGTGTTGTTTCCAATTACCAAATTCATTACGCCAGAAAACTTGCTAGTTCTGGCATCATAAACAAATGATATCGGATTTCCGTTTAACAAAATTGATACTTGAGACTGAGTAGAAACACCGCTTACAAACCCTTCAAAATTAACTTGATTGGTCGAGTAAGTCATCCCGTTCATTGGAGCAGAAATATTTGTGGTAGGCAAAGGACATCTGTAAGAAATCGTTCTGTTTGCTCTCTCAACACCACAGTTGTTTGTTGCTATTAATTCAATAGAATTACTTCCAGAGACTAAATTTATAGTTGCTGTTACAATTCCTGTAGCCTGATTATAATTGCTGTTCACACTACTTCCATTAATCCTTAACTGAACCTGTGAGGCCGACTGAATATTAGTAACCGCGCCAGTAAAAGGAACAGACAAAGAAGTGGAGTTAAGTCCATTGCTCGGACTCGTTATCGCCACAGTTGGTTTGGGACATGCTTTGGTGTACACCACAGAAATAGTTTTGGAATCAGAACCACAATTCGTGTTAGCCGTTACAACTATTGTGTTTGTTCCCTCCCTCAAATTAAGTCCAGAAGTGTACATTTGGTTACCAGGGTTCCAAGAGAATGATTGACTCATTCCGTTTAGCCGAACTGTCATATTAGATTGGTTATTGATGTTCACTGCAGTTCCGGTAAGCGTAAGAGAACTAACCGATAAATTTGAGCCATTAATAGGAGAATTGATAGTGGCAAAAGGTTGAGGACAGGGTTGATCGTAAGTAACCAAAATTGTTTTTACATCTTCGCCACATGCGGTTAATGCTCTTACCGTAATCGTATTTTGACCAGGTTTCAAAGAAGAAACTAAAGCAAAATTTCCGTTTGGATTAAATGTAAACGGAACAGAAACCCCATTGACCAAAATCGACAATTCGTTCTTTAACCTTACGTTCGCAGCATTTCCTTGAAGAGCAAGGTTGGAATTAGGTGAAGCAAAACCGTTTCGAGGAGAAGAAATAGTAACAATTGGAGCTGGGCAATCATAGATAATTTGCACCGATTCTTGATCTGTACCGCAAGGATTCAAAGCCGAAAGCACTATTGAATTAGTTCCTTGCACTAAATTCAGAGCAGCCAATACATCTCCATTTGCATTATTAAATGTAAAAGACATTGGCCTGCCGTTTACCGTTAATTTAATATCAGATTGAGTTACATTCGTAACAGACCCCTCAAAATTGAAAGTTGGATTGGAAACCGTAGTATTGATCATCGGCTCCGAAATCATGACTATCGGCAAATAACAAGGCTCCTTGTAATCAAACAGAATAGTTTTTGAATCAGTTCCGCAGTCGTTCTTCACAGTGATTGCAAGTTTATTTTCTCCCACAGCAAGATTCATTGCCCCCGTTATTCTGAGAGTTTTGTTGTCAAAATCAAAGGAAATATCAGTGCCATTTAATTGCACAGTTACTTGATCACTTTTTTGAATGTGACGAGTAATTGCAGAAAAGCTAGCAGATAAATTTTCTATCTCAGCTCCCGAAGAAGGACTCGTAATAGCTACCGATGGAGAAACACAGAAATAAACCAATTGAGCAGTCACAGTCGTATCTCCACATTTGTTCATTGCTTTAATTTCAATGGAATTCAACCCTTCTTTCAAAGTCAAATCGGCTGTTAGTTTTTTAGAATAATCAGTATAATTGTGGGTAACAACTTCCTTATTCAGTTTTACTTCAATTGTACCCTCTTGTAATCTAAGTACTTGCGCCTCCAAAGTCAGTTCTTTGCTCGACACACTATCTGTGAGAGGTTGCGAAATTGTAATTTCTGCCTTTGGACAATAATTTGGATTGTAAATGACGATCACGCTATCCATTGATTCGCCACATTGATTGGTAGCTAAGTAATAAATTTTATTTCTTCCCTCAATTAATTGAACAGTTCCTACAACGTAATCGGTATTTCTGTTGTAAATGGTCTGTTCAATTTGGTCGTTTACTACCAAAATTACGTCATTGTTCGAATTAATTTTGGTAACTCTGGCTCTCACTTGAATTAACTTTTCGTTTACTTCATATACCTCTGGTAAATCAGAAATTTGTATATAAGGTGGTGGACAATTTCTTGTTGTGGTAGTTGTTGACGTTTTCCCCTTAAAAATATTCCACCTCAAAAAAATTGAAGAGTAGTGATATTTATCGTGATCACCCCATTGCAAAAACTGAGTTCCATCCTGCTCCAATCCATCAAATTTATCCTGTAACGTAAAAGTTACTCTATGCTCAAAACCAATAGACCATTGAGGTGAAAACTGGTATCCCAACCCTATTCCCAACGATGGCATCAACCGAATTGTTTTGTCTTCGCTAAAGGGTGCAAATGACTCGTAATCTCCGTCTTGTAAGTCTCTAAAATCAGACTTAGTTGCCGAATTAGAATCTATGGAAGAAAAATCATACATTTTATCAAAATTCTGACCATCAGGAGTATACAACAAATCCGTTTTTGTTCTGTAATCCGTAATACCAATTCCTCCAAAAACAGACAAAAGCACCCCCGTACGTTCCCTCAAGGCATGAAAATTAATAACTGCTTCCATGGAGAAATCATGCAAAACTGTTTCCGTATTTAAATACAACAATCCCTGAGTTGCTTTGTAATTCGTTGTACCTATTGCATACAATGAATTGTCATCAATATCGGCAGAATCGGTTAGCGACAGATTCTGTCCAAAAGTTCTTCCTTTCAGGTATCGAAACCTCACATCTACGCTCCAAAACTTCCCTTGAGATTCATAAATTCCTTTGCCTAGAGTAAATCCGTAACCAAATCCAGGCCTATCAAGAAGTACATCGCCATCTTGCCAAACTCCTCCCATATTGAAACCTAAATTCCATTTGGTATCCCAATCTGGATTTGTAAATTGTGAATAAGCACTATTCGAAAAATAGACAGCCAATAAAAAGGCAAGTTTTAATTGTAGAAGTATTTTCATTTTTTTCAATTTTTAGTTGTTGTGTTCTTGGCTATAATATTGCCAAAAAATATTCAATTTAATATAAAAAATTCTGTTTGATTGCTTTTGTTCTGACAAGAGGTTATTTAAGAGCCAATAAAAACTCCAATGTATCCACACCATCAGCATAATCTGAAACATCAGGAGTCTGGGCTTTTCCAAATGGAGTGAAATTAGTACCCACCACACATTGGATAGTATCTTTTTTCTCTTCTAATTGAGCAATCACCTCGTCCAGTGAATTGTAGTATTCGTAGTTGAGCACACTCAAGGGAGAATGCAAAGAGGAGTCTTGTTTCATCAATAAAAATCCATTTTCTATCAGTTCTACCTGATTCATTAAATATACCGCCTTGTTGTAATCATAATTGTTTGCATATTTATTGTGATTCACGATTTCTTGGTAAGGGTAAAATGCTTGGAACAACTTATTTAAATCAAATTCTTTGGGAACATAAATTTTCGTTACATTTCTGCACCCTTTTCCGAAATATAAAAAAACATCTTCGGCAAAAGCAGTTAGCTCCTCTTCCGTTTCGTTTCCAGTAAAAACAGCCACACTTGTTCTATTTTTTCTGATAATTGCAGGATACTCTTTGAAATAGGATTCGAAATAGCGAGCCGAATTGTTACTTCCAGTTGCAATTACAGCATCAAAGTCCTGAAGCCTCTCTACAAACTCTATGTGATCCTGAAACCTAGGTTCCAGTTGAATCAAAACTTGGGAAATCATTGGCAATAAAATTTTGTCCTCGGAAGATAATTTGGCAGCCAACTTATTTCCAGAAATTAAGACACAAAGAAAATCATGAAAACCCACAATAGGAATATTCCCGGCCATCACAACACCTATTGCTTTGTTAGTTTCTTCTAGAGATTCATAAGAATCTATCCATTGCTCTAGCCTGGATTTGTCCAGCATAGAAACAATACCAGAAATTGCCTTTCTTACTTGATCTTCTGTAAACCAAGGGTTCAAAACTTTTGCTCTAACAAGGGTTGTTTCAAACTCCTCAAATTCTTCTTTCGTCAATCCGCAAGCATGGCTCTCCCAAAGATTTTTTTCGGTAAAATTACTCAACACCTTACCCAGCTGTACAAAAGCATTTTTTCTTTCTTCTATGTTCATGTTACAAAGATAAAAACAATCTGTAGTTAATCGATTGAAAGAAAGCGATTCCTTTGCCCTAAACTGAGAAACATCAGTAAAATAACTCTCCAAATAATAGACAATCCATGAAGATTGTATTAATTTTGTAAAAAATAGAATGATCGATGGCAATAATTATAACACAAGAATGTATCAATTGCGGGGCATGCGAGCCAGAATGTCCAAATAACGCAATTTATGAAGGAGGTGCCGATTGGAAATTTTCAGATGGAACAGGCCTCAAGGGGATGGTAAAACTATACGATGGAAAAGAGGTAAATGCTGACGAATATCAAGAACCAGTTGATATGGATGTTTATTTTATTTCTCCAGATAAATGCACGGAATGTGAAGGATTTCACGAGGAGCCACAATGCGCTGCAGTTTGCCCAGTAGATTGTTGTGTAGATGATGAAGATGTAAGAGAATCCGTTGAGGATTTATTAAAGAAAAAAGATATTCTTCATATTGGAGAATAACCTCTTTTTCAGAAGTGATTCAGATTCCAACTCTTCTTCAATTCCAGTTAAAACTATTTCAGGTAAGTGATTAACAGAAAAGTTACCCAAAACATAATTTTCTATTTTCTGATTAAAATTCATTCTACCCAGTAACCGACAAATACTGCATCATAATGGCACAAGCAATTGCACCAAAAGTACCAACTGCATAACCCAATACTGCCAGCAACACACCTACTGGAGCCAAAGCGGGACTAAATGCTGCTGCCACAACGGGTGCCGATGCTGCACCTCCAATATTTGCTTGCGAGCCAACAGCTACATAAAAGAAGGGAGCTTTTATGATTTTTGCAACAATAAAAAGAAATAGTGCGTGAATCGTAATCCAGATCAAACCTACTGAAATGAGAAACTTAAAAATCCCCCAATTGTTTATTAATTCAAAAATATCCATTTTCATTCCTATTGTGGCCACTAATAAATATAAGAATACAGTTCCTATTTTGGAGGCACCAATTCCTTCAAACTCTCTGGCCTTGGTAAATGAAAGAACAATTCCAAAAATGGTAGAAAAAACAATCAGCCAGAAAAAACCGCTGCCGAAAGAGTTAAATAGAACGGAGGTCATTGGCGAGGATTCCTTTATGCTATCCAACCAGCCTGAAATCTGCGGACTAATAAGATTGGATAAAAAATGAGCCAAGCCAATTGAAACAAAAGAAAGAGCCAACAAAAACATAAGATCCTTGAAGGTTGCCACTTTCGCCATTTTTTTCTGAAACGATTCCATCTTATTTTTTAAATTTTCGATAGCCGAATCATCTGCTTTAAAGAACCTGTTGAGTCTTTTGTTGTAGCCAGTTCCGAAAAGGAGAACGGACATAAAAACATTGGCAACGAATACGTCCACCACAATCATTGCACTAAACAACTGATCACTAGCGCCATATATTTCCTTCATCGCGGTTTGATTAGCACCTCCACCAATCCAACTTCCGGCAACAGTTGCTAAACCTCTCCAAATTTCATCGTTCAAAATATCGGGAGAAGCTAGTGAAACTAGGTACAAAGCAATTGGACCACCCATTACAATTCCTACAGTCGCTGTAAAGAACATGATTAGAGCTTTTGACCCTAATTTTCGTATTCCATCGATATCTATATTTAAACACAGCAGCACCAAACTGGCCGGCAACAAATACCTGCTTGCCACAAAATAAAGTCTCGATTCATCTGCAGACACCACACCAAAAGTATTGAGAAATGCAGGTAAAAAATAGCACAACAACAGAGCTGGTACCACCCGATAGAATTTTTGGAAAAACGGTAAGTTACTTCCCTCCGTTTTAAAAATAAAGGCCAACAACAACAAAAGTAATCCAAGGACAACAGCATCATTTTTAATAAGAGGCTCTTTCGTTTTCACCTTGAAGTTTTTTTTCAACAAGGAGACTTTCTCTAATCCATTGAACTGGTATATGGAAAGAGAATTATCTCCTAATTCTAAATCTGACAATTTGATGTAACCAGAAGTTTCTGTTTTATATACGGAATCATTGTAATCGATATAAAGTGAAGGTGCAAAATTATTTTGCCTGGACAACAAGTCCACAACCAATTGGTTACCCTGATTGAGATAAACGATAGATGGCAGCTTGTTAGACTCAAGCACTTGGCAAGTGCTTTTGTCAATGGACTGGGCAGTAACGGACTCCGCTTGAAACGACATTGAAGTGAAACTTATAATGAAAAATACAAGGGTTGTAATACATTTTGTGCTCATGGTTTTTGCTTGTTAAAAGAGAGTAATTTCCTCTACATTTTGTTTTGAATGTCAATAATACTAATAAAATACGAAACAAAGATGGGTAATAAAGCAAGAGAAACATTGGAAAATTGAAAGTAAAAGAGTAGATTTGCACTCTTAAAATTAAAAAACCAAAATAAACACTATGAAACATTACGAAACTGTTTTCATTCTAACTCCCGTTTTATCTGATGTTCAGGTAAAGGAAGCAGTAGATAAGTTCAAAGACATTATTGTGAAAAGTGGTGCTAAAATCGATAACCAAGAAAATTGGGGATTGAAGAAGCTTGCTTATCCAATTCAGAAAAAATCCACTGGATTTTATCATATGTTTGAATACTCTACTGAAGATGGAAGCTTGATAGAAGAGCTCGAAATAGCCTTCAAAAGAGACGAGAAAGTAATCAGATTTTTGACAGTATCACTTGACAAGCATGCATTAGCATGGGCCAGAGTGAGAGAGTCAAGAATGAAAGCTGAGAAAAACTAATTTTAAAAATTTCAAACGATGAGCAAAACAGACATTAGATACTTAACTCCGATTGATATTGAAGTTAAAAAAGAAAAATACTGTAGGTTTAAGAAAGCCGGAATCAAATACATTGATTACAAAAACGCTGACTACCTATCAATGCTAGTAAACGAGCAAGGTAAAATTTTACCAAGAAGATTAACTGGTACTTCTCAAAAATACCAAAGGAAAGTAGCACAAGCTATTAAAAGAGCAAGACATCTTGCACTTATGCCTTACGTTACAGATTTATACAAAAAATAAAAAAACCTTATTAAGATGGATGTTATATTAAAACAAGACGTTGAGCATGTAGGAGACAAAAATGATTTGGTAACTGTTAAATCTGGATTTGGAAGAAACTTTTTACTTCCAAAAGGTTTGGCAATTTTAGCAACTCCTTCTGCAAAGAAAATGCACGCAGAAAACGTAAAACAAAGAGCTCACAAAGAGAAAGCGATTATTGACGAAGCTCAAGCAATTGCAGACAAACTAGAAAAGAGCAATGTAAAAGTAATAGCAAAAGTAGGTGAAAACGGAAAGATATTTGGTTCTGTGACAAGCGTACAAGTAGCTGAAGCTTTCGTAAGCGCTGGGTTCAGCATTGAAAGAAAGCATATAAAAATTCACAACGAGCCTATTAAAACTACTGGGAAGTACAAAGCAACAATCAAACTTCATAAAGAAGTGATGACTGAAGCTGAGTTTGAAGTAGCAGGAGAATAAGTACAGTTGTTATTTATTATAAGTAAAAAAAGTCCTTTCGGTTTCGAAAGGACTTTTTTTTATGCTATAAACTCAGTACTTCTATAGAATTGCGATGAAGCTTCAATACTTCCTCCACTTCGAGTTTTTTTAACAAGCGTGAAATAACGACTCGCGAGGTGTGAAAATCTTGCGCTATTTCTTGATGCGTTATAGGAATTTTTGTGTCGTGTACAATTTTTGTTTTATCTCGTAGGTAATTCACCAGCCTCTCCTCCATTTTCAAAAACACCAACGAATCGATTGTATGAATAGCCTCGTTTAATCTGGCTTGAAAAGAATTCAAAACAAATTCTCGCCAAGATTTGAATCGAGCCATCCAGTCATCCATATATTCTACCGGAATCATCAAAAGCTTGGTTTCAGTTTCGGCCCTTGCAACAATTTGACTTTTTGAATTGCCTAGGCAACAATTCATGGAAATTGCACAAGTCTCCCCTTCCTCGATGTAATACAACATCACCTCCTCATCCAGTTCATCTTGTCGAGAAACTTTTATAGTGCCTAAAATGAGCAGAGGAATACTTTTTATGTACTGACCTTGACGAATTATCTCCTCTCCCGGCTCAAAATCTTTAAACAAAGCGTTTTTTTCGATTTCCCCCAACAATTCTTCCTCTAGTAAATACCCGTAATTTTGTCGTAATTCTTGATTCATATTTGATATTGTCTTATTTTCGATAACCCAAATTTAGTAATAAAGTGTAGAATAACTGCATAGGTGACAATTGTTACTAATGTGTTGATCTAAATCTTCTATTTTTGACAAACAATTAAAAACAAACGATATGAATATTGAAGAAATAATAAAAAACAACGAAGGAACAATTTTAGATGTAAGGACTCAAGGTGAATTTATGGGAGGCAATGTAACCGGCTCAGTAAATATTCCCGTTCAAGAAATAATGGACAGATTGGAGGAAGTAAAATCATTAAAACAACCTTTAGTTCTTTGCTGCGCCTCAGGAAATAGAAGCGGAATGGCTCAACAACTATTATCGAATGAAGGACTAGAATGCTACAATGGTGGCGGATGGATGGATGTTAACTTTTACAAAGCGTAACTTATGATTAAATCTATATTAAATTTATTGGGTCTTGGAACCAAACCCGATTATTACGAACTAGTATCGAATGGAGCCATTGTTGTAGATGTAAGAACAGCGGCAGAGTACAAATCAGGTCATATAGAAGGATCAATCAACATTCCGGTAGAAGGATTG
Source organism: Flavobacteriales bacterium (assembly GCA_965655625.1). Taxonomy (GTDB): domain Bacteria; phylum Bacteroidota; class Bacteroidia; order Flavobacteriales_D; family CAJJDF01; genus CAJJDF01. The sequence goes on along the minus strand of CBFHHA010000003.1, from coordinate 34,087 downwards.
CGTAAAAATGAGGGAAAGCTAAAAGGAAAACAGGAAACTCCTATTATTACTTGCTGTGCGAGTGGAATGAGAAGCGCATCTGCCAAAGGAATTTTGAAAGCCAAAGGATTCAAAGAAGTTCACAATGGTGGGGCCTGGATGAGTCTTGATAGAAAACTATATAAATAATAACATATTTAATCTCGAAATTATTTTGAGATTAAAATTAAAATAGTACTTTTGTATCGCTCTTGAAAACAGAGCAAGTCGGTCCGGTAGTTCAGCTGGTTAGAATACCTGCCTGTCACGCAGGGGGTCGCGGGTTCGAGTCCCGTCCGGACCGCTTAAATAGATCGAGAGATTGAATTAAAAGCCTAATTACTAAGTAGTTAGGCTTTTTCTTTTGTATAACTGTGTCAGACCTTGGGCAGTTTTATTTTGGGATTCTACTCAAACAAGAATTTCACTCAACCTTTCATTACTTTTTGAGAATAAAAAAAAGAGAAGAACATCTCTGTCTCCTCTTTTTCTTTGACCTTCGTCTCTCAAAACATGAATGGAGTAGATGAGTTACTAATAATTCGGCTGTGGCTTTTGCCTCTCCGCTTAAACTTCCTGCGGCAGGCGCTAGAACTTTTAGCCTTAGTCAAATAGTTTATGAAGGGTCTTCATCTTACTATTTGAGCAGTACAAGTATCGGTTCATTCGCCCGTATGCTAAACTCTGAATCAGGCAATTCGGCAACAGGGGATATACCAAAATCAAGCGGAGGTTCAGTCAGATGTATCAAAGAATAAAATAGGTCCAATGACTTGATTGCAACTATTATTCTATGTGGTTTACGATTACTAATCCCTCCTGCTTTTAGGAAAAATGGAAGGAAATCACCATGAATAAAATTTATCTTATTAAAAGATAGTTTTGGCAATTGAACTTAAATGCAGGATGATGGTAAATTCGCTTTTTACAGACTCAAATAAAAAAATCCGATTTAGAAATAAATCGGATTTTCGTTAACTGAAAATTCTCATACCCTTGTTAATCACCCTGACCGTTGTAAAGCTGACAAAATTATTCATGATTAAGTCCCCAGAATAGATTGATATCTTTTTTCCTCTTCTAAAAGAACTCCATTCGACTGAGCGAATGGAGTTTATGTTTTTCATTTGAAGAATCCTTATTTCACGATAATTAGCTTTTTGGTTACTACTTTCTCCTCTGAATTAAACCGAATTAAATAAACACCTTCGCTAAATCCGTTCACATCTAGAGTGGTTTGTGCTGTTTTCGTATTGATGACAGAGTTGTAAACAACTTGACCAGAACTATTAAAAATTGACATATTCACTTTATCCATTTTGCTCTCAAGAATAGAAATATTCAAATATCTATTCGCTGGATTTGGATACACCACGATGGAAGATGCAAAATTATCTTCTTCTAACCCTGTACAATCGTTCACAACAACTTGAATACTCGATGAACTATCACATAGTCCAAAAGTACCTTTCACTGTAGCTGTATAGGTGCCTGGAACAGAATAAATATGGGAAGCATTTGGCACTGAAGTAGTTGTTCCATCTCCATAATCCCAATCATAAGTAATTGCATTAGAACCGACCATACTAAAATAAATGGCACTTCCTAAACAGACTATAGTTGGATTTGCATTCGCAACAACATTCGGAATTGGATTGTTCGTTATTGTCACATAGGCTGTATCTCCTACACAATTTGCATTACTTCCCACTCCCCAATATTGAGTAGTTGCCGAAGGCGATACAGATATGGTTTGAGTGGAACCTCCTGTACTCCATGAGTAACTTGTTCCTCCATTTATGGTAATGGCAATCGATGAACCATTGCAAATAGTAGTATCTGAGGGAGAAATAGTCGTACTCGGATAACTTCTTACGGTAAGTGTTTTAATCACACTGTCAGCTCCACAACCGTTATCCACTTTCATTTTTATTGGATAAACTCCTGGCGTAGAGAAAAACACCGTATTATCCTCTTGGTTGGATACTGAAGGAATACCTGTTGGATAAGACCAATAGATTGTTCCAGATCCGTTTAAAGTTCCATCAAACGAAACGGAATCTTGCTCGCAAATAGTTAAGGATGACTCTGTAAAACTTGCAGTTGCTCCAGAGGTATCTACAATAATAGTCGTAATCAAACTATCATTCGAACAAACTCCTTCAAGGTATAAAATAGCCTTGTAGATTCCTGGTGTACTATATGTTACAGCTTGGGTAGTATTCGTTGAAAAATTGGGTGTGCCACCAGGGAAAAACCATTTTAACGAATCATAATTCGCCAGACCTGTGGCACTAAAATTGGCAGTTTGACCCTGGCACAGCCTATTTCTTGACACATTCAAGGTGCCTGTTGCAGGTAAGTCAGTGTATATTACTCGAATCCCCAAAGAAGTATTAATTGCCGCCACAACATTAGAACTTTGCCAGATTCCTCCAGTTTTAACAAAAGTTGTATTTACTCCGCCAATTCTATTATTGGCTGTGGTTATTACAAGAGTGTCGCCATTGCCATATTCCAATTCTATTCCGGCCCAAAAATTACCTGTAATAAATGGAGGGGTAGTCAAATAAATCTCATTGCTTACTCCAGCAACTAAAGAATTGATTCGAATAGTATCTGAGGAGAGAACAGCACCTGGCGATCCAGCATTATCATCAAAAATATTAATCACAAAAGAGGAGTTTGCCGTTCCTGCATCTGCTTGTACTACTGGCAAAACCAATCGCTGCACGGAGTTTGTTGCTCCAGTTAATGTAAATGGCTCTGCATAGCCAGTGATATTGGCACCGTTGTGACCAGGATAGTACCCCCATGTCCCTAATAGTTTGTAAAAAATCATGGAGTCTTGCAATTCATTATAATTGTACAATGTATCACAAAAGCCTGGAGGAGTTGGAATAACAACAACACAACCAGCTTTGGTTATTGAATCTTTCAATGCCGCATTCTCCACTACCAACTTTACATTATAGGTTCCCACTGTTGGATAACTTTTTACAGGATTTTTCTGAGAAGAAGTTGTTCCATCGCCAAAATCCCAATCCCATTTGAAAGCTGCTGGGAAAGAAATTGAAGTATCCATCAAATAAACCGGATAACCGGGATAAACAGTATCACAGCCTGTAAAACCAGGAATTAATGAGGTACTATATGGCAGACAGAATGAGGTGATTAACGAATCGCCAAAATTAGGGTTTATTGTTTTTGCAATTACTTGGCCTGTTCCGGCATCGGTTACAGTAAACTTACCATTCGTAGGACAAAATCCCTTTCCTTGAAGCCCGTCACCCCAAGTATCATAAATGACAAACTCGTAACAACCTGAATCTAGACAAGCCGTTTCAAATATATTTTGAACTTGTTGTGAATACCCATTTCCACTCAATTTTATTGTGCCATTTGTATCTCTGATTAACCAAGAAATTTCTTGTGCACTACAATCAGTCGTAATATCAACTAAGACAGCGAATCCACTTTTTGAGACGAATCCAGTTGACATCATATTATTACCTGGAAATCCGTCATTTAAAGTTCCATTGATGAGAGTTGAATCAACCCGAACATTGTAGGTATGAGGGCCTACAGATGTTGCCAAAGCTGCTAGAGCAATAGTATCGCATTCAAACGGTCCTATTTTTCCCGTCCAAAAATGAACATTCGAAATACCGCCATCAATGTCATAATTCACTTGAAAACTTGTTAAGGTATCATTTCCTCCGTTGCATACCACAGCAAAGCCAGGTATTATATTTGAACATACCGTGTCTTTTGGGTAAAAAACACTAGCTAATGTTGGATTTACTTGGTAAGGGGACAAACAATTCTGATTCGTTGTTAAAGAGTGTCGAGCACCACCTGGCACTAACACGGCCCTCATTCTTGAAATTTGATTGGGTGTGAAATCTGATGCACAAGCGCCATTCTGATATTGCATATAATTTTCTTTGTTATCAAGTGGACATGCCAATGTAACACAGGCATTACCCGTTCCGACAGTTGTTGGGGGGGTATCGCAACACAAATCACCAGAGGTGGCACAAGGAGTAGAAACAGAACATGAGCTTGTGTTGTGAAAGGTGTGATACAGATTAAAATAGTGACCCATTTCATGCGTTAAAACTCTGTTATCGTTGGTGGCCGACCAAAGATTGAAACCGTTAATTCCCGAAATATCATTTCCTGTGGCACTAAATCGAATCACAACACCATCAGAAGCTACTGATCCACCTGGAAACGTAGCATACCCTATAACTCCACCACCACCTCCTTGGTATATATTAGTCGTGCTTTTTATTTTGTTTACCACCCACACGTTGATGTACTGTGCTGGATTCCATTGAACCATTGCTTTCATCGAAGCATCACTTCGCCATGTATTATTATGATACACACCACTATCCAAATAACCTTGTACTCCAGACATGTCATGCCTTGTAATTCCCGTTGTAAAATTTCCGCTAGGGTCTCTTCTTGCCAAACAAAATTCTATTTCGGCATCGGCACCCAAAGGTCCCGATTGAGCAATCCCCCCATCGTCTGAATTTCTTCTAAAATCTCGGTTAAGGGCAGCAATACAAGAATATATTTGAGCATCTGAAATGTTAGTAGAATCTCCAACAGCTTCACCTTCGTGTAAAACATGAAACACAATCGGAACAGTGTAAACTACTCCTCTGTTCACTCCGCCAGATCGAGAAACAGACGAATTATACAATACTTGTTGGGTGTGCTGTTCGATCATTTGTCTATTAAGTGAATAGGCTGGATCAAATCGTTTTAAAAATTCATCCATGTAATGGGAAGCACATTTTTCACCGTCAAAAGGAACTGTTTTTCCGGGAATTAACGGATAAGAACTACTCGGTGTCACTTGTGCATATGACAAGAAGGACAGAAACGACAAAAAGGAAAGTACAATTATTTTCTTCATAGGTTGTTTGTTATATTTTAAAATACGTAGTGACACTTGTATAGGTTGCTTTCACTAGTAAATTTGATTATTTCGCTAATTTTAACTTCAATGATTTAATGGAATCTCGGAGCCTTGCTGCTTCCACAAAATCAAATTCTTTTGCAGCCTTTTCCATGGCTTTTTGGCTCATTTTAATATTCTCTTCTAACTGAGAATTTGTCAGATACTCAACTTCCTCTTCGGCAGCTATCGAAGCAACTTTTTCAAGGTTGTTTTCAAATTTGTAGAGTGTATTTTCCGAATTCTTCTTAATAGGTCTAGGTTCCAGTCCGTGCTTTTTATTGTAAGCCATTTGAACACCTCTTCTTCGCTCGGTCTCATCAATGGTTCGTTGCATCGAGTTGGTCATTTTATCAGCATACATAATGACTCTTCCATTTATATTTCTTGCTGCTCTTCCCACTGTTTGTACCAACGCCCTTTCCGACCTCAAAAAGCCTTCTTTGTCTGCATCGAGTATGACAATTAAAGAAACTTCGGGCAAATCGAGACCTTCTCGCAGCAAGTTTACTCCAACCAGAACATCGTAAACTCCTTTTCTTAAATCCTGAATAATTTCAATTCTATCCAAGGTATCAACATCCGAATGAATGTATCGGCTTCTTACACCTACTTTTTCTAAATATTTCTGCAACTCCTCGGCCATTCTCTTTGTCAATGTAGTAGCCAACACTCTTTCGTTCTTAGCGATGGTTTTATGCACTTCTTCCAGTAAATCATCAATTTGATTTTTACTTGGTCTCACCTCAATAATTGGATCTAACAAACCGGTTGGTCTTATCAATTGTTCCACATAAACTCCCTCTGCCCTTTCCAGCTCATAATCCGCTGGAGTAGCCGAAACATACAAAGTCTGCTTTGTTATTTGTTCAAACTCTTCGAACTTAAGCGGGCGATTATCCATTGCCGAAGGCAAACGAAATCCATGTTCAACTAGGTTAATTTTTCTCGATTTATCTCCTCCATACATGGCTCTAATTTGGGGCAGTGTAACATGGCTTTCATCAATCACCATTAAAAAATCATCAGGAAAGTAATCCAACAAGCAAAAGGGTCTTGATCCTGCCGCTCTTCCATCAAAATAACGAGAGTAATTTTCGATTCCGGAACAGTATCCCAATTCTCTAATCATTTCTAAATCCAAAGTGACTCGCTCTTCCAGCCTATTTGCTTCAAGATGTTGACCACCCGCCTTGAATGCTTCAGTTCTCGCAACCATATCATCTTGAATATCGTGTATTGCTCCCTGGATAGTATCTTTGCTCGTTACAAATATATTGGCGGGATAAATGCTGTATTCATCAAATTTTTCAATTCTTCTTGCACTGTCATTTTCGATGGTTTCAATCTCTTCTATTTCATCTCCCCAAAAACCTATTCTCAATGAAAAATCTGCATAAGGCAAATTTATATCTACGGTATCCCCTTTTACACGAAACGTTCCTCTTTCAAAATCTAACCCTGCTCTAGAATATAAATTATCTACTAATTGAGCCAAAAAAGTATTTCTCGTCACTACCAATCCTACTTTAATTTGCAGAATACTGTCTTTAAAATTTGTGGGATTTCCAATGCCATAAATACATGAAACAGAAGAAACTACAATCACATCCTTTCTTCCCGAAAGTAAAGCTGATGCTGCACGAATTCTCAATTTTTCAATCTCGTCATTGATAGACAAATCCTTCTCGATATAAGTTCCGGTTGTTGGCAAATAGGCTTCTGGCTGATAATAATCATAATACGAAACAAAATACTCTACCCTATTTTCTGGAAAGAAATTAGTAAACTCCTCAAACAATTGAGCCGCCAGCGTTTTGTTGTGGGAAAGAACCAAAGTTGGTTTATTTGTTTCTTGAATCACATTGGCTACCGTAAAGGTTTTTCCCGAACCTGTAACTCCCAAAAGTACCTGACTCTCTATTCCAGAGTTCACACCTTCCACTAGTTCCTTTATCGCTTTTGGCTGATCTCCAGTTGGTTTAAAATCCGATACTATGTTAAATTTCATTGCAAATTATTTATTCCATTTCAATACCCTAACCTCAACTTAGTGCGTAAGTTCCTTGAAAATATTTTCTAACTTTTGAGTTTCTTTTTGAAGTGAGAGAACCAGAATACCCTTCGTTCCCGCAAATTTTGAGATAGAAGCCCTTAAATCTTCAGGCTGCAAGGAAGTTATTTCCCACTCATTTCCTTCTAGCTGATTCACTTTATTTACACCAGCAATTTGTTTTAATTCCGATTTAGAAACCTGTTGGTCAAATTCTACTTTTACAATTTGCCGATCAGAACTAGTTTTCATAATCTGGCTAGCATCTTGATCCACCAACAAAATCCCTCGATTTATGATGACGATCCTGTCACATATCGCCTCTACTTCTTGCATAATATGTGAGGAAAACATAACCGTTTTTTCCTTTCCAATCTTCTTGATAACCTCTCTAATATCTGCCAATTGATTTGGATCTAATCCACTCGTTGGTTCGTCCAATATAAGCACATTTGGATCATGAATAAGCGCTTGAGCAAGCCCAACTCTTTGCTTGTATCCTTTTGATAATTCTCCAATTCGTTTATTTTGTTCTAGCTCCAATCCCACTAGTTCAACAACATTAGCAACCTTTTCTTTTTTCTTACTTAGCTTGTGTATACCGGCAATAAAACTAAGATACTCTTTCACATACATATCCAAATAGAGAGGATTGTGTTCTGGTAAATAGCCAACTTTTTTTCGAATCTCCAGAGAATCCTCTCTCACATCGTACCCATCCACAATTACGGTTCCCGATGTGGGAGGAATGTAACACGTTATTATCTTCATCAACGTTGATTTTCCAGCCCCATTTGGACCCAAAAACCCCAAAATCTCACCTTTATTTACCGTAAACGAAACTTCATTCAATGCTTTTTGAAGTCCATATTCTTTGGTTACGTTTTTTATTTCTATTGACATTTCCTCGAAATTGATTTTGAATTATTTTTTAAAAATAAAGAATTTTCAACCAACAAGAACATAAGTGTGTGGTTTTCCTCGAAAAAAGATGTAACATCAGAAAAGTCCAATTAAAACAGACATTCTCAGTTATCCAAAAGAAGAGTACTAGCAAAATAAAGAAATTAGCCTAGTGAAAAATGAGCCAAACTTTCACTTATATAAACAAAAATCTACTGCAAACTAGTCATTTTAATTTGACTAGAATTACCTTATCTTTGAATTCTAAAATAACTCATTGAAAAAAGGATTAGTCATAAAATCAACAGGAAGCTGGTATTCCGTGAAATTACTGGACGGGACGATTGTTCCTTGTCGAATAAAAGGGAAATTTCGACTTCAAGGAATTCAAACCACCAATCCCGTGACTGTCGGTGATGTTGTTCAAATTGAACTGCAAGAAGACGAAAACGGAATGATTGTAAAAATTGAACCTCGAAAAAATTACATCATCCGCAAATCGGTTAATTTATCTAAAAAAGCTCATATCATTGCCTCTAATATTGACTTAGCGTTTTTAGTTGTTACCGTAAATTATCCAAAAACCTACCTCAACTTTATTGATCGGTTTTTAGTTACTGCAGAAGCTTATCACATCCCGACAGTACTTATTTTCAATAAAATTGATTTGTTATCAAAAACTGAATTGGAAGAGCTTGAAACGCTCATTCAAATTTATTCAAAAATCGGATATCAATGCATAAAAACCTCAGTAGAAAAAAACGTAAATATTGAAGAAGTTAAGACCATGATGACCCACAAAACTTCTGTTTTTTCCGGTAATTCTGGAGTAGGAAAATCATCCCTCATCAACCTGATTGACCAATCATTAAACATCAAAACGAGCGACATTTCTGATTCGCACAACCAAGGAAAACACACCACGACATTTGCCGAAATGCACGAACTAAAATTTGGTGGACACATAATTGATACACCTGGAATTAAAGGCCTTGGAATTATTGACATCGAAAAAGAAGAAATTCACCATTATTTCCCTGAGATGAGGAAAAGAATGAATGAGTGCAAATTCAATAATTGTGTGCACGTAAATGAACCGGCATGTGCCATCAAAGAAGCCTTAGAACAAGGAGAGATAGCAGATTTTAGGTACGAAAACTATTTAAACCTATTTCATGGCGATGACACGACAGGATTTAGAGAAAGTTTGTACGCTCCTAAATAATTAGCGCATGAGAATTCTTTTACAACGAGTTTCTGAAGCTTCAGTAACCATCAAAAAATGTCCACTCTTCCATTTCCACAGGGCTTTTACTACTTGTAGGAATTGAAGAAAGTGACTCAAATGAAGACATCGATTGGCTAGTGAGAAAAATACTAAATATGAGAATTTTTTCGGATGAGCAAGGCAAAATGAATCTATCTTTACTCGATGTAGAAGGAGAAATACTTATCGTAAGTCAGTTTACATTGTATGCTTCGTGCAAAAAAGGAAATCGCCCTTCATTTGTTCGTTCGGCCCAGCCAGAGGTTGCCATTCCATTGTATGAGGAATTCATACGAAGCATTCAAAATCACCTAACTTCAGAGGTTAAAACTGGAGTTTTCGGAGCTGACATGAAACTAGAATCAACAAATGATGGCCCGGTAACAATTTTACTCGATTCCAAAAACAAAGAGTAATTTGTTTCTTGTACTGTTTAAAAAAACAGTTCCCATTCCAGCCACATCGCGATAGAAATATAGGTGTAAAACGCGAAAAGTAAAATACTTAACCTCATTCCTCTCTGGAAATAAAGCCAAATAGAAACTAGATTTACTCCAATAAAGTAAAGCCACATTTCCTGAACAAAATTAACCATTAACCAGGTAGCGGTAAAACTAGCAATGGTGGTAAAAGAATCTAGATAAGGTGATTGAGAATCAGTTTTAGTCTTCAAAGAATATCCTGTTCCAAGAACTGCAAGAAGTGTGGCAAACAATAAAACTAGGTGAGTACTGAACGAAAAAGAATTTGTATGGTATTCGCCCCAATGAATCCAGCCGTAAATTGCCATTGGAATATAAAATAATTGTAAAGCCACTTCGGCATAAACCTTCTTTTTGATGCAAAGTATCGAGTAAATAATTGCACCTATAATTGCGAATAAAAAACAAATTTTCACTTCTTTAATGTACAATATGGTGTACAACAAACCGCTTACAATTCCTAAAACTTCTAACAAGATTGTATTCTTTGCTGTATTTTGTAAAAAACTAGTCAAAGAATTTTCTTTTCTTTTTTTGTTCGCCATGAGTTTGTATTCGTTTTCCAAAATACACTTCAAGAACTGAATAATCGGTGCTAAATGCACTCTTAGCAAAATCTTGTTGGGTATTTGTGCCATTAAACATTATTCCTGCAAAATAAGAGTCGTTATCATATCCTAAAACTAATCGATAACTTAGGCCAAGAAATATAGAACGAGAAAAAATCGAAACGCTATCAAGGTCATTTATCTCTTGAATCAATCTGTCCTTGTTCAAGTAAATTGTAGGAGAAAAATGCCCAGATAAGTGCCAATTTTTATGAAAAACATACGTGTACATGTACCCAAACTTTAAACCCACATTTACATCCAGTGCTTTTTGACGTTTCACTTCCTCTCCAAAACTAGAATCTAACGAAGAAGGAACCAAAGAGGAGTCTGCTGTAATTCCGGAGACAAAAAAATCTGTTCCTAAGGTAAAAGACCCTGCGCTTTTCAACTGTTTTTCAAAGTAAAGAAAAGAGGATCTGTAAGAAACACGTGTGTGATTAAACAAATAAAAAAAAGTGCCTTGAAAAATGTAATCAGAAATATCTGGTCTAAATGGAAAGTCTTCATTTTGATCAAACCAATCGCGAGGGAGAGTGGGATCTTGTTGAAAAAAACCCTGATACTGCTGGTACATTAAAGAAATTCTAAATTTCCTTCGACTAATGCCGTAAAATAGATTAAAATTACTTCCCTTTTTTTTCTTTTTACTTTGCATAGGAAACGCATAACTAAAGGTCATCCATTTATAATCAAATCCCAATCCAAAAAACAAAGGGGAATTGGGGAAATAATTTACCCATGCATCTTCCTCATAAAAATTACTTATGTATATATTGTGGTTTTTTACATTAGAGAAAGTGAACGGATAGAAAATATCATTCGCAAACTCTTTGAGATATAGTGTGTCATAATTCTCTCGGTCATTTTGAGACCAACCCGATAGAGAGAACATCACAACCACTATAACTAATGCTTTTTTCATTGATACTTTTCATAAGTAACGTAAGAAAAAGGAAAATCATGTTTTTCGTCAGTAGGGTGAAATATTTCGCTTGTTTTTTTCCAAATAGACTTGTCATATTTAGGAAAAAAAACATCTGCCTCGAATTCGTGATGCACATAAGTGATGTACAACTTATCAAGCAAATCATTCTCCAGTGCTGTTTTATAAATCTGACCGCCACCAATCACAAACGCTTCTTTTTCGCCTTGTTTACGAGCCAGCTCAATTCCCTCTTCAATAGAACCTACCACATCGCAATTCTCTGCAACAAAATCAGAATTTCTCGTTACAATTACGTTTGGCCTATCCGGTAAAGGACGATATTTATCTGGAATAGAATCGAAATTTTTTCTACCCATAATCACATAATGACCTTTGGTTGTATCCGAAAAATAACGCATGTCATCACGCAAATGCCAAATTAAATCATTGTCTTTTCCAATGGCTTCGTTAGCCGCTTTTGCAACAATTAAGGATACTTTCATGGTGAAATAAAATTGATTTTGTCAAAGTTAAAGAAATAACTGATAAATAGTTTCACTCCACATTTTTATTCTTACTCTTCTCTTACCTGAAACAAGGAGAAAAATGAAGAGTAAACTCACTACAAAATGCCTATATTTGCAACCAAATTTAAACCAAGCCAAATATAGTTGAACAATGAGCTTAGAATTATCCGAACAAGAAATCATTCGAAGAGAAACAAGAAAAAAAATTATCGATCAAGGAATTGAGCCTTATCCAGCTGCCCTATTCCCTGTTGACACTTTATCCAAAGCGGTAAAAGAAAACTACGAAGAAGGAAAGCGAGTAGTTGTAGCAGGAAGACTAATGACCAAAAACATCATGGGTAAAGCTTCTTTTTCTTCGATTCAAGATTCTGCAGGTAGGGTTCAAGCATACTTCAACCGAGATGTGATGTGTCCGGAAGAAGATAAATCATTGTACAATGAGGTATACAAAAAAATGCTCGATATTGGCGATTTTATTGGGATAGAAGGAACACTTTTCACTACCCAAGTAGGAGAAAAGTCGATCAATGTAGAGAAAATGACTTTACTGAGTAAATCGCTTAAACCTCTGCCAATGCCCAAAACGGATAGCGAAGGAAAAGTACACGATGCTTTTACCAACCCAGAATTAAGATACAGACAGAGGTATGTAGATTTAGTTGTAAATCCGCAAGTAAAAGAAGTATTTGTGAAGCGAACGAAAATGTTCAACGCCATGCGAAATTTCTTTAACGAAGCGGGTTATTTTGAAGTAGAAACTCCTGTTCTGCAACCAATTGCAGGTGGAGCCGCTGCTCGCCCTTTTATCACCCACCACAATAGTTTGGATATTCCATTGTACATGCGAATTGCCAATGAATTATACCTGAAAAGACTGATCGTGGGAGGGTTTGACGGAGTGTACGAATTTAGTAAGAACTTTCGTAACGAAGGAATGGATCGAACGCATAATCCAGAGTTTACGGCAATGGAAATTTACGTGGCCTACAAAGATTACAACTGGATGATGGATTTCACAGAAAAACTTCTCGAGAATGTGGCAACTGAGGTAAACGGGACAACCCAAGCTACTTTTGTAGAACATAACATCGACTTCAAAGCACCATACAAACGTGTTACGATGACCCAATCTATTATTGATTTTACTGGATTTGATATCACAGGAAAATCAGAAGACGAATTGAGAGCAGCTGCCCGAGGAATGGGAATTGAAGTAGATGAAACCATGGGAAAAGGAAAGTTGATTGATGAGATTTTTGGAGAAAAATGCGAAGGAAACTACATTCAACCTACTTTCATTACTGATTATCCCAAAGAAATGTCGCCTTTGTGTAAAGTGCACCGCGAAAACCCAGAATTGACCGAAAGATTCGAGTTGATGGTGTGCGGAAAAGAAATAGCGAATGCCTACAGTGAGCTTAATGACCCGATTGACCAAAGAGAAAGATTTGAAGAACAACTGAAATTAGCTGCTCGTGGAGATGACGAAGCAGGAGAATTTATTGACCATGATTTCTTGAGGGCTCTCGAATACGGAATGCCTCCAACCTCAGGTTTAGGAATTGGTATGGATCGTCTTATTATGTTCCTTACGAATAATCAGTCTATCCAAGAAGTATTGTTTTTCCCCCAAATGCGCCCGGAAAGTAAACAGAAAAAATTGGAACTTGCCGAAAATGAAAAAGCAATTTTTGAGGTGATTAAAGCACAAAAATCGATGGAATTGACTGCCCTAAAAAACTCGGTAAGTCAATTAAGTAACAAACAATGGGACAAAGGAATGAAAGCCCTTACAAAAATGGGATTAGTAAAAGTTACTAAAACTGACGATACACTTACCGTAGATTATACTGAAAACTAATGCAAGAAAACGAAGAACATACTGATGTAAAAAACGAAGATTTGAGAGACATGTTGCTGCATGTACTTCAAACTAGCTGGGGAGTGGTGGAAGTAAAAGAGGAGTTGAATCCAGTAGAATACGATTGGTACATTTCTACCATCATTAGAATTTTTGAAAGAGGAAAGCACACGATTGATGTGGGTAACTTCTTAATGGAGCAGGAAACTAAAATCTTAGAAAAAAGCGGTGACCGTGACAAAAATCACGATATTGCCAATAAATTGAGCTTTATCTACCATAAATTGAACACGAAGGATTGGACTAAAGAGGATTAATGATTGATCGTATCTATTTAAAAAAAGGGAAGTTTTGGCTTTCCTTTTTTTTGTGAATTCTCATTTTTTGCAAACAGCCCAAAGCTATAATTTCAAGCTGCTGAAGCACGTTCATCTTGAGTAATTATATAAAGGACAACTAGCTTTATAGATTACATTATTTTTTAAAAACTCCCCAACACCTCTTCCACTTTCTTCAACGAATAGGAATTTATTTTCTGGTGACTGAGCATCCAACCCAGCATAAATCGAGTAAAATCTGCTACTGCAAAAGGATACAATTCCCTCCACTCCTGCTCTAGTTGATTCAAACCAACCTCTGCACTTGCAGCTATCCGAAGTGATTCGAAGTAAAAATTCAACAATTCTTCTTCTAATTCTTCCAATTCTGAGGAGGATAGGCAACTTCCAAGAAAATAAGCCACGTCTTTCATTCCACAACCACTGCCTACATATTGAAAATCAACTGCTGCAACTTCTTTTCCATCCGAGGAGAAACAAAAGTTACCCAATTTTGCATCTCCATGGACTATCGTTTGAAATTGGCAACCAGACAATCGGGCGTCAATCAATTGGGCTTTTTCTCTTACTCCAGTGTGTTCAATTTTTTCCCATTCGTCTTGTCGAGTAGCTAAGTGCCAGTAAGTTCCTGATTTCCACAATCCTTTTGGTTCATGATGCATAAATTTTCCGTGAAAATTAGCTAACCATTTCAGAACCACTTTTACTTCTTCTATAGGAAGTTGATTTTTTCTGAGCGCATAATTTTCATCCAAATCCTCCAACACAATCCATTGGTTTTTGCCTTCCTTAAAAGAACCAATAAACTCAGGAATTCTACAATTCTCATCGGTAAACTTACTCCAATTGGCATACCAATTAGTCTCCACCTCGTATGATTTTACTTTTCGCTGTTGCGAAACTTCGGTATTCCAACCTCGGGGATGTTCGGGTACTTTTCCCAAGGCTATATGCTTTACCACCACCGTTTGAAAACCAGGATCTACTAATTGATACCGAGAAATTTTCCCATATCCACTCCATAATTCTTGAATCATTTCTTGCTCTTCACAATCTGAAGATTGAGTTAATTCAAGCAGGTATTTTTTGAAGTTTTGGTTCATTCATATTGAAATTTAAATGCAAAAATAAAACTTATACGATAACTACCTGTCATTCCCTTGAAAAAGGGAGTCTTAAATTAAGCATCCATTCTAATGAATAAGATTCCTCCCGGATGATCGGTACAAGCTGCTTGAAAATTCTGGCTCGGAGACCAGAATGACAGAGAGAACAGGAAAAGATAAGATGGTAAAATAATACGGCAAAAATCGGCCTTTTAACTGTTTTAATCAAGTTAGAAAAAATAAGAACGGGAGGCATTTGAGAAAGAAATCCTTGAACCTCACAGTATATAAATAACCCAAAAATATAATCCTCCAATAAATCAAATTGAGACTAGAAAACTATCAGGCTTGGGTTTCTGAGGGACACCTGTTTTTTCGTAAAACTTGAAAAAACAGTTAGGAAGTCTTGAACTTTTGGTTCTTTTGGTTCAAGACAAAAGAGCATGAAATGTAACTTTTATGAAAAATTACATTCTGAAATATTCTTTCCCATCCCACAGAAATGGCTGTTGTAAGATTCCTGCTCGGAGGCCGGAATGACAATGAAAACAGGAATGGTAAAAATTAGAATAAGTGATAAATAAAAACCTCAATTTCCTTATTAATATAATGGCCTTGTGAAATTTGGGTTAAGAAAAATGAAGTTAAAATCGTTAAGAAACAAAAGCTGTTTGACGCGAATTACAAGTTGTAAGTTTTTACGGAGTAAAAGCACTACAAATTCTTATTCAATGAGTTTTTTTGTTTTAGATTTTGAATTCCTTTTTTACCGAATTTCGCGAAGCCTTGACTTTTTTTTGCTTCTTTTTTTGCGTCAAGGCAAAAAGAAGAAGGTCGAGCAATAAAAAATCGTCTTCTGAAATATTCTTCCCAATACTGAGGAACAAGCTGTTTTATGATCCCTCCCGACTTTTCGGGAAGGATGACAGCAAAAAGCTAATTTCATTAAAAACTTTCCTATTTTAGTATTTCCAAAATCAAAAACAAACCAAAAGACTATGAGATTCCTCAAACTAATACCCCTTTCTTTTATCCTATTATTTACCAGCAATTTGTTAGCACAAAAAAGTCCTAGTATAAAATCAGTGTTAAACGGATTCAAGTTCAGAAGCATCGGTCCTGCTTTCATGTCAGGAAGAATTGCGGACTTGGCAATTGACCCAACTAATGAAAATGTATGGTATGCTGCCGTAGGTTCTGGAGGTGTTTGGAAAACGACTAATGCAGGAACTACATGGCAACCGCTTACCGAGAATCAACCATTTTATTCAACAGGTTGCATTACGATTGACCCCAACAACAACGCGTCCATATGGCTTGGAACTGGCGAAAATGTTGGTGGAAGACACGTAGGAATCGGTCACGGAATCTATCACAGTTCGGATGGGGGGAAAACATGGAGCGATAAGGGTTTAAAAAACTCAGAACATATTTCTAAAATTATTGTTCACCCTAAAAATCAGAACATAATATGGGCTGCAGCACAAGGTCCATTATGGAGCAAAGGAGGCGAAAGAGGTTTGTACAAAAGTATGGATGGCGGAAAAACTTGGACAAACACACTAGAAATAAATGAATGGACCGGAGTTACCGATTTAATAATTGACCCAACCAACCCAAAAATATTGTATGCCGCGACTTGGCAACGACATAGAAATGTGGCGGTTTATATGGGGGGCGGACCAGGAACCTCTGTTTACAAAAGTGTAGATGGAGGAGAAACATGGAATAAAATCGACAATGGAATTCCTAAATCGAATAAAGGAAAAATTGGGTTGGCTATTTCGCCCATGAAACCCAATGTAATCTATGCAGCAGTAGAACTTGAACTCAGAAAAGGAGCTGTGTACCGAAGTGAAAATAGCGGAGGTAACTGGACAAAAATGTCTGAAACAGTTTCGGGAGGAACGGGACCACATTACTACCAAGAACTGGTTGCCTCGCCTCATGAGTTCGATAAAATATTCTTAATGAACGTTCGAATGCTCATTTCCGAAAATGGTGGTAAAACCTTTTATACCATGACGGAGAAAAACAAACACTCCGACAATCATACATTGGCCTTTAAACAAAACGACCCGAATTATTTATTAGTGGGAACTGACGGAGGCATGTACGAATCTTTCGACAACACCAAGAATTGGAAATTTATTGGAAACCTCCCTATTACTCAATATTACAAACTGGCTCTTGATGACTCCAAACCTTTTTACAATATCTATGGAGGAACACAAGACAACAACACCCAAATGGGACCTTCGCGTACATTTAAAAACAGCGGAATAACCAATTCTGATTGGGAAGTGGTATTGGGAGGCGATGGCCACCAACCTGCCACTGAACCCGGAAACCCCAATATTGCCTACGCCCAATGGCAGCAAGGGAATCTTAACAGACTAGACAGAACAAACGGTGAAAGAGTGTACATACAGCCTCACGCTAATGCCGGTGAACCTAAATTGAGATTTAATTGGGATGCCCCAATTTTAGTAAGTCAGCACGATCCAAAAAGGATTTATTTCGCCTCACAAAAAGTACATAGGTCGGATAACCGAGGGGATAGTTGGCAAAATATTTCTGAAGATTTAACAAAGAATGAAGAAAGACTTGCGCTCCCAGTAATGGGAAAAGTGCAAAGCTATAACAATGCTTGGGACGTTTATGCTATGTCCACATACAATACGATTACTTCATTGGCCGAATCCAAAACTAACGAAAACGTAGTGTACGCGGGCACAGATGATGGGATAATCCAAACAACAAAAAATGGAGGGAAATCTTGGACAAAAATATTTGTAAACAAACTTCCTGGAGTTCCTTCCACAGCATTTGTCAATGACATAAAAGTGGATTTATTTGACGAAAATATTGCTTATGTTGCTCTTGATAATCACAAGTTTGGAGATTTCACCCCTTATTTATACAAAACAATAGATGGCGGAGTATCTTGGTCTAACATTACTTCGGGAATTCCAGAAAAATCGATGGTATGGAGAATTGTTCAGGATCATGTCAATAAAAACATCTTATTTATTGGCACAGAATATGGCGTGTATCTCAGCTTAAATCAAGGAAAAACTTGGAACAAATTTTCGAAAGGATTACCCACAATTCCAGTGAGAGATTTGGCCATACAAAAACGAGAAAACGATCTAGTATTAGCCACCTTTGGAAGAGGGTTTTATGTGTTGGATGATTACAGTGCTTTGCGAACCATCACCAAAGAAACTCTGAAACAAGACGCTCTGCTATTTACTCCAAGAAAAGCATTGCTTTACAATCAAGTTTCCTCAAACTCATGGTCTTCGGGAGGGCAAGAATATAGAGCTGACAACCCACCATTTGGGGCGGTAATTACTTACTATCTCAAAGAAGGATTTATCTCAAAAGCAACAGCGAGAAAGAAAGCTGAGCTCTCGGATAAACTAGACTATATAGTCATTGAAAAATTAGCCGAAGCCGGATACACAACACCGGAAAGCATTGTGAATGAAAAGCTCAAAAAACTGCGTAAAGCAACAGACATTGAAAAAGAAAAATTAGAGGAAGTTATTTCCATATTAGAAAAAACCAAAGGCAAAGTCAATGAGTTTCCGGGATGGAGCGCTATAGATGAAGAACTAACTGAACAAAAACCAAGTACATTGGTGGAAATAAAAAATGAACAAGGAGAAATTGTAGCGCAACTAACAGGTTCGTTAAAATCTGGAATGAACCAAATCGTGTGGGATTTAACTTCCAAAATTGGTGTGACAACAAGGGTAAACTCTCGATCCAACTACCTAGACATTTCGAACAAGGTAACTGCGGGAACCTATGAAATTACTTTGTATAAAAATGAAAAGGGAAAATTGACAAAACTTGCCAACAGCAAAAATTTGATTGTGGAACAAATTCGAAAAGGCACGTTAACTAATCCTCTAGAAAACGAACACGAAGACTATTTCGTGGAGCTTGCTGATTTAACAAAAGCAATCACGATATCGACCCATGAATTTGGCAAGGCCAATGCAAAACTAAAAAGCTATCAAAAAAACCTCACTTACTTAACCAAAGAAAGAGCAACCTTGACCAAAAAGGTGTACGAGCTTATAGAAGAAATGAACAAACTGAAATTAGCGATGAATGGCAGCGAAGCAAAAAAGAAAATAGGTGAAAAAACTGAACCTACACTAGAAAACTACTTGTGGAAAGCAAGAGGCTCAAACAACTCTTACGGACCTACTCCGCTGCACATGGAAAATTATGAAATTGCCAAAACCTTGTACGATAAAATGTTACCCAAACTCACTAATTACCTAAAAGAAGTAGAAAAACTAGAAACACTCTTTGAGAAAAATGGAGCTCCCATAATTTTAGATTAAATAAGAACACAAAAAGACGCTGAAAAGGATTTAAATTGAAGAAAAATTCGTTTTTTTACAAACAAAATATAACCCAACAAAAAGACATGAAAAATTTATTAATGACACTTACGGCCTCGCTCTTTTTATTCTCGTGCGGAACCGAAAGCTCTACCGATGAGAAGTGCGAAGAAGGATGTAAAAAAGAGAATTGTACGCACAGCGATAATTCAAAAAAAGAATGCTCAGCAGATTGCACAAAAGAATGTTGTGCTGATAAAAAAGAGAAAGAATTTTCGCTGGGTGATGTAAATCCTGCTCTGGAATCAAAGCTTAAGGACATCTCTGGGTCAGAAATGTTTATTGAGCAAATTGGCAAAAAAACTGGAGCATTGTTTATTTTCTCTTGTAACACGTGTCCTTTCGTTGTTGGAAATGGAGAAAAATCAGAAGGATGGGAAAACAGATACAACGGCATACAAGAGTTGGCTGATAAATTGGAGATCGGTTTTGCCCTGATCAACTCCAATGAAGCAAAAAGAGAGAAAGAAGATTCTTTTGATGAAATGGTAAGACATGCTGAAGAGATGAACTACAAGGGAATAAACTACCTATTAGATGAAAATCATAAAGTAGCCGACATGTTTAATGCTATGACTACTCCACACGTATTTTTATTCAATGATCAAAATGAATTGGTGTACACTGGAGCTATTGACGACAACGTGGATAAGAAAAACGAGGTAAAAGAAAATTGGCTGAAAGATGCTATGAACGCGATGGCCGAAGGAACTGAAATAATGACTCCAAAGACCAAAAACATAGGTTGTTCCATAAAAAGGGTGAAACATTAATTCATTTTCAACTCAATCTTATGCAAGTCTCGACTATCAATCGAGACTTTTTTTGTACCTTAAAGTAAAATATTTTGAGATGAAAAAAACTCACAAAACATTCATATTTCTAGGTATAGCGCTTTTAGTTTTGGGTACTTTGGCTAAATTGAATCATTGGAAGTATGCTTCCGAGCTCTTTTTGTTTGGTATGGTATACTTTGTCGTTTTCGCCACATTTACCCTGATTAAAACTCAACAAAAGAAAAAAAAATAAAACCCAATAACACCCGTTTCAACTATTCATTTCGTACATTTATTCAATCAAAAATAACGAATGAAAACAGAAATAATCTCCATTGGAGACGAACTGTTGATAGGTCAAACTATCAACACCAATGCCTCTTGGATGGGGCAAGAACTAGCCAAAATTGGCATTAAGAATAATAGAACCACCACTATTTCAGATACGGAAGAAGAAATTCAAATCGCACTTCAACGAGCAGAAGAATATGCCGATTTAATTCTTATTACTGGCGGACTAGGACCAACCAAAGACGATATTACTAAAATAGTTTTGTGCGATTATTTCGATACTGTGCTTGAACTGAATCAAGAAGTATTAGCAGATATTCAAGCCTACTTCAAACTCCGGAACAAACCCTTTTTAGCCTCGAACAACCAACAAGCGATGCTCCCAAAAAAATGCAAAGTATTGCGTAATGCAATGGGAACAGCCTCTGGGATGTGGTTTGAAAGAAACGGAAAAGTGTTTGTTTCTATGCCGGGAGTTCCCTACGAAATGAAACATTTAATGGAAACAGGAGTGTTTCCTGAAGTAAAAAAAACATTTGGGCTTCAAGAGTTAGCACACAGAACTATCTTGACACATGGCATTGGAGAATCGTTCCTTGCAGAAATAATTTTGGAGTGGGAAAACCGCCTGCGGGAGTCAGAGTTGGAAATGGCCTACCTCCCCTCGCCTGGTTTGGTAAAATTGAGAGTGACCAGTAACAAAGGAGACTCCAAATTGGTGAATACATTTTGTGACGAATTATACGAAATTATTCCAGAGTATATCTTTGGAGAAGGAACCATTACGATGCAAGAAACACTTGCAAATTTACTAATGGAAAGAAACGAAACTGTTTCATTAGCGGAAAGCTGCACCGGAGGTTTTGCATCGCACTTATTAACAAAAATACCGGGAAGTTCTGCCTTTTACAAAGGCAGTATCATCTGCTACTCTTATGATATCAAAGAAAAGGAGTTGGGTGTTCCAAAATCGGTTTTACTAGATAAAGGAGCCGTGAGTAAAGAAGTTGTAGAGATATTGAGCATGGAAATAAAGAAAAAGTACACTACTCATTATGCTATTTCGATTTCAGGAATCGCTGGCCCCGCTGGAGGAACAGAGGACAAACCAGTAGGAACAGTTTGGATCTCTGCCAGAAGCAACCAACGTGTTGTTTCTAAACGATTTAATTTTGGAAACAACAGAGAAAGAAATATTTCGCAATCTGCTATTGCGGGGTTCAATCTATTACGTAAATTAATGTTAGAAGAAACCAATTAATCATGATAAACGAAATCTTCTTATCGCAAAAGGACTATTTTCAAAAAGAACTTCAGTCAAGAACTATCCAGTCACGGTTGGCGAAACTGAAAAAGTTACAAAACTGGATTCGGCACAACGAACAGTTTATTTGTGATGAAATTTATAAAGACTTTGAAAAAGGACGAGAAGAAGTTTTACTAACAGAAATAAAGCCTATACTCGATGAAATAAAACAACACAGGATCCATTTATCGGATTGGGCGGAATCCAAAAAAGTTTCGACTAGTTTGTCCTTTTGGGGAACTAACTCTCATATTCAATATGAGCCCAAGGGAGTTACCTTAATCATAGCACCTTGGAATTATCCTTTTAATTTATGCATTGGTCCCTTAATATCAGCAATTGGGGCAGGCTGTACGGCAATCATTAAACCGAGCGAGCACACTCCCAACACCTCCAATCTTATTGAAAAAATGATTTCTGAGTTATTCAGTAGCCAAGAAGTTAAGGTGATTTTGGGAGATGTATCCGTTTCTACAGAGCTTCTTAACCTCCCTTTCGATCATATTTTCTTTACTGGTAGTCCAAGCGTGGGTAAAATAGTCATGACAGCGGCCGCAAAAAATTTAACCTCCGTAACTCTTGAATTGGGAGGTAGAAACCCCACTATTGTAGATGAAACTGCCAACATAAAAGATGCTGCCCAAAAAATTGTTTGGGGAAAGTTCATTAATTCAGGGCAAACTTGCATAGCACCAAACTACATTTTGGTACACGAAAAACAAGCAGAAGCTCTCAAGAAAGCACTCATTGAACAAATAACTATTCAGTTTCCAATTACCGATGAGTCGAGAACCAAGATTGTGAATCCCATTCATTATAAAAGACTAGTTGACCTGCTCGAAGTAACCCAGAAAGAAGAGGGAGAGATTTTGGTTGGGGGAGTCGTAAATCCAGATAAAAACTTTATATCTCCTACGCTAGTTTCCAATTTGACCTCGAAATCATCTATATTCAAGGAAGAGATTTTTGGGCCAATTTTGCCAATCATTTCATTTTCTACCTTGACCGATGCTATGGAAGTTGTGCAAGAAACCGAAAAGCCTTTGGCACTTTATTTATTTAGTAAAAACAGAAAAAATAAACAGTTTGTGCTACAAAATACCAGCGCTGGAACAACAGCAATCAACGAAACAACCATTCAATTTGCTCAACCCCACTTGCCATTTGGTGGAGTTAACCACAGCGGAATTGGCAAAGCACATGGAGAGTTTGGATTTCTAGAATTCAGCAACCAACGAGCCGTTCTATCTCAGCGCATTGGCTTTACAACTCTCAAAACTATACTTCCACCTTATTCAAAATTCAAAAGGAAATTAATTCGGTTTATTACATTTTGGGCTTAATGTAAACTTAAAAAAAAATCAAAGAAACAGAAAAAAAAGTCGTACATTTGCATGCAATTACAGAAAAACAAACGACTATGTCTCATTCTAAAATTGTGCAAGAAGGTCTAACTTACGATGACGTTCTTTTGATCCCAGCTTATTCTAATGTTTTACCAAATGCGGTTACTCTAGAAAGCAAAATCACCAAAAACATTTCTATCAAAACTCCAATTCTATCGGCTGCGATGGATACGGTGACAGAATCTGAATTGGCTATTGCAATTGCGCAACAAGGTGGAATGGGAATTATACATAAAAACATGTCTGCTGAGTCTCAAGCCAAAGAGGTGAGAAAAGTAAAGAGAAGTGAAAGCGGAATGATAACAGACCCGGTTACTTTAACCTCTAGCGCTACTGTTGGAGATGCTTTAAATCTGATGGCCGAATTCAAAATTGGTGGTATTCCAATTGTGGACGAAATTGGATTACTGAAAGGAATTGTGACAAACCGAGATTTACGTTTTGAAAAAAACAACTCCAAAAACATTACGGAGGTAATGACAGGTGAAAAATTAGTTACGGCAGTGAATGAAATTTCGTTGGTTGAGGCTGAAAAAATTCTTCAGCAACATAAGATTGAAAAATTATTGATTGTAAATGACGCCAATAAATTAACTGGACTCATTACTTACAGAGATATTATAAAAGTAAAAAAACACCCAAACTCTTGTAAAGATGAACAAGGAAGACTGAGAGTTGGTGCGGCTGTGGGCGTTACTCACGACACACTAGAAAGGGTGGCTGCACTTGTTGGAGCCGGAGTAGATGCAATTGTTATCGATACGGCACACGGACATTCACAGGGTGTAATTGACAAACTGAAGTTAGTTAAAAAAGAATACCCAACATTAGAAGTGATTGTGGGAAATATTGCCACGGCAGAAGCTGCAAGAATGCTTGCAGATGCTGGAGCTGATGCAGTGAAAGTGGGAATTGGACCAGGTTCCATTTGTACTACTCGCATTATTGCGGGTGTTGGAGTCCCTCAACTATCGGCAATTATGAATGTTGCAGAAGAATTAAAAGGATCTGGAATTCCTGTCATTGCAGACGGTGGAATTCGTTTTACGGGCGATATAGTAAAAGCTATTGCCTCTGGAGCAAGTTCGGTTATGCTAGGGTCAATGTTTGCTGGAGTAGCAGAGTCACCGGGAGAAACTGTTATTTACCAAGGACGAAAATTCAAAACTTACAGGGGAATGGGTTCACTTGAAGCAATGAAAAAAGGTTCGAAAGACAGGTATTTTCAAGACAGCGAAAACGATGATAAAAAGTTAGTGCCTGAAGGAATTTCGGGAAGAGTTCCATTTAAAGGGTACCTAAGTGAAGTGATGCATCAATTAATTGGTGGATTGCGCTCTGGAATGGGCTACTGCGGGGCAAAAGATATCGAAGCTCTGAAAGAAGCTAAATTTATTAAAATCACTTCGGCTAGTATTCAAGAAAGTCATCCCCATGATGTGACTATTACAAGAGAGGCACCTAATTATAGTTTAAAATAGGTTTTCGTCTTTACTTTCTGTTTTTATAAAAAAAAGGGTAAATTAGCCTTTCGATTTATAAAAATAAATAAAGCAATGAAGAAAACACTGATAGCAACTTTATCTCTACTTTTAGTTAACTCGCTTTTAGCTCAAAACAATCCTGTTTTATTAAAAGTAGCTGGCGAAGAGATAAGAAAAGATGAATTTTTATATAACTACACCAAAAACAATTCGGATGTAAAGTATGACAAGGCCTCTTTAGACGCTTACACAGAAATGTTTGTGAAATTCAAGCTCAAAGTAGCTGATGCAAAAGCGGCTGGATTGGATACCATATCCAGGTTACAAAATGAATTAAAAGGGTACGTAGAGAAATCTGCAGAAAAATATTTATCTGATCCTAGTGCCACAGAGGAATTAATCGAAGAAGCTTACGACAGAAAAAAGTTTGAAATAAATGCGAGTCACATCCTAATAATGGAAGGAAATGCTTATGAGAAGGCATTGGAAGCTAGAAAAGAAATTATGAACGGAGCCGATTTCGAAACGGTCGCAGTAAAATATTCTCAAGATCCATCTGTTCAGGAAAACAAAGGAAAACTTGGTTATTTCACTGCTTTTCAAATGGTTTATCCGTTTGAGGATGCTGCTTACAACACCCCAATAGGTGAAGTATCAATGCCTGTAAAAACAAGGTTTGGCTATCATTTAATCAAAGTGAATGACAAGAGACCAAACCCGGGTAAAGTACAAGTGGCACATATTTATACAAAAGCTCCAGCTGATGCAGATGCACAAATAAAGGCGAATGCCGAAGCAAAAATAAAAGATATTTATCAAGAACTTCTTTCTGGAAAGAGAGATTTTGCCACTTTAGCCAAAGAATATTCTGATGACAATACATCTGCCGACAAGGGAGGAGAATTACCCATGTTTGGCTCTGGAAGGATGGTTCCTGAATTCGAAAAAGTTTCATTTTCTTTAGAAAAAGATGGAGCTGTTTCTGAACCTTTTAAAACATCCTATGGATGGCACATCGTAAAAAAAATAAAATCTGAACCTATTGGAAGTTTTGAAGCAATGAAAAGTGAGATTCTTTCAACCATCAAGCGAGGCGACCGAAGTGGGAAGACCAAAGAACACTTTGTGAATAAATTAAAAAAGGAATACCAATACACAGACAAATCTTCGAAATGGATTAAAAACAGTTTCAGCGAAGAAGTAATTGGAAGACTCAAAGCGGATGATGACAAGGTTGCTTTCAAGTACAAAAAAGTTCCAGGATTTTTTAAGCTCTCAACCAAAGTTAAAGTCTCAGAGTTCAGAAACTACCTTACCACCCATTTACCAGCTGCTCAGCAAGATATAGAGTCGAATTTCAAAGAATTTACCAATGAGTACTTTTACAATTATGAGAAATCACAATTATTTACCAAATACCCTGAATACAAATCTTTGGTAAAAGAGTTTGAAGATGGTATTCTTTTATTTGAAATATCAGACCAAAATGTTTGGACTAAATCGAGTAAAGATACCACAGGACTTGAAAAGTTCTTTGAATCTACTCAAGAGAAATATAAGTGGAAAAAAAGAGTTGACGTTGAAATCTATTCCTCGGCTAAAAAAGATATCATACAAGAAACATATATCTTGGCAAAAGACTCGGGACTTTCCTCACAAGAAATATTAATGAAAGGAAACAAAGCGTCACAACTGGACCTAACAGCTAAAGAAGGTAAAATTGAAATCGAAGGAAATGAAGTTCTTTCACAATTTCCGATTAATCAAGGAATGTCTGAATTGAAACTCATCGAAGGTAAATTTGTATTTCTAAAAATTAACGAAATAATACCCCCTCAGAAGAAAGAATTGAAAGAAGTGAGAGGAATCGTAATTTCTGAATATCAAAAATACTTAGAGAGCGAGTGGTTAAATTCATTATCAGAAAAATACAAAGTATCCATAAATAAAGAAGAAATATACAAACTAAAACCAACTAAAAAATGATTAAAACAATTAGACTTACCTCACTGCTATTTGCCGCGGCTATCTTATTTGGAACTGCTTCATGCAACAAATACGAAGATGGACCGAGCCTATCTTTAAGAACAAAAAAGGCGAGACTTGTCAATACCTGGGAATTAACAGAATCAGTAGACGGAAGTGCTGATATTTCAGATTTTTCGAGAGGAATAACTTTAACTATCGAGAAAGATGACAAATTCAATTACGGAGGAGAAACTCCACAAGGGTTCAAAGCAACAGGTTCTGGAACTTGGGAATTTAACTCCGATAAAACAGTATTAATCCTCTCCATAGAAGGTCAAGTAATACCGGACAAATGGACTATTACTCGATTGAAAAATGATGAATTATGGCTAAAAAAAACTCAATCTAACGGCACTGAAGCAATCCAGAAATTCAAAGGTTTGGATTAAGTTGAACTAATTCACTCAACCCTGCAAATAACTGTAAGACTCAAGAAATTTTCTTGGGTCTTTTTTTTTGTTTGAATCGTAAAAAAAAGAATTCGACATATTTTTACTTGTTAAATATTACACTACATTTGTTAAATATTTAATTTAAGTATGAAAGTAATAAAATTTGGAGGTACTTCTTTGGGCTCTCCTTCCAGAATGAAAACAGTTGCCAAACTGATAAAGAACCAGGAAGCGATAATCGTTCTTTCGGCAATAAGCGGAACGACCAATTCTTTATCGAACATTGCTCAATTGCTGTATCGGAACGACAGAAATGAAGCGAAAAAAGAAATCAAACAGCTCGCTGAAGGCTATCAGAAGTTTGCCGAGGAATTATTAAAAACAACAGTTCAACTCAAGAAAGGTAAAGAACTAATCGAAAGTCACTTTGCCTACATTGGTTCTTTTACAGAAGATTTATTTACACTTCACGAAGAAAAATCGATTTTGGCCCAAGGAGAATTACTTTCTACTGCTTTGTTTCAGTTGCATTTGGAAGAACAAAAGATTCATTCTTGCCTTCTACCTGCGTTGGATTTTATGAGAATCGACAAAGATCTGGAGCCAGATAGTTACTATATAAAACACAATATAGAGCGAGAAATGGTTCATTGCAACAGTTCACTTTACCTCACACAGGGATACATTTGCCGAAATGTTTTTGGAGAAATAGACAACTTAAAAAGAGGCGGAAGCGACTATACCGCATCGCTTATAGGAGCTGCTATTTCGG
This sequence comes from Flavobacteriales bacterium, assembly GCA_965655625.1. Classification (GTDB taxonomy): domain Bacteria; phylum Bacteroidota; class Bacteroidia; order Flavobacteriales_D; family CAJJDF01; genus CAJJDF01. Next base: position 6,139 of record CBFHHA010000003.1, on the reverse strand, counting down.
CAACGGAGGTTGAGATATGGACAGACATAGACGGAATGCACAACAACGACCCAAGAATTGTGGAAGATACTTTTTCTATAGAGTATTTGTCGTACGATGAAGCTGCTGAATTAGCTTATTTTGGAGCTAAAATATTGCACCCGGCAAGTGTGTATCCTGCCCAACTCGCTGGCATCCCTATTTGGTTAAAAAACACCATGGAACCAAACAAACCTGGCACAAAAATCGCTAAGGACATTGAGAACAGAGAATTTACAGCAATTGCAGCCAAAGACGGAATTACCGCAATTAAAATAAAGTCTGGGAGAATGCTTTTGGCCTATGGATTTTTACGAAAAATTTTCGACATTTTTGAACGGTACAAAACACCCATTGACGTAATCACAACTTCAGAAGTTGCCGTATCCATCACAATTGACGACAACACAAATCTAGATTTGATACACGAAGAATTGCGCTATTTGGGCGAGGTAGAAATCAACAAACAACTTTCGATTGTTTGCGTGGTAGGTAATTTTTCTCACGAATCGATGGGATCGGGAAATCAGCTTTTTGATTGTCTTAAACACATCCCAATCCGTATGGTATCGTATGGTGGAAGTCAGCACAATGTCTCTATTGTAATTGACACAAATCACAAGAAAGATGCACTTATTTCCTTGAATAATGGACTCTTTAATTCTGTGAAAAATGACTAGTAGCAAGACCCACAAAACTCCTTATTACGAATACAACCTGGATTTGCTTCACTCAACACTAGACGAAGCAAAACGCCATGCAAAATCGCACGGGTACCACATTCATTATGCGTTGAAAGCTAACTCAAACGATAAACTGCTGGAAATTATACAACAAAAAGAATTTGGTGCCGATTGTGTGAGCGGAAACGAAGTAGCCAAAGCTATTGACTCTGGATTCGATTCCAATCAAATCGCATTTGCTGGAGTGGGCAAATCAGACGAGGAAATAGAAATTGGTTTGGCTCATGATATTTTCTCCTTTAACTGCGAATCTGTACAAGAAATAGAGGTAATCAATGAATTGGCAAAACAACAGAACAAAGTGGCGCGCATCGCACTAAGACTGAACCCTAATGTGGATGCCAAAACTCACAAATATATTACCACCGGACTAGAAGAGAATAAATTTGGGATAAACAGCTGGGAACTCGAAGAACTTATCGAAAAACTTAAGACTTGGCATCATATAACACTCACTGGGCTTCATTTTCATATCGGTTCACAAATTACCTCGATGACGCCATATAAGAACCTTTGTATTCGAGTAAACGAGCTAAACACTTGGTTCTATGAGAGAGGAATAGCAATCTCTCACCTCAACTTGGGAGGTGGATTAGGAATAGATTATCAAAATCCATTGGGCAAACCCATTCCGGATTTTGAGTTGTTTTTTGGTGTGTTCAATCAATTCTTAGAACCTCTTCCTCTTCAAGAAATTCACTTTGAACTTGGCAGAAGTTTGGTTGCAAATTGCGGCAGCCTGATTTCTAAAGTTTTGTATCTGAAAAATGGAGTAAAAACAAATTTTGTTATTTTGGATGCCGGAATGACCGAACTTATTCGACCTGCTCTCTATCAAGCGTCTCATTTTATCGAAAACCTAAGTTCAAATACTGAGGTGAAAGAATTTTACGATGTAGTGGGCCCAATCTGCGAATCATCTGATTGTTTCGGAAAAAAAATCTCATTAAACGAAACCAAAAGAGGTGATCTAATTAAAATTCATAGTACGGGAGCATACGGGGAAGTGATGACAAGCGGGTATAACTTGAGAGAGCAAAATCCCGTTGTATTTATGAAGAGTTAATTGATTATTCCTTCAGGTTGTCATTTCCGTGAAAACGGAAATCATATTCAACTATCAACATTCTCAAATTAAGATCCTTGCCTTCTTGAGGAGGACAAACGAAAAGAAAAAAGCAAGTCATTCTGAACTTGACACAGGGATTGTTTACTAAAATTGGAGTATTAAATTAACAGTTTCCACATTGAGTGCGGAATGACTAATTGTTTTTATTTTGGATAAAAAGACTTTCCTACCTCACGCTATCAAATCAAACTCAAACAGCCAACCCGTTGCCTAGTTATCATTTTAACCTTACCTTTGCAGTCAATTACAATGATTTACTATGATTTCTACTGAAAATATCTCCTTACAATACGGAAAACGAATTCTTTTTGACGAAGTAAACGTCAAGTTTACACAAGGAAATTGCTACGGTGTGATTGGGGCAAATGGTGCTGGAAAATCTACCTTTTTAAAAATTTTGGCTGGCGATATTCAAGCTACATCTGGTAGAGTTGCTATAGAACCTGGCAAGAGAATGGCTGTGCTAAAACAAAGCCACTCGGAGTTCGACAACGTAACGGTGCTCGACACTGTTTTGATGGGACATTCCAAGCTTTGGGAGAACATGAAAAAGAAAGAGGAAGTGTATGCCAGAGAAAACTTTAGTGAAGCTGACGGAATGGAAGCTGCCGAGCTAGAAGCTGAGTTTGCCGAAATGGACGGTTGGAATTTACAGCCAGAAGCTGAAAGTTTGCTGAGTGGAATTAACATTCCTGAAGACAAACACTATTCATTGGTAAAAGATTTGAGCGGGAGCGAAAAAGTGAGAGTTCTTCTTGCTCAGGCCCTTTTTGGTAATCCAGATATTTTGATTTTGGATGAACCGACAAATGATTTGGATATCAATACGGTGTCGTGGCTAGAAGACTTCTTATTGGATTTTCAGAACACGGTAATTGTGGTTTCGCACGATAGACACTTCTTGGATACGGTGTGTACCCACATTGCAGATATTGACTACAGCAAGCTGAATTTATTTACGGGTAACTACACTTTCTGGTACGAAAGTAGCCAACTTGCAACCAGGCAAAGAGCCAACCAAAACAAGAAAGCCGAGGAAAAGAAGAAAGAATTACAAGATTTTATTTCGAGATTCAGTGCCAATGCCTCTAAATCGAAACAAGCAACAAGCAGAAGGAAGCTGCTAGACAAAATAAGTGTAGAAGAAATTAAACCTTCCAGCAGAAGATACCCTGCGATTATTTTTGATCAGTCGAGAGAGGCGGGTGATAAAATATTGGAAGTGGAATATTTAACCAAAAAAGGATTATTTCAAGATTTCCATATCAACGTAAACAAAGGAGACAAAATCGCATTCGTGGGGAAAAATAGCAATGCTATTAGCGCACTCTTTAAAACTTTGATTGGAGAGATGGAAGCAGATGGGGGAGAAATAAAATGGGGACAAACCATTACTCCTGCTTACATGCCAAACGAAAATGACGAGTATTTTAACGGAGACGACAATTTAGTAGATTGGTTGAGACAATATTCGGATGAAAAAGACGAAGTATTTATCCGTGGTTTTTTAGGAAAAATGCTGTTTACAGGCGAAGAGGTTTTCAAAAAAAGTAACGTACTTTCAGGAGGAGAAAAAGTAAGATGTATGTTATCCAGGGTAATGTTGCTCTCAGGAAACGTATTGATTATGGACGAACCTACCAATCACCTTGACCTAGAATCTATTCAAGCACTGAACAATTCTTTGGCAGATTTTAAAGGAACGGTACTCTTTACTTCACACGATCACCAGTTTGTACAAACGGTTGCAAACAGAATTGTAGAACTAGGACCGACAAGCCATTTGGATAAATTAATGACCTACGATGAGTTTATTGAAAGTGACAAATTAAAAGAACAACGAGCAGAGCTTTATAGTTAATCCACCCCTAAATATTTGTGAGTTTGAACAGAAATACTCCACTGAGGATTCTTGGTGATGTAAGACAAAATTAACTCATACATTTTCATTTTCTTCTCCCATTCAGCTTGCATGTAAAGTTTACAATGTGCAGGAACTCGTTTAGCATGAGTTTCTGCCCATTCAATATCTGATTTATTAAACACGACAACCTTTAGTTCATGGGCTCTTGAAATAACTGAATCCAAAGGTGATTTGAATTTCTTTGGTGACAAACAAATCCAATCGTACTCACCTTTTAATTCATAAGCTCCAGAAGTTTCTACGGCTATTTCGATATTCAACTGATGAATTTCTTGAGTCAAATAAGTCAAATCATACATGGCTGGCTCACCCCCAGTGATTACCACAAAATTGGTTCCTGATTCTGCCACTTGTTTCACCAAGTTGGCAACCGACAGAATTTCGTGGTCGTTGGTATCCCAGCTCTCTTTTACATCGCACCATACACAACCTACATCGCATCCAGCCACTCGTATAAAAAAAGCGGGGCGACCGGAATAAAACCCCTCTCCCTGAACGGTATAGAAGGTTTCCATGATTGGTAATTTTGAAAGTGGATTGATGTTACTCAAAATAAAATATTTGGGTGGGTGAAATGCAACAATGCATTTTCTTGTCAAAGGTATCAATATCTTTTATTTCACCAATAGGTTCAAAAAGAGAAAGTCCAATTAGTTGCGTTTTTTTTGACAACTGAGCAATAAACCTGTCGTAAAAACCACCTCCATACCCTACTCGATAACCTTTTTTATCAAAAGCCAACAATGGCAACAAAACAATATCAATGTCTTCAACATTACATTTTTCCGCATTTTTTGGTTCAAGAATTCCATATTTATTCTGAACCAACTTCGTATCCTTTTCAAAATAAAAATGAGACATGGAGTTGTCTTTAAAATTTGCTTTTGGAACCACTACTCTGCCCTTTTCCATGATTCTGTCAATCAATAGCCAAGTATCAATTTCATTTTTTTTAGAAATTGGAATAAAACAATGGACTGTTTTCTCCTCCATTTTAAAATTCTGAGAAATGATGTCAGAAATTTTCAAGCTTTCTAATTTCACAAATTGAGCCGATAACGAATTTCTTTTGTTTAGATACTTTTTACGAATGTCTCTCTTGTCCATAGCACTTTGTCCGATTTATTTCAGCCTAAATTTGAATGGCAAAGTATATTTTACTCTCACCATTTTTCCGTGGGTTTCACCTGGAATCCACTTCGGCATGGAACCAAGAACTCTTCTTGATTCCTCGTCACATCCATAGCCAACTCCTTTAAGTATGTTAATATCAGAAATACTCCCATCTGTATTAACAACAAATTGAGCATAAACAGTTCCTTCTATTTCATTTCTTTTGGCTTGCTTGGGATAAGTCAGATTCCGCGAAAGAAAGGCCATTAAGCTATCCACGCCTCCCACAAACTCTGGCATCTTTTCTACAAAATCATGAATAGTAGAATCGCTCGTTAGCAAAGGTTCAGGTTCAGGTTCCGCAGTCACCAATCCCAATATTTCTGGCTCAATTACCTCAGGCTGAATAATCACTATGTCTCCCATAAAAACGGAATCAATTTCGCCTTTCTTTGGTTCGCAAACTGACTTTTTCGATACTATTTTCCCTATTTCAGTATCATCTTGCCTAGGAAGCGTATCTATCTCGTTTTTTGCTGGGAAGGTTGTATCTTTAGATATCAAGGTATCAACTTGGATTAATTCTCCTTGTGTGGGATTAAAACCATCAACAGATACAGGTTGCGTATCGCACGAAGCCAGAGCCAAAGTAGCCAAGGATAAAACTAAAAAAGCCCTATTTCCAAGGTGTTTCCGTGTCCCTTCTATCATGGCTTCTAGTTCAGTAAAATGAAAATCAGTTTGACCTCCCAACATTCTGGCACATGTCGATTGATTTTGATTTTGAATTAAATATACCAAAATTTCATCTCGGGTCATTTCAGTAAAATCAACAACAGATTTTACACACATTTCACAGTGTCTCGATTTTACTCCAATTTTCATTTTGGACCAATCCTCAGAACAAGGATTTTTTATCTCAACTTTCATAGTCATGGGTTTTTTTTAGTTTTGGTACACTTAACTTGAATGAAAGTTCAATGATAAAAAACACCTTCTGCCGAACTCTAACAACAAAGTAAAACCATTACATCCCAGGAAGCATTCCAGCAGAAGCTGCTTTCATTTCAGATTCATTAACTCGCTCCGCTTTTTGCAAAGCATCATTGGTGGCAATGACCAATAAGTCTTCCAATTCTTCTTTATCCAAGTTAGTTAATTCCTCATTTATTGAGATAGCATTCACTTTTCTATTCCCAGTCATCGTTACGG
>CBFHHA010000002.1:0-118636 GCA_965655625.1 Flavobacteriales bacterium | reverse complement strand
TGTTCTGCTGTACTTACTCGGCAATAGAGTGCTATTTTTTTGCTCATAATTATAACTTTTGAAAATATTTATTACTCTTTGTTGTCAATAGTGTAGACTCCATTACTCTGCATAACAATTAATGAGGTAGCAATTAACGCAAACGTGAGTATGAGTAGAAAAGAAGATTCATTTTTTGACGGTGCATCTCCTATTGGAGTAAACGGAGAGCCTGCTTCTATTGGTGTCATAATTCTATTTTTATAATTGTTACTGTATCATCGATAATGTAAAACCCACAGTTATATATTCTGTAAATAACCTCACCATCTTCTCTGTATGCACGTTGGAAGAAGCTAAAGTTAAAACCTGCTCCTAAAAGAAATTCACGTGAACGAACCACTTTGTCTTTCCCTGCAAGTTGTTTAAGTAGGATATTCCAATTACTTGATATGGAATAATCAATTTCACGTGTAATCATTCTTTTTTCTCTCGCTACAAGGTTGTGGTATCTAATGCGGTTTTTCGCACTTGCAAACCTTTGGTTAGTTCTTGCGGGTTCAAATTGTTCTTGTGTTAAAGGGTCTGTTTTCATAGTTTTTAATCAAATTTAGGTGTGAGCAAGGTATCTTGGAACGAAACAATGTGTTTAGTGAAGTTTCGAGCCATTTCATCACATATAATACTTGGATAGGTATGTATTAAATGCATTTTACAATGCTGTTTTTAGGGTTTTTGAACTTTCGAGATGCTTGATATGCTCTCTGTCTTTTCGCTGCAAATAACTCCTTGTCTGTTAAGTAGCGAGTTATTCCATTAGTACTTCGTACAAATTGAACTTCATAGTTACTGTGCTTCTTTTTGTGGAACATTTCAAAGAATAGTTCTTTTGTTATGGGAGAAGTAGCTATGAGAACGTGATAATGTTTTTCGAATTTAATATCGCCAATGTCACGAACCCAAATGTAGCCGAGTCGCTCAATCCCTTTTCTTTTTAGCTTTCTCGTTATGGTGTTGATGAATTTTCCAATTTTAGGATAATCCGCATCATTGACTACTATCGTTAATATTGATACTCTATTTTTTTTGTAGAGTCTCGAATAGGTATCACGGAAAGCAACAAATGAACATAGTCTTTTTCGTTTCTTTAAATCCAAGTCTGATGTTGTGCTTAAAAGCCCCGTGTTTTTTTCAACGAAAGTTAAATTGTATTTAGGTGTTAAAGGTGTTTGTCCCGTATTAATGCTTTCTATGGACTTCTTCGAAAGGTACTGTATGCAGTGTATTCCCCAATTATTCATTATTTGATGTTTTTATTCAATAACTCAGTTATTGATGATTTTTTATAGAACTTTCTGTTCCCGATTTTGGAGGTGATTAGACTTTGTTCTTTTTCTATAATCCGCATTTGACTATCTCCGTAGTTGAAAAATCGTTTCACTACGTTGTATGGAATCCAATCGTCAATATTATAGCGTGTACCCTCTATGGAAAGAAGTATTAGTTTGATTTCCATCAAGGTCTCATAGTTCTTGCATGTGCTCATAAGAAATAGTTTACGAGCGTAGGTAGTCTTGTGCCTCCTGAGTAATTTGTTGTCTACTCTTTTGTTTGGATTGAAGAACGTATTCTTCTAAATCCGACCTAAAGAAAAGGTACTTTCGCTCACCGACACGTGAATAAGGGATTTCGTTATTCTGTGCTTTATCATATAAGGTTTTAACCTTGATTTTAAGATAAGTAGCAGCTTCAATCGCTGACATTGTTTCTTGTGAGGAAGGGCTTGGTTGGTTTAGTGATTTTAATTCGTGACGAATGGTTTCAGTAATAAGTTTTTTTAAGTCTGCTGAAAGACTTGATTGTGCTTGATTCATAATTAAGAAGTATTAAATCGTTTTTTATAGTTCAAAATTCGTGATAATCGCACTCAGTTTTTGGACCGTTTATTCAGGAAGTTTCCCGAAAATACGGTCCAAAATTATTTCAATATTTTCTTACAACGGGAGATTTGATATGCCTTAAAGTCACAATCATAGTTGTCTTTTGTATTGTAAAATTCTTCTTCTGTTAACAGTTCTCTGTCTAATTTGAGTAGCAGTAATAGCGGGTATATTTCCTGATATGCCTTGTTCTTACTGATTCCATCACAGATGAATAAACTTAATAGAGAAATACAATGAGAGGTATTTCCTTTTGCTCCATTCAAAAGAAGTTTTTTAGTTTCTTTAGAGTTTCCGATTATATCTTCGGTCTCTTCTATTATTGCCAACATTTCGGCTTCGAAGTGATTCGTTTTAGGTAGTTGCTTTTTCTTCCTGTTATACTCTATGCGTTCAATCCTTTTGGCAAAGTCTTTATATAGAAGATTGATTTCTTTGCCATCCTTCAATTCAGAGTAGCCAAAGGACTCAAACATTTCATTCTTAAATTTAACTTGAATGTGAAAATCAAATGCAGTAAAAAAAGCAAAAGGAAAGATTGTCAACCCCTTAACCTTCATTAGTCTTTCAATTTCTGAGGTAATTGGAGTAGGTGAAGTCATCCAATACAATACCGAGTCTACAAAACCGATTTCTTTTAATTTACTTTTGACCTCCTCATTTTCGGAAAGAGGGAGTAGTGTTAGAACCTTGTGGAATTGCCTGTAAAAGGCATCGAAACCCTCTTTGGATTTAATCTTCTTATTGTCAGAATTTTTGTCTTGAAGATATTTGTTAGCCATTTCTAAAAAGCATCTTTCAATTATGGGGATGTTTTTATTGAAAAATTCTTTTTTAGCAAAATATCTTTGAGAGTCCTGCTCCAAATATTGATTGAGGTATTCCGTATCTATTGTCATAAATCTAAATCAATAATGTTAGCAGCTTTTCTTTTGGTTTCTGTCAAGACTTTGGTATAAATCATTGTAGTCTGAATGTTCTTGTGACCGAGCATTTTAGATACGGTTAGTATATCAATACCGCTATTCAGTAGTATGGTTGCGTATGTATGCCGAAAGTTGTGAAAAGTAATTTTCTTGTGAATACCTGCTTTTAGTAGCCAAAGTTTGAGTTTGTGGTTGTTGTGGTCAGAATATTTAAGACCTTCAAATATTTTTGTTTCACGAGACTCAGGTGTTCCAAGAATTTGTACAGCTTTTTCACTTATCTCGTGAAGCAGAGAGTCTCCCGTCTTCTTCATACTAATGTGAATGAAGCTTTCTCCCTCAGTAGTCTGTATATCTCCCCATCTAAGTTCTGCGATGTCAGACCAACGTAATCCTGTTAAAGCAGAAAATAAAGCTGCTTTTTTTAATGCTTCAAGCTCACACTCGGTGTTAACTAATAATTGAAGTTCTTCTTTAGTAAGAAATTCTCTTATGGATTCTTGTTGCTTGATACCTTTAATGTCATCGATGGGGTTTGTATCTAATAGTTTGTCTTTGTATGCTTCTCTAACCGCTGCTCTAAACTTGTTGAAGTAGCTAACAGCTGAGTTTTGGGATAGTTTTAGTCCTTTGACTGTGTTTAGCTTTTGAGCATTAAGAAGGTATTCTTTAAATTCTTTACAGAACTGAATGTCTATGTCAGTTGTAGCGCAAGAATTATTAGTGAAGTCTTTAAGGTATTTTAAAGCGCTTTTCCAATTACCGTGATTCCCGTTGCTGTCAATTCTTTTTTCTGTAAGGGAGTTAAAATAAGCGATAAAGTCTTTTCCTTTTGTAGTGCTTTTACGTTTTCGACCACCACTAACAAAAAACTCTTTTTCTCTTGCTATCCTTATTTCATCAGCAAATATTAATTGCTCTTTGTTGTGTCGCTTTTCGGATTCTTTTTTGGGTTTGACGTATACATATCGTTTTAGAAACTCTCTTCTTGTGGTTTTGCCATTTTCATCAATTATAGGCGGATAGAAGTCTAAGTATAGACTCAGTCTTCCATTACTTATTGGTTTCTTTCTAACTGTTATGCCCATAATTTAGTTTATTAAATTGTTTATGTCTGCTCTTTTAATAATTACTCTTCCTCCAACTTTTGATGAGGGTAATTTATTGGCTTTAATTTGTCTGTGAATAGTCATTCGACTTAAACCAAGTAATAGACAAGTTTCAGATATGCTGAGGTATTCTTTTTTTTGAATTACATCAAGGTCGATGCTTTTTGACTTGTTGTATTCACTTGTTTGTGTTTCAATTAGTAAATTTTGTTTTTTTCGTTTTTTGTATGCTGCACTTGCGCATCGATGAGAGCAAAATTTTGTAACCGTAGTCTTAGCGATAAAGTTGCTGTTACAATGATTGCAAACCTTTGGGATTTTAATGTTGCTACTCATATTCCTTGTTTTTAAATCATTTCGTATCAATGTGTAACAGAATGTAGCACTTTGTATACGTTTGTGTGAGGTACAAAATAATTTTGTCCTTATCCAAGTCAAAGGTACAAAATAAGGTACAGTTATTTGTGATTTAACGGAAGTTGATAGTTGTTGTTAGGTGATATATTTTTTGTTTATCCCTTTATGTGTGGGGGTTTTGAGCTTGTTTAGGTCTGTTGATAACTTTTGAGTACTGATATGCTTACTTTCCAATACAAAACTTCGAAAATATATTCCCAAGCAACTCATCCGTAGAAATCTCACCAGTAATTTCTCCCAAAAAGTGAAGAGCTTGGCGTATATCTACGGCTACCAAGTCACCAGGTATACCCATTTCTAGTGCATCGGTAACTTGACTTATTGCCTCATTGGCTTTGGTCAGGGCCTCATAATGACGCACATTGGTTACCACAACTTGCTGCTCTTCCGCATTTTTTGAGTTGGTAATTTCAATGATTTTTTGAGTCAATTCTTCTAAATTATCTCCTTCAGATGCTGAAATTTGAATACAATCCAAGCCATTTAAAACAGAATTATTCTCCAATAAATCCATCTTATTAGCCACCCAAATTACATCAATTGAGTCGCCTGTTAGTTGAGATTTTAAGACTTCAAACTCATTCTGTACCTTATTCAAATCGTGCGAAGCGTCAAACAAATAGAGAATAATAGCCGATTTACCGGCTTTTTCAATTGCTCGTTGGATTCCTATTTTTTCAATTTCATTCTCTGTGTCGCGGATTCCTGCGGTATCAATAAATCGATATTTTATTCCCTCAATCACAATTTCGTCTTCCACAATATCACGAGTAGTTCCTGCAATATTGGATACAATTGCTTTTTCTTCTTTCAAGAATTTATTCAGCAAAGTGGATTTACCCGAATTGGGAGCTCCGATAATGGAAATGGGTACTCCATTTTTAATCGCATTTCCAAAAGAAAATGAATCTATTAAGCTCGTTAACTTGGCCGAAATTCTGTCGAGCAGTTCATTCAGTTGGCTTCTGTCTGCAAATTCAACGTCTTCTTCGCTAAAATCGAGCTCCAATTCAATGAGTGAAGCAAAATTTACCAATTCTTCTCTCAACAAATTTATCTCATCCGAAAATCCACCACGCATTTGTTGCAAAGCAAGTTTGTGAGCAGCTTCGGTAGTCGAAGAAATCAAGTCAGAAATTGCCTCTGCTTGGGACAAATCAAACTTTCCGTTAGCAAAAGCACGCATCGAAAACTCACCGGGCTTGGCAAGTCGACATCCTTTTTTGAGTAATAATTTCAGTATTTCTTGTTGAATAAATACCGAACCATGGCATGCAATTTCTACCACATCTTCACCAGTAAATGAAGCCGGATTCTTAAATACCGTCACAACCACTTCATCAAGGAGTTTTCCGTCATTTTTTATGGTACCAAAATGAGCCGTATGCGATTCGAGCGATTCTATTGATTTCGAAAACACAGTAGAAACAATGTCAAAAGCTCTGGCACCTGAAACACGAATCATAGCTATTGCACCCATTCCGTTAGCAGTTGACAGTGCACAAATTGTATCGGTAGAATCTAAAATCATGTGACAAAATTACGGTTTATTTTAATTAATCGAAGAGAATTTGTAAGGTGTTCTTTCACTCTTCTCTTCCCAAAGAAAGTGGGTTGGAATTGTATTGAAGAAATGGAGCTCTCGCAAATTTATATATGAAAGTCATTTTGATAGAAAAATGCAAAATATTAAAACCCTAATTTTTGTAAAAGAAGGGATAAAAAACTACTTTTGAATATTCATAAAAAAACCAATCAAATACAATGAGTATACTAGTAAACAAAGATTCTAAAATAATTGTTCAGGGTTTCACAGGAAACGAAGGAACTTTCCATGCAGGTCAAATGATTGAATATGGGACGAATGTTGTAGGTGGAGTAACTCCAGGAAAAGGGGGGCAAAAACACCTTGACAAACCTGTATTTAATACGGTAGCTGATGCTGTTAAAGAAACTGGAGCGAATGTTTCAATCATTTTTGTACCACCAGCATTTGCTGCTGATGCAATTATGGAAGCTGCTGACTCCAATATTGGAGTAATCGTTTGTATTACAGAAGGTATTCCAACGAACGACATGGTAAAAGTAAAAGCTTACTTGTCTGACAAAGATTCTAGATTGATTGGACCAAACTGTCCTGGAATCATCACTGCAGATGAAGCTAAAATTGGAATTATGCCAGGATTTGTTTTCAAAAAAGGAAGAGTAGGGATTGTTTCTAAATCAGGAACATTGACTTACGAAGCAGCTGACCAAGTAGTAAAAGCTGGATTAGGAGTCTCTACGGCAATCGGTATTGGTGGCGATCCAATTATTGGAACAACTACTAAAGAAGCTGTTGAAATGTTTATGAATGACCCTGAAACTGACGCTATTGTGATGATTGGTGAGATTGGTGGAGACATGGAAGCAAATGCTGCAAGATGGGTGAAAGACAACAATAAAAAGCCTGTAATTGGGTTTATTGCTGGACAAACTGCACCAAAAGGAAGAAAAATGGGGCACGCTGGAGCAATCGTTGGTGGTGCTGATGATACTGCACAAGCGAAAATGAAAATTATGGCTGAGTGTGGAATTAGTGTTGCTAGTTCTCCCGCAGAAATTGGTAAAAAAGTGGCCGAAGCTCTTTCAAAATAAATGAATGTATTTTCTCTTTAGAGAAACAAATTGAAACAATAAAAAAAGCCTTGAAGTTCCTTCAGGGCTTTTTTATTGTCCAATTTTGTCGGGATGAGAGGATTCGAACCTCCGATCTCTGGTCCCCCAGACCAGCACTTTAACCGGACTAAGCTACATCCCGAAATTATTTTAAACTTCTACTATTTTTTCTAAGGTCTCTTCCATTTCTTTTTGAGTGAAGCTTAATTTTGGTCTCGAAAAATTAATGTCTTCCACCTGATTTAAAGGAACTAAATGAATGTGAGCGTGAGGAACTTCTAATCCTATCACAGCAACTCCCATTCTTCTGCAAGGTATCGCTTTTTCCACTTGAAGCGCAACCTTTTTAGCAAATACTATCATTTCTGTGAGCATTTCATCTTTCAAGTCAAAGATATAGTCAATTTCTACTTTCGGAATGACTAATGCGTGTCCTTTGGTCAATGGATTGATGTCCAAAAATGCCAAAAACTGTTCGTTTTCGGCTATTTTATAGCAAGGAATTTCACCCTTTATAATTTTTGTAAAGATAGTCGCCATTATCTTGAAATTTCCATGATTTCGAATTGAATAATTCCACCTGGAGTTTGAACATCCGCAATATCTCCAACCTTGTGTCCCAAAAGTCCTTTTCCGATAGGCGAATCCACAGAAATCTTTTTGTCCTTTAAATTCGCTTCGTTTTCAGCTACAAGGGTGTATTGAACCTCCGTTCCATTCTTTAAGTTTTTGATCTTCACTTTGGATAAAATCAAGGCCTTAGAAGTGTCCATGTCTGTATCGTCCAGAACTCTTGCAGTCGAGATAAGAGTCTTAAGCTGTGAAATTTTCATTTCCAATAATCCCTGGGCTTCTTTTGCTGCATCATACTCTGCATTTTCCGACAAGTCTCCTTTATCTCTAGCTTCAGCAATTTGCTGTGAAACTCGGGGCCTTTCAAAAGTTTCTAATTCGTGTAATTCATCCTTTAACTTCTTTAACCCTTCTTCCGTATAATAAGTAATATCCGACATAATATCTTCTTTTTTGAAATTCTTATAACGCAAAAAAAGAGAATCTTGCGACTCTCTTTCTCATTCTTCGTATAAACAAATATACAAATTTTTATTTACTTAGAACAATCTTGTTCAATTCTACTCATCCTCACTGTTACCCAACTTTAGCGTCACACCTACCGAGTGGATACCTCCAAGTACTGGTGCGGTTCTATATGAATAGTCAACACCTAAAGATGATTCGTTTTTCCCAAAAGGAAAATCTAATGACACTCCAGCTGTAGGACCTGAAAGGGCTGATAACGTTTCTGAGTCAGAAAAAATTCCTTCCTCGTAAGCCAATCCAGCTCTTAGGATGATCATAATTTTCTTAGCGTTTAAGCTATACTCACCTCCTACTCTAAACTGGTCTCTTTGGAAGGAGTTAGAAGTGAAAGTACCAGCTAATGTCAACTTATTGTTTTCATTTATTAAGAAATCATAAGCTGCTGCGATATTAATCAAAGAAGGCAACTCAAAATTAGCTGTTCTTTGTTCTGTCGTGGTAGAAATTTCTGTAAAAGGGTTCATGGTTTCAATTGAGAATCCATCACCTCTATATTTCATTGGTGGACCTACATTTTTCAATGCTAGTCCAATTTTAATTTGATCATTCTCACCGGTTACATACCTAACTCCTGCATCGAATGCTACCCCAGAGGCTCTTGCATTTGAGGATCCTTCATTCATAATTTTGACGTTTATCCCTCCAGTAATTGAGGCAGAAAATTCCCTTGCATAAGCTAAGTTCATTAAGAAACTTGACGGTGAAAAGGTTCCTAATCCTCCCTCAGGTAATTCCGTTGTTGTGACAGGAATATCACCATAATTGGTTGACATTATACTAATTCCTAATACACTTGATTCACCCACACGCTGTGCCAAACCAAAAGTATTGATATTGATATCGGTTGATTGCATCCAGATTGTGTTTGCAAAACTAATTTCCGTTTTTCCAGCAAGAGCCAATCCAGCTACGTTGAGTTGCATTGCCTCTAGTCCTTTTACGTGAGCTCCAGCAGCATTTCCCCATCCAGAAGTCCTTCCCCAAGGATTTATGAGCAATTGGGTCGCTCCTGCGGCACCAATTCGGTCCTCATTTCCTGCGAAAGTGTTTACTGAAAACAGCGCTGCAATTGATAGTATTGTTAATTTAAGTTTCATAAAAGTATGTTTCTTTAAATAATTAATTTACAGTTGTGGTATCCTTAGAAATTGGTCAAATCTGGTGGTCTTAAAGCTCCAAACCACTTAATGACTTTTTCTCCTACTTCTGGAACATCAACATGTATAATGTAGACTCCACCAGCAATGGGCACACCGTTCACATTTTTCAAATCCCAATCTATTGAAGTCAATGGATCATCTTTTGTTAATGTTCTTACTAACGAACCACCTACGTTGTATATCCTAATTGTACATTTCTCAGGTAGATTCGTTATTTTAATTCTTGTGTCTAGTCTACTAGACTCATAATTTGCGTAGGCATAATATGGATTTGGCACCACATTAATTAAATCTAACGCAGATTGAGCCGTATCTAATACGCCTTTTCCAGTTGCTACAGAGTTAGTATTAAACTTGTATAGATTAAACCATTCATTTTTACTAGATGCCTCATTGTTAGCTGTAGTGGATGATACAACGTTTACCACATTACCTCCAGTAGCATATCTTTCGTAATCAGTTTCCACTCTTACCTTTAGGATGGCATCTGTTGCAAGAAATGTTCTACCAGGAATAGTCATTGGTATTCCTACCCACATACATGACCTCCAAAGTTGTCCTCTTTGTGAGGCATTATTAATTTTATCCCACACTTTTTGACCGTTGTCATATTGGGTAACAGGACTGGCGTCATTGGCCATAATCACGGGTTCAGTAACTATATCTTGATTTCTAAAGACATACAAGTAGTGTTTACCTCCAGCTACCCAGCTTCCTAATCCTTGAGAGAATGTAGATGTTGGATTGAACATCATGTCTCTTCCGTTATCTCCAGCCAACCAAGAGTCCTCACCGTAAGCAACATTCAATCTTTCTCCGGTTTCTAAATCAATCACATATCCTGGGAACCAACCCATTCCTGTTGCACTCACTAAATCACCTTCCGAACTATTGTAGCCTGGATCACCAGCTTGCCTTCCTTCTTTATCAATAGAAGCTGCTTCTCTTGGTCGCAATTTACTTGCACCACCCTCTGCTAAGGTCGTACTTTCTTGTGTTTCCAACACAACACATCTCGTCCATAAGTTTTTGTCTCTTGTATACACAACATCTACACTGTGTAACTCCAACATTCCATTGAATGACTTGAGAGCACCAGTTGCTTCTCCCACTCCTCCAACCGGTGAATTGGGCACTGGCTGAGGTCCCATTAATCTGAAAGGTGCGAATGTTCCATTTGCAATTCCTTCAAACTGTTGCTGATCATCTAGTCCTTGGTAATCATTGTATGATCCGTCCGGAGTAGCTGGATCACTTATTTGTGTTCCACTCCTAATCCAATTGAATTCTGAATTTCCATCTTGGTCAGGCATTCCTGTTAACCAAGCTTTAGTTGGATCTGAGTATTCTAAACTCCAAGAGATCAAATTTGTACTTGGCTCAGCCGATCCTGTTGAACTTGCAGGATCTGTTTTAACTGACACTGTTTGATGATTGTATTGCTCAATATTTACTGAAAATCCTAGATCTGGGAACAATTGCTCATATCCAAGTGCAATGCTTTCATCAGAAGTATAAACTTCACCCGTACTCAAACTCGTTAATTCCCAAGTAGCTGAATCCATTCTATTGGAAGCATCTTTAATAAATCTTAATTCATATTCATCAGCAATTAGGTTTAATGGATCAATCACTTTAATGTCAACTGGACCTTTACCTGCTTCGTAGGTTACTTCTTCCGCTCTGTTGTTTTTGGCAATATCTATTCTAGATTGAGAAGTCAATTCAAGCTCTCTTCCTCCGTTACCCATTCCTTCTATTCGAGTTATTTCAACTCCATCTCCATAGTTCGCGTTTTGAACAGTTCCTCCAGCTTCAGGAGTGGTGATATGAGGTATTCCTCCGTAAGCTGCAATTTCTCCTCCATCAAATCCTTTTCTTGAAGCGATATAAGGTTTTTGTTGACCATCTAACGCTAAAGCATTCGTAGGGTCATATTTCTTAAACTCATTGTATCCGTATGCAATAATTAAGAAATAATAGGTTTTGTGGTTTACTAATCGAGTATTTCCTTTTGCAAACAAATCTTCAGTTACCCTTAATGAGTGTTTAATTCCCTCGTCAGCGCCATTAGCCAGCAATTCAGGAACTCCCACTTCTAACACGGGGTCCACAGAATAGTTAATCAATTTGGTTATTCCATTTGCAATATCAAACTGAGCAACTAATCTTGACTTATCAATGTCATAAATATCTGAAGCCGACACAGAGTTATCTTTCAATTGGAAGATCTGGTAACCTTCAAAAGTATAGAAATTGTTTCTTCCGTTTACTCCTTTCAAACTATCTACCAATAAACTCGTATCGATAGTTGGGTCTAATTTTGCATAATTCTCGATATCAGATCCATTGGCTTTTGGATCAATAGTAAGGATTAATTCTTTGTCCAATTCTTGAATTGATAATTTAGGAGCATCTGGTCCTTCTAAAATTTCGAAACAGTTATCAAACAGACTCTGTGCTTTATCATCTGCCTGAGTCAGTTTAGCAATTGCTGATAAGTTTCCGCTAGTACCTCTTCCGTAAACTACCCCAACGGTAATATTATTCAATGCACCTGGCTCCAAAATAAATGGACCGGCTGATTGCAAGAATCTTCTATCACCTGCTGCGTTTCCAACTGATGATTCCGACCATGGCAATGCAGCTACAGACGTGTTTCCACCAGTTCCCCATCCTTCTGGATCTGTATTACGGCCAGTTGCCGGGTCACTTGGGAACATGAAATCACAATCAACTCCTGAAGTTGAAGTACCAATGGGTGCTGGATAAGCATTTCCACCGTACTGAAATTTCACTCCATCTTTCCATAAACCTCTCAAATAATTGTAGTGTTCAATTTGGTTATCTGGATCACTTTGATTACCTCCGGCAGAATTGTTATAGTATACAAATCTTCTCATCCCAAATCTTTCATTGTCTACCACAGAATCTCCATATCCAATTCCATTACCTGGCACAGCCTCTGTAAGAAAGTTTGAGGATCCGTTTACAAAGTATGGGTTTGCTAATCCGTCATTATCTTGGTAAGGACCTTCGAAAAAGTCAACACCAATTGCTGGAGGATTACTTCCGTAAGGAACGGCACCATTTGAACAATTGTCGTCTGTTGCATCCGCATTATAGGCGTAACCCAATCCTCTTCCCACATCACATCCTACGTAATCATCCTGTGCACAACCTAAATCTGTATCTACATTTTGTCCAAAATAAGTATCAAACAAAGTTTGTGTTGATCGGTTGATCAACTCGTAGTTATAAAAAGTCATGTCATTAATTTCGTCATTTGTTGCAAACGAAAAGGCTTGACCTCTAATTTCCATTCCTATTGGCTCTCCACCTGACTCAGTATGAATATTACCTCTATCATTGAAAATCCACCAGATCGTAAAATCTCCAAACAAAGTAATCTGACGACTTGTTCTACAATCTACCTCTTCTTCAATATCATACCAAGGGTAATCACCATTTGCCACATCGTAGGTTCCATCTCCATCATTATCATAGAAAGGTGCAATGTAATAATCTTGGAACTTTGAAACATCTCCATGAGCTGGCCAATCGGTAATGCTTGAAGGAATAGAGTATCCTGGAAAGTCAACAGCTGCATCACAAGAAGGGTCTTGTGAACACTGATACCAAGCTCTAAATTGCTCAACTTCTTGCCTTGTAATCACAAAGAACTTATCCCATTCAGCACAAACGTCAGCTGTTATGTCTGCAGGTCCAAAATCTCTTTTGTCTACTCCGTTTCCTGATCCTGGAACGGTAGTAAGTGGCCCTGGCCAATAATCATTTCCATCAGATCGGAAACGAATTGCCGCTAATTTCAATTGATTGGTTGCATCTACTCCACCCATCCAGAGCCCTCCTGCAAATATTGGAGAAGTTCCTGCATCTTTTGGTATAATGTAAGAAGCCCTTCCTAAAGAACGGTTATACCACAACAATCCACTGTTTTCGATGTAAGCACTCGCGTTGTTAAAAGCCAGTGTTCTGTTTTGACTTGCTGGTGCACACGATGCGGCCCTAGTCGAAATTGAGCTACTATTTGTTTTAGTTGATGTTCCTACCCACTCTCTTGCCGCTCCCGACATAGAAAGTGTTAGTCCCACACCTAATAAAAAAAGGTTATATATGTTACTTCTTTTCATAGTTGTTATTTTTAAAAGTCAAGTTTTACTCCTAATCTAATTGTTCTTGGTAAAGAATAGTTGAAAGGATTATTCATTCTCAAAGCGTAGTATTCTCTAAATGATGCTTCATCAATTTGAGCTGCAATAATTGACTGAAATTGAGCTTCAGACAAGTATCCATCGTCATTCGCGTTACCAGTTGCTCTGTACACCCCTAAGATATTCTTAGTGTTTAATAAGTTATTAAATAACAAGTATACATTTAAAGCTGCTGTTTTTTGTTTCTTTGATCCCATTTTCAACATGAAGTTTCTATCAAGTTGAAGCGCCACTCTGAATTGACTTGGGTTTCTAGAACCGTTTGGCGTTCCTGCTAATACTGGAGCAAGTTCTCCTGTTAAGGGTACTGCCGATTTTGCTGCAGAATATGGCGTTCCTGATGCAAAGTTTGCAGTAAAGTTAACTCCTGTGTTTTCTAGAATCTTTTTTCCTGCGATTACTGGTCCGTTATAATCTTTGTCTTCGCCATATCTGAAATCCACTGTTGCATTCACTGCATGTCTTTGATCGTAGCTATATGGGAATATCGCTCTTAGGTTAGGCTGTCCCGAATTAATAAGAGCTAATGAGGAACCAGCAGAAGAACCTGTACCTTCAGCAAACTGAAGCGTATAGGAAACTTTCATCCATAGGTTTTTAGATTTTCTCTTGTCGTAAGTTAATGTTACCCCTTTTACCGTTCCAAAATCAAGGTTACCAAATGATCTATATGTTTTTGGGTAAGCCCCTGCTACATTGATAACCGTAATTTCATCTCTTTGCTCTCTGTAGAAACCTGCGATTTTCAACGAAGAAGATCTACTTAATACCTGTTGGAATCCAACCTCGTAATCAATCGTTCTTGTGGGTCTTAAATCAGGGTTGTTAATTGTGTTGGCCGAGATATTCTCAATATAAAGGTAATCCAGTGGATTACTTCTAATTCCTGTTGTTGGTCTTTGCGATAAAATATCGTAGTGGGCAAAAAACAATGCGTCTTCCGAAATTGGGAAAGAGAAAGATATTCTTGGCATCACAATAATTGAAGGCTGGTAATCTTGAAATGCATTAGAATTTACTTCATCAGTAGCAGAAACTCCATCTGCCAAATACGGAGCAATACCATTTGGTGATTCAATAGTTCTTGGATCAGTAATTTCAATTCCATCTGCGTTGTACCAAGTATTTCCGCTTCTGTAACCGTTTATAGCTGTTGGTGCATTTACGTCATTCACATACACAACGAAATCATCGCCCATGTTTGCAGGGTGAGGACCTAAATCTCCTACCTCAGCTACTGTTTTAGCTGGTCTCAATAAGTATTTGTCTTTTAGTACTGGTTGGTTTGCATCGAATCTATCTACTCTCAGTCCAACATTAAAAATGATGTCGTTGAAAGCAAATTTATCCATAATAAATCCAGCAAAATAAATTGGTTCAAATGCTGCTACAGGACGTGTAAAATTCCCAAACTCATCTTTTTGGGTAAAGAAATCATCTAAACTTGGGTTAGAGGAAAGTCTTTTTCCTGTGTGATCGAATCCAAAGTAACTCACAAAACTTTGGTCGAATCCACCATTTGTTAACTCATCTGCACTAAAGAAATCTACATTGAATTGAGAAGGATCTAGGGCATCCACTACAATAAAGTCTGATCCGTTTGGATCCAATCCCAATGAATTTCTTAAGTTGTAATCGAAGAATGATTGTGCATCAGAACTAATAAGTCTGTCGTAGGTTCTGTAAAGGAACGTTCCTCTATACTCGTCTGTGTAGTTTTCCAAATCTAGCTCATTGATATGGCTATTTGCCAACAACCTCATCCTAGTCCACAAGGCATTTGGTGCGATACTATAAGATCTATCCGATCTTTGCTCATATTCAAAACCTACTGTGATTGCATGATCTCCAACATTGGCAGAACCAGAGGCTGTAACCCTGAATTGACTAAAGTCTGAATATCCATAACCACTTGGTTGTGCTCCTAAGTTTGTGAACAATCCATACACAGATCTTGGTCCGTCTCCATTTCTAAGAGCTTGTCCCTGAAGAACTTGATCAATTGCTGTTACGTTTCCTTCGTTAAAATTGTAGAATGACTGAGTCACGGCAGCTAAATCTGAGTTCACATCTGAAGCTGTAAAATCCGCTCCAGTTTCTTGAAATCCATTGTGTATATAAGTGTTTGTCGCGGCATCGTAATCGTAGCTGTTTTCAAACTGCCTATCGAATTTTCCAACATACCCATAATCAAACAAGTTGTCTCCATGCCTTGTATTTGTTGTTTTGCTCGAGCTTCTGGAGTAATCGACCATTACCGTGTAGTATGCATTCTTAATTTTTGATTGCATTTCGGAATCTTTACTTAAGTTGTTTTGAAATCTTTGAGTCATTTTTCCATAAACACGCCATGTACTAGAAGTACTGTTTGATAAGTTATCTGAGTTTAGTAAAGAACTTGCAAAGCTGTATCCGTTTCCATTTGCCCAATCTAAAGTACCTCCAAATGAAACATTCACGTTGGTTCCTGTATTTACATCAATTTTAGAGGAAATAGAGGCTCTTCGTTGCGCTACATTTTGTCTGAATTTGATTTTTTCAAAATCATCCATTGTCAAAAATTCTGTTTTGTAGTTAATTCCACTTCCTGCATTTCTAACTACTGGATTTGCCAAAATATCTTCTCTCACCTCGTCTTTTAATTGATATTGATCAATCGCAAAAGGCCTTGTATCCACGATATGGCTCAAGTTTCCAGAAAGAAAAAACCCTAAAATTGGTTTTGTTTTTTTTCCGTTACTGTCTTTCTTCATCCAAAGAGGACCCGCAATACTTCCCTCCAAAAGGTTATAACCATAATTATCTAATCCGTAGGTGTTTTCTCCTAACTTATATCCAGAGGTAACATACTCTACTCCACCGAAGTAAAAACTAGAAGGACCTCTTGTTGTAATGGAAATAATTCCTCCCGTTGCATCTCCATAACTTGCAGGCAAACCTCCAGTAATTACCGAAACTTCTTGAATCGCAGACTTTGGTAGATTTGAAGATCCTCTCACTTTTATTCCGTCAATGTAATAATAGGTGGCTTCAGATCTTGCTCCTCTTACACTCGAAATAGACCCGTTCCCATCTGTTTGAACACCTCCCACTTGGGCTGCAATAGAACCAGCAGAACGTCCAGGCATTTTTGCTATCTCATCTTTTGTCATAGTTCCTCCGGAGGCACCTCCATCTTTATCAATCAAGGGAACCTCATAATCAACAACTGTAAATTCATCCAGTGTCACGTCTCCTGACTCCAAAGGCACGTTTTGAAAAGTAATCTTATCCCCTTTTATTAGCAGGTCATTCACTTGGAATTTTTTGTAACCTACGAAACTTACTTTAAGCGTATATGTTCCTGCTTGTAATGAACTTATAGAAAAGTTACCATCCAAGTCGGAAGCAGCTCCAGCTTTTTGAGTTCCATTTTGCAACACTATTAAGTTTACGAACGGCAAGGTTTCTCCAGTGGACTTATCAGTAATCTGACCTTTTAATGTTCCTGTACCTGCTTGAGAAAACCCAGCGCTAACAGCAGCAATCGCAATAAATGTTAGAATAATTTTTTTAATCATGTTATTGATGTTTTGTTCTTAAATATGGATGAAAAACTTTCATTTCAATCTTTTTTTACTTGCTAGATAATAGTTACCTGAAAAGTAATAAGTCGTAAATATAAAATATTTTTAAGTTTTTTTAACATATAATTAAATCAAATGTATTTGTTAATTAATGAAAAGAAAAGTACTTCCTCCCAAAAAACAGGTAAAAATATACATCTCAATTATTTACTCTTTTGGTGCCACATTTATTTAAAGGCCGTTTCTTTTCATCATCTGTTTGCTCAGCCAGTAAATAGGTGTAATTTTTTTGTGAAATGTTTCAACCCTATTCCTTCCATAAAAGGGATAAAACCATTCCTTTTCAACCTTTTGGGATGCCAACCACTTTTGATTATTAAAAATCTGCCTCAAGACTAGTTCTATTTCAATTAACTTGCCTCAATTATCAGAAAAATTTTAGATCTGCCATGATCAACTCTAAGTTAAGGTGTACTCTCGTGTTTTTCAAAAATGAATTTTTGCCAGTTTAACACAATTTTCGATTTTTCAAGAAACAAACTGAATAAATAAGATTAAATTTGCTCACTTAACAATCGTTAGTTATCGCTCCAGCAAAGCGTCCGTTATCATATTAAATGAAAATCTTTATGACTAAAAACATCCTTCTTTTATTTATTCTATTAAGTGGCGCCTTATCCGTTTATTCTCAGGCTAGCATCAAAGACTCTTCCATCTTATTACCTAATTTAAAGCTAGGAATATCTGCAGGTTTCCCCTCCAAAGATTTAAAAAAGACTTTTGGCACTTCAGCTATTATTAATACAAAATTCGATGTCAAGTTTCGCTCTCAGTGGTTTGTAGGCGCTCAGTATAATTTTCTTTTTGGAAGATCAGTAAAAGATTCTGCCATGTTAGATGAACTAATTACTGAAGGTGGTGGAATCATTAATGCAAATGGTGAATTTGGTACGTTCGAAATGCTCCAGAGAGGACATCACGTAGGAATTCATGCCGGACGACTTTTTTCTGTGTTGGCTCCCAATCCCAACTCTGGTTTTATTGTATCTGCAGGTGTAGGAATTTTTACCTACAAAATTAATTTCAATAACATAAGCGGAGATTTAATTCAGCTAAATGGGGAATATAGCAAAGGATACGACCGATATACAGCTGGGCATTCTTTCACAGAATTTATTGGCTATCAATACTTCAGCAACAACAGGCTTTTGAATTTTTATGCTGGGGTAGAATTTACTCAAGCTTTTACTAAAATAAGGAGAGGATATCAAGTCGATTTTGAACCAAACGATACTAGATTTGGCCCACGAATGGACAACCTATTTTCTATCCAGTTTGGATGGATGCTTCCTCTTTACAAAAGGCCTCCAAAAGAATTCTATTATTAAGGACGGTAAAAACTCAATATTCTTTTTGCGTCATTTTTTTGAATCAAAAGTTCCTGCAGGGTGAGTTCATTCTCATTAAAATATTGCGCCACCATTTTGTACCCTATCCACTTACCTAATTCACCAGGCGATTCTTGGGGCAAGCCAGGTGTAAAAGACCCGGGATTGATGTAAGAGTTTATTTCTTGAATATTCTGCGAATACAACAGCTTGAACTCGATTAAGTTTTGATAAATAAACGGTTCATTTTTCTCGCTCCACTCCCATTCCTTTTGGGAAAAAGAAAACAATTGAGCTTCTGATTTTTCGGGAAACAAAGCTTTTAGCAACAGCATCATCTTGCCGTGATAAACGAGAGTAGTAAGAAAATCCTCTCTCGCTGCGTACATCATGAAGTTCTCAAATTCCCCGGGCCGAGAGTGCTTTACGTACACCCAGCTCTTCACAGCCTCGAGCACCAAATTCTCTGGATCCATGTCTTGTTTCAGGTATTGCGGAAAAAATTCGGGTGGAAGAAGTGAAACGACCTCTTCATTTCTCCCCAAAAACATATCAAGTCCTATTCCTAATGTATCGTTGTAGGGAAATGTTTTGGCATTGAAACTTGAATAAAACGAAACCAAAACCGGTAGTGTTTCTTCAGGATAATAAAAATGATACCTCGCAAAAGCTTGATTTAACTCGTTTTCGTGCACCTCAAAATCAGAAAAGACCGATTTCATTCTTCCGTTTATCAATTGAATAATGGAATCTGTCAAAAATTTTTCTAGTCGATAATCTACCATTGGATCTTGAGCGGAGCCTGCATTTATCATTTGACTTAAAAAAGATTCGTACAGAATACCATAATCTTTTAACCACTTCTTGTTCAGGTTTTTGAGGTCATAAATATCTGCGTCCAATAATTCGCGGTCGAACCTATGTAGCGTCAACTTTTCCTCGAGAGGTTGCACCTCTCCCTCTAATTTAGATTTTGAGGTACAAGAAAACAAGACTATTCCCGCAAAAAAAACAAGTGCTATTCGCATAACTTAGTAATAATTAAGATTGAAAAACTCTTCGTATTTCTTCACCGATTTAGACTTAAACAACAGCGAATAATTGAGAGGTGTGATAGTAAAGTAAGGGTACTTGGAGACAAACGGTTTCATTGTAGGGTTCACTTTATAGGCCACCATGTAACTGTTTGCATCGGATTTGTTTCCAAATTGCTTCACCAAAATAGTTTGGAATTGAGCATCCAAACCAACAGATGAAATTTTCAATCCTTTTTCGTCAAAGGAAGAACTATTGAAATTACTTAGTGCTATTTTTAATTTATTCAGGTCTTCGGTTATGGGTACAATTACACAAAAGTAATGAGCCGATTTCTCGTCTTTCACAAACACTACTTCTTGGTTATCTTCTTTCGAAATTCTTTCGTTTCTTAATTTACCAAGCGCTTTCTCGGCAATATCTCCCAATGGTGTGTTGGCACAATTATCCACCAACCTTTGTAGAGTTGTATCTAGCTCTTCCTTTTTGTCAAGGTCGGACAGCACTTTAGCTTTCAAATAAAGTAATTGACACTCATAAGGATTCGTCTCCTTTTGGCTCAACAAAGCATCTATTTTTGCTAAACTTGGAAGGTAACTTTTTATCTCAACCAAATTATAAACTTCCTCGTAACTCCTTTGATAAACATCTTTCCCTTCTTGTTGTTTGGATATATAATCTGGGTCCAAAATGATTTTTGCCTCCTTAGATTTTGGGTAATTTTCTAGGATAAAATTTTTCACAGCGACCTCATCGTCTCTTTGATTTAGGTTTTGGTAAATCACATACAATTGGTAGAGCGAAGGAGTAATTTTCCGATTCGGATGAAATCGTTTTTTATTGTCCTTAAAAGATTGTATTGCTTCACGCTCGTTGCCCAGAATATTGGTATAAATCAAGCCAGAAAGATAGTTCGCATTCAGTATCGAAACGTTGGCTGATTTCACTTCCGACTCTTCCACAGGAACTTGTTTCAAAAACTCCTCTATTTCTTTGTCGCTCACAACAGGAGAGTTATTTACATTCACAATGTCTTCGACATTTGACTGACTTTTATTCGATCTTCTCCAGTTATCCTCGAGTGAAATAGTGCCCCAAACTGATTTAAAGGACTTCAATCCACTTGCTTTTGTCTTGTCGTTGTAAATCCAGAAACTTCCCTTTTCGCCCAGTGCAGTAGTGGCAAGAACGGGGGCTGGGTCATTGCCTCCAAGGTTCAGATTCTTTACTCGTTCCTCCTCTATTTTTTTCGCTTTTTCTTGGTATAAAATTTCTTCAATTCTGTCTCTCCTTTGCTTTTCATCCAAAGACCCTAATGCTAGCATACTATCTTTAAAAGCAATCGTTTTGATGTAGGTAACGAGACGAGTTAAACTTTCATTTCTCTCTTTTATCTCTTTAAAAACAGCATTTTTTGGATCTAATTCGAGTAAAGTACTGTCGTAATACTTTTGAGCGAATATATATTCTTTATCCTCGAAATAAACGTCTGCCAAACGTTTAAATGTTTTGGCTTTTTGTTTCTCGTTGGAAGGAGCAGAAGCAGCCGATATTTCAAGATAAACAATCCCTTGACTTTTGTTGTATTCCTGTAATTCGATATCCGCCAAAGCATAATATATTTGGTCTCTGAATTCAATGTATTTTTCGTCTTTTGCCAAGTCTAGTAGCTCTTCTTTCAGCGCTCCTCTGTCTTTACTACTCGCAACTAAAGCCCTGTTTATTTTGGAATAAAAAACTAATTGGTAGGACGAGCTTTTCTTAATCACATACGAATACTTTACCGAAGCTTGAGGTAAGTTGCCTAATTCTTGATTAAGTTGAGCCTGAATAAAGTGATATCTCACCCTTAGTTTCTTCGATTTTTCATAATGAATGGCACTATCTAATAATTCTATAGATTGCGTAAAATCATTTCTTCTGAGGTAAAAATCTGCTTGAGTAGCAAAATAATCAGCATTCATTTTTTCCGGAAACTCCACTAAAAAAGACCGTTCTTCTTTTACTTCCTCTCGTTTTTTAGTTCGTTTGATACTGGACCTACGGTTCATCTTTTTCCTCCGTCTCTTTTTGTATTTCTTTCGCCTTTCTTTCGTCTTTTTTTGCTTAGTTTCTTTAATCTTTTTCGCCTGTTTTTCTACCTCAATTTCATTGATGTATTTCAATGCTTCGGGAAAATCACCCAATTCAATGTAGGTTTTGGCTAGCCAAATTTTAGCGTAGTACTTAGACTTGTCTTTCGGATACATTTTTACAATGTACTTGAACTTTTCAATCGCCTCGTCATATTCGCGCTTATAGAAATAGCTAATCCCCATAACCAACCAGTTCTCATCCATCCATTTCCCGTATTCCTCTTTGGCGACTCTTCCCTTTTTTACGTTTGGCATTGCATGCTTACCTATTACAGTAGAAGTTTTGTCAATGGCACGATTCATTTCAGGAAAAAAACTCTTTGACTCCTCCTCGTTTGGATATCGGTTTACTGGAATGAGCAAAGTAAAATCTTCAGGAACGTTTTTTGAATAATCCTTGTGAGATACTTTTATTATCTCTCTGGCATTAAAATAACCGTTGTAATAGGCAGTTGTATTGTGATAAAACCTATTTAATCGCTTATCTTTCTCTGTGGAACAGCCTGCCAACAAGCTGAAAAGCAGAAGTACAATAAAATATGTTAAATGGATTTTCATAAGTAAATAGCCCAGTTGAATTGTATGCTAGGCGATAAAAGTAAAAATTAATCAATAAACTGAGCCTATAACTAATAATAAATTAAAATATTTTATCTTTAAACCTTTATTCTTGCTAAGAAAATAAAAAAACACCTATGAAAAATTGGTTCAGTAAATTGAAAAAACACCTGAAAGAAAAAAATCGATTCATTATTCAGAATCCCATTTCCTTTCAGCAAAAATTTTCAATTACCTTAACCAAGCAAAATACTATTTTGGTGTTGGTTGGATGTACCTTAATTTTTGGTGGAATCATATTTTCAATCATCTCCTTTACCTCACTCAAAAACTTTGTTCCTGGCTACCCAAGCAAAGGTTCTGAATTGTACAAAATTGACAAAGAGAATCAGCTCAAATTACATGAATTGACTCTAGAAAATACCAGTCGAGATTTGTGGATAAAAAACCTTCAATCCATCCTTTCACATTCTGATTCTATTTCGATAAATACTTTGAATGAATCCCTCCAAACAGATTCTAATTTCGACTATAAATCCATCATTTTTGAGAGAACAGAACAAGACTCTTCATTGAGAAAGAAAATGAAGAATTTCGTGGTAACAGGTCGTTTTACGATGGCAAATACAATTCTTAAAGAAGCGCTGTACTTTGAGATGCCCTTAGAGAAAGAGCCCCAAGAGTTGGAAAGTGAAGGAACTATTAATTTACAATTTTCTTGTAAGAAGTTAGAGCCTATAACCTCTGTTATGGATGGCACTATTGTTTCCTATCAAGAAAACACGATTACACTGCAGCATGAACACGATATAGTGACAGTTTTCTACGGAGTTTCTGGTTCTAAAAATGTAATTGGAAAGTTTGTCGAAAGAGGATCGAAATTGGGTTCTTCTACTGATACAACACTACTTCTTCAAGTTTGGTACAAAGGTGAGAGCTTACCTCTCTCCGTAATCTCAAACTAGTTTTTGTTGTTCATTAGTTCTTTAGAAAAATCAAATAACAACGCTTCATCAAAAGGTTTGGTCATCAGCTGAATCCCAAATGGCAGACCATTAGAATGAGTACCAAGCGGCAAAGAAATTGCTGGATTTCCAGCAATATTAGCATGGACTGTAAAGATATCTTGCAGGTACATCGTAATTGGGTCCTTCACATTTTCTCCAATCTTAAATGCAGTATCTGGGGCGGTAGGGCCCAAAATAATGTCAAATTTTTGAAAAACTTCTTCTGTTTTTTGCTGAATCACCCGCCTTACCTTCATGGCTTTTGTGTAATACGCATCGTAATAACCAGAACTCAACACAAAGGTTCCTAACATAATCCTTCTTTTTACCTCTTCTCCAAACCCCTCAGTTCTAGACAAAACGTAAGTTGAATCAATGTCTTTTGCATTTTCGCTTCTGTAACCGAAGTGAATTCCATCGTAGCGAGAAAAATTTGAAGAAGCTTCTGCCGTGGTCAATACATAATAAGTTGGTACCATGTAATCCAAATAAGGAAAATCAAAAGTTTCTACTTCATGTCCTTTAGCTTTAAGAGCTTCGGCCAAAGCCAACACTTTCACTTTGATTTCGGGGTTCAATCCTTCGCTTTCTATCACTTCCTTGGGAATTCCAATTCTTCGTTTTTTCTTACTACTTTGTTTCAGGTAATCATTCACTTCCAAAGACGAAGACGTACTATCCATTTCGTCTTTTCCAGCCATTACTTGCGTGAGTAGAGCAGCATCCTCAACTGAGTGGGTAAAAGGACCTATTTGGTCAAATGACGAAGCGTATGCCAGTAATCCCCATCTAGAAACTCTTCCATAAGTAGGTTTCATTCCAACCACTCCGCAAAACGAAGCAGGCTGACGAATAGAACCTCCCGTATCGGACCCTAAACTAGCCAAACATAACCCCGCAGCTACTGCCGCAGCAGAACCTCCCGAAGAACCTCCTGGCACTTTATCTTCTTGAATTGGGTTTAATACATTCCCCTTTGAGGAGTTCTCATTAGAACTTCCCATAGCAAACTCATCACAGTTCAGTCTTCCTATAATGATTGCATCTTCCTCCAACAATCGTTTTACAGCAGTAGCTGAATACAAGGATTCAAATCCTTCAAGAATTTTTGAGGAAGCCGACACTTTATGTCCTTCGTAACATATATTATCTTTAATCCCAATAACAAAACCGGCTAGTTTACCCGCTGTTCCTTTTGTAATTTTCTCGTCCACTTCTTTCGCTTTTTTCAAAGCACTGGACTCAAATACTTCAAGAAATGTATTTAATTTTTTTCTCTCTTCGATTCGTTTCATGTAATCCTTTACCACTTGAACACAGGTGGTGGATTTGCTCGTTAAATCTGCAAGGAGTTGAGGATAATTTTTATACAAACTAAGAGTGATTTATTTGTCTTCTAATACGTTGTCTATTGAGTCTTTCTTTGAATCTGATTCTTCTCCTTTAGAAGCATCTTTAAATTCTTTGATTCCACTTCCTAGTCCTTTCATTAGTTCTGGAATTTTCTTTCCTCCAAACAACAAAAGTACAACTACTACGATAAGTACAATTTGATAACCTCCGATGGCTAAAAACACGAATGAATTCATAATTTTTGATTAATCTATTTAAAACAAATGTAAGAATAAAGTGCATAAAAAAAGCGAAGTATTCATAAACTTCGCTTTTCATTAGTTGAGAAAATAACCTCTCTTTAATTATTTCGTCAATTCTTGAATCTTCTTGTATAATTTTTTCTCATCACCTGGTACGTAATTGTTGTGTTCATAGACAATTTTTCCACTACCATCTACCAAAAATGTATACGGCACATTGTTTACATTCATCGCTCTTTTTAAGTCTTGATTTGCATCTAAATACACTTCAAAGTCCCAAGCTTTTGAATCTACATATGGCTTTACTTTGTGCTTATTTCTGGCATCATCAATAGAGATAGCCACCACCTTTACTCCTGTTTCATCTTGCCAATCTGGGTAAAGCTCCGAAATATTATTCAATTCTTTTTTACAAGGGCTACACCAAGTCGCCCAAAACGAAATAACCATTGGCTTTCCATCATTTGAAAGCTCCGATGTGTTAATCGTTTTACCTGTCAGCGTTTTAATGTTCACCGATGGAACTGTTTTTCCGTTGCCATTCGTAAAAGAAAACGCCAATGTTCCAAGCGCTATCAAGATTGAAAATTTAATTGTTTTAGTCATTTTGAACTTTTTTTTGTATTTTTACTCTTGGTGAAGATACAAATAACTGTGCCAAAAACTAGCTGGTTTCACCGATTAACATTTATATAACCGAAAATGACATGAAAAAAAATCTACTTGCACTCAGTCTAATCACTTCTTTTACAGTTTCTTATACTCAAATTGAGTTAAGAACGCACAACGGGGGGACTGCCTTAATCAACGAAACCAACATCAATGTAAATGCAGCTTTGGTAAACGACATGAACCAAGATGTTCCTGTGGAAATTGATGTAAAGAGTCTTTACTCGACTACCAAAACATTAAGAGTCAAAAAAATTGAAAAAACTTCGACTGCGCCTTTGTCAGAAAACGCAATTTGTTGGGGGCTTTGTACAATTGGTGTGGTTTGGGGAACCCAACCAACTGTGATAAGTGATCCTTCTCCAATAAACGCAGGAGCTACGGTACTATATTCAGGGCATTTATACCCAAAACTAGACCACGGAACTAGCGTATTTCGATATGTGTTTTATAATGTAGCCAACACAACGGATAGTACATGGGTTGATGTTACCTTTAATATCACTAACCCAAATATGGTTAGTATTGATGAGGTAAAAAAGGAAACGACTTTAGCCCTTTTTCCCAACCCAGCAACCACAGAATTAACTGTTAGGCTGAATTCGAATGAAAACAACAAAAGAATTGAAATCATTGATCTTTTAGGCAAACAAGTTTTCACAAAAATCATCCCGAATGAATCTGCTAACTTTAAAATTAATACCAGAGATTTCAAACCGGGAATATATTTTGTTTCGGTAAGAGCTGGCAACAAAGCAGTACAGACTGAAAAAATTGTCATTACGAAATAAAAGCAAATAAAAAGAAGCAAAAGAGGAGCTAAATTGGCTCCTCTTTTTTTTTGAAATATAAACAGCAAGTAGTTGAAATACTTGATAAATCCTTATATTTATCGCTTTCATAAAATTTATCAAATAAATGATCACTTACCTGAACGGAAAATTAGTAGAAAAAAATCCGGCAAACGTTATCCTTGAGTGCAACGGAATCGGATATTACGTTCACATATCTTTGCAAACATATTCCAAAATAGGGAATCAAGAAATCTGTAAAATATACACCTACCTTTCTATTAAGGAAGATTCTCATACGCTTTATGGCTTTGCTGATATTCAAGAAAGAGAACTGTTTAAACAATTAATTTCGGTTTCTGGAGTTGGAACAAACACGGCAAGAATGATGCTTTCTTCTATGACTTCAAGTGAGTTGGTTTCTTCTATAGCCTCCAACAATGTAACCTCATTAACAAGCATAAAAGGAATAGGTGGGAAAACCGCTCAACGTATCATATTAGACCTGAAAGATAAAATCTTGAAGACATCTGATACCCTAGATAATAAATCAGGATTAATGAACAATACTATTAAAAATGAAGCGTTATCTGCTCTTGTAGTTTTAGGATTTGATAAAAAAATGGCCGAATCTGCTTTAACGAAGATTTTGTTAAAAGAACCTAATATTACAAACGTTGAAGAATTAATTAAAAAAAGTTTGAAAACTTTCTAAGAAATCTTTGAACCCACAAGCGAACATATCAATACGTGTAATTCTAATAATTGGATTGTCCTCTTTGTTTTTTGCAGGATATTCTTTGAGGGATGACGTCAATCTTGGAAAGAAATACCTAGAAAATTCAAATAAACTATTAGTTCCAATCGAGGTAGATTCGCCCGATATCGAACTTCAGTATCCCTATACAAACACCAATAACCAATTTCGTTCGAAATCCAGTATTCTAGGGTTAGAAGACCCGCTCAATATCAAACGAAAAACCAGATATAATTCCCAAACTGGGCGATATGAGTTCGTTACAACATTGGGGGATAGCAATAGTTTATACCTCCCGTCTACCATGTCGTTGGAAGAGTATAGAAAATACCAAGAACAAAAAGCTCAAGAAGAGTATTGGAAAGAAAAAATTGCCGAAGATAACAGCACAAACACAGGGAGCTTTGTTCCAAAATTGGATCAAAAGAACAGAGAGTTTGGAGATATTTGCGAAGGTAAATTGATTGAAATTAACCCGCAAGGTTCAGCCGAATTGCGATTTGGATTGAATACAACAAGGACGGAAAATCCTGCTATTCCAGTAAAGCAAAGACAACTGACTACTTTTGACTTTGATCAACAAATACAACTTAATGTTCAAGGGAGTATTTGCGATAAATTTAAATTAAATTTCAATTATAATACGGAAGCTACCTTTGATTTTGAAAATCAAACCAAACTTGCTTACGAGGGCAACGAAGATCAAATTTTACAAAAAATTGAAGCCGGGAATGTTACCTATCCCATTCAAAATAGTTTAATTCAAGGAAGTCAAAGTTTATTTGGACTTAGAACAGATCTAAAATTTGGAAAACTAAATATTTCTACGGTTGTTTCTCAAAACCGAGGAGAAAGAAAGGAAATCAATATTAAAAACGGAGCGCAACAAAAAGAGTATGAGCTCCCGATCAACAATTACGAAGCGAATCGCCACTATTTTTTAAACCATTACCACAGAGACAACTACGACAAAGCAATGGCTTCTTTGCCCAATGTTTCTTCTCAAGTAAGGATTACTAAGATTGAAGTTTGGGTAACTAATAGAGTCAATGATTTTGATGACACAAGGAACATTGTCGCTTTCTCTGATTTAGGTGAAACGAAAGTCTTGGAGGGAAATCCTCAAGGAATTTCCAACCCCAATGATGTTCCTTCTAACAGCGCTAACGGATTATATGGATTCTTATCTCAAGCTGCAGGAGCGAGAAATTTAAGTACCGTTACTTCTACCTTGAATTCTGTTGTAGGAGCACCAGGACCACTTGTACAAAGCAAACACTACGAAAAACTTGAAAACGCCAGATTACTAGCCGTTTCGGAATATAATTACAATTCTATTCTCGGTTATATCTCATTGAATCAACCCTTGAATAATGACGAGATTCTCGGTGTGGCCTACCAATATACCTATCAAGGAAAAACATTTCAGATAGGTGAATTCTCCACGGACGGAATCAAAGGAAATGATGCCTTATTTGTAAAAATGCTAAAAGGAACAGTCAACTCACCCCAAAACAAAGTGTGGGACTTGATGATGAAAAACATCTATTCGATTGGTGCGTACCAGATAAACCAAGAAAACTTTAAGCTAGACATTTGGTACAACAATCCAAAAACTGGGGTTGAAATCAACTACATACCCCAACCTGGAGTAGATAATAAATTGGTCCTTCAACTTATTGGGTCGGATATTATTAATCAACAACAACAATCGTATGCCGATGGAGTCTTTGATTTTATCCCTCTACAATACATTGGTAATAAAGTAGATAATGGGGGAACAATCAACCCACAGAACGGACGAATTATTTTTAGTAAAGTAGAACCCTTTGGTTCTTATCTAGAGCAACAACTTACCAATGCAGGGGTTTCCCCCGCAGTGGTGAATACAATTGCCTACAACGAATTATATGACAGTACCCAAACCATCGCTCTCCAGTTTCCAGAGCTAAACCGATTCAAAATAAAGGGAACCTATGAATCAGCAAATAGCTCAGAAATATCATTAAACGCATTTAACATTCCTCAGGGATCTGTAACCGTAACTGCCGGAGGGGTTCGGTTAGTGGAAAACCAAGACTACACCGTTGATTACAATATCGGAAGAGTGAAAATATTAAATGATGGTGTATTGAACTCGGGAACTCCCATTAAAATATCATTGGAGAGTAACTCGCTCTTTACCTCGATACAAAAAACAATGATTGGTACCCATTTTGATTACCAATTCAATAAAAATTTCAACTTAGGTGCAACCATGCTCAGGTTATCAGAAAAACCGATGACGCAAAAAGTAAACATTGGGGATGAGCCTGTTCGAAACACCATGCTCGGAATAAATGGTAATTTCCAGCAAGACGCGCCATTTTTAACCAAATTGGTAGATCGAATTCCTTTTATCAACACCAAAGAAAAATCAAGTATTACTGCATCGGTAGAAGCCGCCTACCTTATTCCAGGCCACAATCCAGCAATTGGAGATGAAGGACAATCGTTTATCGATGATTTTGAAGGAAGTCAATCTGCGATTGATATCCGTTCCTTTAATACATGGGTAATTGCAAGTGTACCGCAAGGTCAACCCGATTTATTTCCAGAAGCAGATTTAATTAACAACCTGAACTATGGAAAAAACAGAGCGTTAATGAACTGGAATGTTTACGATCCTTCTGTTTTTTACGAAGAAAGAGGATTGGTTCCGGGTTACGTGGAGGCTGATGCAATTCAGCATAACCACACCATGAGACTTGTTCAGGAGAGTGAACTTTTCCCAAACAGAAGTATAGATCCTACGGCTGGTCAAATTGACCGAATTGCCATGTTTAACTTAGCCTTTTTCCCTTCAGAAAGAGGACCTTATAACTTTGATACTGATCCTTCTTCTATTTCGAGAGGACTAGCAAATAATGGTTTATTGAACGACCCAAGCTCAAGATGGGGTGGCATCATGAGGCAACTTCAAACGAATGATTTTGAAAATGCAAACATAGAATACATTCAATTCTGGATAATGGAACCTTTCAACTCGACAGGGGGTGGTGATAATGACGACTCACCAAACTCGACAGGGGGTGAACTTTATATTAATTTAGGGAACGTTTCTGAGGACATATTGCGAGATGGAATCAAAACATTTGAAAATGGACTTCCTACCGATGGTGTATTTGACCCTTCTACCCTCACTTCAACAGCTTGGGGAAGAGTTCCGACTGTTCAACAAATTATTACTGCCTTTGATAATACACCTGCAAGTAGAATATTCCAAGATGTTGGATTGGACGGGCTTTCAAGTAGTCAAGAGCAAGCATTCTTTTCGGATTACCTAAATTGGGTAAACACTTCTTCACTTTCACCAACCGCAAAATCTGCTTTACTTAGCGACCCTGCAGGAGATGACTACACGTTCTACCGTAATGATGTTTATGACAGCCGAACAGCAAATATTATTGCTCGATACAAGAGATTCAACGGACTGGAAGGAAACTCGGCAACTGACGAACAATCTCAGTCAATAAATGCCCAAGGATACCCAACTTCTAAAACTACTTTGCCAGATTTGGAAGACATCAATAGAGATAATAACTTGAATGAAACAGAAAGTTACTATCAATACAAAATTAACATGAAACCTGGTGAAATGGAAGTGGGTAAGAACTATATCGTTGATAAAGTTGTACGAACACACAAAGCATCAGGAAAACAAGTCACCTGGTACCAATATCGTGTGCCTGTTCGTGAGCCAAACAAAGTGGTAAACGGAATTCAAGACTTTAGATCTATTCGTTTTATGAGAATATTCATGAAAAACTTCCAACAACCCGTTATACTTCGTTTTGCCAGATTAGAACTATTGAGAGGGACTTGGAGAAGGTATGAGAAAGATATAGTGGACGATGGAGAATATATACAATCCGATCCTTCGGGAACAATTTTTAATATCTCCGCTGTGAATATTGAAGAAAATTCTGAAAGAGATCCAATTAACTACACGATACCACCCAATTTTCAAAGAGAAATTAATCCCAACTCCGCTGTACAGGCATATCTGAACGAGCAATCACTTGAGATGGAACTATGTGGACTGAAAGATGGTGTAGCCAAGGCCGCTTTCAGAAGTGTTGATTTTGATGTATTGAACTACAAGAAAATCAAAATGTTTGTGCACGGTGAGCAACACACTATTACCAACGATCCTGTTCAAGATGATGATGTAACAATTTTTGTTAGAATTGGAACCGATTTTCAGTTCAACTATTACGAATATGAAATGCCTATAAAAATGACGGCATACGGTGCAGTATCGGAAGCTGATGTTTGGCCAGAAGCGAATAACTTAGAAATAATTTTACAAGACTTAAAAAACTTAAAAGTTGCCAGGAATAATTCGCTGGGCGTGAACGCCTCCATTCTCTCTATTTTTGAACAAACAGTACCGGGAAAAACCGATCACATCATAAAGGTTATTGGTAATCCAAACCTACGAGATCTTAAAACTATTATGATTGGGGTAAGAAACCCAAACAAAGACAAAGCGCATCCTTGGCAACCAGATGATGGAAGAGAGAAGTGTGTAAAAGTATGGGTGAACGAACTGAGAATGGCTGATTTTGAAAACTCAGGTGGATGGGCTGCCCAGTCAAGAGTGCAAACAACCCTAGCTGACTTTGCCACTGTTTCTTTGGCAGGACAAATTAGTACACCAGGATTTGGTGGAATAGAACAAAGAGTAAGCGAACGACAGAGGGAAACTATTCGCCAAGTGGATGCAGCAACCAGTATTCAATTGGGAAAGTTCTTTGGAAAAAATGTAGGGCTACAATTCCCTCTCTTCCTTGGTTTTTCGGAAGGAATAATCGATCCACAATTCGATCCACTGAATCCCGACATTGAATTTGACCAATCTATTTCTGACGTATCAATAGAGGAGCAGCAACAGCGAATCAAGGATGCAAGAGACATTACCGTTAGGCGAAGTATCAACTTTACAAACGTTCGTTTGTCACCTAAAAAACGTTCGACTAATATGTATCCCTGGGATTTGAAGAACTTTGGTTTTACTTATGCCTACAACGAACTTTACCGCAGAGATATTCAAACAGAATATAACACAAACAGAACTTACAACGGGGCGCTAAACTATACTTACCAAACCAATATGAAGCCGTTTACTCCTTTCCGGAATAGTAAATTGCTTAGGTCTTCGCAGTGGTTTAGAATTATTAGAGACATTAACATAAACCCTCTGCCCAAACAACTAGCATTCACCACTAATATCGATAGGACTTACTCAGAAAGTAAAGCACGAGATATTACCGGAAATGCCTTAATTATTCCTCAATTCTCCAAAACTTTTACTTGGGACAGAAACTACAACCTGAACTGGAATATCATGGAAGGTTTGAGGATAAATTACAACGCGAACAACCAAGGTCTCATTCGAGAACCTGGTGATTTAAAAGTTGATAAAACTCTTTATCCTGACGAATTTCAAATGAACCGCGACAGTGTGCTTAAAAGTTTCGGAAATTTCGGTGAAAACAATCATTTTTTGCAATCGACCAACGTCACTTACACATGGCCATTTAAGAAAATACCTGTACTAAGTTTTGTGAATTTGACCACAAAATACCAAGCTACTTACGACTGGCAAAGAGCGCCCTTGTCGCAAGATTCATTAGGAAATACAATCCAAAACTCAAGAAACATAGCATGGAACGGAAGTTTTAATATGAAAAACTTGTACAATAAGGTGCCTTATTTTAAGAAAGTGAATCAAAAGTCACGAAATAACTCGCGTAGATCTGCTACAAGCAGAATAAAATCTGGAAAGCTCGAAAGCGATGACGGCAAGCAAGATGACAAGGATGACAAAGGGAAGAGAAAAGGAAAATCGAAAAAGAAAGACCCAAATGCCCTTACTTTTGGCGATGGATTGGCCAAAATATTGATGTCGTTGCAAAACGTGACTTTCAGTTACAGTACAATTGATGGGCAATTATTGCCGGGATACAAACTAAGATCGGAATATTTTGGAATGACCAATGGGTTCACCACTCCTGGTATAGGGTTTGTATTTGGTGGAGAACAAGAAAGAGACTTTTTTGGAAGAGAAACTGGGAATGACTTCGCTGTAACTTCCGCTCAAAATGGCTGGCTGGTTGGGCCATCAAGCAGATTCATCAATACGCAAAGAACCACGAATCACAGCAAAAATTTTAACTCAAGAGCTACATTTGAGCCATTTAAAGGAATTAGAGTAGAACTTACAGCAAACTACATTTATTCTGAAAACATGAATGAGAATTTCATTTGGGATGACTCTCTGGGAACTTATCAAAATTTTAATACAATGAGAGTTGGGAATTACAACTATTCGTTTAACTCCATACGAACTGCCTTTGTGAAAGACGACACAAACGGGAATTCCAAACTATTCACCGATTTGCTCGAGAACAGAAAACAAGCCTCTGCCCTATTGAATTCGGAAAACCCTTATTCGGCCCAAGCTCTTGATGCAGATGGATTCTATGATGGTTACGGTGCTTCCCAGCAAGAAGTTGTAATGGCTTCTTTTATTGCGGCCTATTCAGGAAAAAACTTAACCAAAAAGACGTTAAATCCGCTTAGCGCACTGCCCAATTTAAATTGGAGAGTAACGATTGATGGACTCAATAGAATGCCCGCTATTCGGAAACTTTTCCGAAGTATTGTCTTTTCGCATGCTTACAATTCCACATTTACTGTGGCTTCTTTCAATACAGATTTGGAAGCAGTGGTAGACGAAAATGGCAATAGCCAGACCCGAGACGAAAGCGGAAATATAAGACCCGAACAACAAGTAATGGCCGTTGCTATTACTGAACAGTTTAATCCACTTTTTAAAGTTGACGCAACTTGGCAAAACAGCTTAATCACAAAATTTGAATACAGATCGAACAGGAACATTTCACTGAGTTTGGCTAACAATCAAATTACCGAATTGAAAGGAACGGAAATTACAATTGGAACAGGATATCGTTTTCAGAATGTAAAATTTCCAATCAAAATAGGAAAGAAAACACCAATTAGCGACATCAATGCACGACTGGATGTATCGCTAAGAGACAACAAAACCATTATCCGAAAAATAGACCAGAATCAGAATCAACTGACTGCGGGACAACGTTACATTGCCATCAAAGGATCGGCCGATTATGTACTGAACAAACAATTTACTCTGCGATTCTATTACGACCGAGTAATGACGAATCCATACATCTCTACTTCCTTCCCTACGATGAATCAGAATGTTGGGTTTGCGATTCGAGTGAATTTATTTCAATAAAAAATAATCCCCGCACCTTGCCATATAAATAAATAAATTGCAGATTGACATTTAGCGACAGCGTAATGGCAATCGTACCACAAGCAGTCTATGATTAAAAGCTCAAACGTTAGAGCCAATTTGTAATTGGCATAGCAGAGACTTAAATTAGCACTATGAGCAAAGGAACAACCAGTTATAGGATAGTAAAAGAAAATGCATTATACTTTTTAACATTCAGTACAGTAAATTGGATAGATGTATTTTCAGGAAAGAACTACCGAGATATAGTTGTTGAAAGTTTGAGATATTGCCAAGAAGAAAAAGGATTGGAGCTTTATGGATTTGTAATAATGAGTAATCACATTCATATGTTGGCAAGAGCAAAAGAAGATTATAAGCTATCTGCGATTATACGAGATATGAAAAAACATACCAGTAAACAGATATTGAAAACGATTCAAGAAAGTAATGAGAGTAAAAAAGAATGGTTGCTTTCTGTGGTGCTAGAAGCAGGAAAAAAAAATAGTAAAAAGCAAACTTACCAACTTTGGAGAAATGACAATCATCCTATTGAGCTATACAAACCTGAGACGACAAAACAAAAATTGAATTATATACATAACAATCCTGTAGAAGCAGGAATTGTATAAAGACCTGAAGAATATATTTATTCGAGTGCTAAATATTATGCAGGAGAATTGGGGATTTTGAAAATTAAACTTATTTAGGTAGTTTTAGTAGGTTAGTGCAAGTAAACCGATTGCCATTACCGCTAAAGCTCAAATGTCAATCTGCTGGGGGATCTAGCTAAGAAATAATACCGTATCTGTTCATTGATTTGAACACAGAATATCCCGAAATAAAACTTGATTAAATTAAAAAATCCCTCCTACTTTCGTGGAAGGGATTTATTTGTTAGTGGCTCCTCCCGGATTCGAACCGGGGACACATGGATTTTCAGTCCATTGCTCTACCAACTGAGCTAAGGAACCTCCTTAACAGGGTGCAAATATATACTTTTTATAATAAATCAAAAAATTTTATTTCATTAAACTTCTTTGTTTTTGAATCTTCTTACAAAAGTGAGTAAAATCAGTAACGGAGCGATGAATAGCGCTATTCTCGCAAGGTAATCTCCATGCTTCGCATAGAAGGTTACTCTCTCCATTTCTGGGACCTGCATCGATATAGCTGTGGTTTCTTCCCAATTGGTCTTTTTTATAATTTCACCTTTTGGATTTATAAAGCAAGAAATTCCTGTATTAGCCGATCGAGCAATCCACTTACGATTCTCAATTGCTCTGAGCTGTGTATAAGCTAATAACTGCTTGTATCCAGGAGTGTCGTACCACCAAGCATCATTTGTACTTACAGCAATTATTTTTGCGCCCTTTACACAAAACTGGCCCATAAACTCGCCATAAATTGACTCATAACAGATGGTAGGCGCTATTAATGTTCCGGATACGTCAAAGTTTTTTGGCGACTTTTCTCTGCCCAATGTGCCACTTGTGCCGCCCAGGTCAAATAAAGTCTCTAAGGGTTTTGTAATAAACTGAAACGGCAAAGTCTCTACACCCAATACCAATTTCATTTTGTGATATGTATCAATGGAAATGGACGTATCAATAAGAAGTGTAGAATTATAAGCTTCCCAAAATCCTCCAGATTTTAGTTCTCGCGATGCAATTGAATGTTCCTCATCAAAAAAAGCATGCGTAGAAGCTCCGGTTATCACTTTGGCGTTGGGGTAGTCTTTCAAGAATTTTTTAATCCTTCTTATTTCATCAGAATAACTCATCATACTCTCCTCTAACGAAGAACTCAGGGCTGTTTCTGGTGTCAATACAAGTCGTGTGTTCTGAGTCATTACCTCTCTCGTAATCTGCATCATCTTATCCACTTGTTCAATGGAAGAAAGCGCTCCGTCAAACTTTTGATATGGATCTACATTTGGCTGGGAAAGCACTATTTCAAGTTTCTTATTGTGTTCACCTACTTGTACAGCTTGTTTAAGCAAAAATGAAAATGAAAGAGGCACGAAAACGATAATCGCTATCGAGACAAGGTAACTTCTTGTTGGCTTAAATTGTTTGGTTTCCTTGTATTTTTTATATCCAAAATACACCAGTAAATTTACCACCAGAATCCATAACGAACCGCCAGATACTCCCGTAAATTCATACCATTGTACGGTATCGGGCGCAGCCGCAAACACATTTCCGAAAGGAAGCCAAGGGTGTGAGAGAGGCCAATTATAGTCCAACCACTCGAAAGCCAAGATATTGACTACAAAAGCAATATAACCCTCTTTATTGCCTACATACTTTCGTGTAAGATGAAAAAACCAAAATGGGAATGCCACCAGCACTGCGCTGAAGAAAAAAGCCATGAGCGCTCCTGAAAGAGTTGCGTGATAAATCCACCAAGTTGTCACGATATTGAACACCGAAAACACGACAAATGCATGGACATATACTTTAGTTGCGGATAATTTGTTTTCCAATATTTGATTTTCTAAAAAAAGAAAGGGAACGAGGGAAACAAAAATTAAAGGAAAGAAACCTGTAATTTCTACCCAGCTGAAACCAAGAAGCAAACCAGTTGAAACAGAAAGTAGAAATCGCTTTGCCATATTAACGTTCTATTCGATTTTTGAATCTGAGCAATAAGGATGGAAGTAAAACTAAGTTACACAACATAGCTACTAACAGGGTAATTGAAACCAAAATCCCTAATGCTTGTGTGCCTCCATAACTGGAAGCAATGAAGATGGAGAAGCCAAAAAACAAAATAATGGAGGTGTAAAACATACTGACGCCCGTTTCGCGCAAGGCGTTGTAAACTGCCACACCTATATCCTTGTTATGTAATTTTAGCTCTTGCTTAAACTTGGCTAAAAAATGGATTGCATCATCTACTGCAATACCCAAGGATATACTAAACACCAAAATAGTGGATGGTTTTAGGTCTACGCCAAAGTATCCCATGAGGCCGGCAGTAAACAGGAGTGGGATAATATTGGAAATAATTGAAATTAATACAATCCAAAAAGAGCGGAAGAGGAAAGCCATAAGTAGCGCTATTCCGATAATCGCAAACATCAAACTAATGAGTAAGTTAATAATTAAATACTTGGTTCCTTTGGCAAATGGAACGGTAAATCCGGTCACTTGAT
This sequence comes from Flavobacteriales bacterium, assembly GCA_965655625.1. Classification (GTDB taxonomy): domain Bacteria; phylum Bacteroidota; class Bacteroidia; order Flavobacteriales_D; family CAJJDF01; genus CAJJDF01. The sequence continues at coordinate 81,126 of CBFHHA010000002.1, read as the reverse complement.
TGCCGATATAAGTATAATCAATCGCTGCATTCAGCCCCTTCAAATCGGTTGATACGATTTCCTGGTAGTTCAGTCCATTCATATCGTACTCATCGTATTTATTGGAATTGATTTCTCTCAGATGAGCAAGGTAGGCAAACTCAATATATGGAAATTCAGCCAATAACGAATCTAGGTAAGCCTCGCTTTCTTCTTTTTCAGTCGATTCAATTTTTGCCAATATCCTAGAGATTTCTTTTTTATCGGGGTTTAATATTTCATCAACTTCTGGTTTCACCTTCTCGATTAAGCTATCTAGTTTATCTACCCCCATGTCATAAATTTGGGAAGTAATTCTGGTTTTTGTACCCGAAGAATCCATAAACATATTGAGCGAAATCCCTACAGTTGTGATGGTATCTTCTTCTAGTTTTCTGGCTATTTTTCTCAAATACTTGGTCTCAGGAATTTGGTAATCGCTTGGTGCTCCTTTGTAAATTACGGATTGATTTACGAATTTAAGCGCATCTACAAGCGAGGTTGTTCGCGATACTACCGGATAGGATTCTAAATAGCGTTGAACACTATCTATTTTTTCTAGTACGTTTCTTCTAAATCGATTTCTTTTGTTCTTTACATCCAATACAATCTCAAAAGGCATTGTTCCCGCCAAGTGATCTTGAAACATGACTAAATCCGTTTTCACTTTATCTCCATTTGGCAAATCATCTACCATTTTACCCGAAGGTTTCAAGAAAGTTATTCCATAAACACAAATGATCACAACAATTGCCGCTACCCTAAATACCAATTTCTTTTTGTGTCTCACGGTATGTCTCAAAATAGATAGGAGCTTTCCTATCCAGTTCTTCTCTAGGTGCTTCATGTGCCTTTTTTTTGGCGGATTCAGGAAACTAAATAAGATAGGAATAAGAACAGTAGTAAGAAGAAACAGCAAAATGATACTAAAAAATGCAACAGAACCGAATTCGAATAACAACATACTATTGGTAAAAATAAAAGTTCCAAAACCAAATGCAGTCGTAACATTCGTCAGAAAGGTGATGTGGCCAATTTTTTTAATTACATTTTTCAATGCATATTCTTTGTCCTGAGAGTCTAAATAAAGTTGCTGATATTTATTGATAAGGTATACACAATTGGGAATCCCAATTACGATAATTAGAGGAGGTAGCAACCCCATAATAACAGTAAGTTTATACCCATAAATCCCCACAATTCCCATTGTCCAGGTAACACCAATCAACACAATAAGTACTGAGATTGCAACCACCCTTACTGAACGAAAGAAGAAAAAGAGAACAAGGACTGTGGCAAGTAGTGAAAGCATCATGAACTTGGCTAACTCAGATCTAATTTTCAACATATTTGTTGCCCTAATAAACGGCAAACCGGTGTAATAAAATTCTCCTTGAAACTCATTTTCGAATTTCGATCCAATTGTTCTGATCTCCTCAACAAATCTGCCTCTCTCTTTGGAGTTAAAGAATTCTGAATTTACCATGAGCATCATGGCGTGAAAATTCTCTTTGTCATTAAAGACCGTTCCTTTGTAAAAAGGTAAAGTTCTGATTTTCTTCTTGATAACCTCTAATTCCGCCAGGCTTTCAATTTTATTGGGCGAAATAGGAACTATGGTAAATGGGGCAGTGCTATCCGGCTTCTCAATCGTGTAAAAATTGGCTTCTGAAAAGGAAGAGTCTATCCCCTGAACTCGCGAAAGTTCATTTCCTAATTCTTTCCATTTATTAAATTTCTCAACCGAATAAAATTCAGGATCTTGTACACCTATCAGAATATTAAACCCATCATTCCCAAACATCTCCTTAAACTCTTCGTAAGCCACATAGTCTGGATGGTCTTGGGGAAGCAGCTTTGGCATTTCATAATCGAGCTCTACTGTTGTGGCATAGTAACCAAAAAATGAAGTGATTAAAGTTAAAACCAATAAGATTTTAATTCTAAAATTTAGTATAAATTGTGCAAGTTTTTCTCCCAAAATTCTTTTTTATAAAATTAATAAAAAAATGGCTAACCTTTTACAAAGCTAGCCATTCCTTAACCGTTTCATAACCTGTATTATTTCTTCAATAATTTTCCAATCATTTTTGTTACTTCTTCATTCAACTCCTCCGCCATTTCAGCGTCTATTAAGATTCTTCCACTGTGCTCATCGTAAATGATTTTTTTTCTTGAAGCAATTTCAATTTGCCTTTGCGGTGGGATGCTGATAAATGAACCACCCGATGCACCTCTTTCCACAGGCACAACCGCTAATCCATTCTTTGCTCCTCCTCTTATTCTTTTGTAAGCTCTCAACAATCTTTCGTCAATCTTTTTTGCTTCTTTTTCAGATCTCTCTGTCAAAATAGCCTCCTCACTTTCTGTTTCAGAAATAATTTCATTCAGCTCTTTGTTCTTTTGATCCAGTAAATCTTGCTTCTCTTGAACTCTTGCTGTTGCCTCCTCTAGTACTTCTTTCTTACTTTCAGATTTGAATTTAAACTCTTTGATTTTCTTTTCGCACAATTGAATCTCTAATTCTTGGAATTCAATTTCTTTCGAAAGCGAATCAAACTCTCTGTTATTTCTAACATTTCCCTGCTGCTCTTTGTATTTTTGAATAATTTCATTCGCATCTACCATCATGTTCTTCCTGTCAGATACTTTGGTGTCCAACTCAGAAATCTCAGCCTCAATGTTCTCTTTTCTTGTAGTAAGTCCCGCTATTTCATCTTCCAAATCCTGAACTTCCAAAGGTAATTCACCTCTAATTGTTCTGATTTTATCAATATTCGAGTCGATTAATTGAAGTGTATAAATACCTCTTAATTTATCTTCAACTGTTTGAATTTTTTTTGCCATATCTTTTAACGTGATGTTTTTCGAACTGCAAATGTACACAATTCTTATTTATTAATAGAGAGAAAGCGGATTGATTTTGGTATTAATTAACGTATTTTCTATACATTCCTAAACTCAGATATGGATAAATTTAAGAAACAAACGTTGGAATTTAACTATTTTAATCCTTACATTTACGGTTGTCGCGGTAATGAAACCAAGACTTTTTTAAAACAAAATAATGATTATAAACAGATTACAAACAACTTTTGCTTTTATACTTGGGGCTGGTTTAGCTTTGTCTCAAGGAAGCGTAGATAGAGATAAATTTTGTGCTCATGACCACGATTTATACCAAAGAATTCAAACGGATTCAAAATTTGCAAGAGAAGTAGATTCTGTGGAACAAATTCAAAACGCCCATTTAGCTGCCTACAAAGAAAGCTCAAATAGGTCTGGAACAATTTACTACATTCCTGTTGTGTATCATATTCTGCACGAAGGAGGAGTTGAAAATATTTCTGATGCACAAATAAAAAGTGACTTAAACGATCTAAATGATTCTTACAGAAAAAGGAATGCAAACGTAACTGCAGTCAACCCTGCTTTTCAAGGTATTTCTGCCGATGTAGAAATAGAGTTTCGTTTAGCACAAAAGAAAAATGACGGAACCTGCTTTAGCGGAATTACAAGAACTTACTCTTCTGCAACCAACACAGGTGGCAATGCGGCAGCCAATGCGGTAAAATTAGCGCACGGAGATTTTCCAGGAAACAAATACATGAATATTTATATTGCCAAGGATATTGGAGGTGCGGCCGGTTATACATACCGACCTGGCCCTCCTTTTTATTCCGATATGAGAAATGGAATACATGTGTTACACACATACGTAGGAAACATAGGAACTTCTTCACAAACGGGATACAACACAACGCTTGCTCACGAAGCAGGACATTGGCTTAATTTAGCTCACCTTTGGGGAAATTCGAACAACCCTGGCCTAGCATCGAACTGCTCAGGAGATGATGGGATATCAGATACGCCAAACAGCATTGGCTGGACTTTTTGTAACACAGCAGGAGTTTCTTGCGGAACTCTTGACAACGTAGAAAACATTATGGAATACTCTTATTGCTCTAAAATGTTTACAAATGGACAAAGAACAAGAATGCGGGCGGCTGCAACCTCGGTAATTGGTGGAAGAAACAATTTGATAACGGCAGGAAATCATTCGGCAACAGGCATATTCGATGACATTATTTGTAGCGCTGACTTTGAAGCAGAAAATGAATCTGTATGTCAAAACACACCCATCCAATTTTATGATAACTCTTACCACAATCCAACTAGCTGGTCCTGGAGTTTCCCTGGCGGAACACCTTCTTCCTCTAATTTAGAAAACCCGGTTGTCACATACAACAGCCCGGGCAGGCACAATGTTTCTTTAACAGTGACTAACGCTAGTGGAACTAAAACTGTTTCGAAAACTCAGTACATGAGAGTTTTACCAGATTGGGGATTAGCGTTGCCCTATTCAGAGGGTTTTGAAGGAACTATCAAGCAATTTGAGGATAGCTGGGAAACAATAGCTATTGATACGAATTCTTGGTCATTGAATTCAGCTAATTTTAGTGGTTCCAATAGTGCTATGCTAAGAAATTATTCAATCAGCGATGGATTAGAAAGTGAGATTATCAGCCCATCACTTAACTTGACCGGCAATACCGCTGTGAATATTTCATTTAAATACGCGTACGCTAGAAAAACTACAACGACCGGTGAGTCCGTTCAATTCTTGATTTCAAATAATTGCGGAGCCAGTTGGGTAATAGCGAGAGGATTAAACCCAACTGCTGCTTCTACCAACTCAGAGTTTTTTCCCGCTTCCAATCAATGGGGAACTCAAAACATTTCAATAAATAATTCATTTTTCACTTCGAATTTCAGGTTTAAGATAAAAGTAATTAACGGGAATGGTAACAACTTTTTTATTGATGACATTAATATCAACAACACAGTAGGAATGGAAGAAATAGAGGGGTTGACTAATCTTAGTCTCTATCCAAATCCGATGAACGATCGAGCAACCATAGCGCTTAGTCTAAGCAAAGAAAGTAAAGTGAATGTTCAGTTATTGAACACATTAGGTCAAACTATTCAAAACATATCGAACAAGGCACCACTTAGCCAAGGTGAGCACACAATGGTGGTTGAAAAAGGAAATTTATCGCCTGGCGTTTATTTCTTATCGGTGGAGCTGGACGGAAATAGAAAAATAGAAAAACTCATCATTCAATAACAAGTTTTTTAAGCAACAAAAAAAGCCGATTGGGTTCCAATCGGCTTTTTTATTGTCTTGTAAGTTTATTATGATTCAAATACTTCTAGGATAACGTCTTTGTATAAATGACCGAACTGGGCCAAACACCATACTTTGAGAATCAAAGCATCCTTTGGTTTTAGCCATCTTTTGGCTTTTTGCAATTCTTTTTTAAATAAATACTTGTCGAAACTTATTTTACCTAGAACAGTTTTACAAAATTCTAACATGACTTTATTTTTTTGATTACACTTATAATTACGTCAAAAAAAATAAAATATTGCTGCCTTTTAATGAAAGTTATTAAATTTTAACAAATGAAAAAAACATCTTAATTATTTCATCTTTTCTAGACCTTGTTTCAGTCTGTTTAGTGTTTCTTCCTTACCAAGGATTGCGGCAATTTGAAACATAGAAGGTCCCATTCCTTTCCCCGTTACTAGCACTCTGAAGTTCGGCAACACAGCTCCCATCCCAAGTTCATTTTCAGAAAGATAAGTTTTGAATGCAGTCTCCACGTTTTCAGTCGAGAACTCTTGAATTTTATCAAATTTCTCAATCATTGCTTCAATAATTGCAGGAGTTCCTTCTTTCCACTTTTTCTTTATTGTCTTTTCATCAAAAGTAGTTGGGGGTTGAAAATAAAAGTCATCTTCAGTCATGTCGGCTACAAATACAGCTCTTTCCTTTAACAGTTCTGTTACTTTTACCAAGTAGTCATCTTCCACTTTAAAACTTAGTATCGGTTTCAGCAGTACTGCCAATTCCTCATTGGATTTCATCCTCAAAAACTGTTCGTTGTACCACTTCGTTTTTACAGGGTCAAATTTCGCTCCTGATTTCCCTACTCTTTCCAAAGAAAAAGCTTGAATCAACTCTTCCAAACTAAATAATTCTTGCTCAGTTCCCGGATTCCAACCCAAGAAAGCGAGCATATTAACAAATGCTTCTTTGAAATATCCGTCTTCTCGATACCCAGCAGAAATTTCTCCACTAGCGGGATCTTTCCACTCAAGAGGAAACACTGGAAATCCTCCTTTCACGCCATCTCTTTTGCTTAATTTACCTTTTCCGTCTGGCTTTAAGATAAGAGGTAAATGAGCAAACTTTGGCATGGTATCCTCCCAACCAAGATACTTGTATAACAAAACATGAAGTGGTGCACTTGGCAACCACTCTTCTCCTCTAATCACGTGCGTAATTTGCATCAAATGATCATCTACAATATTGGCTAAGTGGTAAGTTGGCAATCCATCAGATTTATAGAGAACTTTATCATCCATGTTGGCCGTGTTTACTACTACCCATCCTCTAATTTCATCATGAAATCGCACCTCTTCGTTTCTTGGTAATTTCATTCGAATAACATACGGTTCCCCACTCTCTATTCGCTGGGCTACTTCGTCTGCAGACAAACTTGTTGAGTTTTTCAAATATTGCCTCGTAATTGCATCATACGCGAAAGTTTTCCCTTCTTTTTGACTGCTTTCTCTAGCTTCGGTCAATTCTTCTGAGGTGTCAAATGCATAATATGCCTTGTCGTTCTCCAACAAAAAATCTGCATACTCTTTGTACAAGTGCATTCTTTCACTTTGCTTGTAAGGACCGAATTCTCCGCCTACACCTTGACCTTCATTGTGAGGGATTCCTGCCCACTTGAGCGACTCTATCACATACTCTTCGGCACCTTCTACAAATCTCTTTTGATCCGTATCTTCTATTCTCAAGATAAAATCACCTCCGTGTTTCTTGGCAAATAAATAATTGAACAACGCTGTTCTTACTCCTCCAATATGCAATGGCCCTGTTGGACTTGGCGCAAATCTTACTCTTACTTTTTCTGACATGTTTTTTGTCTTTTATAGGTTCCCAAGATGATTGGGATAAATTGATTTTAACTTTAATTTTCGTTCTGTCCTCGAAATATTTTTGCAGCGATACCTCTTTATAAAATTCCTCGAACTAACTCACTTTTCATTTTGTATTTCAACAAAAACGGCCTGGCTCTCTGTTCAAGCCTACTTCACACGACTCATTTTCATTGCTTTCAACATCCAGGTCGGCAAGCTTTTTTCTGGGTTTCTTTTCTTTAGATTGATATACCACCCAATTTTTTTCATCAAAGGGACTTTATGGGTTTCTACAAACTCAATTAACGCGCCATCTGGATCTTCGATGTACGAAAATCTTCCCGCTGCTTCTCCCATGTCAAACGAATTATCACTATCCACTGTGAAAGGAAATCCTGCCTTTTGGCATTCTTCTTTCAATGCGTGCATTCGCTGAACGTCAAAACACAAATGAATAAATCCCCAATCTCCCCAAAATCTATTTTCAAAAATCTTTCTTGGATTCCCTCCTATTTCCTGAACCAATTCGATGGTTGTGGGTCCTAGTAATTGGGCAAAAGCTCCTACTCTCGGTTTCTTGTGCGACAATTGCACTCTTCTGAAGGTTTTACCGCCAGAAGGCAATCCCTTGAAACAAGCAAACTCTGCCGTTTCATCAAAATCGATTGTTTCATATCCCAATACTTTTTGATACAACTCAAGAGACTTTTCCATGTTGGATACACCCAAAATAGCTCCTGCCACTCCTCCAGTTTTTGCTGGATGTTTTGTGTCCACAAAAAATTCTTTTCCTTCTATTACATTAAAAATATTTCCGTTTGGGTCTTTCACAAAAAAATTATCTTCGCCTGCCGGGTTCTTTGTCAAATCTCCTAGTATTTCTGCTCCTTTTTTGGTTAAAAAATTGAACGTTGCTTTTACGTCTCTCGATTTTATTTTACAGCTATAAATCCCTAAGTCACCTAACTGGATATCAAATTCGGCTTTCTCTGTGTTTCGACTGGTATATTGCCAAATTTCGAAACCTCCTCCACTTTCCATACTCAGAGCAAGCGTAGCTGTTCTGCTCTGAACCTTGTCTCCGGTGTACTCAGTCATTAAAGGAGCTTCAGCCGCTTCTTCAAAAACTTTAATATCCATACCAAACATTTCACGGTACCAAGCGAACATTTTTTCTACGTCTGGTACTCCAATTCCCATCTGTTGAATTCCACTGATTATTTTCTCCATAGTGCTTTGAATTTGGTGGCAAAGATAGTGTTTTGTCGAGGATAATACAATCCTATAAAAAAAGAAAATGCTTACCTTGTCGGTAGATTACTCCCATGACACAACCACACGTATCCATCCTTATTCCTTTTTTTAATGAAGAGGCATTTATCCAAAATGCTATTCAGTCTTGTTTGAATCAAACCTACAAGAACATTGAAATTATTTTAGTAGATGATTTCTCTACAGATAGATCTGTCGAAATCATTAAGTCCTTTCATTCCAACAAAATTAAATTAGCAAAAGGGAACAAGAAGGGAGTTGGCTTTGCCCGCAACAAAGCGCTTGAATTAATGACTGGACACTATTGTGCTTTCCTGGATGCTGATGATCAATTAGCTCCGGAATTTGTGGAGGTGTGTCTTCAAAAACTAATAGAGTTTAATTGTGACATTGCAGTTTTTGGAACCAAAGTATTTAATACGGAAGGTGAAGAAATCACAAAAAAGAAAAATGAAAGTGCTCAAATAATTTCTGGACAGGAAGCCTTACTCAACATGTATTCCTATGAGATTATTCCGTCTGTTTGGGGAAAGCTTTTTTCTGTCAACTTACTAAGTAATCAAAAGTTTTCAGTTGGCTTTGTATTCGAGGACAAACCATTTATGGTGGAACTATTCTTAAAAACCAAACAGGTATTTGTGGGATCAAGAAACCTATACCTCCATTATGCAAATCCAAATTCCATCACGAGAAGCACTCTTACTGCGAAACGGATCTCGGATAGCACGACCTCCTATTTCGAAGAATTAGAAACTCTTATATCGACACACCAAGATAGAGAAACTTTGCGCCTATCGTTTGTTTATCAACTCAACATCATGGTCGATATTTTTTTGATGATTTGGATGGATAGAAAAGTTATTCCAAAAAGAGATATTTTGTCAATATTCCACAGAGATTTAGCTAAAATCAAGAGAGAAGCCAGCAAACATTCTGTTGCGTTTTCCGTCAAAAGAGATCTACTTCTAAAGATCTTAAATAGTTCAAAAATCATTGGTGCCAGAATTCCTTTCCTTGTGCTAAAGAACTACTATCGAACTCAATATAATTTCATCAAAAACATAAAGAAATAAAAAAGGTGGACACTTTCGTGCCCACCTTTTTAGTTGATTCGTTTTGGTTACTTAAAACGGTAAATCGTCTCCTTCAAAGTCGCTTCCTGAATCAAACGGAGACTCAGAAGTTGGCAATGGCGCGGCATTATCCGGAACTACATTTGCTCCTGGTGCTGCTCCTGCCCCTTTGTCTATTTTCCAAGCATTTAGGTTTACAAAATACTTTCCGTTGTATTCATTTCCTCTTAGATTAAAGTGAACATTTACCTCATCGTTGACTTTAAAATTATCCAGCATTGCACACTTTTCTTTGTACACTTCAAATTTAATGTCTTGAGGATATTGTTCGGCAGTTGTAACTACTATCTCTCTTTTTTCAAATCCACTTCCAAACGTTTGTTTGTCAAATATCACTTTTACTTTTCCTGCTAATTCCATTACTTATTTTTTATATTATTAAAGATTATGCAAAGGTATTAAAATACACTAAATATTCTCTTCTTTGTTTTAGTTTCATTCAATTTACTCAATCAAATACTCATGAAAAGACCCCCAAAAGAAGGAAACAACAACTGTGTCGAGCCTACTATTCATTAAAAGCCAACAGCGTCATCCAAGCTTCTTTTAACTTGTCTTCTTTTAATTCTTCTTTAGCTCTCTTGTGTAATTCTTCTTCTAGTTTTTCTTGTTCGTCTTCTAACTCTACAAACAATTCGCTCAACTCAAATAACTTGTGGTCGTTTACGTCTGTTTCATTTGGCAGGTCTTCTATTCCTCCCAACTTCCCTAAATCATTTCCTGAGAGAAATTTACTATTCCGGATATCTTCTGGAATCGCCTCATAGCCAATTCCAACAGTCATAATGGGTTTTTTGATTTCGAACATAGAATCGGCATTCGCTCGGCAATACCAGTTTCCTCCCATTCGCGATACCAAATCAATTTTATGCTGGTCAATCGCTCCGTTTTCATCCAATACTGCTTCGTTGATATGAATTTTTGTCACTTCACAAATCACCAAGTTTCCGGCTCCGCCTTCTGTTCCTAGCTCTACCACTTCATTTACCTTACACTCAAATTGCACTGGCGATTCTTTTACTCTAAAAGGCTTGACAGTTTCGGAGGCTATTGGAGTCAATCCAGATTTTACAAACTCATCTACATCAGCATCAAAAGGAGAACTGGCTAAAGACATTTGCTCAACTATGTTGTAATTCACAATATTAATTACTACCTCTGCTACCTCTTTCACATTATCAAACGTGTTTTTGGTTGTATTGGTTCGTCCGCTTCGGGCTGGTGAAAAAACCATAATGGGCGGATTGGCCGAAAACACATTAAAAAAACTAAACGGAGCTAAGTTTCTGTTTCCCTCTTTGTCGATAGTACTCGCAAAAGCTATGGGACGAGGCCCTACTGCTCCCAACAAGTAATGATGTAATTTTGGAACAGGGATTTCTTTTGGATCAATTGTAAGCATAATTTTAGTTTGTTTGTACGAAGATAAGAAGGAAAGAAGAAAATTTACTTTTTTAGAATATCAATTTATAAGTTGAATTCATAAAAATTCTAAATTGCAGTTTATAAAACTCTTATTCATTTTTTTCATTGATCAAAAACACTTCGACTCCTCTCAGTGTAAACCAAGCCAAAAAAATCTAGGCTTCATTTTACTCCGCAATTTTAACTTGTGTTTTTCGATTCAGTCAGTGATTTCCTTCTCAAGCTCCGGAACTTCTTCCTTCATTAACGAAAAATACTGCCTCAAAATCGCTCCATAAAACAAGGCCGAAAATAGGCTGTTACAAATAGATAGTTGAGTCTTCCCTTAAATAAAAAGCTTTACTAAATTCTTTTTAAAATCTTTATGCCTTATTTTTATCCGCGCAATGAGCCAAACAATTCAAGACATATTAAAGCAGTATTGGGGGTACGATTCTTTTCGTGATTCGCAAGAGGCGATTATCAATTCGGTGTTGGACGATAACAATACGTTGGCACTCTTGCCAACTGGCGGAGGAAAATCTATTTGCTACCAAGTTCCGGCACTTGTAAACGAGGGAATTTGCATTGTGGTTTCTCCTCTTATTGCCCTGATGAAAGATCAAGTTGAAAACTTACAAAAGCGAGGAATTAAAGCTTTGGCTATCTTCTCGGGGATGAACAAAAGAGAAATTGACATTGCGCTAGATAACTGCGTGTATGGCAATTACAAATTCTTATATGTTTCACCAGAAAGGCTTCAGACAGAAATTTTTAAGGTGAGACTTGCCAAAATGAAGGTAAACTTAATTGCGGTAGATGAATCTCACTGTATTTCTCAGTGGGGTCATGATTTTAGGCCTGCTTACCAAAAAATAAAAGAAATTCGGGATATCATTGATCAATCTATTCCTTTTTTGGCTGTAACCGCCACAGCCAACACGCGAGTGATTCAAGATATTGCTGCACAACTTTCGATAGAACCGGAGCACATAATTAAACAGAGCTTTGCGCGGGAGAAATTGGGATATCTGGTATTGAAAGAGGAGAACAAAAAGCAACGACTTATTCAAATCATAAGAAAAACAGGAAATTGTGGAATTGTGTACGTAAATACCAGAAGAAAAACGAAGGAAATTGCTGAGTACCTGCGGCAAAACAACATCACTGCCGAATACTACCACGGTGGATTGTCGCAAGAAGATCGAGACAAGAGGCAAGAAAACTGGATTCAGAATAAAACTCAACTAATTGTTGCAACCAATGCATTTGGGATGGGAATTGACAAACCAGATGTTCGGGTAGTGGTTCACATGGAACCACCTGCATCGCCAGAAGCTTATTTTCAGGAAGCTGGAAGAGGTGGGAGAGACGGAAAAAAATCTTTTGCGGTTTTGCTTTACAAGCCAAGCGACAAATCTACGTTAGAGCGATTTCACGAGCTTGAATTTCCCGACACCTCGCAAATAAAAAAAGTGTACAATGCACTCGGTAATTATTTTAGGTTAGCCATAGGAGGAGGCGAAAACTCAAATTATGAATTTGATATCATTGATTTCTCAACTAAATTTAATTTTGAGGTAATCACAACTCATCATTGCCTATCTATTCTTGGGTTGGCTGGGTACATTCATTTATCCGAAGCCATCACTCGGCCAAACCGAGTGAAGTTTGAAGTAGGAAATAACGAATTGTACAACTACCAAATAAAACATCCCGAACACGAAGGGTTGATTCAACTATTGCTCAGAAAAAACGAAGGAATTTTTGACAATCTAACAGGAATAAATCTCACCAGCATAGGGGATTCACTCAAGAAAAGCGCCAAGGAAATTGAAATGATTCTTCACAAACTTAAATCATTTGGGATTTTGGAGTTTCTACCAACCTCCAATCAGCCTGTGCTTACTTACACTGTTGACCGCATGCACGAGGATCGATTGAAATTTGCGAAAGCCATATATCTCGACAGAAAAACCGTGAAAAAAGAGCAGCTGGATTTTATGATTCGGTATTGCGAATCGGATACAACTTGCCGATCCAAACTATTACTTTCTTATTTCGATGAAACCGAATTTGTAGATTGCGGAACTTGCGACATCTGTTTGTCAAGAAAGAAAAAAGAACTAAGCAGTGAACAGTTCTCATTAATAGAGCAAAAAATAAAGCAGCAAATAGACCAAAATCCTATGAGACTTTCTCAACTTGTTCAACTCCTACCCGATTTTAACCAAGACGAAATCCTGCAAGTTATCCAATGGAAACTGGATGAGAACACAATGAATTACAACGATAAAAACGAGTTGTTTTTAATTCAGAAATAACTTTGATTGAATTAGGCAATTTGCTTCATAAAATCCGACAACCTTCTTCGTGCAATGGGAATGTTATCTCCATTGCTCATCACGGCAAAATTTCCCATTTGTCGAGACAATTCTTTTAAATGATTGTGCTTATTGATAATGTAAGATTTATGAACTCGATAAAATATATGAGAATTTACTTTTTCTTCGTATCGTTTTATTGTTTTACTGCTCAGTATTTTAGACCCATCAGCTAGGTACAACTCGGTATAGTTCTCATCTGCCTTGAAATATAGAATATCTTTGTTTTCGATAAATATGTAACCGCTTCGAGTAGGAATAGCTATTTTTTCGATTTCATCTTCCATCGTTACCTTCTCAGACTTTTGGATCAAATTATCGGCATAAGAAAACTTCATTGCTTTGTCTTGCGCCTTTTGTAGCTCCTCAATATCGATTGGCTTTTCGAGATAATCTATCGCATCTGCCTTAAAAGCTTTGAGCGCAAACTCCGAGTGTGCCGTGATAAATACTACCGAAAAATCTCTGTCCTCAAATTCCTTTAATAACTCAAATCCGTCTCCACCCGGCATTGCAATATCCAAAAACACCAAATCGGGTTCGTATTCATTAATTAATATTTTGCCTTGCTTACTATTTGCCGCCATTCCCACTACATTCAAATCTGGACAATATTGCTCAATAAGAATTTGAAGATTTTCGCGGGCATTGGGTTCGTCATCTATAATAATGGTCGTTAGTTTCATAAGGCACGCAGTTTTGGTGATTACATCTCAAATTAATGAAAGTATATGGATTTGACACGAATAGTTGGCTCAAGTGTTGGTTATTTTGATTCTTCGGTATGTTTTGTGTATTAAACCTCTCGTTGTTTGAGTTCAAAACTTGGTTTGCTCTCGTTTTCAAAAAAATTAGTTTCTTTACAAAAAAGAAAAAAGCATGTATTCAAAAGAAGAATCGAGATTGTTGAGAAAAGAGTTTTGGACCTCCTTTGGAGTATACATGAAAAAGTACAATAAAGTTTACCAAGGAAAAATCAATTGGGTAAATTACAACACAAAGTGCAAGGATATTTACTTTCGGTTGGATGTAAACAAAAAAAAGGCTTCCTTTTCTTTTGACTTACAACATCGCGATGAGGGATTGAGAGAGTTGTTCTACGAGCAGTTTACGGAGTTAAAAGCGGTCCTAACAGATAGTTTTGAAAACGAACTTACTTGGCTACCCGTGCACGAAACAGAGTTTGGCACCTCAGCCAAAATATTTGTCGAGCTAGAGGGCGTTTCTGTTTTCAATAAGAACGACTGGCATGATGTATTTCCTTTCTTGGAAAAAAACATAGTGGCGGCTCACGATTTTTGGAATGAGTTTAGCGATATTTTTAAAAACTTGGAAGACTAGAAACTCCAAGCAAGACCTAAACTCGGAAGTATTGGCAACTGATATACTTTTTCGGCCGTAACACGATCTACATAAAATATATTCTCTCTGTTGTAAATATTGGTTACTCCAAAGTTCATTTCAAGTTCAGAAGTCTTGAATTTCACGATTTTCTTGATGTTCACATCAAATCGGTGATAAGTAGGCAATCTTCCTTCATTTAGACCTGCGTACACAGCTGTTAATTCATTCGCGTTTGCTTGAGTAATATCGGTTCCGGTACCTTCGGTAAAGTCTATTTTTTGATAGTAACCTTGAGTTTGCGTAAAAGGCAATCCAGAACCAAAATTCCATCGAGCATTAAGCTGCCAGCTATCCTTTTTACCAAATTTATATGTTGCCAATAAGTTCACCGAATGCCTTCTATCAAAAACAGGAGCGTACGTTCGCACACCATCCCATCTTGTAACTTTTCCTAAAGAATAAACTCCCCACAAATACCACTTTTTGTTCGTGTATTTTGCCACAAAGTCTACCCCAAAAGCGTCTCCAGTTTCTACCACGTAATCTTTTTTTAAGATATCGGGAGCGTCCACATCATCGTTTTCATCAAATATTTTGTTTCGGTTGATGTTAGTAAGCTGTGTAAATCGCTTGTAATATCCTTCCACATTTAAACTAATATTTCGCGTAATATCAAACTCGGTTCCTACAATTAAATGATTGGCTTTTTGCAAGGAGTGTGTTACGTCTCTTGTGTTGCCGTCTTCATCAGTAAATTGGTCTTGCAAATTATCTGGTCCAGACAAAAATCCGTAAAATAAGTTCACTACATCTCTATCAGAATTGGCACTGATAAGGTTTTGAGAGTAAATTCCAGCTGCTAACTTAAGCCTCACATTTTCGCTCAAATTGTATTTCAGCCCCAATCTTGGCTCCGGTGAAAAAGTCTTGAGTGTTGCGTAATACTGCATCCTGAAGCTTGGCTCGATTACCAACAGTGGTTTTACAATTCGGTAAGAAATATAAGAACCAAGTTCTGTTGTGTTTTCATTCTGCTCAATTCTTCTGTTTGTGGAGTTTATATAACTAAAGTCAGTTCCAAAACCAGATACTTCGATTCCATATTTCAATTCATTTTCTTTGATGAAATATTTAAAATCAAAACCAAAATTGAAGCTGTTCACTCCACTCGTTCTCTCTTGTCCGTTTTCTTCCAGCAATCTTATTTTGTAATCCGACACAGAAAACTTTCCTTCAATCAATACTTTGGAAGTACCCGGAACTAGCAAGAAATTTGAACCTACTCCCCAACTATTCCAGCTAAGATCAGAGATTGCTTGGTAGTTTACGTTGTCTTGAAAATTGAAACCGAATAGATTAAACTTACTTCCATTTCTTCCTTTAAACGTGAGCTTCCCGTACAAATCAGTAAAACCAAAAGGCAGTCCCTCTCCGGTTGTATCAATGTAGGGATACAATACTTTTGAGGACTCATCCAAATAGGAGTGCTTTCCGGTAAGGATAAATGAAATACTTCCGTCTCCTTCTTTCTTTGGTTTCATCAACGGTCCTTCAATCAAGGCTTTGGCCATAAATGGCGAAACAGAAACCCTTCCTTTCAATCCATTTGGATTTCCATCTCTAGTTGTGATATCCATAATGGAAGAAATTCTACCTCCGTGCTCTGCGTTAAATCCACCCGTGTAAATATCAGCATTCCGAATAATTTCCGTTTCAAATACAGAGAAAAAACCAATCGAGTGAAAAGGGTTGTAAATCACCATTCCATCCATCATCACTTTGTTTTGGATAGGCGAACCACCTCGCACGTACATTTGTCCTCCTTGGTCACCGGTGGTAACCACACCCGGAACTGTTTGAAAATAAGTGGCAATATCTGCATCTCCACCTATTGCTGGTATTTGCTTTATGTCGTCTCCAGTTGCCTTTATTATCGACATTTTAACCTCCGTTTTTGCTTCTTGAGCTTCCCCATTTACATCAAAAACTCTCAGGGTCTTTGTGTCTTCTATCAAGTAAATGTTCTTGGAAATTACTCGGTTTTTTGTCACCGTTAATTTCTCTTCAAATTTAGCATAAGAAAGGTTCGATACGGTTAATACATATTCTCCTGGAGGAATCTGTGTAATGCTGTAATAACCATTTACGTCAGTGGTAATTCCCATTGAGGTTCCTTTTAACTGAACCGTAGTAAACATTACTGGCTCACCAGATTCTTTATCGTACACAAAACCTTTTACGGTTCCAGTCTGAGAAAATATACTTGACGCTAAAAATAACGCGGTTAGAATTGTTAAAAAATTCTTCATTGAATTGTGATTATTTTTGGAAGTGTGAATGTAAGAAAGTTTCACCGACAATGAAAACGAATAATTCTAATTTTTATACGATTTAGGAATCAATGGTATGGCTATACACAAGTTCGGTTGCACCCGTTCTTGACTGTATAAAATCTGTATTTTTTTGAGAATAACGTTCCAATTCGCCTTCGTAATAAATCAACGAAAGCAATTGGCTTTGAAATCGGCCGAAACTATCTATCGAAAATCCTGCTCCGTGATTTTCCATTTCTTCGCCTTCGGGAAATTTGGGGTGATTGTCGCCATAAAAAACCGGGAGACCAAAAGTCGCTGGCTCCAAAATATTGTGAAGAGCATTGGTAAATCCACCTCCCACAAATGCCACAGATCCATATTGATAAGCATTAGAAAGCAGTCCAATATTATCTAAAATTAACACCTGAAAATCCTGTAAATTTACGTCCTTTTCAAACTGCGAATATCGAATACAGCTTATCTCTGGTTTCAACCGAGCAAGCAATGCCTTTACATGATTTTCACTAACATCGTGTGGAGCAAAAATAACTTTTATGGTGGAAGCAGGAGAAAGAAACGCTGCAATAAAACCTTCTTCCTTTTCCCAACAACTGCCTGCTACAAGCGTAAATTTACCTCTTGAGAATTCCTCAATCACTTTGTTCGGAACAGCAGTTTTGGCAGTTTTGGCCACCTGATCGAATCGCGTATCTCCCGAAACAATTGAGGCTATTCCGTGACTAGCAAGCAACTCTTGCGAAGCTTTTTCTTGCACAAAAATGTGGGTAGTCAAAGCCAAAATTGATTTGAACCATTTGCCCAATGAATTGAAATATATTTGACCTTCTCGGAAGGTAGCCGAAAGCAAATAAAACGGAATTTCCTTTCGTTTTAATTCTTGAAAAAAGTTGGGCCAAACTTCATACTTTACAAAATAAGCTTTGGAAATAGAAACGAGAGAAAGGAAATGCTTGGCGTTGGATTTTGTATCCAACGGAAGGTAGCAAACGTAGTCGGCCATCTTGTAGTTTTTTCTTTGTTGGTATCCTGAAGGCGAAAAAAAAGTGACTAAAATAAGAACAGATGGTTTCTGGTGTTTTATTTTCTCAATTAATGGTCGAGCTTGCTCAAATTCACCCAGCGAAGCACAATGAAACCAATATATATTTTGTTTTCCCGCCAGAGACAAACTTAGCTTTTCTGCCCAGTTTTTTCTGCCTTCTCTCCAGAGTTTTGCTTTCGGGTTCCAAAAAGAAACCAGCCAAATAGCGACTGAGTATAGCCGAATAGAAAAAGTGTAAATTGCGTTCATTTAAGTACAAGGTTAACAAAAAAAGAGCGTATCTAAAAAATAGAAACGCTCTAAGTTAGTGGGGCTAAAGAAAATTTAATTTAATACGAAATCAATTTTCCCTAAATAAGTTGTGTCTCTAATACTCAAAACTTTTGAATAAGCTAAAATGTTAGAAATTGTACAAGGACTTATCTCTTCCGAAAATGAAGGGGAATCTTCCATATCCACTAAAAATTGCGAAAGTTTCTTTTCATTGTTATAAAAGTTTGACAAGTCATCAAGAGTAGTCTTTTTATCCATATATTTTGTTTATTTTTCAATATAACGACCGTAGTTTTAGTTTAGTATATCTAACTAAGAAATTAATCTTGTTTAAACCTTTTCCCTTTTCTATGGTCTAAGCATTGACCTCTCGTTCAAACAGAATTCATGAAACTTATCGACCAAGATATATTAACTCAGTATTATACTTCAGGAAAAGAGGAAATAGCTTTCGGCAGATTGGTTTCTGAGTACAAAGAGAGAGTTTATTGGCACGTACGAAAAATGGTTCTCAATCATGAAGATGCCAACGATATTACCCAAAATACCTTTATTAAAATCTGGCGAGGTTTGCCAAAATTCAAAAGAGAATCTAACCTCTATACCTGGATTTATAGAATAGCCACCAATGAGGCGCTTAATTTTATTCAAGCTAACAAAAAGAGAATTGCACAATCGATAGAAGATATTCAATTGGATAACCGATCGGAAGAATCGTTTTTTTCGGGTGAAGAAATTGAAGCGAAACTGTACAAAGCAATTTCGACTTTGCCCCAGAAACAAAAATTAGTATTTCACATGAAATACTTTAATGATTTAACTTACAATGAAATGGCAGAAATACTGGGGGGTTCTGTTGGCTCTTTGAAAGCTTCTTATCATCATGCACACAAAAAAATTGAATCGTATTTATCGAACCACGATTAAACCATTACTCAAAATAACTGTCATAGAAACACATTACAATGAAACCGACACAAACACATACCGAAGATACTTTTCCTTACCTCACAAGGCTGAAAGGTAAAAATGGATTCTCTGTGCCAACTGACTACTTTGACTC
The DNA here is from genome assembly GCA_965655625.1 of Flavobacteriales bacterium. GTDB lineage: Bacteria > Bacteroidota > Bacteroidia > Flavobacteriales_D > CAJJDF01 > CAJJDF01. The sequence continues at coordinate 61,858 of CBFHHA010000002.1, read as the reverse complement.
TTTAGAAAATTCAATTCTGAACAAGGTTGATGAATCGAACAACACGAAAGTATTTTCGATTGGGAAAGTATTCAGGTACGCAGCATCTGTTGCCGCTATTGCAATTGCTTCTTCTATCGTCTTCTTTGGAGAAAATGATCAATCTACCCAAGATGAATTTGATGAACTAACTGTAAGCGAATACTTTGAGGATATTGCGGAGGTAGATTTGGAACTAGAAGAGTCGCTGGAATTTGACGAAATTGTTATGACGACAAAGAATCAATAAGAACATGAATACTCATCTTAAAATCAATCAACATGAACACAATAAAAATAGCCTTACTAGGAATATTTACTCTAATTGGAGTAACAGGAATGTCTCAAAAACAAAATCGTGATATCAATCATCGGCTTGCAAAAGCTGACAGTATTTTAATTGTAAAACTGGAACTAACCGATGCTGAACAGAGCGCATTTTTGCCCCTTTATCATCAGTTTGTAAAAGACAAAAAAGAAAACAGAAAAAAACACCTCCCCTCCGAAAGAAAAGCAAAAAAGAGGATGGACGAGTTATCAGACCAAGAATTAGAGGAAGTTATCCAAAAAAGGTTTGAGTTTAAACAGGCAGATTTAACGTTGCAAAAAAACTATCATGAAAAGTTCAAAAAAGTACTTCCGATGAAGAAATTGGCCAAATTTTACCACATGGAAAAAAGGCTTTTTAAACGAAAAAAAAGTGAACACAAAAGAACAGATAAAAATCCTAACAGGTAAGTAAAAACAAAGAAACAATCTCCCTTTTGGTTTGAAATAGCTAAAAGGGATTTTTTTATCCAATTTTCTTGCTCGAAAATGGAATTGAAAAACCTCCTGATTTTAAAAATATGTTCTACTTTTACTCCATGAAGAACAAAGAAATTTTCCATTTGTTACAAGCACAGACAACTCCGTTTCCTATTGGTTTGGAAATAGAAAGTGCGGAAGGTTTGTTCATTTACGACACACAAGGAAAAACTTACTATGACTTAGTTTCGGGATTGGCTGTAACGAACATAGGGCACCGACATCCCAAAGTAATTGAGGCGATAAAAAAACAAGTTGATACCCACTTACACGTAATGCCTTACGGGGAATTTATTCAAACTCCGCAACTAAAGTTAGCGGAAAAATTAAATGAAATCTTACCCGATAATTTAACTACTAGTTATTTCGTAAACTCGGGAGCCGAAGCTGTGGAAGGCGCTCTTAAATTGGCTAAAAGACATACAGGAAGAAAAGAAATAATCGCCTGCCACAAATCGTATCATGGAAGCACGCATGGAGCACTTTCTGTTTCAGGAAATCCGGTGAAGCAATCTGCTTTTAAACCGCTTTTGCCAGAAGTAAACTTTATTACCTTCAATGAATTGGCTGATTTAGATAAGATTACTAAAAAAACAGCTTGTGTCATTATCGAAACCGTGCAAGGCGATGCTGGAGTTCGAATTCCCGAATTGTGTTACCTCCAAAGATTGAGAGAAAAATGTACCGAAACTGGAACTTTATTAATTCTGGATGAAATCCAAACTGGGTTTGGACGAACAGGAAGCTTTTTTGCTTTTGAGCAATATGGAATTGCCCCTGATATTTTGGTAATTGCCAAAGCGCTTGGTGGCGGAATGCCCATTGGGGCGTTCGTTTCGAGTAAAGAAATTATGGATTGTTTGACCAATAATCCTATGCTGGGTCATATTACCACTTTTGGCGGGCACCCAGTAAATTGTGCTGCTGCGGTTGCTAATATTGAAGTAATTCAGGAAGAAAATCTGGTGACTGACGTGCACAAAAAGGGAGCTTTGATGAAAGAACTGCTGGTTCATTCCTTGGTAAAAGAAATTAGGCAAATAGGATTGATGTTTGCGATTGACCTCGAAAGTGAAGAAATTACTCAGAAAGTCGTAGAGGCCTGCATGGAAAAAGGCATTATCACTTTTTGGTTTTTGTCTTGCCCAGCGAGTTTCCGCTTAGCTCCTCCGCTTACTATTTCTATGAAGGAAATTAGAGAGGTTTGCGAGGTTATTCGTGAGGTTTTTGATGGGGTTCAGTAGCTTTTATAAATAGTAAAAAAAACTTAGACTCCCTGAACATGATTCAGGGTCTTTTTACAAATGGGTTCAATACCTGTTGACAGGTTCCGCATCAAGTGCGAAATGCCTGCTATTTTTTATTTATTTTTCCACGACATAAGATATCCGCAGTGAATTCATCAGCACATAAAATTTTATGATCTTCCAAATTTTATCGTTCATCCTCTTTTAAAGTTTTCTAATTCTTTTTGAATCGAATCAATTTTAACATCAATTAAATTCACATTCATTTCTACTTTATATTGAATAAGTTCATCATTAATATTTGGCCTTGGTTTCACACAATTCAAATCCAAAATTTTATATTCAATTTTGTTTTCACAGAAATACTTCCCGATTAGACATGTGATATGATCATCTAATGTTTCATCCAGATTACTTTCTCCTTTATAGGAGCAAATAATACTCATTGGAAATTCTCTAATCGGTTTCATTTTAATGTTTAAGAAATAAATCAACCCTCCGCCTCCAAAGCAGCAGCTAATTCATCTGTCATTTCTAGGGTGTGGTACACCACATTCACATCGTCATCTTCCTCCATTTTCTCGATTAGTTTTAAAACAGATTTTGCTTTTTCTACGTCCAAAGCCATCGTGGTTGTTGGTATTCGTTGAAGCTCAGTTGTCTTCACTTCAATCTTCATTTCGTCCAACTTTTTTTGCATGTCTCCATAACTATCAAACGAGGTGTAAATCAATGCATCTTCCTCTTGCACATCTATTTCTTCCAAGCCTGCATCAATCAATTCAAATTCTAAATCTTCTAGCTCCCAATCTTTGAGGAGCTCCTTGTCGATTGTAAATACTCCTTTTCTATCGAACATGAATGAAAGAGAACCGTGTGTCCCGAGTTCCCCGCCATATTTGCTAAAAACCGCCCTTACATTTGCCACTACTCTGTTGTTATTATCGGAAGTTGCTTCTACAAATACCGCAATTCCGTTGGATGCATATCCTTCAAACGTGTATTCTTGCAGATCGGCTGCATCGTCACCAGAACCTTTTTTGATCGCACGCTCCATTGTGTCTTTGGGCATGTTGGCTCCTTTGGCATTCTGTATTGCTACTCTTAATGAAGGGTTTGTATCAGGATCTGCACCGCCATCTCTCGCTGCGATAGTAATTTCTTTGATAATCCGAGTGAAAATTTTTCCTCTCTTCGCATCTTTCGCTCCTTTTTTGTGCTTAATGGTTGACCATTTACTGTGTCCTGACATCTTTCTGTTTATTTATAATCTGACCTTAGGCAGAATGTGAATAATCCCTTATCTTTGGGCGATAAAGTTACAAAAATACTCCCTATTCTAAAAATCCTTTTTCTAGTCAAAATTTCATGAAAAAAGCGAAAAACATCCTCATTTTTGTCTCCGGAAATGGCTCGAATATGAGCAATCTTATTTCCCATTTTGATTCTCGTTCAGATGTGTCGATTGAGGCTGTTTTCTCGAATAAGGAAAAATGCTTGGCAATTGAAAACGCACAAAAAGCTGGAGTAAATACAGTCTCATTCAACAAAGAGGAATTGGAAAATGGCCGAGTAGAGGAATTAGCTTCGTTGCTAAACCCAGACCTTATTGTGTTAGCGGGATTTTTAATAAAAATTCCGAAATCACTCACAGTCACATTCCAAAATAAAATAATAAATGTTCATCCTGCGCTTCTTCCCAAATTTGGTGGAAAGGGAATGTACGGAAAACATGTGCATAAGGCAGTAATTGAAGCCGGGGAGAGTAAATCGGGTATTACATTTCATTACGTGAACGAACACTATGACGAAGGCAATATTATTGCTCAATTCGATTGCCTTGTATCGCCTACAGATTCTTGGGAGGATTTACAAGCAAAAATTCAAAAACTTGAACGCGAGCATTTTACAGAAGTTATAGATCAATTACTTGCCGAATGAGTCACATAAAAATGTATACAGATGGTTCGGCTTTGGGAAACCCGGGTCCAGGAGGTTACGGAATTGTTCTCATGGCGGGAAAACACTACAAGGAATTTAAAGAAGGATACCGACATACCACCAACAATAGAATGGAATTACTCAGTGTAATTGTTGGGTTAGAAAAACTAAAAAAACCTGGATATTCGGTCAAAATTTATTCTGACAGTAAGTATGTGGTGGATGCAGTAGAAAAAAAATGGGTGTTTGGCTGGGTAAAAAAGAACTTCAAAGGGAAAAAAAATGCGGATTTATGGAAGCGTTTTTTAGAAATTTATCCCAAACACCACGTTGAATTCATCTGGGTAAAAGGTCATGCCGGAAACAGGTATAACGAAGTATGCGATCAATTGGCTGTTTCTGCAGCCCATGGCACAGACTTATTAGTTGACAAAGGGTACGAAGATTCTCAGAAAGAGGAGAAAGGATTGTTTTAAATTAAGTCACCCGTTCGATGCTCTTCCTTTGGCTGAATTCAGGGTTCAGGTTTGTCAGTATATTGAAACAAAGAATTTGTCATTCTCGCGAAAGCGGGAATTTTAAAACAAGGATAGTTCACAAGTAAATAAGAGAAAGGCAGTCATCCTGAACTTGATTTAGAATTTGTTGTGTAATAACTTCATCTGTATCAACTTTAGATTCCGCATCAAGTGGGGAATGACAGATAAAAGTCACCTCTCTTACCCTTCCCGAAAGACAGGTCGGGAGAAGCTCTCAAGAAGGAAAAGTATAAATTAATACCCCAACTTAACTCTCACATTCGCCAAAACTTCATTGGCGATTTTTCTTGCTTTTTCCGCCCCAATCATTAGTTGCTCTTCCACCAAATGTGGATTGTCGATGTAGTAGTTAAACTGCTCTCTTTCGGTTTTAAATTTTTCTACAATCAATTCAAATAAAGCTTGTTTTGCATGTCCGTAACCGTAACCACCAGACTCGTAGTTTTTTCGCATTTCTGCTGTTTGCTCTTCGTTTGCCAGTAATTTATATATCGCAAAACAATTACATGTATCAGGATTTTTTGGATCCTCTAGCGGTGTGCTGTCCGTTTCGATGGTCATAATTTGTTTTCGTAACTTCTTATCTGCCAAGAAAATATTGATAATGTTGCCTTGAGACTTGCTCATTTTCCCTCCATTTGTTCCGGGTACAAGCATGGTATTTTCACTTACTTTTCCTTGAGGCAGAACAAGTGTTTCTCCCATTTGATTATTGAATCGGCTAGCGACATCTCTTGTGATTTCTATGTGCTGCATTTGATCTTTACCTACCGGAACAATTTCTGCTTCATACATTAAGATATCTGCTGCCATCAACATAGGATAATCAAACAAACCTGCATTTACGTCCTCTAATCTGTCGGCTTTATCTTTGAACGAATGAGCCAATTTGAGTCTTTGATACGGAAAAAAACAATTGAGATACCAAGTAAGTTCGGTTACTTGAGGAATATCACTTTGGCGATAGAACACCGTTTTGTTTACATCCAACCCAAAAGCTAACCAGGCAGCAGCAGTTTCTAATGTATTGTTTTTTAATGTTTCTCCCTCTTTTATTTGGGTGAGTGTATGCAAATTCGCAATAAACAAAAAAGATTCATTTTCTTCATTTTTTGCCATTTCAATTGCTGGAATGATAGCTCCCAACAAATTTCCAAGATGTGGTGTTCCTGTGCTTTGTATTCCGGTAAGTATTCTTGCCATAGTGGTTGATGAATTTTTCAATTCAAAGTAACTAAAATTTTATGGGTTGGTTTCCAAATTAATCCTGAATTTCGATTAAATATTCCTTCTTAAGAAAGGATTTTACTTCCTCGTAAACGTCATTAATGGCTCCTAACATATCCTTTCGGACATATCGCGTCTTTAAATTGGTGTCTAACTCTCTTAATAATTTAGGTAGTTTTTTAATTCCTACCGCCTCACAACTCCCTATCAATTTATGGCTCAACTCTTTAGCATTCAAATAGTCTTGAGCTTCAATGTATAAATTCATTAAAACAAAATCTTTTTCAGCATTACTCAAGAATATCTCAAGTGCCTGCACAAAAATATCACTGCTCAATTCTTTTTCTACACTTTTCTTAATCATGAGTTCTACTTTAATACTGTCCATTGCATCCGAACAATCTGTACTGAAATTCCCAATTAACTGCGAATTGAACGTGTAAATTTACATAATTTGTCAGCTAATTCTACTTTCATTCATCCCCAATTTTTAGACCATTATGTTTTTCAAAAAGTTCTTTTACTACTTTTTTATATTTTCTCGAAAGAGGCAGTTTTTTATCTCTAATAAACACTTGTTGGGCGGTAAGTTTACTTACCTTTCTTATGTTAACGATAAAAGATCTATGAATTCTTGTAAAAACATCTGAATCTAGTGTCTCTTCTATTTGTTTTAATATTCCGGTGGTGGTCATTTTACCATCTGTCCTGAAATAAGTTATATAACTGCTCGAACCTTCAATATATTCAACATTTCGGTAGGGAATTTTTTGAGTTTCTCTATTTTTTTTAATTAAAATAAATTCATCATCCGACTCCAACGACTCATTAACTTGTGTACTAAATACCCTTCTTTTTACTTTTTCTACAGCACTATTTAATCTTCCGAATGTGGCTGGTTTTACAATGTAGTCAACTGCATCAAATTCAAATGCCTTGATGGCATGATTGGTTTTAGACGTGATAAAAATTATATGGGGCCTAGTTTTCATTTTCTCCAACATATCCAAACCGTTTTCATAGGGCATTTCAATGTCCAACAGCATAAGATCTACTTCCATCTTATTCACAACATCTCTAGCATCAATTGCGTTTGAGCAAGCTTTTAACAAATTGAGTGAGCCGTTTTTTTTAACGAGATTCGACAAGACGAACCTCGAAGTTTCATCATCATCTACAATTATGCAAGAAATAAGTCTATCCATTTGTTTGAGCACTAAATATTTTAATCCAATAAAAATACAAAAAAAAGACGTAAGTACCTGACACTCTTTTTTCTAATTTCTTCTGTACAATATCATTTCAACTGTTAAGCTTGTTTCTTGATGAATAACTTGCCAGTTTTTCTCTAACTCTACCAACTCTTCATCCGTAAATTCATTCACAACATTCGAATAAAGAATGTACTTTTGAGACTTAAAATCCACCTCGGGAAAAGACCATTCCTCTTCAGAAAGGTCTATAAATTTTTGTGGGTATGCTCCTGGGAAATCAAAACCTATTTGTTCTTTGTCCAGTTTATTTTCATTCATAAAATGAATCATTGATTGGCGCATTGAGTAATAAGGAAAGTGAGCCAGAGTGGAATCCCATCCCTGAGCTATCCTTTTGGGATACACCCAAAAACTTCCGGAAACCAACCCAATGATTGCGATTGAGAGTCCCATTTTTTTCCATTTTTCTGATCGATTCATCTCGAGCAACACGAAAAGAACCAACAAAGAAAAAGAGAGGTAAACAGGCATGAAATATCGGTGTCCTTTTAAATCGGTGTACAACACGGCCGGAATTGCCAAGAAACTTACAATCAACACAAACAATAGAAGCAATTGGTTAAATTTCACTGATTTTTTGGCTTGACTAAAACCTATAAAAACTAAGGAGACTATTCCCACAAACCAAATAAACAATCGACCAAAATCTAGAATTCGCCACCCATAAATTAGCGTGTTTTTTACCATTCCCTGGAAATTTACTTTTTCGAAAAATACCGCCCAGGGTGAGTTTTCATGATAGCCAATCCAACCTTTCTGCGTGTAATGATAATAGCTAAATACAATAAAAATAAGCGCGGCAGGCAAGTAGGGAATTCCTGTTTTTACTAACTGCATGAGCTTATTTTTCCAATTCGTATTCCTCTTCCAAAGCCCCATAATTTCGAACAAAAACAAAGGAACAGTGAGAATCATTCCTCTCAAACTAATGAGAAACAAGCAACCAAAAGCCAACGCAATCAGCCATTTGTTTTGTTTTAAAATAGCATTAATAGCCAAGAGAAAGAAAAACAGTAACGGCACATCTGGTGACACCAAACTTATTTGACTTAGGATTGTTGTATCTAACAAGATTATTAGCAACACCCAAAAAACGTGTTTTTTCTGAAAAAAACGCAAAGCCAACTTATTGAGCTGCCAAGCTATACCCAATGCGAATAGCAAAATAAGCAAGTGACTTATCCACAGGCTTTTTCCAAAAATTGTCCAGAGCAGAGCTAATAAATATCCAAAGGTGGGAATGTGACCGCTGTCTATTTCATTGGGTAAAAATTGCAAAGCCATCTCATTCTCATAAAAAAAAGTAGCATGCTTAGCGCCTAGCTGGACCGTGTCCCAAAAAAAAATATGATCCAACGAGAACAAAACTAACAAGCTTAATCCAAGGGACATAGCCAGAAATTCCCAATATGATTGCAGAAAATGTTTCATCTTATTTTGGTTCATAGATTTTTACTTCCATTCGTTCTATTTTCATTTCCGCTTGGCTGTTATTCCAGAGGTAAATCTTCAATCCGTCTTGACTGTTTCTTACATTTGGAGTCATATAAAAACTCTTGTGAACCAATTCATTTTGAGAAGAATCTGACCAAACCGATAACTGCGAGCTAGAATATCCGTAAGCTCCCTCTTTCCTGTTCATGTGGGCCACAACCAAAGGAAGTTTTGATTTACTCATACTTGAATTTGTGTAAGTTACCATCACCTCAGCCCAAATATGATCCTTTTCGGTTAGAGATTCAAATGGTTTCTCAAACACGGGTGAAAACTCCTCGCTCGAGGTTAACAAAAATGAAGGGCTCGTATCGGAAGGGGAAACTAAAAAGGTGGATTTCAATGTATAGTCACTTTTGTTTGTAAATTGATGAGATCCGTCAAAATTTCTGTACACAGACAAGAGTTTTTTATCTGCTTCGGTGGCTGACGTTTTAAGAAAAGTAGCCAGGTAATATTCCTTCGTCATCCTGTAAGGATCGAGTATTCCTTCTCTCAGTTGCCACCATTGAAATTGATTCAAAAAAGTGGCTCCAAGAATAAATACCAACACAAACAGTTTTGTTATTCTTCTTTTCTCACCAATAAATTGCAGAAAAAACCCAAGCGAAATAGCAAAAATTGGGTAGACAGTAATCAAAGGTCGATTGGAAAATGCTGCGCCATACCACCACTCGGTCCAGCTAAAAATAATGTAGGAGGTAAATAGAACATAAAGGAAAAAAGACAGAGCTATTTCTCTCTTTTTCTTGAAAAAAAAGTAAAAGCCCAAAACTGCCAAAATCATGACAGGTGTGTAGAGGAACCAACCTTTTTTGAAACTAAAAAGAGATTCGAAAACATAAGGAGACAAGACATCTAGGCCTACTCCTGGATTTATATAACTATCATAAAAAAGACTTCCGGTCCGACTATACCAATAACTCATTTGAGGCAAAGCAAGGAGAAGACATACTAAAAAAGTCCAAAAAAATTGAGTTCGATTTGCTTGTATTAACTTCCATTTAATGAATAAAGATTCTTGGTTGTACACTCCGTAAAAAATTGGAAGAAAGACAATTAAAACTTCGCTAGGCTTAACTAAAGACATGAACGTAATCGAAATTCCTATCGCCAATACATTGATCAACTTTTGTGTTTTATGCCATTGTAGGGTATTCCAAATGAGCACAGCCACAAACATAAACAACACGTTCACGGTTTCGAGATTCTTTAGGGTTAAATGGTGAGAATAATTTGTGGCGAGCACCATAATTAGCAAGACCAATGAGGTGAGTTTCTCGGTAAAAAAATGAAGTAAAATTTTGCGAAGATAGATTAACCCAATAAATGTATAAACCAATCCTCCTATTACCATCGCAATTTGATACGGCATACTGAATCCATCCATGGGATAGTCTAAGAGAAAAGCCAAACCGTGTCCCAACCAAAAGAAGGGGAGAAATAACATAGCCATTCCGAGCAAGAAGAAATACATGGGGCTTCCATCGGGTGCGGTGGAAATTTGATACAATGTATCAGTGAATTTTTTATCTTCATTCACTCGTTCAATCCATGTTCTGTCTTTCATTAGAGGATCCTCGTAAATAAAAGTAGCCGGTAGTGGAAGATAATACCCAAGTACATCCCAAGAGGTTTCCTTTTCGGAGATAGTAGAGGCTCTGAAAACCAAAATAAGCGCACACAATGTCAACAGTATCTTGAAAGACAAGGAGGTGTTAAAATGTGAAAGGAAATGATTCATGTTTGTGTACTCTAATTGGGCACTAACTTACAAGATTTTATCCGATCCTAATTCCTATTTCATGAAAAGAATTTTGCTCACATGAGAAGAAGCGCCTTCTGGAGATGTCATAAACACCAAATATATTCCGGAACTAACACGCTCTCCATTCAGGTTATTACCCTCCCAAATTACTTGACCTCCAGTTGATTTTGAGGTAAATACTACATTTCCGGCAATATCTGTAATTCTCACTTCGGAGTCTGCCACCAATCCTGTCACGGCAATTTTTCCCTGATATCCCGGAGGCACCGGATTTGGATAAGCATACACATCTACAAAAGCTGGCTTCCCCTGGGTAGCTTCTCCTTTGTATGAAATTAAGCCTCTGTCTGTGGAAATAAAAACTTCGCCTGTTTCGCCATCAATCGCTATGTCGTTAATATTATTAGAAAGCAAAGGACTATTTTCTTCAGTAAAACCCAATTCTTGCTCTGTTCCGTCAGAAGACAATACAAAAATCCCGGCTCCTTCCGTTCCTATCCATTTTCGATTTGCGCCATCAATAGTTATGCAGGTTACTCGCTCACTTTCTAGGAGCAGTTCTACGTTTCCATCTAGCGTTACCTTAATTTTTTGAACTTCGAAACTAGGGGAGGTAAACAATTCGGATGGAGAATAAAAAACGTAAATTCCTTCGTCTGTTCCAATCCATATTTCCCCATCATTATCTTCGGTAATACAAATCGGTGTACTGTTCAAGTTTCCATTTGCCGCTCCGTTAGAAATCTCTTTGTATTGATCGTCTGTTTCATCCAAAACAGTCCCATTGTCATTGTATACAAGAACTTTGTAATCCTTAAATACCATCCACTTGTATCCGTTCTGTTCATCAACTGTGACGGAGGCAGTCAATCTATTTTGAAAATCAGAACCGCAAAAAAACGATTTCCATGTGCCACTTTTTGTTTTTAACACCAACGGATTCCTTACCCAAGAGTTGGCTAGCCATAAATTCTCATTTTCATCAAAATCACCGTCTTTCACCGCTATTCTGTCGTTGTGCGAAGTGCTTATTCTCAACTGAGAATTAGAGGTATCATACGCTGTGCCTACTTGATTATTGAACAATTCGGCTACTCCTTTTGCCGAAAATGTGCACACATAACCTTTTGTTGGTTCAGTTGGATTTACCACCATTCCCACAAAATCATTCATGCTTCCGTTGGAGAAATTATACCCGTTGTATTGATATGCCGCGTTGTAAATTCTCCATTTGTCTTCTCTGATATCGTAATGAAAAGCTCCATCATTGTTGTAGGTTTTGTTCCATCCTCCTCCCACAAGCGAACCTGTAGATCCCCATAAGTTTCCGTCTTCTACTTCAATATCCAATACTGTTGTGCTGTACATAAATTCGGGCGTTTGCCAATTTGCCTCAAAATTATTTTTGAATCGAACGTTTGCATTCCGCTTGTCGGCTATATAAAAATAAGTTCCGTCATAGGTGATGTTGTTGCAACGCGGCTTCCAAAACCCGTCATAATTGGTCATGGTGTGAGTTACACTTAATGCCGTATCTAGCGCATAAATCGTATCAAACTGATTTACCATTAATTTTCCGTTTGATGCGGAAACAGAGTTGATTAATCGCCCTCCGTAAACGGGCAACGAAATCCAATTTGCTTGTTTGAACACATACACCGAATCAATGCCACCAGATTGCATCACATTCATAATCAATGTGTTTTGGGTTCCTCCCACTTGCTTTACCTCATTATTGAAATTTGGAAATGAAGAGACCTTCGACCAGGAATTAAAGTCTGTCAAAAAAGCACTGCTTTCCGCAGCCGAATATAGTCCCGCTTCGGTGGCTGCATAAATTTTACCACCTTGTATCGTAAGTTGATTAATTCTTATCTGAGAACCTCCCGGACCGATAACATACGTATCTTTCACTTCCTTTTTTTTAATATTATAAACCACAATCCCAAAGCCACATGAAAGATAGGCCAAGTCACCTTTGTTGTAAATATGGTTCACTTTTTTATCACCGGTTATGGTACTTTCTCTGATTTGAAATAAATTAATGGTTTCATTTTCTTGAATCAAGTCAACGTTTCCATTTTCATATCCAATTACCAGTCCATTGTTCGCTGAGTTAAAGCCTACAGCCGATAGTCCAATGTCTGAAAGTGCATTTACCTCCGTAAGTCGCTCAATTGAATTTTCGTTGTAATCGTGGATAATAAGAGCATTTTCCGTAATTCCATAAGCCACACCTTTGTTGTAAGTGATATCTATTACATCATTAAAAGGAAAATAACTCTTCCATTGACCAATAGGAACTCCTTGGGCAAATTGACCAAATGAAATTATCACAAACAAAAATCCCCAAACAATTTTACTCTTCATAGGTTTTATTTCTTTGTGAACGACAACTGCTGTGCGTCTATTGTTCGTTCAACATATTTATTGTAATCCAACTCATAAGACCCACTCCCAATTCCAAGGCAGATTCGTCAATATTGAATTTTGATGTATGCAATCCGGAGCTCGAACCGGTTCCCAGACGATAAAAACAGCCCGGAATTGTCTGCGTGTAATAAGAAAAATCCTCTCCGGTCATTCTTAAGTCTAACTCCACCACATTTTCTTTTCCCAAAAATTGAATTGCGGCTTCCATAGCCGCATTTGTTATCGTTTCATCATTTTTCAGAAAAGGATACCCCTTTCTTACCTCAAAATCGCAAGTCCCTCCCATTGACTTGGCAATTCCTTCGGCCAAAGCAACCATAGTCTCATGAGCTTCTGCTCTCCATTCCTCGTTCATTGTTCTAAAAGTCCCTTCTATTTTTACTTCGTCAGGGATGATGTTTGTTGCTCCTCCGGTCGAATTAATCTTTCCGAATGACAAGACACTAGGAATATCGGGACGAGCTTTTCGGCTCACAATTTGCTGCAGCGAACTAATAATCTCACAAGCTATTAAGACCGTATCGGTAAATTTGTGCGGCAATGCTGCATGACCTCCTTTTGCTTTTACCGTAAGGTACAATTCATCGCAAGAAGCCATATACATTCCAGGCCTAAATCCTACTTTGCCTGCAGGCAAATCTGGAAATACGTGTTGACCCAATATGGATTGAGGTCGAGGATTATCCAGAACACCTTCTTTGATCATCAGAGATGCTCCTCCCGGTAATTTTTCTTCTCCTGGTTGAAAAATCAACTTTACAGTTCCCTCAAATTCATTTGTTAATTGAGAAACAACAGCTGCCACTCCTAATAAAGAAGCGGAATGTACGTCATGTCCGCAAGCATGCATGACACCTTCGTTTTGTGATTTGTAGGGAATATTATTTTCTTCCAAAATGGGTAAGGCATCCATATCTGCTCGCAATGCAATGGTTTTTTTCTCTGGATTCCTTCCTTTTACAAAACCTACTACACCAGTTTTTACTATTCCAGTGGTGAACTCAATTCCTAATTCCTTCAACTTTCCTTGAATAAATTCAGAGGTGTAAATTTCCTCAAACGAAAGTTCTGGATTTTGATGAAGCCATCTTCTATTAGCAACAACCTCATTGTGATTTTTGGCTGTTAATTGTTTTATTTGCTCTATTATCTTGTTGCCCATTATTTTCCAAAATATAATTTAAATCCACTTACGATTAACTTAATTGATATGAGCAACATAATTGCTCCAAAGATGATTTTTACGATATTCTGATCTAATTTGTGAGCCAATTTAGCTCCAAAAAAACCTCCCACTACAAAAGTAACTGCAACTACACCTGCAACTTTCAAATCCACATTTCCTGCTTTGTAGTAATGCATAAACGCCAATATTCCTATCGGAGGAAGCATGAGTGCCAAACTCGTTCCTTGAGCCTGAATTTGGGTAAATCCGAGCAGGTAAATTAGTCCGGGTACAATGATGATTCCTCCTCCAATTCCGATAAATCCGGATAATATTCCAGCTGTGATCCCGATTAAAACGAGAATGATTAATGTTTGAAAATCAAGAGTCATGTAAAATTATTTGTTTAAAAATCCAAAGATAACGAAAAGTAACTGATGCGCCCTTGGTTTACACCGTCCTCAATTCCCCAAGACCAATCGTAACGCACAAAGTAACCAAATACCTCAGCTCTCAATCCAAATCCATAACCAAAAATAATAGGCTCTCTTTGGTTCTCGATTATTACGGTAATTGGTTTTTGACTTACCTCTCTTTTGTTGAAAGAATTTTCGAGCGAATAAGGATCTGGGCCGGTCCAGGCGGTTCCAGCATCGGCAAATCCCACTATTTGGAAAGAAGACAAAAACTTGCTTTGAACAGGATATTGGCTAAAATACCTCACAATTGGCCATCTCATTTCGGTATTTATCACCGCGAAACTATTTCCAAATCTAGTATTTTGAATAAATCCTCTCATGGGTGTGGCAATCGTTTGAAACGCAAATCCTTGGTCGGTTGGGATTATATTGTCGTTATTAAATTGAGGAGCAAATCCCCCATCCACACCTCCCATGTAGTAAACCAGCTTTCTATTTCCGAAGGAAGTACTTGCGGCAAATCGAGACGCAAAAATCAATTCACGATGAATTTTCTGGTAATTACGAATGTCTGCTCCCAAAACAAAAAAATCAGTTTCCTTCTCGGTAAGTTCATTGTAAAACTCTCCAAAAAGCTTGAGTCGGGTTCCTTCATATAAGTTGAGTCCCCTATCAAAAGTATTGTCAAAAACATACTCCAACTTAACTCCTCCCATGTTTCGGTAGGTATCTGGACTTTCTAAGCTAGTTCTGTTTACAGAAGAAACAATTGTCATATCATTTCGCAAATTAAAGGTGATGCCCAAAGAAGAAACTTCCGAAAAAGGATATTTGAGCCTGTATTTTAATTCGTGAATCATTGTTCTTAGAGGATACACCTCACTTTCATTGGTGTAAACTTGCCGGGTAAACATATATTTTTTATCAATTCGTTGCGACAAATCCTCAAAGGCAAGCAGGTAATCATTGTCTTGCAAATTAAAACTCAAGTTCACCCCTCCAATCAGTCTGTAATCCTCCATCAAATCTTTCATTTGAACCATATTAAAGACATTCACACTTGGATTATTGAAGGCTGGTTGAGAAGCATTAAAAACTTGGTAACTGTTGTTAATGAAGTTATTATCTAATTGGCTTACCGCTTCATCTAGCGTAAAATTAATCGTGTATAGTTTCCTATTTGGCAACTCAAAACGGTTGCTCACCACAGATTTCTTTGTCGAGATAGAATTGGTTGGATTCATAAACACCATTTCATTCTCCTTTTTCTTGTTTGGATTATTCTTTTCAACTGGAGGCTCCACTTTTTTCGGGGGTTCCTTTTTTTCTTCGCTTTCAAATTGATAGCTTTTCGTATTAATCTTATTCTGTTTCTCTACATTGGGAGAAACTGAAATAATTTCTACGGTACTTTCTTTCTTATTTTTCCAGAATTCTTCGTTTTGCTTGTTAAAATCTGATTCTTGTAAATTTCCAGACATCATTTTATCCAAGCTCGTGTTTCCTTTGTATATTCTGTATTTACCCTCGTTATACAAGATCATTCCCACTTCTTTAGTTCGGGGATTATAATCCAACTTCGTAATACTTCTCTTGTAATCTGTCAAAAGCGAAGTTTTAGAAAAATAACGGTACGAAATAACTGTATCTACCGAACTAATTGTGCTATCAAAAACAGCGAGATATCTGTTTTTAATTCCATTATTATCTGCGATATAAGTGAACTCCTTTGAAGCCAATTCAAAAGGATATTCTTCTGATAAGTTGGGTGTATTGGTTACTCTTTTGAGTCTTCGCTGAAATTTATTGGTGAGGTCGTAAATAAAAATGTCAAAAGTTTGACCTTCTGGCATTTTACTCTCCTCAGTATACAGAGAATCTGTTTTCCTGTTGGATGAGAATATAATTTTGGTAGAATTCTCAATAAAACTTGGATGAATCTCATCGTAAAAATCATCGGTAAGTTTTAAGTATCCATTCCCTAAAATGGTGTAAAGAAACAAATCTACCTTTCCATTTTGGACTCCTGAAAATACAAACTGAGTACCCGTTTGATTGTAACTGAAGCTGGTAATTTTGTCTATTTTTTGTACCTGAATTTTAGACCTGGACTTTTCCTCTAGGTTATAAAAATTGAAAAATACAGCCCCTTCTCTTTCTTCAATGTAAGCCAAAGTTTTATTGTTTGGGTGCCAGTCAATTAGGGGAAAAGACTCGTCTTCTTTTCTATCTATTTTATAACCTCGTTTAAGCACTTTGGTGTATTTATCCTTTTTCAAATCATAAATCCACAAATAATACTTTCCTAATTCATTGGTTGTGTAGGCAATCTTATTGCCATCGGGACTCAACTTGTATTGAGTAATTACCCCTTTGCTTTTCCTTTTTTTCAATCTGATTTCTTCCTGAAAAGGCATTTTTTTGCCGTCATCGTCTTTGCTGTATTGGTTCTTGTAATAACGAACCATGTCGGCATTGAGTGATTTGGTTGTTTTGCCTAATACAAAACGAAAACTCGACTCAAAACTTCTCGAAATACTCACCAAATAAATTATCTGCGGAATCACCTCTTTCCCATAAACCTGAGCAATGTAATTCCACAGCGCATGACCAGCATATTGAGCTTGGTCACTTTCTATCCGGCCCAAACTGCTGTATTTATCATTGAGCACATTATCCTTTACAAAGGTGCTGACTTCGGCATTCCAATCTTTGGATTTATAGGAATAAAGCCCCTCTGCAAACCAGGCTGGCAAGTCAATTTTCGCGGATCCTCTTACTACTTTTTTCCAGTTACCTTGGTACACAAGTTTATTCACCAATACTTCGCACAAAGAAGCGCGAATCTGCTCATCAAGAGCATCGTGAGTTCCTTCGAAGTATACAAACATTTTGTTCCCAACAATGTTATTTTTACCGCCAACATTGGAAGAAAGTTCATTGGTAAGGCCAATATTGCTCTGCCTGTAATCCGATTGCCTGTTGAAAACCAAAATATCGAGCTTCCCGTCTAATTCTGTTTCAAAAAAACCTTCCAGTTCTTTTAAGTTTTTATGCACGGACTTAGCCACATACTCGGCATGTTCCTGCCCGTTTCCATAAAAAAACACCCTGAATCTTTGAAAATCATAATACTGCCAAAAAAAAGTTACTTCTTGTACTCTATTCTTACCAAATTCTTGGAACGAACCTGTGTAAAATTGGGCTGTAGATTGCTTGGATAGAAGCAACCCGCAGAGAAAGAAAGCGACATTATAAAATCCTTTGATTTTCATGAAACATAAATCTACAAAAAACAACCTAACTTATTCTTTTTCTTGGTCCGAACTTGATGTTAAATTTTTATAAAGGTTGTTTTTCTCGATTTCGGGTAACACTTTATTAGAAAAATCGAGCAACGGAAAGTAAAGTAAAGAACCGCTCTTTGTCTCTTTTGGAATAAACTCCAACTTTTTGTCATACGATTCAATAATCACCATCAAGACAGACAAAATTAGCAAGGTTTTTAAGACACCAAAAGCGGCACCCAAAGATTTGTTTACTAATTTCAGTGCAGCCAAATTCACTATTCTCTCGACAACCTTACCCGCTGCAAATACTAATACTAGAATAATTAAAAACGTAAGTGTAAATGCCAATATTGGCAAGTATTGAGAATCTACGTGTTCCATAATGTATTCTGCCGTGCGATCGGAAAACTTAAGCCCTCCATATATACCTAAAGAAAGAGCCACAATGCTTACTAATTCAAAAACCAATCCTTTCTTAAAACCCTTGTAGCCGAACCAAAGCAAGAGTGCGGCAATAAAAATATCCATAAAATTCATGGAGATAAAGATAAATGAATTATCAAGAATACTTATAAATAAGCTATTTTTGTATTCAATACTTGCTTTAGATTATTGCAAGAATTACTTTTACGATCATAAAGAAAAAAACTAAACTCAAACATGTCTAAATCTAAATTTACAACCGTAGGTAGAAAATTTTTAATGGCTTTCTCCGGATTCTTTCTAATGTTTTTCTTACTGCAACATTTAACGATAAACTTGTTATCGGTTATTAATGTAGATGCATTCAATGAAGTATCATACTTCATGGGAAACAACCCGGTAGTTCAATTCGCTTTACAGCCTATTTTAATTTTTGCAGTATTCTTCCATTTCATTATGGGATTTGTTCTTGAAGCAAAAAACAGAGGAGCACGTTCTATCAAATATGCTTACAGCAAACCGGGAGAAAATTCTTCTTGGGTTTCGAGAAACATGATTTACTCAGGACTTGTGGTCCTTGCATTTTTAGGGTTACACTTCTACGATTTTTGGATTCCTGAAATCACAGAAAAGTACGTTGTAGGAGACAGTCAAATTGGCAAAGATTTTCACCACCATTTGGTTGAAAAGTTCGCTGACCCAGTTCGAGTTATTCTTTACGTAGTATCTTTTGTTTTATTGGCGTTACACCTTTTGCACGGATTTCAATCTTCTTTTCAATCTGTGGGAGTTTCGAAAGGAAAAAACAACATCAAAAAGTTTGGTAACATATTCGCTATTGCTGTACCAGCAGGGTATGTATTTATCGCAATTTTTCATTACATCCAACATTAATTAGAGTATGAGCACACTTGATTCTAGAGTACCAGAAGGTCCATTAAAAGATAAATGGACAACTTATAAAGACAAAATTAACTTGGTAAACCCTGCCAATAAACGACACATTGATGTGATTGTTATTGGAACGGGATTAGCTGGTGGTTCTGCCGCAGCTACTCTTGCCGAACAAGGGTATAATGTAAAAGCATTTTGCTACCAAGATTCTCCAAGAAGAGCGCACTCAATTGCAGCACAAGGAGGAATAAACGCAGCCAAAAACTACCAAGGAGACGGTGATTCTACTTACCGATTGTTTTATGACACGGTAAAAGGAGGAGATTACAGATCGAGAGAGGCCAACGTTTATAGGCTTGCGGAAGTATCCGTAAACATCATTGATCAATGTGTAGCTCAAGGAGTACCATTCGCAAGAGATTACGGAGGATTGCTGGATAACAGATCTTTTGGAGGCGTTTTGGTCTCAAGAACTTTCTACGCAAAAGGACAAACTGGTCAACAATTATTACTTGGTGCATACTCAGCAATGAATAGACAAATTGCGAGAGGAAAAATCGAAATGTACAACCGACATGAAATGTTGGATGTAGTAAAAGTAAATGGGAAAGCGAGAGGAATTATTGCTAGAAACCTAGTTACTGGGGAATTAGAAAGACATTCGGCACACGCTGTTGTAATTGCATCTGGAGGATACGGAAATGTCTATTTCTTATCCACCAATGCGATGGGAAGTAACGTTACCGCTGCATGGAAAACACACAAAAAAGGAGCATACTTTGCGAATCCTTGTTTTACACAGATTCACCCAACTTGTATTCCAAGATCGGGAGATTATCAATCAAAACTTACATTGATGTCCGAGTCATTGAGAAATGACGGAAGAATTTGGGTGCCAAAAACACTTGAGGACGCACAAGCGATTAGAGAAGGAAAGAAAAAACCAACAGAATTAAGCGAAGACGAAAGAGATTATTACTTGGAAAGAAGATATCCTGCATTTGGAAACCTTGTACCAAGAGATGTTGCTTCGAGAGCTGCCAAAGAAAGATGTGATGCTGGATTTGGAGTAAATAAAACGGGAGAAGCTGTTTACCTAGATTTTAAAGCAGCTATCGAAAGATACGGAAAGGAACAAGCAAAAATTCACAATGAAGAAAATGCGTCTCCAGCAAGAATATACGATTTAGGAAAAGCAATTGTAGAAGCTAAGTATGGGAACTTATTCCAGATGTACGAAAAAATCGTGGACGAAAATCCTTATAAAACTCCCATGATGATATACCCTGCAACTCACTACACAATGGGAGGATTGTGGGTCGATTACAACTTAATGACCACAATTGAAGGTTGTTACGCTATTGGAGAAGCGAATTTCTCGGACCACGGGGCAAACAGACTCGGTGCATCGGCATTGATGCAAGGACTTGCAGATGGATATTTCGTGTTACCTTACACAATAGGAGATTATTTATCTAATGACATTAGAACAGGAAAAATTTCAACTGACACACCCGAATTTGCTGAAGCAGAAAACTCAGTAAAAGAAACATTAGATAAGTTAGTAGGAACTGGCGGAACAAAACCCGTAGATTACTTCCACAAAAAGCTTGGACTTATCATGTGGAATAAAGTAGGGATGTCAAGAAATGAGCCTGGACTAAAAGAAGCAATTCAAGAGATTCAAGAATTGAGAGCTGATTTCTGGAAAAACGTAAGAGTTCCTGGAAACACCAACGAGGTGAACAGAGAATTAGAAAAAGCATTGAGAGTTGCTGATTTCCTTGAATTAGGAGAGCTATTTGCCCAAGATGCTTTGACAAGAGAGGAATCTTGCGGAGGTCACTTTAGAGAAGAATCTGTTGAGCTAGACGGAGAACAAAAAGGGGAAGCAAAACGTGATGATGAAAATTACACATTCGTTTCGGCTTGGGAATTCCAAGGATTGCCTTCGGAAGCTAAGCTACACAAAGAAGAATTGAAATACGAGAATATTGAGTTAAAGCAAAGATCTTACAAATAAATCGCTATGAATTTAACACTAAAAATATGGCGTCAAAAAGACGCTAAATCACCAGGAAAAATGGTTACTTACCCAATTTCTAATATAGAAGGACATATGTCTTTTTTAGAAATGATGGACATATTAAATGATGAACTTATCGAAAAGGGAGAAGAGCCTGTTGCCTTCGATCATGATTGTAGAGAAGGAATTTGCGGTATGTGTTCGATGTACATCAATGGTGAAGCTCACGGACCAGATAGAAGAGTTACTACTTGCCAATTGCACATGAGAATGTTCAAGGATGGAGAAACAATTCACATTGAGCCGTTCAGAGCGAATTCTTTTCCTGTAGTAAAAGATTTGATGGTTGACAGAAGTGCTTTCGATAGAATCCAGCAAGCTGGAGGATATATTTCGGTAAACACATCAGGAAACACGCAAGATGCAAATGCATTGCCGATCCCAAAAGCTGATGCTGATTTGGCTATGGATGCAGCGACTTGTATTGGTTGTGGTGCTTGTGTAGCTTCTTGTAAAAACTCATCAGCCATGTTGTTTGTTTCTGCAAAAGTTTCTCAGTATGCTTTACTTCCGCAGGGAAGGGTAGAAGCTAAAGACAGAGTGCTTAATATGGTGAACCAGATGGATAATGAAGGATTCGGTAATTGCACTAATACAGGCGCTTGCGAAGTTGAATGTCCAAAAGGAATATCGTTAGACAATATCGCCAGAATGAACAGAGAGTTCTTAAAATCGAGTATTTAAACTAGTTACAATCGTTGGATTGTGTACAAAGTGAAGGATATATTTTTGTTTTATAACTGAAAATTAATTTTATTTGCACAATCTAAACATTAAAAAAATAAAAAAATGGCAGAAATACAGTCAAAAGTAGTAGAGATAATCGTTGATAAATTAGGAGTTGACGCATCAGAAGTAACTCTAGAGTCTAACTTCACCAACGATCTAGGAGCAGATTCTTTGGATACTGTTGAATTAATTATGGAGTTCGAAAAGGAATTCAACATTGCAATCCCAGACGATCAGGCTGAAAAAATTGCAACAGTAGGAGATGCAGTATCATTTATAAATGACGCTAAATAAACATTAGCCGCTCTATGGAATTAAAAAGAGTTGTCATAACTGGAATCGGAGCACTAACGCCCATAGGGAATAGTGCTGCTGATTATTTTGATTCCCTTAAAAAAGGGGTGTCTGGTGCTGCACCTATCACAAAATTTAGCGCTGACAAATTTAAAACACAATTTGCTTGTGAAATTAAAAATTTCAAAGCTGAAGACCACATTGATCGAAAAGAGGCTCGGAGACTTGATATATTTTCACAGTATGCACTTGTGACAGCTGAAGAAGCTGTGAAAGATTCTGGAATGAATCTTGAAACAATCGATACAGACAGAATAGGAGTTATCTGGGGAGCCGGAATTGGAGGTCTTAAAACACTTCAGGACGAATGCGAGAATTTCTTTGCAGGAGATGGAACCCCCAAATTCAATCCATTCTTTATCCCAAAAATGATTGCTGATATAGCAGCAGGTCATATTTCAATAAAATACGGTTTTAGAGGGCCAAACTTTGCTACAGTCTCTGCTTGTGCTTCCTCAACAAATGCGCTGATTGATGCCTTTAACTACATCAGGCTAGGAAAAGCAAATGCCATTCTTGCCGGAGGTTCAGAAGCAGCCGTTACAGAAACTGGAATTGGAGGATTTAATGCTTTACATGCTTTGTCGCAAGATAATCATGCTCCTGAAAAAGCATCACGCCCTTTCGACAAAAACCGAAATGGATTTGTTCTGGGAGAAGGAGCCGGTGCACTAATGCTCGAAGAATACGATCATGCAATAGCTCGAGGTGCTAAAATATATGCGGAAGTTGTAGGCGGTGGAGCTTCTGGTGATGCTCACCATATTACCGCACCACATCCAGATGGTTTGGGAGCGAGAAATGCCATGAAAGAAGCATTGAGAGACGCTGGAATTGAACCAACTGCAATCGATTATATTAATGTGCATGGTACTTCAACACCATTAGGTGATATAGCTGAAGCCAAAGCAATTCAGCAGGTTTTTGGTGAACATGCCTACCACTTAAATATTAGTTCTACCAAATCAATGACTGGTCATTTGCTTGGAGCAGCTGGAGTGATTGAAGCACTTGCTTGCATTATGGCCGTAACCGAAAATATTGTACCTCCTACAATTAATCACACCGAAGTAGATCCTGAACTTGATGAAAAGTTAAACTTCACATTTAATACTGCCCAAGAAAAAACAGTGAATTACGCTCTATCCAATACATTTGGATTTGGAGGACATAATGCTACGCTTATCATCAAAAAACACGACTAACTCTTTTATTCACAAGATAGTTTTACCATTTTGGAATTTTATTGAGTCTTGTTCTTTTTTTTAAAAAAGATGTCAACCCCCCACAATGACATAACTTTTCATACAGTATAATGAAACAATTTGTAGGCTATTTCAAACGCTATTTTACTCAAGATTTTCGTTTGTTGAGTCATGTACTTATTGGTTTATTTATTACAATTTGTATTTACTTAAACTATCGATTTAACCTGTATGCATCATATTTTAGGGTTACTAATTACGACTTATTTGGAGTAATCAAGTTATGGGGAATGTACGGATTTGCGTTTTTCATTCCCTTTTTAATACTTAATTTCAAAGCCAAAAAAACGAATCTCAGCTATCTATTATTGGGTTCTTTCGGACTACTTTTTGTCGCCATAGATGCCTCTTATTATATTCTCAAATTCATTAGACTATTAAGTGAATTTGTTGAGATCAACAGATTTGTTTATTCATGTCTTGCCAATATTGCGAGCTTATTTTCCATTATCCTTCCACTTTTCACGATTTATTTGTTGGTTAAAAAATTAAGACCTGGATTTTACGGGTTACACCCAAAAGGAGCAAATTTAAAGTCCTACTTGGGACTAATTTTACTTATGGCTCCATTAGTTTTCTTTTCAGCCTATTTTGATCCAGATTTTTTATCCTATTACCCAAGCTACAACTCACGTGCTGCCCAAGCTGCGGGGTATTCTCAATCATTTTCAGTGCTTATTTACGAACTTTGTTATGGGTTTGACTTTTTCTCAGTCGAACTATTTTTTCGAGGATTTATGGTTGTGGCGCTCTCAAAGTATGTAGGCAAAAATGCGATTCTGCCAATGGTAGCTTGCTATGCATTTCTGCACTTTGGCAAACCCATGTGGGAAACTATAGGATCTGTTTTTGGTGGTTTTGGATTAGGAGTTTTGGCCTATGAATCAAAAAATATTTATGGCGGGTTGATTGTGCATTTGGGTGTGGCTTGGGGCATGGAAATTACCGCATTTATTCTCAAGTAAGTCTTAATCGATACCAATCAAAAGGAGATTTCTTTTTCCAAAAGTTTGGAAGTACTCTTGGTGGTCCTTTAATAAGCTCAAAATCTCTTAAATCATTCATTGTGTGATGAAAATAATGAGGACTCATCTCAGCTTCGCTTAGATCTTCATAATACTTTTCGGTTCTTGATTTCGCTTTATTGGACTCTTGGCTGTTGGCATAGAAATGTGTGTCCAGCAAATGGATTTCTCCTGTATTACTCATCAAACTCTCCAACCTCTCAATGAGTTGATCAAATTTTGGGAAGTATTGAACAGCAGCATTCAAGACAATAAGGTCAAACTTTTGGGCAAATGTTGCGTTAAAAATATCTCCAATTCCAAATTCTAAATTTTCGAGAGAAAACACTCTATTTGCTTGTTCTAACTCAGGTAAATTAATGTCTAACCCCAAAACTTTTGCCGAAGAAACCTTCGCTATTTCATGTGCAAACCAGCCATTGCCACATCCCAACTCTAAAATATGATGGAACGAATTGTTATCCTCTACATACCTGCAAAACCGTTTGCTATTAATCCCTCTTAGTTTCCACTGCTCATATTGAGGTATTCCCTTTGGAGGATTTGGAAGTGATCGAACAACCTCATCCGAAATTAAAAATCCTTCCTTCTCTCTGACAGCCAAATACCTATCCGTAAATTTGGATTGAACAGGTGTAAAAACTTTAATCGACTTCATTTATTATTTTTTTTGAAAAGTGGCTATGTAATAATCCCCTATTCCGGCAGGAAGAAATCTTTTGAGCAGAGAATTTAATTTCAAAATAAAACTGAATATTTTAGGTCTTCGAGATCCAAAATCGTCATTTTGGGGGAGAAAAACCCCCAAACTTTCTGCTCGCAGAAACTGATATTTAGGCGATACATCTTCCTTCAATTTTTTCAAAGAATGATACCAAACTGCTATTTTTTCACCTTCTACATTTGCCATGATTGGTCCTTTAGTAATTCTTCGAAAAGCTTTTTTTCTGTTTCTCAATCCGAGTATCCATTCTCCGGGATATAATCGTGGCATTACAACGACTGAAACCCTCCCGTTTTCGTGAAGCAGATCTACAATAGAATTAAGCACTTCCTCCGGATTTTCTATACAATTAAGTCCACCAAAATTAGAAAAAATATGATTATATTTTTGGGGTTTTAGTGTAAGCAGAGAGTCATACGAAAGTCTCTTGAAAGTAAGCCTATCCTGAGATTCATATGAGAGGAGTTTCTTTTGAAAAAACACCTCAGAACCCTTTGATATATCAGTTGCTAATACAGTAAAACCACTTTCGACAAAATACGTAGCGTCAATCCCTGACCCTGCATTTATCTCCAAAATATTTCCCCCTTTCTTTGCAAAAGAAAGAAAATGACGATAAACCAACTTACGTTGCCACACCGTTTTATTATTCCCCAAGTTTAAGTCTTCATACTCTTGATAAATAGAGGAAAATCCTTTATCCACGCTGTCAGAATTTGTTTTCATTGCTGTTCTCCATTTTAGCCAATTCCTTTTCTTCTTTCATTCCCAAAATCAAATAGTAAGGCAATTTGGCTATTAATTTTAACTGAACTCTATCCGCCTTCAATGGATTTTTAAAGACCTTTTTCACTGCTTGAATTCCTTTTGTCCTTTGAAAAATCTTGTGAGTATAGCTGTGAAGCTTTTTGTAAAACTCTTGATTGAAAGTCCCTGAAAACATCATAGCCAAATCATTTGAATCAGTCCAATTTTTTTTACCGGTTAGTTGGGTTTTTACCGTTTCATAAAACTTTGTGCCTGGCAACGGATAAGAAACTGAAATTCCTATATCATCAGGTTTGGCTCGTTTTATTAAATCGATTGTCTTGTTTATATCTGTTTTTGTTTCACCTAGATAACCGTATTGAATAAAGAAAGCCACTCTTACTCCTTTTCTCTGAAGGAGACGGGTTGACTCTTCAATTTGTTCAATCGTTGTGCCTTTATCCATTGCATCCAAAATGGATTGAGAGCCACTTTCCGCTCCTAACCAAACCTCTTTTAACCCAGAGCTCACCAGAGCGTCAATAGAATTTTCTTTGAGTAATAAATCTGCACGACTTTGAATTTTAAACCCTATTTTGATTGATTCCTTTTTAAGTAAAAGGTCAAATTCTTGCACCCAATTTGGTTTCAATCCAAAAATATCATCACACATCCAAAAGTTGCTGACTCCATAAGTCTCTACTAAGTACTTTATTTCTTGAACAACTCTCTCCGGAGATCTAGAATTATACCGATTTCCATAAATTGGCTTTGCACACCAGTTACATTTGTATGGACACCCTCTAGTTGTGGCGATATTTAAGGCGAAAGGAAGTCTACTTGTCCAAGCCTGCTTATATGCTTCAACATCAATTAAATCCCAAGCCGGTTGTGGCAAAGTATCCAATTCCCTAATTACTGACCTTCTTCCATTATTCTTTATTTCTCCTTTTAGTGCAAAAGCAATTCCTTTTACTTCCTCCAATGAGCCATTGGCTATCATCTTATTAATTGTTTCTAGCAAAGAAATTTCACCTTCCCCGAGCAACACTACATCGGCTCCTTTATCTAAATATTGAGCAAAATGGTCGGTGGAGTCGGAACTGGAAACAATAACTTTACAGCCTTCGGATTTGGCCATTTGAATCATTTCAAATGCTGCTTCCCTCATATTAGTTAAGCACATTTTTGTCAGGTAATTAAACCCATCATCGTAAAGAACCAAAAAAGTAGGTTTCGACTCTTTCAGAACAGGCATAATTTCTTTGGGATTATTCCTTAACCCTACATCAAACAAATTAACCTTTAGGTTATTTTCTCTTAAAAACCCAGCGGCATAAATTGTTCCCAAAGGTGGATAAGGCATACCTGTATCCCATTGCTTGGAGTCCATTTGATAATAATAACTATGGCTAAATAATACGTCAATCATAAGTTTAATAGTGAATGTGCTTGGTAGTTTTAGTTTGTTTGGTTTGTATTATTTTTTCGGTGATCCAAAATTTTCTTTTGATAATTTCCCGGATGATTCTTGGAAACATAGAGCTGGGTTTTGAATGCTAACTCATACTCCTTGTGATCATACCCTTTTTTTTGCCATTTATTTCGCCATCTTCGATCAGTAACATTCATTAGCAAATTATTCAGCTTTTTTGAGCTCAAAACATATTCAAGGGCTCTTTTTACTAGTTTGGGACGTTGGATATCTTGAGACTGGCTTTGGGAACAGAAATTTGGTAAAAAAGAATGAATCCAATCATTTTGAGAAATTAATTCTTGATGATAATTCACTCCTCTTTTCGGAATTAAAGTAGCTAATTCTACAGCTGTAAAATAA
Source organism: Flavobacteriales bacterium (assembly GCA_965655625.1). Lineage (GTDB taxonomy): Bacteria > Bacteroidota > Bacteroidia > Flavobacteriales_D > CAJJDF01 > CAJJDF01. Next base: position 34,152 of record CBFHHA010000002.1, on the reverse strand, counting down.
TTTTTCTCTTCTATTTTCAAATGATTTTCTGAAAGGAAATAATTCATACAGAAACTATGTTGAAGCCGAAAAAGAAACGTCAGTTTTTTCAGTAGATGAAGTATCGTTCTTGCTGTCCAAAGTTGGTTTTCTGTCGTAATTACGAAGAAGTCTATATCCGTAGTTTTATCGGCATAATTCTTGGATAACGAACCAGAGATAGCCACCATTCGCACGAAGGGAAACCCCATTATAAATGAAGCGATCAAATGAGCTCTTTTCATTCGTTTTTGCGCATACTCGATTCCTTGTAACTTCCTTTCTACCATTTCTGGCAGATTGTGAAGAAGAAAACAATTTTTAAAACAAAATATGATTCCGTTACTTGTCATCTCAGCTAGTTCCTTTTTCAATCGATTAAACTCTACTTTTATTTCCAAAAAATTTTGAATCTCTTCGATCGTCAAAGGAAATTTAAAAAAATCAAAATACCCGAGGGCTTTGGTGATTTCAGTTTGTATATCGGAAGATTGTATCAAATCACGTAAATATATAGAAAATAGTTCGTACAATTATTTTGAAATCTACCCATAAACTCTGTTTTTGAATATAGAGTTTATCTAATCGAAAACGAATGGATAAATCAGCAGGATGATTGATGATACCCTTGTAACCATTTGCTTGAGCTAAACCTGTAACACCGGGTTTTACAATTAATCTTTTTGAAAACCCTTCCTTCTTTTCGTTCCATTCTTGTTCTTCACTTACCATCAAAGGTCTGGGGCCTACTATACTCATTTCTCCTAAAAACACATTGATAAACTGAGGTAATTCATCAACTGCATATTTCCTCAAAATTCTTCCAAATTTCGTTATTCTCTTGTCACGTTCTTTGGCCGGGACCCGATTTGCTTCCCTATTATCGACCATTGTTCTCAGCTTGAAACATCTAAAAATCTTACCCTTTTCCCCAACCCGGTCTTGAACAAAAAGGGGAAAGGAATGGGTATCTAAATAAATGAAAAAGCCAAGAATTGGCAACAGCCATGAGAGAATGAACACGATAACTAGAAAAGAAAAAACAAGGTCAACTCCTCTTTTTACGATTTTGGTATAAACAAATTGATCGGGCTGTAAACAAAGCATCATGGAATTAAATCCTACAAAAGAGATGATCCCAATCTGTCTATTCAAGTAACTTTCAGTAAAGTACGAAACTAGAGTCACCAAAGAAAAAATTAAGAGAATTCTATTGTTGGACTTCCATCCTACCATCAAGCTATAATAAATCATTAAAATCAACAGAATCAGACCAAAGAAACCAGTTTCTAAGAGAGTTTGGATGTATTGATTGTGCGAATTATAACCGAGATATCCTGTCTTGTTTATAGCTTCGGTGCCCGTGTAAAAGTTATTCTCTTTCAGGCTTTTATCAATCTCATCTTGTGCATCTCCTGGGCCCACACCCATCAAGAAAGTTTTCGTCTCCTTCTCTACCAGATTTAAGCTTATATTCCACAACTCTTTTCTCAAAGTAAACCCATCAAAATAGGTGCTCGTATGCACTTCCTGCTTTACAGAAAAAAAAGATTTGAAATTTATATCTTGAAATCGAGAAGTGATTGACGTTTGATTTAGAATAAATCCCGTTGCCGATACTACAACCACAAAACCAAGAGCCAATCTTTTTTTTGGAATGGTGGAGAGAAAGTACAGAATTAATCCAACTAACAGAATCAAATAGATTTTTGATGAGAGTAAAATTATTATCAAAGAGGTAAAACCTATTTGAAGTAAAGTGATTGCTGAAGGCGATTTTCTGTTCTTTTCGATGAAAATAATCAAAGACAATGTAAAAAGGAGGGAGTAGTAAATTGCGTTGCCATCAAAAACCTGAACAAATTGATGGTAGAAAAAGGAGGTTGTTTGCTCCAAATAATTGGAAAAAATAAGGGCATAACCAAGTAAAAATAGTCCGAAAAAGGACATTCCCTTGGCATACCAATCAAGAGCGCGCTCTATCACTTTTTTGGGTTGAGATATGGGTAAATTGTACCAAAACAAAGGCAGAACCAAAAAGCCCAATTTTTTCTCTATTTCAAAACTTGTTCTTCCCAAGTTTTCGTCAAAAAACAGGTGAATTACGTGAAGTAAGAAAAAGGAAACGGACAAAAATACAAATCTGTTTTTCCATAGAAAGACTCTTCTTTTGATACAATGAAACAGTGAAAAACCACACAACAAATAAATCGCAAGCGCATTAAACTCAGAGGGAAAAGCCAAGGTGAAAACCACCAAAAAGGACAATGCGGTGCTTATAAGTTCCAATTTTTTTTGTGTCTTATTCATTGTCCATTACTGCTTTAAGTGATCGATGAATGATTTCAAAACTATAGACTTCTTGAAGTTTCTTTTTATTATTTTCTGCTGAGTTTTTAATTGGTGTCTTTTTCGAATTCAAAATATCGTGAATTTCTTTCTCGGATGAAAAATAGAGTGCGTTCTGATCCAACACATCGCGATTAAAAGGATTGTCGTGGGCAACTATTGAGCAACCGCATGCCATTGCCTCAAGCAAAGAAGGATTTGTACCTCCCACGGAGTGTCCATGAAAATAAAGTTTCGAAAAATAACGAAGCGAATTTAATTCGTGAAAATTGTAATTTTCGCCTACGAAAGTTACTGAACTTGAATAGTTACTTGCCAAGTATTTACCAAAGGTTGTGTCGAGATTTCCAATAACAATAAGCTTATCAGCTGAGTTATTTCTATGTCCTTTAATTATTGTTTCGATATTATTTTCTGGCTCCATGCGGGCAATCAACAAATTATATGAATTGGGCAACAAATTGTATTTGTCAAGTATAGTTTTATCAAACTTGTGAACCACATTTGCTCCATAAGCAATGAAATGAGAGCTTGCTGAATATTCATTTTTCAAGTATTCTTGAATCCCTCTAGAGTCAGCAATCAGAACATCACTTTGTTTTATCGCCCAGCACTCTGCTTTTTTCAAAAATCTCTTTACCCATTTATTATATTTAGCTCTCTTCCACTCTTGTCCATCCATGTTGGTGATAATTTTCGTTTTCTTTGGAAATAAAAATCCCCAAATAGAACTACTCGTATAACCTAATTGAAACAAAACATCAAACTTTTGCTTTCTGGCATTAAGGATGGCACCCAAATCATAGAAAAACTGACCCGCGCTACCTATTAATTTTTCTGGATCCCAACAATGCACAATTTCAACTCCATTCCATCTATTTTCTTTGTACGGGTGATTGGAAGAATTATAAACTACTACTTCAATTCCCTCTTCGGCTAAGTACTTTGCAAAGTGCATCGTAAACTGTTCGAAGCCTCCGTATTTATTAGGAATACCTCTTGTTCCTATAATTCCTACCCTCATATTTTTGATTGTATTGATTGATAGCACATTTTTGTATTCTCAGCTGCCTTTTTCCAAGTAAAATTATCTTCTATATGCTGTTTTAGTTCGCCAGAATTTTCATTCCGAAGTGCTTCCTTTATTGCTTCTTTTATCGAATTGACGGATTGTGGAGCGCAATAGTTTGCAAAATCACTAAAGTAATCTCGCGTATCGCCATTTGGTGACACAATAATTTTACAACCTAAATAAGCCGCTTCCAAGGATGAAAGTCCTGTGGTTTCAAACCAACTTGGTAAAATATGAATTGCCGAACTTAAGTAATAGGGCACTAATTGTGTTTGATCAACTCTTGGGATGAACTTTACTTTGTGAGAAGCAACTTGCTTACACTCCTCCAAGTAGGCTTTATGATTGGGTGCCGAATCACCTATGATAAGCAGTGTAACATCCAATTCGTTTACTGCAGATATTAAATTCAATTGATTTTTTCTGGGCTCTATTTGACCTACACAAATCAACTGATTTTCTATTCGATTCATTTCTCGATGAGTAAGAGAAATACGTGTATCAATGCCATTTGGAACTATAAATTCTTTGCAGATGACTCCATAGCAGCGTCTTACTCTTTCTGATTCGCTCCGGGAATTGGGAAGAATTGCCACAGTTTTCTTTAATACTGTCTTGATTGATTTTCTTTGACCCTTCCACAAATAAGGGAGATAGGAAAGCTTTTCTTTTCTCAAAAGGTGTTTGGCAACTGTTTTTAAATACTCAATCCCATCTAAACCAAAAATTCTAGTGGCTATTCCTATTTTAGACAACGGACTCATGTTTTTGTAAAAATCATACTCAACGAAAATTGTGGAAACAACAAAGGGCACATTACATTTTGATGTGTGACACAAGATGTCAGCTGGTCGTGTTAGATTAAAAAAATGAAGAAGTTCATAATCTTGGTAAACAGGTTCTTTTTGTGGATCAAAAATATCGACCATCACTCCCATTTCACGAAGTTCTTTTGCGGTTTCGGTCATTTGCACAGTATCGCCACCTGGCACCGAAAAAATAGTCGATCTACTGATAAATAATACTCTCATCGCTTAAAATAATTGAGTGATTGAAAATTTTGAAGCTTTGGAAAAAATGCCATTATCCAAAACACATATTCCATTTCATTGAATACATAACTTCCCGTAAATTGATAAACAAAAAGACTTAGGAACAGGCTGAGTTGAAACACATTCTGATAAACTTTCATTTTGACAAACAATCCAATTTGAAGTAGCAGTTTCAAGCTAAAGCCGACAATTCCGTATACCACGAGGGTTTCTGCCATAGCATTTGGCAGCCTAGCAACTTCGGGCATATTGGCAAATTTATAGTAGTAAATTAACGTCTCTCTTCCAATAATCTTGAATTGACCTAAGCCAATACCAAATAGTGGATTGTGCTGGGAAAGAACTTGCCAACCAATCTCAAATGCTTCGTAGGTCCTTCCCCTACCCGATGTGTCATTTCCAGCTAATAAGTTTTGAAGTCTAAAACTTAACGGGTTTTCTGGAAAAAAAAGAAACAATACAAGAACAGCAGAGACAGCAACCAAACACAGCCCAATCAGTTTTATTCTAGTCGGTGGAAATTGTATGAATCTCCAGAAATATGCCACAAAAACAACAATCAATGAAATGACAATTACCGCCAATACACCCAAAGAAAAAGAGAGTAATAGGCTAAGTATTATGGACAGTAAATACAAAAAGTTCTTCCATTCCCAAGTTTTCAATATTGTCCAGAAATAATAATAGAAAATTGGCAATATCGCGAAGGAGTAATGCGATGCTTCTAATTCAAAAATTTTGAGTCTTGGTAAGACCTCATATCCAGGAGTAAAGGGTTCAAGATACCAAAAGTACGTAATCTGAATGCCAGAAAACAAAGATACCAAGGCAAGTAAAGTAAGTACAAAGTTTACTTGAGCAATTCTTTTAATGATGTCAGGTATGGCAACTGATTTCTTGTAATAAGTATAAAAGGTAACTGTAAAAATGAGTAGGGTAAAAAGAACAAAAGTTGAAACGATAAAATCTTTGACTATTACACCCTGTAACAAATGAATTACGGAATACATAATAAAGAAATAAAAAGGTAAAAAAAGCTTCAACACCAATTTGCTCTGTTGTAAATAAATGATAAATAGTGGGGCTAAAATCACAGAAAACTCTAATCCATAAGGCAAACCACATCGATTAAAAAAAAATATGAGCAACACAACCCCCAAAGATGAATCGATTATCTTTTTCATTCTGTCAATATTTTAAAACTTGTCCGCTGCATGTTAAAATAAACGAAAAAAATGCTAGCCAAACATAAGATGAAACAGACAGATTTTACCAGCCAATCATCAAAAATTGCGATTCCACTACCAAAGATTGAAGGAAGGAAAAGAGCTGCAATGGAAAAAGGGCTTGGTTTAGATTTATCAAATCGTTTGGAAACTGAATAATGTAACCAATACATTCCTGGGACAATGGAAACGGCAAGACCAATTACCATAGCGATTAAGGAATTAAACACGAACAAACCGATCAAAATTCCTACAAAATTAAAAGAGGTAAATATCAAAACCATTTTTAGGCCAAATCGCTCGTGACCAGAAGCGTTCAAAAATAAGTTCGGAATACTCGAAAAAATAAGAAAAAACTCGAATACTGAAAACCACTTGACGTATTGCTCTATTTCTGCATAGTTTTCTGAACCCAGCCATAGGGTGAAAAAAGGTTTTGAAAAAAGGCAGAACAAAGCGAGAATCAGGAAGGAAATCACCAGTGAAACATTTCGGGTACGTAAGTACAAATCAAACACGAGAGATTCGTCTTCTTTATTTTTGGCTACTTGCGGAAAAATCCACGATGTGATTGCCCCAAATGCCATGTGAATGTGATTGAATAAAGTTGCCACAATTGCATAGAAAGACAATGCTACCAATCCAAATTTATAAGAAACAAGAAGGCGATCTCCTTGGTATACAATAATGATGGCAATGCTCTGAAACCAAATAAAAAGGGAATAGCTTATCTCGTGTTTTATCAGTTTGCGATTAAGAGAAAAACTAAATCTATAAAATGGAATGAATCTCGCAAGTAGTTTGTAGTTTGCAAAAATACCTGTCAGCATAATACAAGCGTTAAAACCCAATACATAGACAACATTTTGGGTTAAATAGGCGATTACAATACTACCCAAAACCGTGATTATTTTCAAAATAATTGATAAAATCGTTACATACTTGAAATCCTCAAAAGCGCGGTAAACGTTGTACAATATTTGTTCAGTCAACTTTCCAAACAAGAGAATCATACCTATCAAGATGGAGATTATCAGTCTTGACTTAACGAGAGAATTCTCCACAAACCAATTGTTTAAATATACTCCCGAGCAAATGAAGGAAGCTACAACCAGACTAACTAACAAGATAACCACGGTGAAAGAAAGGTTGGTGTTTAGCGTATCCGAAATCTGCTGATTATCTTTTTTGGAAATGGCTATTGACACGTGCTTGTAAGTAGAAAAATTCAACCCTAAATTAAACGCCTGCATCACAATTACGATAGAGTTTACCAACATCCAAATACCGTAATCTTCGGCCCCTAATTGGGAGAGAAAAACTGGAATAGAAACAAACAAAATAGTTGGCCCCAAAAGAACTTCAATAACGTTCCATATCGAATTTTGTAAATTACGCGATGTAAGCAATTTATTAAACCTCATCTGTCGGGTTTTTATACCATTGTAAAAAAAGACTTGAAAAAAGAACAAGAAACCCAGTAATCAATCCATATTCTTTGAGTTTTGCCGTGTTCTGATCCATTTTTGTTATCTCTATCGGTTGAAAAGCTTTTAGTAGTGCTATTGAATTCAAATCACTCAACCTACTCTTTAAGGAAATCAATTCTTTTTGTCTTTCTTTCGCTAAATAAAGTAGCTCGACTGAGTTGACGGAATCAATCGTTGTCAAAAGCACATCAATTCGAGCCAGGTCTTCTTTTACAAACAACAAGCTTGTTTTATAATTCTCTATTTCTTTTTGAGCCACCACATTATTGGCTGAATCTGCCAAAACATAGCGGATAAGTCCGTTTTGAATTGCCAAAATATCAGCTTTATCTTCACACTCTAAATACACATAAAAAGGAATTCTCTCAAAAGTAAAATCTTGATGCAAAGGACTGTTGACAATATTTTTTGCTGATATCTTACGTATTCGTTGTGACTGCTCTGAGGTAATTCCTAAAGCAAAAGCCAAGTCTTCATATTGCTTGTTGGAGGTAAGTTCTTGAAGGTAAAAAAACAAATCACCGTACACCTTTTTGTGGACAAAATTATAGGTAAAGCTTGCCTTAGAGCGGTAATAAGTTTTCGATTGTCTTGCTGAGAAAAGAAACATTACCGACATCGCAAGAAGAATAACAAGGCCAACTTTCCAGAAATTCCCAACCCCCAAGACTAAGTTTCGTGCAATTTGGATAAAAAAATCAACGGACTCGCGAAGAAATTTTTCAACAGAAAATATAGTATTATTTTTTTCCATGGAATAGATTTTTAGTCAAGTGATGAAGATAATTGGAATCAATTCAACTTCCTATTCATTTTAATGTTAATGTAGTTAAAAAGCAATTCATTCCTCAACAACTCTAAAATACTTATCTTTAATAAAACCATGAATCATGTCTTTTTCAGAAAAACTTGCCCGCACTTTTAAATTGGACGACACTAACTGGATGCGCCACTCGAATCCTTGGAGCGCCTGGACGCGAATTCCCATTATTATTGTACTGGCAATCGCTATATGGAGCAGAGTTTGGCTGGATTGGTTTGCACTCATTCCTATCTCACTCTTAGTTATTTGGACTTTTGTCAATCCTAGAGCTTTTAACCCACCAAACTCCACAAAAAATTGGAGTTCGAGAGCTGTATTTGGCGAACGAGTTTGGATTAACAGGAAAAACCATCCCATTGCCAAGCACCACCTAACGATGATTACCATCCTGAATACAATTAGTTTTATTGGCTTACCGTTTTATGTGTATGGCCTGTATTATTTGGATTTTTGGCCTACTTGCATGGGAATAATTCTGGTACTAGCCGGAAAAATGTGGTTTCTGGATCGGATGGTTTGGATCTACAACGAAGAGAAACATCACAACGAGGAATATAAAAGTTGGGAATACTAAAAATGAGGCAGCACAACCACCTCATTCTCACATCTTCCAGTTAAATCAAACCTAACAAATTTTCAATATCTGCTAGGTTTCAAGAAATTTTCACTTTCCAAATTCCTCAGTAAAATACTGGTAGAAATAAGGAATCGTTTCAATCCCTTTTAAATAATTAAAAATTCCGTAATGTTCGTCTGGCGAGTGGATATCATCCGTTGCCAATCCAAATCCCATCAAAACTGATTTAAGTCCCAATTCTGCTTCGAATAACGAAGTAATCGGAATACTTCCTCCACTTCTTACCGGAATTGGTTTTACACCAAAAGTTGTTTCCATTGCTTTACTAGCAGCTTGGTAAGCCGGAAAATCGGTAGGAATCAAGAACGGCTCTCCACCATGATGGGGCTTCACCAGTACCTTCACTGCATCTGGCGCTATCGATTCAAAGTGTTTTTGAAACTTTTCAGTTATTTCTTCCGAGCTTTGATTTGGAACCAATCTCATCGAGATTTTTGCATAAGCCTTAGAAGGCAGCACCGTTTTGGCTCCTTCGCCAATGTAACCTCCCCAAATTCCGTTCACATCCAAAGTGGGACGAATAGAGGTTCTCTCATTGGTAGAAAATCCTTTCTCTCCAAAACCTTCCTTGATTTTCAATTCCGCATTGTAATCCTCCTGACTAAAAGGCGCTCGTGCCATTTCAGCTCTATCCTCTTCTGAAACCTCTTGTACCTTGTCATAAAATCCTTTTACGGTAATGTGGTTATTCTCATCTGTCAATGAAGCTATCATATTGCACAAAATGTTGATTGGATTTCCTACAGCTCCTCCGTACAATCCAGAGTGCAAATCTCTGTTTGGCCCAGTAATTTCTACTTCGAGGTAACTCAATCCTCGCAATCCCACAGAAATGGAAGGTGTTTCATTCGAAATCATCGAAGTATCTGAAATTAAAATAGTGTCTGCGCTTAACTTTTCTTTGTTTGCCTTCACAAAAACTCCCAAGTTTTCTGAACCTACCTCTTCCTCTCCTTCAATCATAAACTTCACGTTACAAGGAAGAGTATTAGTCTTCATCATGTATTCAAAAGCTTTTACATGCATGTAAAATTGTCCTTTGTCATCGGCAGCTCCTCGTGCATAAATATATCCATCTTTGATAACAGGATCGAATGGCGGACTTGTCCACAATTCAATAGGGTCGGCTGGTTGAACATCATAATGACCATATACCAAAACGGTAGGCAACGAGGCATTTATTATTTTCTCTCCATATACAATAGGGTGTCCAGCTGTTGGACAAATCTCCACGTTCTCAGCTCCAGCTTTTTCCAAACTTTGCTTCACATGCTCTGCGCATCTATTCACCTCAGCTTTGTATGCAGGATCTGCACTTACCGAAGGTATTTTAAGCAAATCAACTAATTCGTTAATCAATTGGTCTTTGTTCTCGTTTAGGTAGTCTTTTATTTCTGACATTTATTTTTATTATTTAAAGTCTGGCAAAAAAGGAGCGGCCCTTCCGCACTTGATGCGGAATCTGTAAATTAATCGCTTCGAAGTTTACTGACAGATTCTGTGTCGTAGCACAAAATGACTTCATTCTTTTTTTGCCTTTATAAAATTTGTATTTCTTGTTGCTTAAAATTACCGAAACCAAGAGACAAAGTAAAATCTAACAAGGTATATTTTCTACAATGGTAGAATAACTGTATTTTTACACACCATTAAACAAATAACCATCATGAAGTCAATCACATTAGGAGAGTTTATTATCGAAAATCAAAAAGATTTTCCCTACGCAACAGGAGAATTATCGAGCCTATTAAGTTCTATCCGATTGGCATCAAAAATAGTGCATCACGAAATAAACAAAGCAGGTCTTGCTGAGCATATTTTGGGAGCTGTGGGAACAGAAAATATTCAAGGTGAAGAGCAACAAAAACTAGATGTATATGCTAATGATGTATTTATCAAAGCATTAAAAAACAGAGGTGTAATTTGCGGAATTGCTTCCGAAGAAGACGATGACTTTGTAGCATTTGATGGCGAATCCCAAAACGGAAAATATGTCGTGGCAATGGATCCTTTGGACGGTTCTTCCAATATTGATGTGAACGTATCGGTGGGAACGATTTTTTCGGTATATCGAAGAATTTCTCCAGCTGGAGAACCTGTGGTTTTAGACGATTTCCTGCAACCAGGAACTGAACAAGTAGCAGCAGGATACGTGCTTTACGGTTCTTCTACTATGTTGATTTACACTACCGGAAATGGAACAAACGGCTTTACTTACGACTCTTCTTTGGGCGTATTTTATCTTTCTCATCCCGAAATGGAAACAAGCAAAAACGGAAAAATATTCTCCATGAATGAGGGGAATTATAACAAAACCTCTCAAGGATTAAGAAATTACATTGACTATACCAAAGAAATTGATAAAACAACAAAAAGACCTTACACAGCTCGGTATATCGGCTCATTAGTAGCCGATTTTCACCGAAACTTACTAAAGGGTGGTGTTTACGTGTATCCTTCAACTACCACTTCTCCTTACGGGAAATTAAGATTGCTTTACGAGTGTAATCCATTGGCTTTTGTGATAGAGCAAGCGGGAGGAAAAGCAACTGACGGAAAGCAGCGAATTATGGAATTAAAACCAACAGAATTACATCAAAGAGTTCCCTTTGTCGTGGGTTCTAGTAACATGGTGGATACCATTCATGAGTTTTTGGAAAAAGAATAACCCACTCTTTACACAACTGTAACTTTCTGGCAATGAGTTGATTTAATACTTTACTCATGTTCAATCACTTGAGATCTATTGACTTTTTGCCTATTGCGTATTTCTAATTCCTTGAAATCAGGATGGTATTGCATTTGTAAAAATGCTTCTGATTTCTGAATTATCACTAATATCCCCAGTCGTCATTTCTGAAACTGTAAAAATTTATTCCAAATTTGATTCTGGGATCTATTTTATTGAGATTGGAAACTCCATCTACCGCATACACTCCAAGTCTAAATCTTGTTCTGGAAATTCTGAAAGAACGTTCGATTCCGGCAAAAGCCTCTACATATTGGTAGTCGTATTGAGGTACCATTAATCCACTAGCTCCTACCACAGTATGAATCCCTAGTCGTTTTATTAGGGGAACGAAATTAATAATTGCTCCATTGAAGTGGTGAATGTAGTTGAGCTTAAGATAGCTATCTGTTACATTGAGCGTAGTATCTTGCAATTGCATCGAAGTAAGGAAAGAGGCAAAAAACCACCGATCGCTTTGCCCAAATATTTTGTTGTCTTCCCTTTTCAAATTCTCTCTGTTTAAGAATTTTCCCGCTTCAAATCGATAAGAGGAGGTTCCCAATGTTCGCACATTAAAGGTATGAAGTATAGAAAAATTGACGTAATCATAATTGATCACACTTCCAAACAAACCTGGAACCCCTTTTTCGTACCCAACAGAAAACTCCGGCCATTTGCTTCCCAGCACTACCTTTCGTTTGGGCTCCATCATATATTTTTGATACGGAGTAAACGAAAATCCAATTCCAATCCTAGAAGATTTGTACCCATCAAAATCAGCGGCTACATTGGGTTGGCCAGGAAATAAAGAATCGAAAATTGGGGTAAAATTGTAGTTTGCAATCGAATTACGATCATCGTAACTGTAATACATTGAGGCATAAAACCCATTGAATAATTCTCGAGATGTTCTCGCTACCAAGTAGCCTGTTTCTATCCAGTTATTTCGCTGAAATTTATTAACCAAAGCATCATCAAACACCAACAAATCGAACCGTTGTCCTACATACATATCAATTCTCCCCAAATGCATCGGGTCATACTTTAATCCTACCCTAAAATTACCTTTTATGTCTCTATTTGAGAGTCCCATGCTAATATCACCGGACGCATTAAACGTTCTCTCGTTTTCAAATCTTTTGAAATATGAAGCGCCCGGGCCAACTCGAAAAGGATTTATGGGATCAAAATTCAGTAGCATCTCTGGCAATGAACCAAAATTCCAAGATTGTTTCTTGGCTCTGTTTCTAAACCCAACCCCATTCCATACCACATCTAAAAAAGTAACTTTATTGTACACAGAGTCCACAGAATCTAGGTAGGCAGGCGAATTCACAAAATCGTGAATACTGTCTTTTACAAACTGAAACCGTTGCTCCTCTATTGTGAGAGGTTCGGGTCTTATTTTATCCCAGTAACTAGAATCTCTTTCGTATGCTTCTGCCGTTGTTACGCCTACTTCATTTCCGAAATATTTTTTGGGAAACGCTACATTCAATTGATAATTGGAATATACCACGGTGGTATTTCCTGTAAACTCTTGCCTTCCACTTTTCTCGGTGTAATCAAACACTTGTTTTTTCAAAAGAAGAACCGAGTCTTCATTAAAAAAGTAATCTTGCTTCACCGTAAAATCTGTGTATTTCAGTAAGCCTCCTTTGTGTAAGAACAAATCTACTTTATCTAAATTAAAAGTGTTATCTCTTATCCAAATGTGTCCTTCCCAGGTTGCGTTTCCTTTTTTCCGGGGAGTAACTTCAATTTTCCAAATCATTACACCCTCATCAAAAGTGGTTTCTACTAACCTAAACTTGTAGGTCAATACCGAAAGAGAGTTCAAAGGAGATACAAGTGGAACTTCATTCAGCTTGAACAGACTCATTAAGTTGTCGTAAAAATTAAATTCACTTTGAATTGTGTTTTTATAAAACAAACCAAAAGTACTGCCATATTCCTTGTAAGCGCTGCGAATTTCTTTTACATTATCTGGGTATTGGTAATGTCGTTCTAGCTTCACCTCCATCATATTGATGCTGTTGGCGAATCTGTTAACCTCTCTGCGTTCCTTGCTCAGCGCTTCTTCCAATAGTTCTTCATCGGTTTTGTCTTTGGACGCTTCTTGTACTTTCTTTTGTCTTTTCCTCGCCCTTTCTTTCTTCTCTCGTTTCTTTTTCTCCTTTTCGCTAATTACCTCTTTTGCTTTTATGTAAACTTCTGTTTTACTCGACTGAATTTGAGTATTCCATTTGGCTTTATTATCAATGGCATTGGCAATAATGCCGTAGGCAGGATCTCGCCCTTTTCCTTTTATTTGAACTTCCTTAAGCTTCTGAATATCTGTTTTTAGCCAAATGTTTTTAACGACCTCTCTGTTGTCCTCAACGGATACCGAAAACTCTTGCATCTCAAAGCCAATGGCGGTTACCACAATGGTGTAAATTCCCTGATTTGTAAACTGGTAAGTGTAACGACCGTTAGCATCTGTTGAAGTCCCCAGAGCATTGGACTTTATGTATAAATTAGCGAAAGGTACGGGCGCATTATTTTCATCCAATACAAAACCCGACATTGATTGAGACATCAATGCAGAGCTAAAACAAAGCACAAAAATTAAGGCAAGAAGTCTACTCATTGTATTTTCTCTTTTTTTGAATCTTGGGGAATTTACGATTCAATACTAATGTAAGGCAAAAAAAATAACCCTCGAACAAATAATTGTTAAAGGGTTATAAAATATGTTAAATGGAGTGTTTACTCCTTATTTCTTTGAGATCCAAGGGATTTCTTCCGCATTCAAATCCTGTGTAAATTTACGACTAAGCACAAATAAATAATCCGAAAGTCGATTCAGATATTTGGTAATAATGGGGTCAACTTCGCTCTCTAGGGAGAGATGAACGGAAATTCTCTCAGCTCTTCTGCAAACACATCTCGCAATGTGGCAATAAGAAACGGTTGGGTGCCCACCTGGCAACACAAAAAATTTCATAGCTGGCAAGAAGTCGTTCATTTCGTCTATCTTCTCTTCTAGCTCAACAATCATTTCTTCTGAAATAGAAGGAAGTTTAACCTTGTCTTTTCCTGGCTCTTTGGCTAAATGCGAGCCTATTACAAACAAATTATCTTGAATTTGAATCAAAAATTCTTTGGTCTCCTTTTCTATCTCTTGGTCACGAATTAATCCTAAATGAGAGTTTAGTTCATCCACTGTTCCATAAGATTCTATCCTCAAGTGAAACTTGGGAACTCTGGCTCCACCCAAAAGAGATGTTTCTCCCTTGTCTCCTGTTTTTGTATAAATTTTCATGAAACAAATTTACATAAAAAAAGCTCCCGATTCTTCAGGAGCTTTTGCATGTTTTTATTCGGTATCGATTATCCCAAAAATGGGTATCTGTAATCTGTTGGAGTTACAAAAGTTTCTTTAATTGTTCTTGGAGAAACCCATCTTAACATATTCAAAATAGAACCCGCTTTGTCGTTTGTTCCAGAACCTCTGGCTCCACCAAATGGCTGCTGACCCACTACAGCTCCGGTAGGCTTGTCATTGATGTAGAAGTTACCAGCCGCATTTTTCAATTTTTCTGCCGCTAAATCAATCATGTATCTATCTTGTGAGAAAATAGAACCTGTCAAGGCATACTCGGAAGTAGAGTCAACCAGTTCTAACGTTTCTTCAAATTTATTTTCATCATATACATAAATGGTAATGACAGGTCCAAAAATTTCTTCGCACATTGTTCTGAACTTTGAATTCTTTGTAACAACCACAGTTGGTTCTATGAAATAACCTTTTGATTTATCGTAGTTTCCTCCAGCTACTATTTCTGCATCATCTTGTTGCTTGATGTAATCGATGTAACCCGCAATTTTATCAAAAGCATTTTCATCTATCACTGCCGTGATAAAGTTTCCAAAATCTTCTGGCGATCCCATTTTCATAGTCGCAACATCTTGTTTTACATATTCAATCACCTCATCTGCCATGTTGGATGGTAAATACACCCTTGACGCTGCCGAACATTTTTGTCCTTGAAATTCGAAAGCTCCACGAGAGATTCCGGTTGCGACTTGCTTGGCATGTGCCGATTTGTGAGCTACTATAAAGTCTTTTCCCCCTGTTTCTCCCACTACTTTTGGGTAGGTCTTGTACGTTGAGATATTGTCTCCAATTGTTTTCCAAAGGTGTCTGAATACTCCCGTAGAACCTGTAAAATGTAGACCTGCAAAATCTTTGTGATTAAACACTACTTCTCCAGCTTCTGGTCCATCTACCAATACCATATTGATAACACCGTCAGGCAGTCCTGCTTCTTTAAATAGTTCCATGATAACTTGTGCAGAATATATTTGCGATTCTGCGGGCTTCCATACAACCACGTTTCCTAACATTGCTGGAGCAGCACATAAATTTGCCGCAATAGCCGTAAAATTAAATGGCGTAATAGCAAAAACAAATCCTTCTAGCGGTCTGTATTCCAATCTATTCCAAAGTCCTGGGTTTGAATCTGGCTGAACTTCCATGATTTCTTGCATGTAAGCTACATTCATTCTAAAAAAGTCAATCATTTCACAGGCCGAATCAATTTCCGCCTGGTAGCAATTCTTTGATTGAGCCAGCATAGTTGCTGCATTCATTTTTGCTCTGTACGGTCCAGCCAATAAATCTGCCGCTTTTAAGAAAATAGCCGCTCTGCTGTTCCACGACATGTTCTCCCAATCTTTTTTTGCCGCCAAAGCCGCATCAATTGCATCCTCTACATGTTTTTTGGTTCCATAACTATAAGTTCCCAAGCTGTGCTTGTGATCATGAGGAGGTGACATCGTAAATTTCTTATCTGTGTGTACTTCTTCTCCACCGATGTAGAGCGGAACATGCACTTTACTATTATACATTTCCTTGTATTTAGCCTGAAGCTCTTCTCTTTCTGGAGAACCTGGCTCATAGCTCAATACTTCTTCGTTTCCTTGAAACGGTACGTTATAAAATCCTTTTGACATTTTAACTGTTTTTGATCGTTATAAATTCTTTCTAAAATTAAGGATAAGTAAACGGAAAAAAAAGTCAATGACATTTTATATTAACGGGGAGAAAAATAAGTCAACACTCCTTTTATTGTATTCTAAGTTGTATAATTTTCCTGTTATTTTTTTCTTAAAATCAAATTCTGACGTGCTATTTATTTGGAAGATTGGAAATTTTTTACATATATTTACATTCGACAAAATACAAATCTAATTCACACGCCTATACCAAAAGACTACTTAAACACACATTATTAACCCAAGTAATAAAACAAGTAGTATTATGGAAATTAACAGAAAAAGCTCTGATCAGGAGCTAATTAGAAGTTATTTAGAAGGAAAGGATTTGGCGTTTGAAATCCTACTTTCGAGATACAAAGACAGAATCTTTAGTTATTTAATCTCATTGGTAAAAAACAGAAAAATCGCAGAAGATATTTTTCAAGACGCATTTTTCAAAATCATCAACACGCTCCAAAAAGGAAAATACAACGAAGAAGGAAAGTTTCTTCCCTGGGCAATGCGAATTGCACACAATTTAGCAATCGATCATTTCAGAAAGGTAAAAAAAATGCCTACCATTAGCCAAAATCCCTCAAAAAATGAAGAGGATGATTTTGATATTTTCTCTATCCTCAACATGCACGAAGCAAGTATTGAAGATGAGATGATTGAAGAACAAATTCACAAAGATGTAAGAAAAGTAATCGACTATCTGCCAAAGGAACAGAAGGAAATTATCTACCTACGTCACTTTAAAGAAATGAGTTTTAAAGACATTGCCGAAGCCAAAGACATTAGTATTAACACTGCGCTGGGAAGAATGAGGTATGCGCTCATTAATTTGAGAAAGATTATTGAGAACAACAAAGTGAATTTGACCATTTATTAGAGTTTAAAATAGCTCAAAAATCCAATCCTAACAGGTTTTTTGTATCACGGAAAACAACAAAGTGAATAAGACAATTTATTAGAGCATAGATTACACTAAATGACAATGGTTATGAATTAAATATTATGGCTCAAAAATCCAATCCTAACAGGTTTTCGAAAACCTGTTAGGTTTTTTGTATCATGCCACCCTATTTTTATTACTTTTATGCATGGAATTTGAAGGAAGATGCATCATATTTTCGGCTCCATCGGGAGCAGGAAAAACAACAATTGTAAGGTATTTGCTAGAAAAAGTGAAAAACTTAGAATTCTCTATTTCAGCTACCAGCAGGCCGAAAAGAGAATACGAGGTAGATGGGTATGATTATTATTTTCTTTCTGTTAGTAATTTCAAAGATAAAATAAAAGAGGATGAATTCATTGAGTGGGAAGAAGTGTACACGGATAATTTTTACGGCACATTAAAAACTGAAATTGAAAGAATCTGGAAAGAAAAAAAGCATGTGATTTTTGATGTTGATGTGATGGGTGGCATTCAATTAAAATCCATTTTTAAAGAAAAAGCTTTGTCTATATTTGTTCAGCCACCTTCTATTCAAGAATTGGAAAACAGGTTGATTGGTAGAGGAAGTGAAACACCCGAAACAATCATAAAAAGAGTAGGAAAAGCTGAAGTTGAAATGAAATCTGCTCAGGAATTTGATTATATCTTGATAAACGACACATTGGAAGCAGCTAAAAAAGAAGCTCGAAAAGTGGTGTGTGATTTTCTAGAAATAGCAACTTCGAACAAATACTAAACCCGGGATTTTCCTAGTAAATTAACCCCTCTGTCATGAAAAAAATAGGATTATTTTTTGGTTCGTTCAATCCCATTCACATTGGGCACTTGGTTATTGCAAGCCATGTTGCCGAGTCCAGCATAGTAGATGAGGTGTGGTTTGTTGTTTCTCCTCAAAATCCATTGAAAGAAAAAAAATCGCTCCTTGAGGACTACCACAGATTGGCTTTGGTAAATGAAGCAATTGAAGAGGAACACAATCTTAAGTCATGCGATATTGAGTTTGGCATGCCAAAACCTTCGTACACTTCCGATACTTTAGCTTATTTAATGGATAAGTACCCGAAAAAAGAGTTCTCGCTTATCATGGGGGAAGACAATATCAAGTCTTTTCATAAATGGAAAAATTTCGAAACCATTCTTAAGAACCATTCCATTGTGGTGTATCCAAGATTAGGAGTAGAGGATTCTAAAACTGCTGAACAAGAAATTTTAACTCACAACAATGTTTCTATGCTGGAAGATATTCCTGTTATGAAAATATCGGCTAGTTATATTCGAAAACGAATAAAAGAGGGTAAATCTGTCGCCTATTTATTGACGGATAAAGTGGCTAAGTATGTGGATGAAATGAATTTTTATAAATAGTATATAGCTAATTTTTACTTGTCGTTTTTGCAAAGGCAGAAATCTTATTAATCAGTTAATTTTAGTTTGATAAAAAACCGAGTCACGACTCATCGGCTTTGTCCATTTTTTCCATTGATAAAAAACACTTCTACTTTCTCTCTAGATAAAACGCCAAAAATACCCAGAAGGTATCAAAGTTTTCTGACAAATTTCTTTACTTTCCGTTCTCCACTTTCAGAAAAAAATAAGCTATTGCTCAATACTTTTACAATTAAACGTATAGGTTTAACTGGTTAAAAAGAAGAAAGTGAATTCTATGCATTAACTAAATAAACGTCATTTTAACCCTCTTAAAAAGAGGAGGTGACAGCTATTCTTGACTCTTAACTAAACTAGATTCCCTTCAATCTCCATGATCATCGATTCAAAGAAAAGACGTCCGTCTGTATTTCCTAATTCGTCATCTGCAGCTCTTTCTGGGTGAGGCATCATTCCAAACACAGTTCTCTGCTTGTTGGTAACACCTGCAATGTTCTCCACAGATCCATTCGGATTATTGGATGAATCAACCACACCATTTTCGTCAGAATACCTGAATAGAACTTGATCATTTTCGTTCAATTCTTTGATGGTTTCTTCTGAAGCGAAGTATCTTCCTTCTCCATGAGCGATTGGGATTTTATACCCTTTCCCTTTGGTTAAATTAGCTGTTATAGCAGTATTATTTGTCTGTGGAGCGATGTGTACGTTTTTGCAAATAAATCGCTGAGAATCATTGTGTAAAAGTGCTCCTGGCAACAATCCAGATTCGCATAGAATTTGAAATCCATTACACACACCAATAGCATAACCTCCTTGGTTACAATGCTCAATTACTTTTTCCATTATTGGCGAGAATCGGGCGATTGCTCCCGAACGCAAATAATCTCCGTAAGAAAACCCTCCAGGTACAACGACCACGTCTACATTTTGCAAATCAGTATCCTTGTGCCACAAGTTCACCACTTCTTGTTTCATAATGTTTTGTAAAACATAAATCATGTCTTCGTCACAATTGGACCCTGGGAAAGTGATAACACCGAATTTCATAGCTTGCTGCGTTTAGTTAATTTTGTTTACAAAAGTAATAAAAAATTGTAGCAAATAAGCCTTGATTGCTTACAAAGAAAAGCGCCCAAATTATCTCAATAAGAAGGTAAGACCTATTACTAACAAGAAAGCGAGTTCTTTCCATTTGGAATTTGATCCTGAGAAGAAAAAACTAAGAAAAATTGACAACGGCAAAGTAAACAGAAAAAGTATATAGTGCTGAGGCTGCAAAAATATACTAAATACGCTGATCGCTAGTGATACTAGGAGATAAACAAATAGATTATTCACTAATAACAATACGCTAATATCTGTTCCAGAACGCTTATTCGCAGCCAATTGAAAACCTACTAAAGCAAATAAAAAAGCTGCAACTATGAATACTGAAAACTTCCAAGAAATGTCGGGTGAATTAAACTCGAAATCCAACAAGGTACCAATCAGCTCAAAGTTATCGGTGAGAATGGACAATGATAGAACGAGTAGGATAGGAATGGAAAACCCAGTTAAGATTAACATTAGTTCGGAAATCTCCACTCTCCTTGTTGTGCTAAGATTGTGGATTAACAGCAACAAAAACAGTGCGAAAAATACATTGTGAAAGCATAAAACCCCGATGATAAAGGCGGAATTAAATACGTGATTTTTACTTTCCTTGCTGCTAATAAAGGTGAGCAAGTAATAAACAAAGACAATGAGCAGGAAGGAAACTACATCGTATACCAAAAAACTCGAGTTAGACAATTCTACTGAAAAAAAGAGTAAGTAAAACCACAAAAATAAATTATTGGGTTCGTAACTAAATAGAAATTTATTCACCCTTTGATTTAGAAAAAATGCACTAATCAAAGTAGCAAAAAAAGAAATAATGATAGCTACTTTTTTTGAAAGCTGATAAGATTCGCTGGCAAAATCGATGGAAACAAGTGCATCAGGATGGGTTGAAAAAAAAGCAAATCCCCAAAAACCGATGGCCGTTAGAATAATAATCACATAACTGAGAAGCGTGTTTTTAAAAATAGATGTAATCATGATAAATATAAAAAATGCCTAGAGTTGTTTGAAGTAATCAGGTAAAGTTATTTATATTTGTGGACAACAACGAAAAAATTACACATATGAATTGGTTAGTAGACTTATTAGAGGGATTGTTCCAAGCCACTTTTGGAATCTTAAAAGTTGCAGAAAATGGACCTTGGATTGTTTTTTGGTCACTTATTGTTTTTGGGCTAGTGTACTGGTTAAGATGTCAGCAAAAATACAACAAACAAGCTGAAGCTGACCCAAATCAATTGAAGTAAGTTTTACTCCAAATCGAACCCAATATCGGTTCGGTAATACATCTTATCGAAATTAATTCTATTTAAAGAAGCGTATGATTTTTCTAGCGCTTCTTTTTTTGTGCCTCCAAATGAACTCATCGCGATTACTCTCCCTCCATTGGTAAGTATTTTTCCCTCTTGGCTCTTTGTCCCAGCATGAAATGGAATGCTTTCACTTATGGTATCAAGCCCCAAAATCTCCTTTGATTTTTCGTAACTTTCTGGATAACCTCCCGAAACAGCCATTACTGTACAAACAGTTTTCTCGGATACATTAAATTCAATCTTATCTAGAGTTTTATTACCCACAGCCTGAAACACTTCTACCAAATCGGACTCAATTCTAGGAATCACAACTTCCGTTTCTGGATCTCCCATTCGCACATTGTATTCAATTACAAAAGGATCATCGCCCACTTTCATTAGTCCAATAAATAAGAAACCAACAAATTCAATCTTGTCTTTCTTTAATCCTTCAACCGAAGGTTTTACAATTCTTTCCTCCACTTTTTTCAAAAAAGCATCATCGGCAAATGGCACTGGAGATATAGCTCCCATCCCCCCTGTATTCAAACCTTTATCGCCCTCACCAATTCTTTTGTAGTCTTTTGCTGTGGGCAATACTTTGTAGCTTTCACCATCCGTCAAGACAAAAACAGAGAGTTCAATCCCATCTAAAAACTCTTCTATCACCACTTCTTGACTTGCCGCCCCAAATTTCGAATTGGCAAGCATCTCGGTCAATTCACTTTTTGCGTCTTCCAAATTATCGGGAATTACAACTCCTTTTCCAGCTGCAAGTCCATCTGCTTTGAGAACAAAAGGCGGAGACAAAGTTTCTAAAAAAGATAATCCATCGGCCAATGTTTCTGGTGTAAATGCTTGGTACTTAGCAGTAGGTATTTGGTGACGCTGCATAAATTCTTTTGAGAATTTTTTACTGCCTTCCAACTGAGCGCCCATTTTTTTTGGTCCAATAACATGAATATTCTTTGTTTTTTCGCCCTCTTCGAAAAAATCGTGTATCCCTTCTACCAGAGGAACCTCTGGACCTACAACTAGAATTCCCACCTCATTATTGATGCAAAAATTTGCGATCCCTTTAAAATCAGAAACAGAAAGGTCAATGTTTTTGCCCAATTCGGCTGTTCCGGCATTTCCCGGGGCGATGAATAAGTTGGACAAAAGAGGACTTTGAGCTATTTTCCAAGCAAGTGCATGCTCTCTTCCTCCTGATCCTAATATTAAAATGTTCATATGGATTTTTTACAAAATTATGATTTATTATTAAAATAATTCTATAATTAGTTGCTTTTGACTACAAAAAAATTACTTTTGCGTAATATTAGAAATTTATAAAACCGAAAATTATGTATTGGACGTTAGAACTAGCATCATATTTAGAAGATGCGCCATGGCCAGCTACGAAAGAGGAGTTGATCGATTACTCGATGCGTAGAGCTGCTCCACTTGAGGTGGTAGAAAACCTTCAAAGCATTGAAGAGGAAGGAGAAATCTACGAGTCTATCGAAGATATTTGGCCAGATTATCCTACCAAGGATGATTTCTTCTTTAATGAAGATGAGTATTAAAAACACGTAAACTTAATTGTTACAGAACCCGATTCGACTTTGTTGAATCGGGTTTTTTGTTTTAAATTTCTTTTGTCCTTCTCTATTTTTGTTAATTAGAGTAATCCTTGAAGTTATTGTACTCTCCCTTATCCTTTTCTCGGGTAATGCCGTATTAGCTTAGTTCTTGTTTAGCGATAGCGTAACTAGGACCGATTATTATAGTAGCTTTTGATACGTGGGTAACGTGATAAAACGCGTAAAAAATACTCCGCGAGGTTCTGAATCAAGTTCAGAATGACAGATAAAGAGAGAATGAAAAAATTAAAATTAAACAAAAAAAAGCCCGTCCCGATTTCTCGGGACGGGCTTTAACTTAATGAGTCTATTTATTAAACCACTCCTTGTGCCATCATAGCATCCGCTACTTTCACAAACCCTGCAATATTTGCTCCTTTTACGTAATCTGTGTGACCGTCTTTTGTTCCGTATTCAACACAAGATGCGTGTATGTCTTTCATAATTTGCAATAATTTTGCATCCACTTCTTCTCTAGTCCAGTTAAATCTCATTGAGTTCTGAGACATTTCCAAACCAGATGTTGCAACACCACCGGCATTTGATGCTTTTCCTGGTGCAAACAAAATCTTGGCTTCTTCGAATGCTGCGACACCTTCTGGTGTAGTTGGCATATTTGCCCCTTCGGCTACACAAATTACTCCGTTCGAAACTAAGAATTTAGCCTCTTCCCCGTTCAATTCATTTTGAGTGGCACATGGCAAAGCAATATCTACTTTTGTTCCCCAAGGTCTTTTTCCTTCGTGGAACTCAGCTCCAAATTTATCTGCATATTCTTTAATCCTTCCTCTCCTTACATTCTTAAGATCCATGATAAACGCCAATTTTTCAGCATCAATACCATTTGCATCATAAATATGTCCCGAAGAATCAGACATGGTTACCACCTTTGCTCCAAGCTCAGTTGCTTTTTCACAAGCATATTGCGCTACGTTTCCAGATCCAGAAATTGCTACTGTTTTCCCTGCAAAAGAATTGTTATTTGCTTTCAACATTTCTTGTGCAAAATAGACACAGCCATAACCTGTCGCTTCTGGACGAATTAAACTTCCTCCCCATTCCTTACCTTTTCCGGTAAGCACTCCTGTGAATTCGTTTCTTAATCTCTTGTATTGTCCAAACATGTAACCAATCTCTCTTCCTCCTACTCCAATATCTCCTGCTGGCACATCTGTATTAGGCCCAATGTGACGAGCTAATTCAGACATAAAGCTTTGACAAAACTTCATTACTTCGTTGTCTGATTTTCCTTTTGGATCAAAATCAGAACCCCCTTTTCCACCACCCATTGGTAGAGTTGTTAAACTGTTTTTGAAGACTTGCTCAAAAGCTAAAAACTTGAGAATACTCAAGTTTACCGAAGGGTGAAAACGCAAACCTCCTTTGTATGGCCCAATGGCACTGTTCATTTCAATTCTGTAACCTCTATTAATTTGAACTTCTCCCTTGTCGTCTAACCAAGGAACTCGAAACATGATGACACGTTCAGGGTTTACCATTCTTTCCAAAATCTTTGCTTTCTTGTATTTTGGATTCTCCTCAATATAAGGAATTACTGTTTCTGCAACTTCCAATACTGCTTGTAAAAATTCAGGCTCTGCTGGAATAATACCTTTTACATAATTCATAAACTCATCAATTTGAGCTTGGTAATTAGATGCTGACATTCGCTTTTAAATTTTAATTTATCTTACAAAAAAAGGCAAAAGAATTCATATTGTTAAGGTTTTTAGCCTTTTTTTTACGTTCAGGATTGTTTTTTGTTTACTCCGAATATTAAGAGTAATTTTACGTCCTAATTTTTTACTCATTAAGCTCATTGATTTGATCCCATTTCTGAACTCTATCGAACTTCAAAATCAGGTAATTAAAAACGATTCGTCAATCGAATTTTATGTTTTAATCGCTGTTTCCTTTGTGCTTATTTACCTCAAAACAACTAAAAATTCATTTTTCAAAAACTTGCTGACTACCGTTTTTTCAGATTCCTCTTATTTTGATTCTCTATTACAGACAGGAATTACGAGCTTTGGGAGTGTATTGTTGCAAATAAGTTTTGTTGTACTTGCTGGAGTTGGCATGAGCCAACTGTTCAATTCAACAACGAACTTTTCCCCTGCCTCAGTAAGCACAGGAATTCTCTACGTTGTCTTTTTGTACATTTTTCAACTAATAGCGCTGTATATAGTCACTTTAATAAATTTTGCGGGGGATAAGGACTTCCTCAGAAAAAGACTCGCATACAACGAATTCAATTCAATCGTTCTGTTTGTAGGACTTATCGCAGTTTGTTACTTGCCTTTTTCCACTTTTTATATAAACGCAACTCTTTTTTGTCTTGTGTGGTTAGTGAATATGGTTGGGAGCAGTGCATATTTACTAGGTAATATTTCCATTTTTCACATAATTTTGTACCTTTGCATCCTAGAACTAATACCTGTATTATTTTTAATCAAGTACTTATAAATACCGAGATATGAGTGTAGCTAAAACGGACACCAAGATTAAAAGCATTTTGATTTCTCAACCGAAACCGGAAGAGGGACAAAAATCGGCTTATTACGACTTGGCTGATGAAAGAAAAATAAAGGTTGATTTTAGACACTTTATTCATGTAGAGGGGGTTCCAGGTCAAGAATTCAGACAAAGCAGAGTGGAATTAAAAGACCACACAGCTATTATTCTTACAAGCAAAAGTGCCGTTGACCATTACTTCAGGATGGCTGAAGAAATGAGATTTGATGTACCAGATTCTATGAAATATTTTTGCACGAACGAAAGTGTTGCAAAATATCTTCAGAAATATATCGTGTACAGAAAAAGAAAAATTTCTTTTGGAAAAGCTGTTTTCAATGATTTAATGCCCTTGATATTGAAGAATAAATCGGAGAAATTCCTCCTTCCTCTTTCTGCCCAGCACAACGGCAGTATTTCTGTTATATTGAAGAACAATGACATCAATTTTTCGGAGGCAATTATGTACAAAACTGTGATTTCAGATTTGTCTGATTTGGCGGACGTAAATTACGACATGCTTGTTTTTTTTAGTCCTTCTGGTATTGAATCTCTCTACCACAACTTTCCGGATTTTAAACAAAACAAAACGAGGATTGCGGTTTGGGGACAATCAACTGCAGATGCTGTTCTTAAGAAGGACCTAAGAATCGATGTGCAAGCGCCTATGCCCAAAGTGCCTTCGATGAAAAAGGCCATAGAAAACTACATGGACGGAAAAACAGAGTAAATTTTCTGTAAAACTTCTTGGCATAAATTGTTGCCACATTCCATCACACGAAATTCAATAAGATGAAACACACATTTTGTAAAGAAGAACGACTTTGCAGCAAAATTCTTATTGATTCACTTTTTGAAGGTAAAGACAATATAAAGTTTACCCAATATCCATGGATGGTGATTGCAAAGAAAACAGAACTCAACTCGAAGTACCCAGCGCAAGTGATGTTTAGCGTAAGCAAAAGAAAAGTGAAGCTTGCCGTAAACAGAAACAAAGTAAAACGCAGAGCAAAAGAAGCTTATCGACTTCATAAAGACATCCTCTACAAATCTCTCGAAAAACAGAACAAACAATTGGTTTTGTGCTTCATCTATCTTGAAAAGAAACCCCTTCCGTATTCTCTTACAGAAGAGAAAATAATTGTACTTTTAAGTCGTTTAACCAAAGAATAATGAAATCGATATTGTCTTTTCCTTTTATCCTATTAGTAAGAGCTTATCAATACCTTATTTCTCCGCTTTTGCCAACTACTTGCAGGTATACACCAAGCTGCTCGAGTTACACCATTGAGGCTCTAAAAAAATATGGTCCATTAAAGGGAGGTTGGCTAGGCGCAAAAAGAATATTAAGTTGCCATCCCTGGGGCGGTCACGGTCATGATCCCGTTCCATAAACAGATTGAACTATGAAAAAAACCTTACTGCTACTTTTATTTGTCCCTTACCTTGTTTCTGGCTGGGCACAAGAAAATACGGCAACCGATGAGTATTTTGAGATTTCTAAAAACCTTACCATTTTTAGCGAAGTATACAAAAACATCAACCTCAATTTTGTAGACGAAACGAACCCTGGAGAATTAATGAAAACAGGAATTGATGCCATGTTGCGATCGCTCGATCCTTACACCAACTACATACCAGAGTCCAATATTGAAGATTACCGAATGATGCAAAGTGGCCAATATGGTGGAATTGGATCCTTAATTCAGCAAAGAGAAGATTACATTCTTATTACAAATCCTTATCAAAATTATCCTGCCCAAAAAGCAGGACTTGCAGCAGGAGACAAAATCATTGAGATTGATGGAAATTCTGTGAAAGGCAAATCGGCATCGGAGGTGAGTGATTTGCTAAAAGGAGCAAAGGATACCGAAGTAAAATTAAAAATTGAAAGACCCAACGAATCGCAACCTCTTGATATATCTGTCACGCGAGAGATTATAAAAATGCCTACTGTTCCTTTTTTCAAAATGGTGGATGACAAAATTGGTTACATAAAACTTTCGCAGTTCTTGGGAACATCAAGCTCGGAAGTAGCAGCTGCTCTAAAAACATTAAAAGACTCCAACAACATGGAAGGATTAATCCTTGATTTGAGAGGAAATCCTGGTGGTCTTTTGGGTGAAGCTGTAAATATTGTAAACCTATTTGTACCCCAAGGAACCTTAGTAGTAGAAACCAAAGGACGAGACAGGCAGAATAACTTAAAATATTTTGCAAGAAACAAGCCAATGGACACCAAAATTCCTTTGGTTGTTTTAATTGATGAGGGATCTGCGTCCGCTTCCGAAATTGTATCGGGCACATTGCAAGATTTGGACAGAGCAGTTGTTGTGGGAAATCAGTCCTTTGGAAAAGGATTGGTTCAGCAGACCAAAAACATGGAGTACAATTCTATCATTAAAATCACGATAGCTAAATATTACACACCAAGTGGGCGTTGCATCCAAAAACTAGATTACAGCGACAGAAATGCTTCTGGAAAAGGAAAAAACATCTCAGATTCCCTCGTTCACAACTTCCAAACATCCAATGGAAGACCGGTTACAGACGGACGAGGAATCTTGCCAGACGTAGAGGTGAAAAACACTTCATATTCACCTATTTCGGGCGCATTAATGAGAGAAAATATCGTGTTTGACTTTGCCACACATTACTTCTATTCTCACCCAAGTATTGCTCCTGCCAAGCAGTTTAAACTGACCAAAAATGAATATGATGAGTTCATTGAGTTTGCACATTCTCAAGAATTTGAATACACCACTGGATCGGAAAAATTTCTAGAAAAACTGAAAGAAATTGCCGAAAGCGAGCAGTATTTTGAATCTTCGAAAGAAGAATATGAGGCCTTAAGAGAAAAATTATCGCCAAACAAAAGCCGAGATTTAATTAAATTTAATTCGGAAATAACGGAGCTTATCGAGAGCGAAATCGTAGGAAGATATTATTACCAAGACGGTCAAATGGAATTTGAATTGAACAAAGACCAATTTGTTTCCAATGCAACTAAAATTCTACTCAACAAAACAGAATACGACCAGATTTTAGCGCCAATTAAATAATTACATGAAAAAACTAACGACTTTTTTCTCTTTTATTTCTGGATATTGGACTCATGTTTTTTGCTTGAGTTTGATAGTGATTGGCATGCCTTTTTCAAAATTCTTGATGAGCCTAGGAACCATTTCACTTATTGTAAACTGGTTTATTGAGGGAGGAATTAAGAAAAAATTCACTTCTTTTTTTCAGCATAAATCTGCCGTACTTCTTACCGGACCATACCTTATATTTGTGGTAGGTTTGTTCTACAGCGAAAACCTTGAATACGGTCTAAAAGACTTACGAATTAAAATTCCTTTACTCGCTTTTCCTATTGTATTGAGCACAACCCATCGACTAAAAAAATCGCACTATTTTTTAATCGTAAGGCTATTTACTTTATCAGTGGTTGCCAGTTCCTTGTATGGATTTATGGTTTATCAAGGCCTGCTGCCAGCCAAAAAAGAAATTCTTGAACTACGAGATATTTCCCAATTCATTTCTCACATTCGATTATCACTTATGATAGTGCTAAGTCTCTTTCTGATCCCAAAATTATTCAATCATTCGCTTGGGTTCAAAATTTTTGGAGTTTCATCTAGTCTTTTCCTTTTATATTTCTTATCCTTTATGGAATCGGCAACAGGACTTGTTTTAGGATTCATCACTCTATTTTTTATCTCACTGTATTACTTATTCAAAAAAAAGAATCTCTATGGATTCTTTATGTTAGCACCTATTTTAATCGGAGGAACTTTAGTTATTCAAAACTTATATTCCACTTACCACGCAATAAAAATTGATACAACAACCGAAACACTTTTGACTAAAAGTGGAAATCCTTACGACCAAGATTACTTTTATAATTTTTTTGATAATGGAAATTATGCCAAGGATTTCGTTTGTGAAAAAGAACTAAACGAAGAGTGGAATCGAATTTCTACCCACCCATTTTACGCGATTGACACCAACAAGGGTGCTCAGTTTATTCTGATTCGCTACCTAACCTCAAAAGGTTTGAAAAAGGACAGAGAAGGAGTGAGACAATTATCTGATTGGGATATTCAAAATATTGAAAAAGGAATCCCAAATTACTTACATGCAAGCACCAACATTGTGTCAAGATTACATCGAATTATGTTTGAATTAGACGGATATTTGGCAGGAGTAAATGCAAGCGGAAATTCCCTAGCACAGCGCTTGGAGTACTGGAAAGTAAGTAATGAAATCATCAAAAAAAAACCTTGGTTTGGTTACGGCACAGGTGACGTAGCTGATGTTTTTAAAAACCACTATCAGCTTAGAGGAACGAAACTCGAAGCAAAGTATCAATTAAGGTCGCACAACCAGTTTTTATCCACCGCCATTGCTCTTGGGTTTGTAGGGCTTGCTCTTTTTCTTTTCTTTCTTCTTTTTCCTATCGGAATTGGGTTCAAACAAAGAAATTACTTCTACCTCATTTGTTTGTGCATTTCTCTTTTGTCCTTCTTTTCTGAGGATACACTAGAAACACAAGATGGAGTTTTCTTTTTCGCTTTTCTCACCAACTTTTTCTTGTTTAGCTCCAAAAACAGATACTTAAAAAGTGTAGAATAACTAACTATAAATTCGAATTGTACTATTACTGGAGTTAAAGGAAACGTTGTATCCTTTCAATGGAAGTTCTGCTGGACCATTCGTAACAGATCCATCAAAGATGTTGTAGGTACTCCCGTCACAGCTGCATTCTATGGTTATGTTGTCGGATGAAACCGAAGCGTTTCCACAAGAATTCTCCTCTTCAAATGTGCAATTCCTATCAAAAGCTACAAATTCATTCCCACCACGAGCATACACAATAATTCCTTTGAGCCCCCCATTGACATAAGCCCAACCTCCCGGAGCTTGCAAAGCATTGTAAGAAACCAAAGTAATATTTATGTACTCATCAACAGGTGGATAAAACGCTCGCTGTGCGCTTTTTTTACAGCCACCAAAAGAAATGGCTATAAATAGAACTAAAAATAGATGCTGCTTTTTCATAATAATAACTGTGTGTTTAAAACGACTATTTTTTTAAATAATTATCCTGGTACAATTTAATCCAAGCCTCAGGTGTAAACTTTTCCAATAATTCGGCTATCAGGCCGTAGGGAATGTCTTCCATTTTTTTGAACCGAACGCAACTCTTTCCCATATCCAATTTGTACTTGCATCTTTTGCTATATTCTTCCACAAACCAGTTGTAGATTGATTCATCTGCATATACTCCCATGTGGTAGAGGGCAATAAAATTCTTTTGATTTGCAATACTCACAAAAGGCAAGGGTAATTTAGGGTCGCAATGATACCCAGCGGGAAAAATAGAATGAGGCACGTAATAAGAAGGCATTCCGTAATTCATTCCCTCTTCAAATCCTTTAGGAATGTTTTCGAGAATTGTATTTCTTAATTTATCAAAAGGAACCTGACGTTCTTCTTGTATGTGATTCAAGTATTCTTGTATTGTTGACGGTTTTGTTGGCATAGACATCTTTTTTTTATCTTAAAAAATTCGCTTTTTCCTTTCAATCATATCTAATATAATATTTATTATCGCCTTTGTAATTAAAAATAACACAATAAATGAAAAAACTTGTCCAATGATGAAAGCAGGAATTCCAAAAAGATGAAGCCCAATAAAACCGAGTAACGAACCGGGAGCAAACAGTAGTTCAACCAATTCTGAATAGGTAGATGATCCACCTTTGTAATTTATTTTTGTTGTCAGTGCAACATAAGTTGCTGCCGAACAATAGACAATTGTACAAATCAAAGCTATTTTAGTCCCTTTCTTCATCTCTCAATATAACCAAAAACCCTTTTGAACTATTAGCTCAAAAGGGTTTTCTTTATTCATTATTGCAGTGCTAACTCGCCAACAGATTCTGAATCACACTTCGACTTCGCTCAGTACAAGAGTTCAGAATGACTGCAAGTAAATCTGTTGGTTTGGAAAACGAATCACTTTTTACTCATCACTCATCTATGCCTCTTCTACTGCATATTCCTCTATACCCGGACAAGAACAAATTAGGTTTCTGTCTCCGTATCCTTGATCCACTCTACTTACATGTGCCCAAAATTTAAACTCATTTAAATAAGATAATGGCATAATTGCTTGCTTTTTTGGGTAAGCAAATGGCCAGTTATCTTCCATCACATCCGATAATATGTGAGGGGCATTTTTCAACAAGTTGTTTTCTTTGTCGTACACTCCTTCTTCTATTTCTCTTATTTCATTTCGGATAGAAATCATCGCATTACAAAATCTATCCAATTCTGCTTTTGATTCACTTTCAGTTGGTTCTACCATCAAGGTACTAGCTACTGGGAAAGATACTGTTGGTGCATGAAACCCATAGTCAATCAACCTTTTAGCAATATCAGCCACCTCAACATTCAACTCTGATTTAAATTCTCTACAATCCAGAATCATTTCGTGTGCTACTGTTCCATTTTCCCCTTGATACAAAATCCCGTAATGATTCTCTAACCTTGCCTTGATGTAATTGGCGTTAAGAATTGCGTGTTCAGTTGACTTTCTGATTCCCTCTTCTCCTAGCATCTTGATGTAAGCGTAAGAAATCAATAAAATCAGTGCGCTTCCAAATGGAGCTCCCGAAATGGAAGTAATTGCCTGCTCACCGCCAGTTTTGATCAATGGATTTCCTGGCAAGAAAGGAGTAAGTTGCTTAGCCACTCCTATTGGTCCAACTCCTGGCCCTCCACCACCGTGAGGTATAGCAAATGTTTTATGTAAGTTTAGGTGGCATACATCTGCTCCAATGTTACCTGGGGAAGTCAAGCCTACTTGGGCATTCATGTTTGCACCATCCATGTACACTTGACCACCATGCTTGTGAATCAAACCTGTAATTTCAATGATAGAAGCTTCAAAAACACCGTGTGTAGATGGGTAGGTAATCATTGCTCCAGCCAAGTTTTCACTATGCTTTTCTATATTAATTTTTAAATCTTCTACGTCAATGTTTCCCTTGTCATCACATTTCGTAACCACCACTGTCATTCCTGCCATTACTGCACTTGCAGGATTTGTTCCGTGAGCTGACGAAGGGATAATCATAATATTTCTATTAAAATCTCCTCTGCTTTCGTGGTAAGCTCTAATCACCATCAATCCGGCATACTCACCTTGAGCACCTGAGTTTGGTTGCATCGATACTTTGTCGAATCCGGTAATTTCAGAAAGTATTTCGTCCAGTTCATTAATCACTTGGTGATAACCCTGTGCTTGATCTGCAGGCACAAATGGATGAATAGTAGCAAATTCTGGCCAAGTAATTGGCATTAATTCACTTGCCGAGTTCAGTTTCATGGTACAAGACCCCAAAGAAATCATTGAGTGGGTCAGAGACATGTCTCTATTCTCCAATTTCTTGATGTAACGCATCATATCTGTTTCTGTGTGATACATATTGAAAACAGGATGGGTTAAAAACTCAGAGTTTCTTTTGAATTTTGAATCAAACGAAATAGTTTCTACTCCTTTTTCTATGCTTGATGAGCTCGATTTTGTAGCCTCCGCAAACAAAGCCAATATCTCATTCACATCTTTCAGCGAGGTAGTTTCGTCAAGACTCAGTTTCAACGTTGAATCCGTTTTATAAAAGAAATTCATTTCTTGTTTAAGAGCTAATTCTTTTATTCTAGGCAGAGCAGCATTAGAAACGGTAATGGTATCAAAAAAGTTGGTAGTTTTTACTTCAATTCCCATTTCATTCAATCCGTTGGCCAACAAAGATGTTAACGAGTGAATGGTTGTTGCAATTCTCTTAATTCCTTTTTGTCCATGGTATACAGCGTACATGGCAGCCATGTTGGCGAGTAAAGCTTGAGCCGTACAAATATTAGACGTAGCTTTCTCTCTTCTAATGTGTTGTTCGCGCGTTTGAAGCGCCATTCGCAAAGCGTTGTTTCCATGTCTATCTTTCGATACCCCAATTATTCTTCCTGGCAAATTTCTTTTATACTCTTCGCTCGTTGCAAAGTAGGCCGCATGTGGTCCTCCAAATCCCATTGGCACACCGAATCTTTGTGTGTTTCCAACTACCACATCAGCTCCCCATTCTCCTGGTGGTGTTAAGATTGCTAAACTCATGATATCAGCTGCTACCACAATTTTTGCTTTTACTTCGTGTAATGATTTTGTTAAATCTGAATAATCGTGTACCTCTCCATTTGCTGCCGGATATTGAACCAAGGCTCCAAAATATTCGGCACTTGGCGTAAATTCTTTGTGATTTCCAATTACCAATTCTATTCCAAATCCTTTTGCTCTAGTCTTTACCACATCAATAGTTTGTGGGAAACATTCCTCGGAGACAAAAAACTTGATTACATTATTCTTTACTTGATCTCTTTTTCTTGTATTGAACAACATACTCATTGCCTCAGCAGCAGCTGTTGATTCGTCCAGCAATGAAGCGTTGGCAATATTCATTCCGGTTAAATCGCTTACCATTGTTTGAAAATTCAACAAAGACTCTAATCTTCCTTGAGCAATTTCGGCTTGATATGGCGTGTAAGCGGTATACCAACCTGGATTTTCCAGCACATTCCTTTGGATTACTGGGGGCACAATTGTGTTGTAGTATCCCATTCCAATGTACGACCTAAATACTTTGTTCTTAGCTCCAATTTCTTTGGCCAAATTCAAGTATTCAAATTCTGATAAGGCAGCAGGGATGGTCAAATTTTCCTTCAATCTAATTGCAGCCGGAATCGTTTGGTCAACTAGTGTTTCAACCGAATCTACGCCAATTTCTTTCA
>CBFHHA010000001.1:88556-143757 GCA_965655625.1 Flavobacteriales bacterium | reverse complement strand
CATTTTGAAGGAAGCGTAAGTTCATAATATCCCAAAAATGAAAAAGCAAAGAATACAAAAACTGCGAAAAACACCAAGTTCAATATTGGGTTTGTTGCAATTCCATTCAATACTTGCGGGTCGGCATCCGTAAACCAAAAGGGCAAACTGAGTGAGGTGTAGATTAAAAAAATGAATAATCCATACAAGGCGGCTTTACCAAATCCTCCTTTTGAATCTTGACCTCCTTTTGTAAAGAAACTGACAGTCAAAGGAATCATCGGGTAAACACAAGGAGTTAAAATAGCAAAAAGTCCTCCTCCAATTCCTAACAAAAAGAGTAACCACAGTCCTTTTTTTTCTGCGCTATTGGTTGATTCTCCTCCACAATCAGCTACCGGATTATTCAGGTCAAAGTTTTCCATTGCTGGTAAAATTTCAAGTGCATTGGAGGTAGCCGAATTGGTGGTTGCCTCTTTCACTATGTTTCCTGTTGCGGCTTCTACTCTAATTTCCTCGTAGGTTGGAGGCAAACAGTGGCTTGTGTCGCACAACATATAAGACAACTCAACAGTAAAAAACTCCTGTCCTTCGTTTATGGCAAATTGTTGGGTAAAAGTCACTTCGCTTTCGTAGTAACGGCTATCGGCATCGTTTACTTCTTCGTACACTTCGTGAATTTCTCCCAGCTCCTTCATCTCGCCTTCCAGTTTTCCAACTGTATCGGCAACATAGAATTCTGTAGGAATTATCATGTCGCTTACTTGCTTGTTCGCATAAATATGCCAATGTTTATCCAAAATTGCCGTTGCGCTAATCTCAAAAACAGTGTTGGAAAGTTTTTTGGAGGTAAACTTCCATTGTGCAGGGTCTTCAATTCCACTTCCTTGCGCTTCTTCTTGTGTGGTCATTTCGTCTCCTTGTACTAGTTTCAATTCCTGAGACGCCACTTCATTTGTCATGTTTTCCCCTGCATTCAAACGAAATGTGTGAGAAGCATCACTCGGAGGCAAACACATAGATTCGTTACACACCATGAAATATACACTTCCCTCAACTTGAAATAGCTGGTCTGATTTTAACTTAATTTTTTGCTTTAAAACGGCTTTGGTTTTAAAAAAAGTCAAATTCATTTCAAAATTGGGGTCGTATTCTTTGTACGTTTTGGATTCGGTGGTTTTGCCTATCAATTCATAATTTGGATTGGGCGTAAAAGTCACTTCCGTAGCTACCGGACCATCATCACTTTCTAATATCTGAGAATATACATGCCATCCTTCCTCAATGGATGCTGTAAAAATCAAAGTTGCTTCTGTTCCATTTTGTTCCACCGAATATTCCCAATCTACTGGGTCGTACACCTGAGAATATGCTACAAAAGCCGCAAAAGCTAAAATAATTGTTGTGATGAGATTTTTCATATCCTAATATTTTGGGAATAGTAAAGTTAGCCTTTTTGCCGATTTTCACCCATCTTACTCGACAGAAAAAATTATTCTACTTCGAACTCCACTTTTTTCTTCTTCTCTTCCTCTCCTTTCAGTTTATCTAACCAAGATTTCTTCTTCTTAGATTTCTCCTCCTTCTTATCAACCGGCTCCAATTTTTTTGTTGTCTCTTGTTTCTTTTCACTCACTTCCCACTCTACTTCAAATTTTGGCTTGGGCTTCGGTTTATCTGTTGTTTTCAGAGCAGAACTGTCATTTTTAAAAAGCCCGAATTCATCTTTCAAAATTCCCTTTATATTTCCCTTCTCTTCAGCACGCTTCTGCTCTTTGTATGTTTTCCTACCCTCTTTATCTAGTTTAAAAATAGGGTTATCGATTGTTCCAGTCATTAACAAAAATAATCGAGCACCGCTTCCATCGTCCACAACGTAACCATATTCCGTGTCCTTCTTTTTTGTCAAAATATCTTTTAACCTAAGGTTAATACCGTAATTAATATCAAAATCAAAACTTTGAGTTCCGTACAACCCAATATCCATAGCGGATGTTTTGATGGACATGAAGGGTATATGAATCATTCTATTTCGGATTTCGAGCGTATTGCTAAATTCCGAAAACTTAACCCGCTTCAGTCTTTTAGCTAGTTCATCCACTTTCACGATGCTTTTGGAAATGACATTGGACTTGAGGTATTCGCCAATTTCGTCAAACAATTCCAAATCCTTTATTTCTCCTTCCGAAATAGAATATTCTGCATTTACAACCAACGAGTTTAACTCTATTTCCAAATGCTGATTCAAGTCAGATTGAATGGAAACTATGGCATTGGCTCTACCAGTTAAGTGTTCGCTTCGCAACACATTTTGCTCAAAATTATTGAACCTCAACAACAAATCACTCATGTCGATTTGACCTAAAATAATATCAGATTTTAATCTAAACCCTTGGTTATTGACCATCAGATCCCCTTTTAAATTGACACGTCCCTTATTCGATGTGAACAGCAAGTCGTTGGTTTTGATTCCACTTTCATTCATACTCAAAGATCCTGAAACTTGCTCCAACTGATGTTTTTGATAGGTAAGTTTTTCTACTGATACTCTCAGCGTTGCCTTTATTTTATTGGGTAAGAAAACACCGGTGGTATCGTTCCCTTGTTCTACTTCAAATTTTTCATTTCCTAATAATTCATCTAATTCCAAAAACTTGGACTGAACATAAATGTTCGCATCTAATATTTGATTATTCACCAAGTAGGGCATAAAATTGGAAAACTGACTACTAACTGATAGATCTGAATTTCCGTAACTCCCTGTTAAGTTTGCGTTAGACTTAAACCTATTAAATGCAATATCTCCATTGAAATTCGTGTAACTTGTTTCGTTGTTTCTCAATTTCAATGAGGCAGCTTTCAGTTTAGCACTGCCTAAAAACTCCGTTACCTTAAGGTTTCCATTTCTAAAACTCCCTCTAAACTCATTGTTTAATGCAAGTGTTCCTCCCATCGATTCAATGCTTTCAATATTTAGAAATTGAGCCAACTGACCAAGCTTAAAATCACCTTTGATTTCTGTGAATACCGTTTGAATGGAAGTCCCTAGAAGTTTTCCCTTGAGTTCAAAATTACCACCACTCAATTTACCTTGGCCCTTTGTCAGTTCTATTCTTTGGTTGTGTGGAGATAAATCATACTTACCTACTAATTCAAGTTCTTGGAGCTTTACACCCGAGTTGCTCTCAGTAACTGTGCCTCTTTCAATGGAAAAATCTGCTTTTATTCTTGGAATCTCCTCCTTTTTATTTGTTTTAATTTCTATGTTTCCGTTTACAAATCCATCCGTTTTATAAGCTTGGAGCCTAGCGCTTACCTCGTTTGGCATGAGCGTAAACACTTCAGATATTTCCACATTTTTGGCTACTGCATTGATTGTGTTTTCCTTATTAATGAGGTTAAAAATAGCATTGAGATCCAAGGACATTTCTCCTACTTTGAGCCTTCCTTTTTCCAACTCTACCTTTGCTGCATCAAAAACAGCCTTCTTCACCGATAACAAGCTTGGCTTTTCATTAAAATACACTGTGCTATCATTTTGTATGGTGGATATCCAAAGGTCTGAGTTAATGGAAACTACTGATGAGTCCGAATCGAAATCACCCGCAAACTGGGCGGAATTGAGAGTAAAAACAGCTCGGTTCTTACTTTTTTCATTGGAATAGCTCACTTCTACTCGATTCAGATTTACTTCTTTTAAGCTAAAACTTAAGGGCGCATCAGTCGAATCTTTTTTTTCAGTTTTTTTCCAAAAAATATAATTCTCATCCCCTTTTTTGTTTACCAACAAATTGAGTTGTGCGTCATCCAGATCAATTTCTCTCACCTCATAATTTCCAGAGAAAAGTGAACTTAACCCAAATTCTAGAGAGAAGTTTTCCGCAAAAAGGAGCGTGTCTTTTGAGTTTTCAGCTTCAATAAGCAAGTTGGAAAAATTGAGGCTGGCGTTAGGGAATTTTTTAAAAAAGGAAAAAGACACATCGTCTTCCTCAATTTTTAACTGAGCCTTGAGATAAGTATTCACTTCACCTATGGCATATTTTTTTATCTCTTTTTCATAAATGTTTGCAAGAACAATCCCGGAAACTATAACTAACAAAAAAAGAGAGGCTAAAACCAAGGCTATTCTTTTTAGTCTCTTCCATCTCTTTTTTGAAACTACTGATTCTATTTGGGGTTCTTCTTCCATTATTTTATTGCCCTTTTGGACTGTTTTTACGTTTGAGTTAAACGCAAATTTAACGGAATAATTGCTCGAAAAGTTTGAGCAGGCAACGAAGATATCAAAGGTAGATTTTTAACAAAATCAATACTTTTCTCTCTCGTTCATTTATAGTTGGTAAGCTCTTTCAAAGTCGGACTCACGCACTATTAATTGAACAGTTGGTTTGTATCTCTCTGTCTTAACTGTGAATAAGGTTTCGTTTTGTACGTCATTCGCAATCAAATATCGTCCTAAATTAAATTGTCGGTATCACATACGTATAAATGAAAATATTCTCTAACTGTTTTCATGAACCAAATTTGACGTGTGGATCAAAAATCTTTTTGAGGTAACCGAACAAGTCAAAAAGACTATCAATCTACATAAAACCTAAATCAAGCTGAGCTTCTTCGCTCATCATGTCTTTGGTCCAGGTGGGGTCAAAAACCACTTGTACTTTGGCAGATTTTACTACTTCAATTCCCCTGATTTTATCTTCTACCTCCACGGGAAGTGTTTCAGCTACGGGACAAGAAGGAGAGGTTAGCGTCATATCTACTTCAACGTTCAACTCCTTATCGATTCTTACATCGTAAATTAGTCCGAGCTCATAAATATCTACTGGGATTTCTGGATCAAAAATTGTTTTAATCACTGCTATAATCGTGTCTTCTAATTCCTTTTTTTTCATCGTTCTATGCAGTTTGTTGCATCAATAAAGCGTATACTTTCATTTGTTTTACCATACTCACAAGGCCATTGGAACGAGTTGGTGATAAATGTTCTTTTAGTCCAATCTTGTCTATAAATTCTAGTTTTGCATCCACAATTTCCTTTGGATTTTGGTGATTGAGCACTCTTATAAGTAAGGCTATTATTCCTTTCGTTATAATCGCATCACTGTCGGCAGAATAAGAAATAATGCCGTTTTCTTTTTCAGCATGTAACCATACTCTCGACTGACAACCTTTAATTATGTTTTCGTTCGTTTTTTGGTCCTCCTCGATAATCGGCAGTTCTTTTCCAAGCTCAATGATGTGTTCGTACTTTTCCATCCAGTCGTCAAACATCGAAAACTCCTCAATAATTTCATTTTCTATTTCTGAAATGCTCATGCCCTTATTTATTTTGATTCAAAATTAGTGAAAATACTCGTGTATTGCAATCATTCTTATTACAGAATAAACGATTCTGGTAAGCGAAAGAATAAGAATTGTGCTGATTGTAAAAAAAGCGATTTATTTGTTATGCTTGCATAATAAATTTTTGC
The DNA here is from genome assembly GCA_965655625.1 of Flavobacteriales bacterium. Lineage (GTDB taxonomy): Bacteria > Bacteroidota > Bacteroidia > Flavobacteriales_D > CAJJDF01 > CAJJDF01. The sequence continues at coordinate 138,304 of CBFHHA010000001.1, read as the reverse complement.
TATATTCGTTCAAAGCAAATAAATGAAACCAGAAGAAACCATCGATTTTAATATCCGAAGTACATGGCACAAAATAGCCAGAATGTACAATCTGCAAGCTGCTGAACACGGTGTAAGTATGGCAACTGGTATGGTTTTATTGAATATAGATTTAAAGGAAGGCACACCATCTACTAGTTTGGGACCAAAAATGGGAATGGAATCCAGAAGTTTAACTAGAACACTAAAAAACCTGGAAGAAGAGAAAATCATTTACCGAGAAGTGGATAAACTCGACAAAAGAAAAGTCCGGATTTTCTTAACCGAATCTGGGAAAGAAAAAAGAGAAATTTCAAAGAACAAGGTGATTCAATTCAACAAACATTTGAGACAGAACATAAAAAACAAGGATCTGGAAACTTTTTTTAAAGTCATGGAGAATATAAACCAACTCATAGATGAAAATCACATTTTTTTATCTACCGAAAAATAATTTGTGCCTAGAAAACGGCATATAAAGTCAACATTTAGATTATGAAAAGAAACATTAGAAGAGTAGCAGTAATAGGATCAGGAGTGATGGGCTCACGAATTGCCTGTCATTTTGCCAATGTAGGATTGGATGTTTTATTGCTAGACATCGTTCCAAATGAAGCCAAGGAAACTGACAATAAAATGGCGAGAAACAAAATTGTAAATGATGCATTGAAATTTGCCTTAAAATCAAACCCCTCGCCCATTTACAGCAAAAGCTATGCAAGTAGAATTAAAACCGGAAACTTAGAAGACGATATTCATTTAATCTCTAGAGCCGATTGGATAATTGAAGTGGTTGTTGAAAGATTGGACATTAAACACCAAGTTTTTTCCAACATTGAAAAACACAGAACGCCAGGAACGATAATTTCATCTAACACATCAGGAATTCCCATTCACATGATGCTAGAAGGAAGAAGCGAAGATTTCCAAAAACATTTCTTAGGAACTCACTTTTTTAACCCTCCAAGGTATTTGAAGTTGTTTGAAGTAATTCCCACTCCAAAAACTGACCCAGCCGTGGTGGATTTTTTGATGGACTACGGATCAAAAATATTAGGAAAAACTTCTGTTTTAGCCAAAGATACTCCCGCATTTATTGCAAATAGAGTGGGTGTTTTTTCTATTCAAGCTTTGTTCCACACAGTGGAAGAAATGGGATTAACTGTAGGTGAAGTTGATAAACTGACTGGACCAGTAATGGGAAGACCAAAATCTGCAACTTTCCGAACCTGTGACGTAGTAGGATTGGACACTTTGGTTCACGTAGCAAATGGAGTGAAAAACAATTGCCCAAATGACGAAAGAAGTGATTTGTTTGAAATACCTAGTTATGTTTCCAAAATGGTGGAAAACGGATGGCTTGGAAGTAAATCCAAACAAGGTTTTTACAAAAAAGTGAAAAATGCCGAAGGCAAAAGTGAAATTCTAGAATTGAACTTAAAAACTCTGGAATACCAACCTAAAACGAGAGGGAATTTTCCAACTCTTGAAATGACAAAATCTGTCGATAATTTGAAAGACAGGACCAAAATGTTGTACAACGGAATGGACAAAGCGGGTGAGTTTTATAAAAAATCATTCAACGGAGTTTTCCAATATGTGACTAACCGAATACCAGAAATATCAGATGAATTGTACCGAATTGACGATGGATTAAAAGCTGGGTTTGGATGGGAATTAGGGCCATTTGAGTCTTGGGACGCCATTGGGGTAAAAGCCGCAATCAAATACATGGAAAAAGCAGACTTGAAACCTGCCCAGTGGGTATATGATATGTTGGATGCTGGTAACGAAACCTTTTATAAAGTAGAAAACGGAACTCGATTGTATTACGATATTCCTAGCAAATCATACCAAGTAATTCCTGGAACGGAAAACTTAATTTCATTAGAAAACCTAAGAGATAGCAATTCGGTTTGGAAAAATGCGGGAGTACATATTATTGATTTAGGAGATGGAGTGTTAAATGTAGAATTCCATACTAAAATGAATACGATTGGAAGTGAAATACTTCAAGGATTGAACAAAGCCATTGATTTGGCAGAATCCGATCCAAAATGGAAAGGAATTGTAATTGCAAATGAAGGTCAAAACTTCTCGGCTGGTGCCAATGTGGGAATGATATTTATGATGGCGATTGAGCAAGATTGGGACGAATTAAATTTCGCTGTCAGAACTTTCCAAAACACCATGATGAGATTGAGGTATTCATCCATCCCTGTAGTAGCTGCTCCTCACGGAATGGCACTGGGTGGTGGTTGCGAAATTTGCTTGCATGCCGATAAAGTAATTGCCAATGCCGAAACCTACATGGGATTGGTAGAGTTTGGAGTGGGATTAATTCCTGGTGGTGGTGGAACCAAAGAATTTGTGGTGAGATTAAATGACGAACTCAAAGAAGGTGACATTCGCACCAATCAATTAAGAAATAGATTCTTGACAATAGGTCAAGCCAAAGTTTCAACCTCTGGGAAAGAGGCTTTTGAACTGGGTTATTTGAGAGAGGGACAAGACGAAGTAATTGTGAGCCGAGCACACCAAATTGGCTATGCCAAACAACAAGTGTTGTTGATGGATGCCAAAGGTTATGTAGAAAAACCACAACGAACCGACATTGAAGTAATGGGGAACGAAGGAATAGGAATTGTGTATGTGGGAGCTCACTCCATGAAAGCAGGAAACTACATTTCTGACCATGATCAATTAATCTCTGAAAAACTAGGAACGGTAATGTGCGGAGGGGAATTGTCTAAAAGAACCAAAGTATCTGAACAGTATTTATTGGATTTAGAGAGAAAGACTTTCTTGGAATTGTGCCAACAACCAAAAACACTTAAAAGAATTGAGAGTATTTTGAAGACGGGGAAAGTGTTGAGGAATTAAGAACCTCCTAACAGGTATTTCTCCTGTTAGGTTTGAAAGAAAAAATAGTTGGATTATGTTGGGCTTCGATACAATTTTTCTTGTAAAAATTACTCAGCCAGCAGCTAGCACTAAACCGAACCCTAAGTTCGATCCCGACAATTCGGGAGAGCGTTCCGAAAGGTGATGAATTAAAGACGGAAACATACCTAACAGGAGAAATACCTGTTAGGAAATGAAAAATAAAACTAAAAAACATGAAAGCATATATAGTAGCAGGTTACAGAACAGCAGTAGGGAAAGCGCCTAGAGGGATGTTCAATTTTTACAGAGCAGATAATTTATCGGCAGATGTTATAAGACATTTGATGAAAAATGTGCCGAATGTAGCTGCCGAACAAATTGATGATGTAATTGTAGGAAATGCAACTCCGGAAGCGGAACAAGGATTAAACATTGGCAGAATGGTTTCTTTGATGGGGTTAGATTCTGAAAAAGTACCAGGAATGACAGTGAACAGATATTGTTCTTCGGGATTGGAAACGATTGCAATTGCCTCAGCAAAAATAAACTCTGGAATGGCAGATTGTATCATTGCCGGTGGAGTAGAAACCATGTCACCCATTCCATTTGGAGGTTGGAGATTGGTCCCGAATGCAAGCGTTTCCAAGAAAAGCCAAGAATGGTATTGGGGAATGGGATTAACTGCAGAGGCTGTTGCTAAACAATATGGTGTAACAAGAGAAATGCAAGATGAATTTGCAGTAAACTCCCACGCCAAAGCAGAAAAGGCAATCGATAGCGGGAGATTTCAAGACGATATTGTTCCAATTTTCATGAAGGAAACTTATTTGGATGAAAACGAAAAGCAACAAACTCGTGATATTGTTTGTGAAACAGACGAAGGAGTGAGAAGAGGGACAAACCTAGCAGGTTTGGCAAGGCTAAGACCTGTGTTTGACGCAAGAGGAACGGTTACTGCAGGGAATGCTTCACAAACTTCGGATGGAGCAGCATTTGTGATGGTGGTTTCTGAAAAGTTTTTGAAAGAAAATAACTTGACACCAATAGCAAGATTAGCTTCTTATGCAGTAGCAGGATTGGAACCAAGAATTATGGGAATGGGACCTATTTATGCCATGCCAAAAGCATTGAAACAAGCAGGTCTTTCGCTTAACGACATTGAACAAATAGAACTAAACGAAGCTTTTGCTTCGCAATCTGTTGCTGTGATGAACGAATTAGGGTTAAACCCTGATATCGTAAATGTAAACGGAGGGGCAATTGCACTCGGTCATCCACTTGGATGTACTGGAGCAAAATTATCGGTTCAGTTATTTAACGAAATGAGAAAAAGAGGGCAGAAATATGGTGCAGTAACTATGTGTGTAGGAACTGGACAAGGTGCTGCGGGGATATATGAATTATTGAGCTAAAGCTTAAAGATATTAGAACCTAGATGTTAGATAATAGACTTTAGGATTCTTTGAAAACAATTAAATAATAAATATTGGATTTATAGCTCTAACATCTATAATCTAACATCTAAAAATCTAAAATAAAATGGAAGCAATAAAAGGAGGAGAATTTATCATCAGAGACACGAAAGCAAACGAAATATTTATCCCAGAAGAATGGACGGAAGAGCAAAAAATGCTTGCCGACATGTGTAAAGATTTTATCAAAACTGAAATCATGCCACACTTGGACAGAATGGATTCTATGGAAGAAGGATTTATGCCTGCTTTGATGGACAAAGCTGGTGAACTAGGCCTGCTAAGCATTTCAATACCTGAGGAATTAGGAGGAATGGGAATGGATTTTAAAACGAGTATGCTCGCAACAGAAGCATTGGGAGGAAGTTACTCTTTCTCGGTTGCCTACGGAGCCCATACAGGGATTGGAACTCTACCTTTGTTGTATTACGGAAACGAAGAACAAAAAGCGAAATACATACCAAAGTTAGCCTCTGGAGAATGGAAAGCATCATACTGTCTGACAGAGCCAAATGCAGGAAGTGATGCTAATTCTGGGAAGACAAAAGCTGTACTTTCTGAAGATGGAACGCATTACGAGATTACGGGTCAAAAAATGTGGATTACCAATGCAGGTTTTTCGCATTTACATACGGTATTCGCTAAAATTGATGATGATGAAAAACTGACGGCTTTTTTAATAGAAGCGGATAGTGAAGGAATCACATTGAATGCGGAAGAGAAAAAAATGGGGATAAAAGGTTCTTCTACGCGTCAAGTGTTTTATAACAAAGTAAAAGTACCCGTTGAAAACATGCTTTCTGAAAGAGAAAATGGATTCAAAATTGCCTTAAATATCCTGAATATTGGTAGAATCAAACTATCTATCGGTACCACTGGAGCTGCTAAAGAAATTGTAACGGAATCAGTAAAATATGCAAACGACAGAGAGCAATTTGGGAGACCCATTGCTAAATACGGAGCAATAAGAAACAAGCTAGGAAAAATGGCTGTTTCTATTTTTGCTAGTGAATCTGCCAACTACAGAGCAGCGCAAAATATTGACGATGCTATCAAAGCATTGGTTGAAGGAGGAATGAGTAAAGAACAAGCAACCCTGAAAGGAATTGAGCAGTTTGCACCTGAATGCGCTTTGCTTAAAGTAGTGGGATCTGATTGTTTAGATTTTGTTGTAGACGAAGGAGTTCAAATTCATGGTGGAATGGGATATTCTGCCGAAACCTTGGTTGAGAGAGCTTACCGAGATGCACGAATCAATAAAATTTTTGAAGGAACAAATGAAATTAACAGGCTTCTTTTGGTCAATATGATTCTGAAAAAAGGAATGAAAGGAGAAATAGACTTGATGGGCCCTGCAATGAAAGTAGCAGACGAAATCATGTCTGTACCAAGTTTTGAAGAAGGAGAGGGTGGTTTATTTGCAGCTCAAAAAAAGTCACTAGCTGGATTCAAAAAAGCAATTTTGATGGTTGCTGGATCTGCAGTTCAAAAACTAATGGCAACTCTAGCCAAAGAACAAGAAATTTTGATGAACAATGCCGACATGATTATTGATACCTATTTAGCTGAATCTATTATGCTTAGGGTTGAGAAATTAGTTGAATTAAAAGGAGAAGAAGCTTGCTCGGTTCAAATAGAGATGGTAAAAGCATTCTTTTATGAGGCTTCTCAACGTATAAATAAATCTGCCACAGACGCTTTAAACTCATTTGCAGAAGGTGATGAACTAAAAATGATGCTGATGGGATTGAAGAGATTTACCAAGCACGAACCCCTCAATATTACCTCTTGTTATCAAAAAGTTGCGCTTAAAATAATAGAAGAAAATAACTATTGTTTTTAATTAATCAAAGTTTTACTTTTCTGTTCAAAATCTGAACAGAACTATGCTATCAAAACTCGATAATGAACTGGCTATAGAAAGGCAAAAACTAAATGCTCTTTTAGAAATCACCAATTCTATAAATAAAAATTACCAGGTAAGTGAACTGCTAAATCAGTTTGATAATGTGATGCGTTATTACATTGGGGTTTCTAGGCTGGCATTCATAAATAATCGAAATAACTGGAAGTGTATTTTGGTTTTCGGTATTCAAGGTGATTGTTCTGGTTTTGACAAAACAAAAATGCTTTCTATAAAAAAATCCACTCTTTTAAAAGAGGTCAGTATAAAGGAGTTTAAAGATTTTGATCTTATTTTGCCCGTTTTTCATAAAGGCATACCGCTCTCTTATATCCTTATAGGCGGAATAAAGGAAACCGAAATGACTTCCTTCATCTCGGGTCACGTAGGCTTTATTAAAACAATTTCTAATGTGGTTTCTGTAGCTATTGAAACAAAGGCGCTTGCCAAAGAATTACTTAAAAAAAAGCTGAAAGAAAAAGACATGAAACTTGCGGTTTTAATGCAAAAACTATTATTGCCTAGTAACTTACCTTCCAACCAGTTCATTGATATCTCTGCAACTTATTTAGCCAAGGAAATGGTCAGCGGAGACTATTATGATTTCATTCCTATCAATAAAAATGAATATGTTTTCTGTATTGCAGATGTTTCAGGTAAAGGAATTTCTGCTGCTTTGCTTATGTCCAATTTTCAGGCTACATTGCGAGCAAATATAAAATACAATCACAACAATCTAACCATCACTGAGCTTGTAAAAGAATTGAATGCAAGCGTGTTATCCTCAGCCAAAGGAGAGAAGTTTATTACCTTCTTTATTGGGTATTATAAGGAAAGTAACCGTACTTTAAAATACATCAATGCAGGTCATAATTGTCCTATAATGGTTCATAAAAATACAGTAACAGAGCTCAAAACAGGTTGTATTGCATTGGGAATTTTCGAAGAACTTCCTAGTATCCAAGTAGGAAAATTAATTATTGAACCAAACACAGTTTTTGCGTGCTACACAGACGGTATGGTGGAAGTAGAAAATGAAGAGAACATTCAGTTTCAGAATGAAAGATTAACCAAGGCGGTAAAAGAAAATTCATACTTAAATATGAAAGAGATGAATAATGCCTTGTTCGAAACCATCAATGAATACAGAGGTTCAAAACCCTATCCAGATGATACGGCAGTTTTAAGTTTGAGAATTATATAAATTTAAAGCAATCTCAATATTCTCCCTCTTCTTTTTTACCCGAGAAGACTTAGCAGTATCCGTATAAAACTTGTGAGTCTTCAAAAAGTTAACTTGTGCCTCATGAAATTCTAAAGGGGTTTTCATCACTCCATTCTCCATATATTCTTTCATGAGCTTATTACTGATTTCTGTAAAATCATTCCTTCCGAGGTAATCTAAATCGGCATCCTTCATAATCTCTTCAAGCAAAGTTTGCGGCTCTCTGGATGGTTCTGTTGCCAAAATAAGACTTGCTACCAACTCTATTTGTTCAGATTCAAAATTATAGTTTGGTAATATCGTTTTTGCAAATTCTGCTCCTACTATTTCATTGTTTTCGTATTGCTCCAAAAAACCTATGTCATGGAGCAATGCAGCTGTTTTCAACAACAGTATTTGTTCCGTGTATATTTCTTCCCCAAATCCTAAAAATTCAGCAGAATTCATGACATTTAATGCGTGCTTTTCGTTGTGGTAATAAATTCCAGAGGGAAGTTCTTTCCTCATTTTGAGTTTCATATCTTTGAATAATGAAATGTAATCGGGCTTCGTGTTTTTGAGGTTTCGCACGTATTTCCAAAACAAGGAGTTCGGAATTAGCCCCTCTTCATCGGCCGATAGTTCAAGTTTTATTCTATTGACAAAATACATCGGAATATTCCCGACATTTTTCGTGCCTATCTCACCTCTTTCTTCGCAATCGAAAAAAGGATAGATGTGTCTGTAAGTAGATTCCGAAATATTCACTTTTCCCGGTAATCCAGCTTCTTGAAGACGACTAGCGACATTTACTGAACTTCCCCAAACATCGAACATGGGACGCTTGGTATCCAAGACTCCTGCTGCTATTTCACCTGTTGTTATCCCTACCCTAATCTGCCAGTTTAGGTTGGTAGTTGAATTAATTTTCCTTACTTCATGTTGCATTTGAAGTCCTGATAAAACGGTGTAAATCGGGTTTTTTCGATTTTTCTTTGGAACTCCTCCCACAGCAAAGTAACTGTCTCCTATGGTTTTAATCAAAATCATATTGTTCTCAGTTATCACAGAGTCAAATTTTTTGAAATACACGTTTAAAGTATCTACTAACTGATTGGCAGTAAGAAATGGTGTGATTGTAGAAAACGAAACAAAGTCTGCGAACAACACGGAAGCTTCTTCGTAATATTCGGGTTCTATTTTTCCTTTATTCTTAAGAACTTTTACAATTTTATTCGGAAAAATATCTTTTAATAATTCATCCGATTTTTCGTGCTCGTACTCCAGTAAAGCTTTCTGTTCTTCAATTTTTTCTTTTTGAGAAATAATAGTAGCTGTTCTTCTTTCCATAAAGGATCTGATTTTCCTTTTTTGTATTCGGCCTAAGAAAAACAAATACACGAGAGCAATTGCCAATAACAAACAACCTAGCTGCCAATAAAGTAGTTGGTGGTAGCCATTTAATTCATATGTAACGGCAAAAAAAAAGCTATTGGTTATGTACGATGCAATCAATTTCATTTAAAGGCAATAAAGTCAATTTCTTTACAAGTTTAAGATGTAGCATCTTTTTTCTTGGGTTGTGTTGGAGTTACCTCCGACATTTTTTGACCCACAAAAGTTCCTTCTATAATTTGCTGTTGAAAATCTTTCATCCCTCCTGGAGAATGTGGCACCAAGATAGTATTGTTGCCTTCTTTTGTTCCAATACTATTTAGCGTATCAAAATACTGAGTAAGAAGCACAAATTGCATCACTTCAGTAGAGTTTATTTCATCCAGCGAATCTTTAAAGTCTTCTATCGATTCTTTGAATCCTTTTACAATAGCGATTCGCTGAGCAGCCACTCCTTCCCCTTGCAATCGTTTGCTTTCTGCATCAGCTTCAGCCTCTTTTACGATAGTAATTTTTGTTGCTTCTGCTTCTTGTAATGCTGCCTCCTTGTCTCTTTTAGCTGCATTAATTCTATTCATCGATTCTTTCACATTTCTATCCGGATCGATATCCGTAATAAGTGTTTTTATTATTTCAAAACCATAATCGTCCATCGATGCCGAAAGACTTTGGTTAACGGCATTTGCAATATCATCTTTTCTTGAGAACACTTCGTCTAGCTCAAGTTTTGGCACTTCTGCCCGAATTACATCAAAGATGAAAGAAGAAATCTGTCTGGAAGAATCATCTAGACTATAAAACGACTCTTTGGTCTTACTAGGAATTACCTTGTATTGCACAGATGCTTGCATCACCACAAATACGTTGTCCATCGTTTTTGTTTCTACGTGTACATCTAATTGTAGTACTCTTAAATTTACGTTTCCTGCAACCGAATCAATAATTGGGATTTTGAAACTAAGTCCGGAATCTGCAATTCGATTAAATTTTCCTAGTCGTTGAATTACTTTAGCCGTTTTTTCTGGCACGATAACAACAGAGAGTACGAGGAAAATCAGTAGTAATACGAGCAGTACAATTATTGTTGGTGAAAGTTGGGTATCTATAAATATCATAAGTTTATGGGGTGTTTTTGTGAGTTTTATTCGAACAAATTAGATTGTCCTCTTAAATTACGAATAATAATGAGCTTGAGTGAGGTTTAAGTCAAATTTTTACAAAAAAAATGCGGTGAATATACCACCGCATTTTTTATCCTATTATAACTAAGAGCAATTACTCTGCGGTATTGTTAATTGTAATCTGTGGATTTTTAATGTTTTTTAAATCTCTATCAAAGTGATAAAGGCCACTTTTGTCATCACCAATCAAGTTTAATTGGTCAATAATCGTTCTTACGACAGCCTCTTCTTCAATTTGTTCAGAAACGTACCACTGCATGAAATTCATCGTTGGAAAATCTTTTTCTTCGTAACAAATCCCTACCACCTCATTCACTTTAGCTGACACAGTCAGTTCATGTTTCAAAAACTCTTCGAATACGTAACGAATAGATTTAAAGTCGTTTGTTGGCATATCTATTTGAGGAATTACGGCCTTTCCTCCTCTTTCGTTAATGAATTTTACTAATCGAAGCATGTGCATTCTCTCTTCATCAGATTGTTCATAGAAAAACTCTGAGGTTCCACTGAATCCATTTACTTCTGCCCATGAAGCTACTGCTAGATAATAGTGGGAAGAAAATGCCTCCACTACCAATTGCGAATTAAGCGCTTCTTCTACTCTTTTGTTTAGCATAATTTAGTTGTAGTTTTGTAAAACAAGATTGAATGATAAATTTACAAAATATTTAATCAAATTGATAGGGTTGACTCTTAATATAGAATGGATATGAATAAAATTGAACACATAGGAATAGCAGTAAAAGACATGGAACAATCCAACTCACTTTTTTCGGCACTCTTGAATAGAAGACCTTACAAACAAGAAGAGGTGAAATCAGAACACGTAATCACGTCATTTTTTCAAACAGGTGAGTCCAAAATAGAATTGTTACAAGCGACCCATCCGGATAGCGCTATTGCTAAGTTTATTGAAAAAAAAGGGGAAGGAATTCACCACATTGCCTTTGATGTAACCGATATAGAAGAAGAGCTGTTAAGATTAGAAAAAGAGGGCTTCGTGTTGATTACCAAAAAACCAAAAAAAGGGGCTGATAATAAATTAGTGGCTTTTCTTCATCCTAAATCTACCAATGGTGTACTCATCGAATTATGCCAAGAGATAAAGAGCTAAAACCTTCCTTTGGGAGCTGATTTTACTCCAACATGTGGGTAATAATTTCATTATCTTCATGATAAAATATTTAACACATGATGAACTGGAATTCAATTATCAAATTTGCCAATCATGGTTCGCCAGAACCGTATAAAAGAGTAGAAAAATCGGAAGAAGAATGGAAAGCGCAACTAACTCCAGAGCAATTCAGAATTACACGGCAAAAAGGAACTGAACCAGCAGGTTCGGGAGAGTTTTGTAGCGCACACGATCTAGGAAAATACAATTGTATATGTTGCGATACACCGCTTTTTGATTCTACCATTAAGTTCGAATCTGGAACAGGCTGGCCAAGTTTTACCGCACCTATTGCCGAAAATGCAATTAGTTATATAAAAGACACTTCTTTTGGGATGATAAGAGTAGAAGTAGTCTGTAATACTTGTGACGCTCATTTGGGTCACGTTTTTCCTGACGGACCAGAACCAAGTGGTTTGAGATACTGCATCAATTCGGCTTCTTTACAGCTTCAAAAAAAGGCGTAAGATGAAAAAGTTAGTCCACTTACCGCTCGTTCCTTCTTTTTCAAAAGACCTTCCTTCAGACCCACTAAAATCGAATGAATCTAGGCAAGTTGAAGGTGCTTGTTATTCTTTTGTAACTCCGGTTGTTCCCTCAAGTCCTAGCCTCATTCATTTCTCTCAACCTTTGTTGGATGAATGGGACTTAGAAATGGAAGAAGAGGAGGTTGTAAAAGTGCTGAGCGGGGAAGAAAAATTTAATGAATTTGAGCCCTACGCAATGTGTTATGGTGGTCATCAATTTGGCCAATGGGCAGGGCAATTAGGAGACGGAAGAGCAATAAATATTGCAGAAATTGAAATCAACAACTCACCCATTAAACTCCAACTAAAAGGTGCGGGGCCTACCCCATATTCTCGGAGAGCAGATGGCTTTGCCGTTTTGCGTTCTTCTATCCGCGAGTATTTGTGTAGTGAGGCTATGCACAATTTAGGAATTCCTACAACTCGTGCGCTTTCTCTCATAAAAACCGGAGACTTGGTTCCAAGAGATGTTCTGTACAATGGCAATGTTCAGGAAGAACCAGGGGCTATCGTTTGTCGAGTTGCTCCTAGCTTTATTCGTTTTGGGAATTTCGAGATATTTGCCGCTAGGCAAGATAAAAAAAATCTAAAAACACTTGTTGACTTCACAATTAAGCACCATTTTCCAAATTTAGACCCTCCCTCAAAATCAACTTACCTTGCCTTTTTTCAAGAAGTAGTTTCAAAAACGCTCGACATGATCATTCATTGGCAGCGAGTAGGGTTTGTACACGGTGTGATGAATACAGATAACTTATCCATTTTGGGGCTTACCATAGATTACGGGCCTTATGGTTGGCTAGAAGATTACAATCCAGGGTGGACTCCAAATACAACCGATGCGCAACATAGAAGGTATCGATTTGGTAACCAACCAAATGTGGCCCTTTGGAACCTCACTCAGCTTGCTAACGCGATTTATCCTTTAATTGAAGATGCAGAACCTCTCGAAGATATTTTAACTGGGTTTAAAGTGCAATTTGCACACAAAAATCACCAAATGATGTGCGAAAAAATCGGGTTGTACACTCCAGATTTGGTTCCTGATACCATTATCTATTCTCTCGAAGAAAACCTACGAGTATCGGAAACAGACATGACTCTATTCTTTCGAGAGCTTAGCGGGTTTAGCTCATTCAAATGGAATAGCTTTAAAAAAATAATCGAATTCTCCAGCTATTTGAATAGCTCTGAAATAACTTCTCATTTACCAAAATGGCGAAACTGGTTCAAAGAGTATAAAAGACTCACGAAACAAGAAGGAGTGGAAGACAAGACTCGCTTGACTAAAATGAAAAAAACAAACCCAAAGTATGTTTTGAGAAACTACATGGCTCAGTTAGCGATAGAAAAAGCCGAAATTGGAGATTACAGCCTTGTAGAGGAGTTGTTTGATTTGTTGCAAAACCCTTACAGTGAACAACCAACAAAGGAAAAGTGGTATGCAAAAAGACCCGATTGGGCGAAACAAAAAGTGGGCTGTTCTATGTTGTCTTGTAGCTCCTAATTTGTTTTTTCAAAACAAGTCATTAAATCAATGGGTACTCTTTTGCTAAAAAACGGATTACTTTATTAATTTTAGTGCAAAATTAAAGAAAACCTAGAACATCTTTTTGTAAGTACCGTCCGTTGAATTCAAAATCAAAACAGAAATGGTCTCACTTTTATAGTTCTTTTTTAATGTATACTTAATATAGATATTCGTTGCAATTAATCGAATTCGCTTACTTTTGAAAAAAATGTATATCCTCCAAAAAATGAAAAACCTAGTATTCTTAATCTCGTTTGTTTTTTCACTTGGTTTTTCGCTCACAGCACAGTCAAATGACTCACTTGCCGAAGCAATTATTGAAAACACAACTATTCAACAAAATTACGAGCCTTCAACAGAGGTGATTCACAACGTTTTCACCAAGGAAAAAGAAGGATCGGCAGATATTAGTTGGCTAATAGAGTATGAAGCAATGAACCAGTTGAAAGCCTTTGGTTATTCAGTTGTTATAAAATGGAATACTGAAATTGGAGCCAAAAGACACAAAAGCGGGTATGAAAATTCTGATTGGACTTCCATTCACAGCATTCCTCTCTCCTCTACCCATTTCATGTTAGACGGCTTGAAAGGAGGAGAAAAACATGTGTTTAAAATTGGATTGGAGAAAGGAGAAACTCAAGTTTTTTCGGACAAACACAAATTTGAAACCAAAAGACCTTGGGGAATTTTTAGAGTATTAGTCTTAATTGGAGCCTTAGGAATGTTCATTTATGGAATGAAGATTATGAGTGAAGGGTTGCAGCAAGCAGCAGGATCTCGATTAAGAAAAATGTTGGCTTCTATAACGTCCAACAGAATTAAAGGAGTTTTAACAGGATTTGGAATCACATCTATCGTCCAATCCTCCTCAGTAACCACGGTAATGACAGTTAGTTTTGTGAATGCTGGATTACTAACTCTGATACAATCTGCGGGTGTGATGATGGGTGCCAACATTGGAACGACAATTACTGCTTGGTTAATTAATTTATTTGGATTTAAAGTAAGTATGGCAAATTACGCTTTAGTGATTATTGCTCTTGGAGCGCCTTTCTTATTTTTTGGTAAATCTAAAATGAAAGCATGGGCAGGGGCGATTATCGGTTTTGCACTCTTGTTTATGGGATTAGGAGAGTTAAAAGGAGCAGTACCTGGGCTAGACGCAAGCTCTCCGCTGGTGCAATTTTTTACTGAATACAATACCGGTAGTTTTCTTAGTATATTAATGTTTGTAGGATTAGGAACCATTGTAACTGTTGTAATTCAGTCCTCTTCGGCTGCTATGGCTCTTACTATGACACTTGTTGCGGCAGGAGTTATTCCATTTGAAGTTGCTGCTGCGATGGTTCTTGGAGAAAACATTGGAACAACCATTACAGCAGAATTAGCTTCTCTTATAGGGAACGTTCACGCAAAACGTTCTGCACGAATTCATTCTATGTTCAATCTAATCGGAGTGTTCTGGGCAGTCTTGTTGATGCCATTTCTTATTGACGCAATCGTTTGGTTCATGGAAATTACAGGAGCAGGAAATCCCATTCCTGAATACGATGCAGATGGCTCAATCATTAAAAAAGATTCGTACAATACTGGGATCGCAATTTTCCATACTACTTTCAATTTATTGAATGTATTGTTACTTATTGGATTCGTGCCACAATTAGTTAGTTTAGCCGAAAGGTCTGTTAAGTCAAAAGGAGAGGAAGACGAAGAGTTCCACTTAGAGTTCATTAGTGCTGGAATGATGTCTACACCGGATTTATCGATTACAGAAGCAAAAAAAGAAATTGAAAAATTTGGACACATTGCTCAAAGAATGAATGGGTTTGTATCAAATTTATTAGTTGAAAAAGAAAACAAAAAGATTGGTAAACTAATTAAAAAAGTAAAAAAGTACGAAGAAATAACTGATAGAATCGAACTAGAAGTTGCAGATTACTTGGCCAAAGTTTCGCAAGGGGAAATGAGTACAGATACCTCTATTAGAATAAGAGGAATGCTGAGTATCATCGGGGATTTAGAAAGAATTGGTGATATTTACTACCAAATTTCAAAAACGATTGAGTCGAAACATGAAAAGAAAATCTATTTCAAGCCAGAACACAGAGAAAAACTCGTAAAACTTGCCGGACTTGTGGACGAGGCGTTTGAAATAATGATAGAAAACTTATCCGAAAACTACAGCAACGTTTCTATTGAAAAAGCGCTTGCCAAAGAGAAAGAAATTAACAAGTTTAGAAATGCAATCAGAAAACAACACTTGCTCGATATTGGTTCCGGTGAATATGATGCTGTAACAGCAACACTTTACAGTAATATATTCCATTCTTTAGAGAAAGTGGGTGACCACTTGATCAATGTAACAGAAGGACTCGTGGGAGATTTGGATTGAAAAACAAACTGATCTATTTCCAAAGCCTCTTTTCAAATGAAAAGAGGCTTTTTTTATTTGATTCGTTTGGGATTTTTTGCTGCAAATGCCTTCCATCCAGTATAACTTTCGCCTTTTTCTTGGCCACCACCCTGAAAATGATGGCAAACTGCAGCAGCCAAACCGTCCGTAGCATCTAGCCTTTTGGGGATTGTTTTAATTTTTAGTAGAGTTTGAAGCATAGCCGCAACCTGCTCTTTACTCGCATTTCCGCTACCGGTTATGGATTGTTTTATTTTTTTCGGCAAGTACTCTGTTATGGGAACTTCTCTATACAAACCCGCTGCCATCGCTACACCTTGAGCTCTACCCAACTTAAGCATAGACTGCACATTCTTTCCAAAAAATGGCGCCTCAATCGCTAATTCATCTGGATGGTATTCATCTATAATACCCAGTGTTCTCTCAAATATCTTTTTTAGCTTCAGTGCATGCGTATCATATTTCGTCAATACTATTTCTCCAAATGAAAGCAAGGACATTTTATTGCCTGTGACTTTAATTATGCCATATCCCATAACAGTTGTTCCTGGATCGATGCCTAATATGATTTTTTCTTTCTCCAAAAGTTATTTCTTGCTTTTTCAAAGATAAACAAAAGTATGGATTGGAATTCTCACAATATAGCTTCCTTTTCTTAAAAGAATGACGGTTGGGTTTTTAATGTGAATCCTGCTTTCTCAGGAATCTCGTTAATTCATCAAATTGACACCTTAAAATATTGAATCCTCCCCAAAAACTGCTAATTTTACTCTCAATTAAAAAACAAACCCACATGTCTGACGATTTACTAAAAAAAGTAATTTCACACGCCAAAGAATATGGCTTTATTTTTCCTTCCTCTGAAATTTATGATGGGCTAAGTGCCACTTATGATTACGGACAAAATGGTTCTGAACTAAAAAACAACATCAAAGAATACTGGTGGAAATCGATGGTTCAAATGCACGAAAACATTGTGGGAATTGATGCTTCAATTTTTATGCATCCTACCACGTGGAAAGCCTCTGGACACGTTGATGCATTTAACGATCCTTTGATTGATAACAAAGACTCAAAAAAGCGTTACCGAGCTGATGTTCTCATTGAAGACCACGTTGAAAAAATCAGACTAAAAATAGAAAAAGAAGTTGCCAAAGGCCTGAAGAGATTTGGAGATGATTTCAATGAAGAAGAATTCAGAAAAACAAATCCTAATATACTCCGAAACGCAACTAAAATTGAAGAAATTGAGGAAAAATTCAAAGAGTCGTTAGGTAAAGATGATTTACCTGCGGTAAAAGAATTGATTGAAGAATTGGGTATTGCTTGTCCTGTTTCTGGTTCCAAAAACTGGACAGATGTAAGACAATTTAACTTGATGTTTAGTACCGAAATGGGCTCTGTTTCGGAAGGTGCAAACACTATCTATTTAAGGCCAGAAACGGCTCAAGGTATTTTTGTGAACTACCTGAACGTGCAAAAAACTGGAAGGATGAAAATTCCTTTTGGAATTGCACAAATTGGAAAAGCCTTTAGAAACGAAATCATTGCGCGACAATTTATTTTCCGAATGAGAGAATTTGAACAAATGGAAATGCAATTTTTTGTAAAACCAGGGACTCAGAAACAGTGGTTTGATTACTGGAAAGAAACGCGAAAAAAATGGCACGATGCACTTGGATTGGGTGAAGAAAACTACCGCTTTCACGATCATTTAAAATTGGCTCATTATGCTGATGCCGCAACCGACATTGAATTCAATTTCCCGATGGGATTCAAGGAGTTAGAAGGGATTCACTCTCGAACAGATTTTGACTTAAAGGCTCACGAAGAACATTCTGGGAAAAAACTTCAATACTTTGATCCCAAAGAAAACAAAAGTTACATTCCTTTTGTCATCGAAACTTCTATCGGACTGGACAGAATGTTCTTGGCAATCCTTTCTAACTCATTAAAAGAGGAAATCCTCGAAGACGGAAGCGAAAGAACAGTTCTTGCTTTGCCACCTGCTTTAGCTCCAACCAAAGCGGTAATTATGCCATTGACCAAAAAAGATGGATTGCCAGAAAAAGCCATGGAAGTAATGGATGAGTTGAAATACGATTTCAATTGCCAGTATGACGAAAAAGATTCTCCAGGAAAGCGATACCGAAGACAAGATGCGCTGGGAACTCCATATTGCATCATGATAGATCACCAAACGTTGGAAGATAACACCGTAACAATCCGTGACCGTGACACCATGAAACAAGATAGAGTTTCTGTTACGGAATTAAGAGCTATTATTGGGGAGAAAGTTAGTTTTAGTGGATTATTGAAGTAACTTAACTTTGAATTCACATCCCAAAGATAACGTCATCCTGAATTTATTTCAGGATCTTTATTCATATAAATATTACGTGACTAAATAAAATGAAATATGCTTTGTGAGATCCTGAAACCAGTTCAGGATGACAGATGAAAAATACTGAAATGGAAAAACAAGGTTTTGTATACATATTGACAAATAAAAACAGAACTGTTTTATACATTGGGGTGACTAGTGACATAAAGCGAAGAATACTTGAACATAAAGCAGGGAAAGGTTCTGATTTTAGTGCTAAATACAAAACAATTGACTTGGTCTATTTCGAGCAAATAAACGGAATACTAAATGCCATAGACCGAGAAAAACAATTGAAAAATTGGCATAAAGAATGGAAGTGGAACTTAATCAAAGAAGAGAATCCGAAACTAATTGACATTGCATCGGATTGGCATACAATAGAGGAAATTGAAGAGTTTGAAAATGATAAATAATTTGCGAAAAAAGTAAAGTTAATGTCATTCTGAATTCATTTCAGAATCTCTATTCATTGAAATATTTCCATTATCTTGCTTTGTGAAATATTCTCTTCGAGATCCTGAAATAAATTCAGGATGACTGAAGAAGAAAAAATTTAAAAAACACGAGACATGCTGAATTTAGTTCAGCATCTTTATTCATTGAAATAATGCCAAAGATTGAAACATGAAAAATGCTAGGCTAGATCCTGAAATAAATTCAGGATGACTGATGAAGAAGTTATTAATTAAAATTATACGTTTACAAAATGAAAACAGCCTTAATCACAGGAGCCACCTCAGGAATAGGAATGGCAACAGCCAAGCTATTTGCTGCAAAAGGACACAAATTAATCCTTTGTGGAAGAAGAACAGAACGATTGGCTGAATTGAAAAAAGAACTCAATACAGAAGTTCATACCCTAACTTTTGATGTACGAAATAGGGAAGATGTTTTCAAAGCTATTGAATCTATTCCTTCAGAATTTAAGAACATAGATGTTTTGCTAAACAATGCCGGAAACGCACACGGATTGAGTACCATCCAAGATGGAAATATGGACGATTGGGATGCCATGATGGATGGGAATGTAAAAGGGCTGCTTTACGTTACCAAAGCTATTTTGCCCAAGATGATTGAACGAAACAGAGGATTTATAGTAAACATTGGTTCGGTAGCCGCCAAAGAAGTATATCCTAACGGAAATGTGTATTGTGCCTCCAAACATGCAGTAGATGCTCTAAGCAAATCTATGCGAATAGATTTAGCTGGGTATAATATTCGAGTTTCGGCAATCCATCCTGGAGCTGTAGAAACCGAGTTTTCGGAGGTGAGATTCAAAGGCGACAAAGAAAAAGCTGCTGGAGTGTATCAAGGTTTTGATGCTTTGCAAGCACAAGATATTGCCGAAGTGATTGACTTTGTTACTTCTCGCCCAAGCCACGTAAATATTGAAGACTTGGTGGTTTACCCAACTGCCCAAGCTAATACCACAACACTTACTAGAAAATAACCGCAAAATCCTCGTTCAACACGAGGAGATCGGACTAAATCCATTCACTAAGGTAACTTTAGATTTCAATATATTTAGCCGGATTTGCTTCATGCATCATTTCGTAAATCGCCTCAAAAATGGTTTCCATATTGGGCTTAGAAAAATAATCTCCGTCACTTCCGTAAGCAGGTCTATGCGCTTTGGAAGCCAAAGTAACTGGTTTTGAGTCTAAATACTTGTATGCTTCTTGCTCTACCATTACTTTGTCGAGCATGTAGGCAGTTGCCCCACCAGGCACATCTTCATCTACAAATATTACACGATTTGTTTTCTTAATCGATTCCACAATCGCGTGATTTACATCAAACGGAAGTAGAGTTTGAACATCAATCAATTCAACTGAAATATCCACCTCAGCCAATTGTTTCGCTACTTCTGTACAGATATTAAAAGTAGAACCGTAAGACACCAAAGTAATGTCCGTTCCTACTCTGGTAATTTCTGGCACACCCAATGGAATTTTGTACTCTCCTAAGTTGGTTGGCATGTTCTCTTTACT
This sequence comes from Flavobacteriales bacterium, assembly GCA_965655625.1. GTDB lineage: Bacteria > Bacteroidota > Bacteroidia > Flavobacteriales_D > CAJJDF01 > CAJJDF01. Next base: position 118,223 of record CBFHHA010000001.1, on the reverse strand, counting down.
TCTGTATCCATTCAAACACTCCACAACTAGAGCTGGATCGTCACTTTCAAGCAGTGTATTGTAAAACCCTGCCGCCACAGTCATGTTTCTTGGAACACACACGTGCATTCCTCTCAATGAATTAATAATCATTCCCATGGGAGAACCTGAGTGCCACACTCCTTCTAGCCTGTGTCCTCTTGTTCTTACAATCAATGGAGCTTTTTGCGTTCCTTTGGTTCGGTAATGAAGCGTTGCCAAATCATCACTCAATATTTGAATTCCGTACAGCAGGTAATCCAAGTATTGGATTTCGGCAATGGGTCGCAATCCTCTCATTGCCATTCCTATTCCTTGTCCGATGATGGTTGCTTCTCTAATTCCGGTATCAGAAACTCGACTTTCGCCAAACTTTTCCTGCATACCTTCCATACTTTGGTTTACTCCACCAATTTTTCCAGTGTCTTCTCCAAACGTAAAGATTAATGGGTTTTTACTAAATTGAATATCAAAGTTCTCTCTCAATATCAATCGTCCGTCTACCAAATTTTCTCCCTCAAAGGTTGGAGCAACTGATGGAATATTCAGTGCACTTTTCTCGTTAGACGGCAACAAATAAGAGTTGTACCTGTCGGCATTCTCTGAGTCGTTCTTTACCAGCCAGCTTTTCAATTGTTGTTTGAAATCGCAGTTTTCTTTTCGTGTCAATCGAATCGTCTTTTTTGCAGCCGATACAATTTCTTTTCTTCCTGGCTCCGAAATTGCTGCCAATTCGTTGGCAATTTTCTCCACAAATACTTTGCTTGAACTATTCTTTGCAATAGCCTGAATCAAGTCAACCACTATTTTTTGCTCTTGTAAATAGGGAGTCAAAAAATTACTCCAAGCTTCTTTTTTGGCGTCTCTTACCACTTTTTTCGCCTCTTTGTCTATCGCATCAAGCTCTTCTTCTGTTGCAATTTCTTTCTTGTACTCTTTTTTATAATCCAGAATCCATGTTTTGAACTGATTCACTCCATCGTATTCCACTTCCCATTCCAATCTTTCTTTGGATTTATATCTTTCATGCGACCCTGAAGTTGAATGACCTTGAGGTTGAGTTACCTCTTCTACATGAACCAATACCGGTGAGTGGTTTTTTCTTGCGTGAGCCACTGCCTCTTGGTAAGTTCTACAAAGTCCTGGATAATCCCAGCCTTTTACCTTCATTATTTTAAATCCTGCTTTGTCTTTTGTTTCTTCAAAGCCAGCAAGTAATTCCGAAATGTTTTCTTTCGTTGTTTGATATCTTTTTGGAACAGAAATTCCGTGCCCGTCATCCCATACACTCATCACCATTGGCACTTGCAATACACCAGCTGCATTCATTGTTTCAAAAAACAATCCTTCGCTTGTACTTGCGTCTCCAATAGTACCAAAAGCCACTTCATTTCCTTTGACAGAAAACTCTGTGAACTCATTCAGGTTATCGTTTTCACGGAATTTTTTTGAGGCCAAAGCCAATCCTAACAAACGTGGCATTTGACCAGCAGTTGGCGAAATATCAGCTGAAGAGTTTTTTTGTTCTGTCAATCTTTTCCAGCTTCCATCTGCATTGAGCGATTGAGTAGAAAAATGCCCTCCCATTTGTCTTCCTGCCGAAAACGGTTCGTTTTCTTGGTTTGTATCTGCATACAATCCTGCAAAAAAATTGGTTGGAGTCATTTGTCCAATCGCCATCATCAGGGTTTGATCCCTGTAATATCCAGAACGGAAATCCCCGTTTTCAAACTGTTTTGCTAAGGCAATTTGAGGCAATTCTTTTCCATCTCCAAAAATTCCAAACTTTGCTTTTCCTGTCAACACTTCTCTTCTTCCTAGCAAAGAAAGCTCTCTACTGATTCTGGCAAGTCGGTAATCTGCGATTACTTCTTGTTTAAAATCTTCGAAAGTTACCTCAGTTTTGTTTGTCGATTCAGCTGTTTCCATTCGTTGTTGTGATTGAGTTATTCTCCCAATGGGATTGCCACAAAGATAGAAAAAAACGAAAGATTCGGCAATAGTAAAATCAGTCCCGAAACACGATTCATTTTTTAGTTTTGGGTTTTTATTTTTTCCGTACTTTTATACCATGAATTTCAACACAACCAAACTCGGAATTTTAGGCGGAGGCCAGCTCGGCAGGATGTTTATTCAATCTGCAATTAGTTATGGCACACCCATCTCTATTTTGGATCCCAATGCTGCTTGTCCTGCAGCACACTTGTGCGATTCTTTTACCCAAGGTAGTTTCAATGAGTACGATGCTGTATTCGAATTTGGATCTGGATTGGATGTGCTTACAATTGAAATAGAAAATGTAAATACCGAAGCTCTTTTTCAATTGGAGCGCGAGGGAGTAAAAGTGTTTCCGCAACCTAGGATAATTGAATTGGTAAAAGACAAAGGAATTCAAAAACAATTTTATGTGGATAACGGAATCCCTACCTCTGAATTTGTATTGTGCGATTCCCTGGAAGAAGTAGAAGAAAAAGCAAGTTTTCCTATTGTGCAAAAAATGAGAAAAGGAGGTTACGATGGAAAAGGAGTGCAAATGTTAAACTCTTCTTCTGATTTGGAAGAGGCATTTGATGTTCCATCATTGTTAGAGGAAAAAGTGAATTTTGTAAAAGAAATTTCTGTAATTGTTGCCCGAAACGAAAGTGGAGAGATACGCTCTTACCCCACTTGCGAGCAAGAATTCAACCCAGAGGCAAATTTAGTCGAGTTCCTTTTTTCGCCAGCAAAAATTAGTGAAGAAACCGAAAAGTCAGTCCAAGAAATTGCCCATACGATTATTCAAAAATTAGGAATGGTAGGAATATTGGCTGTAGAGTTTTTTGTGTTGGAAGATGGTTCTGTTTTGGTAAATGAAATGGCGCCAAGAACGCACAACAGCGGTCACCACACGATCGAGTGTAATCACACTTCTCAATTTGAGCAGCATTACAGAGCGGTGATGAATTTCCCGCTGGGAAGCACCGCAATTACAACCCCTGGAGTCATGATTAATCTATTGGGCGATAAAAACCACAACGGAACTCCTTTTTACGAAGGAATGGAAAATGCAATGGCTCAAGAAGGCGTTTTTCCTCATTTGTATGGAAAAACAGAAACAAAACCATTCAGAAAAATGGGGCATATCACTGTAGTAGATTCCAACCTAGAAGATGCAATTAAAAAAGCGAGAGAAATCGCACAAGAAGTAAGAGTGATTTCTTAATCGTTCGGTTTTAATTGTTGATTTTTTAATGCCATAATCGTTTCAAGCAACTGCTCGTTAGTCACTTCGTCTGGCTCCAAATCCTCTACATTAATTGCTGCACGAAATTCCCACATTTCTATAATCTCGTGAAGAGAAACGGTGTACGGGTCATAAAATTTATTATCCGAGTGTAGTTCTATTGATTTTATTCCTTGGTGAACTCGCTTGTACACAATCCCATCGTCTTTGGTAAGTACCACATAAGTCTTTCCATTTTTTAGTTGAGTCAGGTGCTCTACATATTCTCCAATAACGTACGAACCATCTTTTACATTAGGAGTCATGCTATCGCCCGAGATTGGAAAAGCCCGGTACTTTCCTACACCCAAGAAAGGCAACGAAATCGTCTTGAGCGACTGAATAAAATCTGGATCTCCGTACCCCAATGCATAACCTGCTTGTGCCGATTTAGGGATTAGCTCAATCGGTTGCTTGTCTTTTTTAGAAGTCATCACCGGAAACAACATCCTATTATTCAACTTCATTAAATCCTCAGGGTTGGTTTTTCGCAAATCTATCTGGAGCAAAATGTCTATCGTTATTGTGTAGTAATTTGACAACTTAATCAACGTATTATGAGGTGGTTCGGACCTTGCTTCTTCGTATTTTTGATAAGCTCCTCTGGTAATAGACACTACATCTGCTATCGCCTGCTGGCTCTTGCCTTTCTTCCCTCTCAGGTGTTTTAAGTTTTCGCTTAGTGTGGACATTTTGATATAATTTGTATCAAATGTAGTTAAACTTTTTGATATAATTATTCGTTATTTTGAAAAAAAGAAAAGAGAGAGATGAAAGAAGGATTCTCTAAAAAGAAACAAAGTTATGGATGTAACTGAAATCTAGTGTCGGTTCGAGTGATCCCGATTTTTTATCGGGATTGTATCGAAAACAAAACGATGAAATGAATAGTTACTCCTTTCGCTCAGACAAAGGCTGGAGACGTAAAATAAAATGAACAAACGCTCAATATTACATATGGATTTAGACACGTTTTATGTGTCGGTGGAAAGGTTGCTAGATAGCAGGCTCAATGATATTCCTGTGCTTCTGGGTGGAACGAGCGATCGTGGTGTGGTAGCATCATGCAGTTATGAGGCGCGTAAATTTGGTGTACACTCCGGAATGCCCATGCGTATGGCAAAGGCGCTGTGTCCCGAAGCGGCAATAATTAGAGGCAATACAGCCACTTACACCAAGTACTCCAAACTGGTAACTGACATTGTGAAGGAACGAGTTCCTGTCCTCGAAAAAACAAGTATCGATGAGTTTTTTGCCGATCTCTCGGGAATGGATAAGTTTTACGGTTGTTACCAACACGCGAGCGAACTCCGCCAGCTCATTACCAAAGAAACCGGATTGCCCATTTCGTTTGGATTATCCGTAAACAAAACGGTGAGCAAGGTGGCTACAGGCGAAGCAAAACCAAACAACCAAATACGAATCGACTCTGGAAATGAAAAATCTTTTTTAGCTCCACTTTCTGTAAAAAAAATACCAATGGTAGGAAACAAAACCTATCAATCCCTTAGAAATCTTGGGGTTAAAAAAATCATCACAATTCAGGAAATGCAAATCGATATGATGCGCTCGGTTTTTGGAAAAAATGGCGAAAGCATCTGGAAAAAAGCAAATGGAATTGACAATTCTCTTATCGTACCCTTTACAGAACGTAAGTCTATCTCTACCGAACGGACATTCCAAAAAGATACGATTGATACGGAAAGATTAACAGGGATTCTGTCGGCAATGGCAGAAAATTTAGCCTTTCAATTGCGCAGAGGTGGAAAAGTGGCCTCTGTAATTACAGTAAAAATCAGGTATTCGGACTTTAATACTTACACCAAGCAAGTAAAAATTCCTTATACCTCAGCAGATCATATTTTGATTCCCAAGGTACAAGAAATTTTCAAACAGCTTTATGGACGAAGATTATTGGTGAGATTGATAGGAATACGATATAGCGGATTGGTTTCGGGGAGTTACCAAATAAATCTTTTTGATGATTCGGAAAAACAAATCAACCTTTATAAAGCTATGGACAACATTCGGTCCAAGTATGGAGAAAGAAGTGTTATGAGAGCGGTAGCAATGAACGCCAAAACCATTGGCCGCTTCCATAATCCTTTCAATGGCGAACCTCCCGAATTGCTAGCGCACAGGAGAAGTTAAGGGTGTGACTTACGATAGATGAATTATGATTCTCGTTTTAGAGAGGAAAGAAAACAGAGAACAGAGAATAGAGGAATGATAAAAAGATTCTTTGGAGAAAAATCTCTAAAAACAACACATCAACTCGCATAAATGATAATCTGCGGACTGAGTTCGATTCCGATTTTTATCGGAAGAGAGAATCGAAGCCCAACTTTAAAACCAAAAAAATGTACCTCAACTGCCACACCTATTACAGCTTACGCTACGGAACTTTTTCAGAAAAAACATTGCTAGAAATAGCACAAGAGCGTGGACTAAACTCGCTGGTGCTTGCCGATATCAATAACACTTCGGGGTGCCTAAATTTTATTAGACTTTCGTCTGAATACGGGATAAAACCAATTGTGGGAATTGATTTTAGAAACGGAAACGACCCTTGTTTTGTGGGAATTGCCAAGAATAATGAAGGATTTCAAGAAATGAACTCATATTTATCACATTTTCTTCATCAAAAGAAAGAAATTCCTAAGCGTGCGCCTAAATTTAAAAATGTATTCGTGGTATATCCTTTTCGGGTGGCAAATGAAATCTCCGTGGAGTCTCTACTTCCTCACGAATACATTGGTATTGCGGTTCGCGAAATTCCACAGCTCAGGATGTCGTGGTGGCTGAAACATCAAGAAAAACTGGTGATTTTGCAAACAGTTACTTTTAGAAACAAACGAGATTTTAATGCCCACAGATTGTTGCGAGCTATTGATAATAACAGTCTACTGAGCAAATTACCCAAAACCGAAGAAGCACATCCCGAAGAAAAAATGCTTCCAAAGGATGAGTTGACTTCTGTATTTTCGGAGTTTCCTCTTTTGATACAGAACACCCAACATATTCTGGATAGCTGTTCCGTTCATTTTGATTTTAGTGAAAACCGCAAGCCCCAAAACCAAAGTGTGTACACCAAAAGCCGAGAGGAAGACATTGCTCTTTTGCGTAAATTAACGGAAGACGGATTGCCCTATCGCTATGGAAATGAAGTGACTACCCAAATAAAAGAACGAATAGAGAAAGAACTCGATTTAATTATCAAACAAGACTACGTTTCTTATTTTTTGATCAATTGGGACATTGTAAACTACGCCAAACGAAAAGGCTATTTTCATATTGGGCGAGGAAGTGGAGCCAACAGCATTGTGGCATATTTACTAGGAATTACGGATGTAGACCCCATTGAACTCGATTTATATTTTGAACGGTTTATTAACCTCTACCGAAAAAATCCGCCCGATTTTGACATTGATTTCTCTTGGCGAGACCGGCAAGATGTGACCCGTTATATTTTTGAACGGTTCAATCACGTGTCGTTGCTGGCTACTTACAATTGTTTTCAATACCGAGGAACGGTGAGAGAATTGGGTAAAGTTTTTGGCCTACCCAAAGAAGAAATTGACAAACTAAGCAGCGGAAAATTCTTGGCAAATAGGCTGGATGAACTGGCTCTTTTGGTATTGAAATACGGCAGTCTCATTCAGGGATTTCCCAATCATTTGGGAATTCACGCTGGAGGAATTTTAATCTCTAACTCGCCTCTTCATTCTTTTTCGGCAACTAATCTTCCGCCCAAAGGGTTTCCTACCGTGCAATTTGATATGGTAATTGCCGAAGATGTGGGATTGTACAAATTTGATATTTTGGGTCAACGTGGATTGGCAAAAATAAAAGAGGCGGTGCAAATCATTCAAGAAAACCAACCCGAAAAAGCAGATTTTGATATCCATGATGTAAAAACCTTTAAAAAAGACCCTAAGATTAATGCCTTGGTGGCCGAAGCCAAATGCTTGGGATGTTTTTATGTAGAATCACCAGCCATGCGGATGCTACTCAAAAAATTACGAGTTGACACGTATTTGGGGTTGGTAGCTGCCAGCTCCATTATTCGTCCTGGGGTTTCGCAAAGTGGAATGATGCGCGAGTACATTTTACGGCATCGCTATCCCGAGCGAATAGAAAAAGAAGCTCATCCAATTATGTTGCAGATTATGCCCGAAACTTACGGAGTGATGGTATATCAGGAAGATGTGATAAAAGTAGCTCACCTTTTTGCGGGATTATCCCTGGGCGAAGCCGATGTATTGCGAAGAGGAATGAGTGGAAAATTCCGTTCTCGAAACGAGTTTGAAGCAGTGAAACAAAAATTCATTGACAATTGCCGAGAGAAAGGTTATGAAGACAAGGTTACGTTTGAAATTTGGCGACAAACGGAAAGTTTTGCGGGTTATGCTTTTGCCAAAGGGCACTCGGCCAGTTATGCGGTAGAAAGTTACCAGAGTTTGTTCCTCAAAACGTATTTTCCGCTCGAATACATGGTGGCGGTAATTAATAATGGCGGAGGATTTTACCGAAAAGAAACTTACCTCCACGAGATAAAAATGCTGGGAGGAACTGTTCATCCTCCGCACATCAATTACAGCCGTGGCGAAAGCGTGCTGAAAGGCAAAAATGTGTATTTGGGATTGGATACGATTCATGAACTTTCGCAGAGTGCCATTACCGAAATTTTGGAGAGTAGAAAAGCAGGCTTGTTTGATGGTTTGGCCGGTTTTATGGAGCGAACCGCTGTGAGCGTTTCCCAAGCAGAATTGCTTGTGCGAGCTGGCTGTTTCAATGACTTTGACAACAATAAACGAAGCTTGCTGTGGAAATTAAAGCTCACTTATTCGCCCGAATTGGTAGTAAAAGAACAGCCTAAACTTTTTGAATTTAATCATGGGAAAGGCTTTGAAATTCCTTCGTTGAATTTTGATAAAGAAGAAGTAGCTTTTGACCAATTGGAGTTGTTTGGGTTTACACTTGGCAATCCGTTTGACCTAATGAAAGAGGAGCAGAAAGAAGGAGTAAAAGCCATGGAAATGAAATACCACATCAACCGAAAAATAGAAATGTACGGCTATTTAGTAACGGTAAAAAGCACCAAAACAGTGAATAAAAAACGAATGCAGTTTGGAACTTTTTTAGATAAAGATGGAGAATTTATAGACACGGTTCATTTTCCCAACACGGTAGAAAAATATTTGTTTAGAGGTAAAGGGGTTTACAAACTCTACGGAAAAGTTACCGAAGAGTTTGACTTCTTAACTCTAGAAGTTCACCGCATGAAAAAAATGGATTGGGTGGTAGATCCGAGGTATGCAGAGTAATTATTCACGTAGAATTTTAAGGGTCCTACTTTCGATCTTTCCCACCACATTCAACAAATAAACTCCTGCACTTCCTTCAAAGCTTATCTCGTATTGTGAAACATTTTGTGGGGTGATTTCTTTGATTAATCTTCCGTTTATATCGGTGAGGAAGATGCGGTTTAGTTGAGTTTGTTCGCCTAAATCGAGAATAAAAGTTCCGTTGGTTGGGTTGGGGAAAACGATGGCTTTCGTTCCCGAAAATTCATTTTCTTCGACAGAGACTACATTTTCTGCCATTTGCAAAGCAGCTGTTGCGGTTACTTTTCCATGTCCCCAAACTGGGCTACCGGTAGCCGGAATTGTTCCTGTTCTCGCATCCTCTCTGGCTGTAGCTATCAATATATCTTTTATTTGTCTTGGCTCAATAGTAGGGCTTGCTTCCAAAATTAAAGCAACTACTCCAGCTGTAGCTGGCGAACTCATCGATGTTCCCGAAAAAGCCGCAAAATCATAGGTTCTTCCATTGAAAGTAGTACTTGAAGCTGTCGTATAACTGCCTGTTGTATATGAATTAATCGAGGAAATAACATTCATTCCTGGTGCAGACACATCGGGCTTCATTCGCTCGTCATAAGTTGGACCTCTGCTGGAAAAGCTAGCAATATTACCGGGAAAAACTTGACCCGTAATTGCTATGTTTTGAGATTGATGAGCAGCAACGGTAATTGCACTTTTGGTGCAGGCCGGTTCGCCTAATCCGTATAAATTATCTCCAGCAACCCCATCGTTTCCAAAGGAATAAAAATCCAAGCCCCAGTTTCCTACTCCGTTACTTAGCTCAACTACGTTCCAATAATGAACTGTTCCAGTGGCCGCATAAGAATGTAACACAACTCGCAAACTTGTGTTGGTATTTTTAACTCTCATTCGCTGATGAGGTCGATTGTTGTTTGGATGAGCAGAATCAATCGAGTAATTGTAAAAAACCGTATCTAAACCAATAACCAAGTAGTTGTTGTGATAGCCATTATCTGAATTGGTGTTATAATACCTTGAATTCGCAACTAACTGATTGGATGAATTGTAAACTTCCAATCTCGAGTTGAAAGGATTTGAAGGTTCTCCCCACATAGAAATACATTGACCCCACATGGACTGATGTGCCGAATAAGGATAAAAACCTATTCTCGATCTGATACTATCGTTAGAAAAAACTTTTTTAATATGAAAATCGGCATCTCCGTTATTGCCTCCAGAAGTTACAAAAGTAACACCCTGAGCACTCAAAGAATCTATCGCTTGACTCACCAAAGAAGTTCCATCCATGGTTCCCATGTAATACAGTCCCCAGCTCATGTTTATGACGAGTCGTTTCCAATCGTTGTCGGCTATGTTTTTCATCCATACAAATGCATCAATTGCCGCACCGGCATCTAATTGAATAGAGTTGAACAAATACTCAGATTCAAAAGCTACGCCTCTATGAATTGTTCCTCCGCCACTTCCTCCAGCAATTCCAGCTACGTGATTTCCATGAGTTGCATAATCATAATAATCACCTGCCGTATCAGAATTGGCATCGTCTAGTTCTGTAGGAGTTACATATTCTACTCCATAGCCAAATCCTGCAGGTTGGTTTCCTTGATGCTTAAAATGATCCCAGGCGGCTCTTATTCTTGAAGTCGTAAGAGTCGTATCCATAAACATGGGATGGTCGTAATCAAATCCCCAATCGGTAATTCCAATCAACACATTCTTTCCAGTGTAACTTTGAGCAAAACCAAAACCTTCCCAGACACTATCTACTCGGGTATCGGCAGTCATTTTATGATTGTGAGGAAGGATTCTTTCTGCAACATTTAGCTGTATTAGATTAGTGAAAATCTCTATTTCACTTAGGTTTTTTAACGGTATTTTTAAGGTAATTACATCTCCTACTCGGCTTCCGACAAATGCTTTGTCATTTAAATCGCTTGCCGTAAAATTACGCGTAACTTTTGCCAAAGTAGAAAGGCACATCTCTCCGTTTACCTCGTAAATTGGAAGCAATGGATTCTTTGATTTCAATTCATAAGTAGAATGGATTTTTGACTGAGAAATAAGACGACTTATTTGTTCTTGAGATTCGCTATTTACTCTAATTTGAGAAAACGACAAACAAGTAAGACTCGTTAAGATAAGGGCAAGAATTGTTTTCATACTAAGTATTTGAAACACTAAAATACAACAAACATTAGAACTACTTCGAATTAGCACAGAAGTTGCAAATTTCTTACCTTTATTCAACGTAACATTTTGTGACGAAAAAGAATAACCAGACTATGAAATACCACAGGATTAACAAAGATTTATACATTCACCAGAGAAGTGAATTCACCAAACAAATGAAGCCAAATTCGATTGCTATTTTTAATAGCAACGATATTTTTTCTACTTCGGCAGACAGTACGGTTCCTTTTGTTCAGCACAGAGATATTTTGGCTCTTTCAGGAGTAGATCAAGAAGAAAGCATTTTGGTTTTGTTTCCGGATGCACACCAAGAAAAACATAGAGAAATCTTGTTTTTGAAAGAAACTTCTGAAACCATAAAAATTTGGGAAGGAGAAAAGCTGACCAAAGAAACGGCTTTTGAAACCTCGGGAATCAGGACGGTTTATTGGCTACCAGATTTCAATAAAATATTGAAAATGTTAGTCTCGGAGGCCGAAAACATTTACCTCAATCAAAATATGCATACACGCGCAAACACAGAAATGCAAACGCGTGAAGACCGTTTTATTGAATGGATTAAAAATGAATACCCAACTTTTACTTTTTTGCAGTCGGCTCCAATTATGCACAGAGTTCGTTCTGTCAAGCACCAAATAGAAATTGATTTGATGCAAGAAGCCTGCAACATTACCGAAAAAGGATTCAGAAGGGTTCTTCCTTTTATCAAACCTGGCGTAATGGAATATAATATTGAGGCAGAATTGATGCATGAGTTTTTGAATAACCGTTCCAAAGGGTTTGCCTACACTCCAATTATTGGATCTGGATATAATGCCTGTGTGTTGCATTACATTGAAAACAATGCCGAGTGCAAAAATGGAGAGGTAATCTTGATGGATTTTGGTGCAGAATACGCCAATTACGCAAGTGACATGACACGAGCTGTACCTGTAAATGGAAAATTTACCGAAAGGCAAAAAGCGGTTTACAACTCTGTTCTTCACGTGAAAAAAGAGTGTGAAAAAATCTTAACTCCAGGCGTAAATTTACACGAATACCACGCAGAAGTTGGTAAATTAATGGAAGAGCAATTACTTAAACTAAAGCTAATTGACCAAACTGACATTAAAAATCAAAACCCAGATTGGCCTGCTTACAAAAAGTATTTCATGCACGGAACTTCTCACTTTATAGGATTGGATACGCATGATGTGGGATTATGGCACGAACCAATTCAGGCAGGAAATGCATTTACTATTGAGCCAGGAATCTACATTCCAGAAGAGAATCTTGGAATAAGATTGGAAGACGATTATATCATTCAAAAATCTGGAGCTCCATTGAATTTGATGAAAAACATTCCCTTGGAAGCAGAAGATATTGAGGACTTGATGAACTCTTAATTAGATAATAGAAAAAAGAGATAAGAAAAGGAGCTCTGATATTACTATGAATAAACCAAAAAAGGGAAAGTTGAATATTGATTTTCCCTTTTTTTGTTAACTTTAAAAAAAGCATATCTCCTTTCTTTGTTCTATTCTCTATATCCTAAAAAAACATGGCTCAACACAACGACATAGGGAAGGAAGGGGAAGCATTGGCTGCTTTGTTTTTGGTTAAAAACGGTTATCGAATCATAGCGCGTAATTTTAGGTACAAAAAATCGGAGATTGACATCATAGCTCAGAAAGATAACATAATTGTTTTTATAGAGGTAAAAACACGAACTAATGCGTTTTTTCAAGAGCCCGAATTATCGGTTACCAAATCCAAACAGAAACAAATTACCAAAGGGGCTAATTTTTATATTCAGGAAAACAACATTGAGCTAGATATTCGATTTGATATCATTGCCATTACTCTTTTTGGTAATAAAATCAATCACATTGAGGATGCTTTTTATCCTTTGGTTTAGACAGAAAAACTGGCTTCTGAGTGCTAAAAAATAATTTGGCTTGTCGGTTAAAGTCACCCATACGAGACAATTCTCAACTGAAAATTTCTTAGGGTTCGGGTTCAGCACAATCTGCGGGCTGAGTTTTTGCGATAGCAAAAGTATCGAAGCCCAACTCATGAAATACAACCCGTAATATTCTCGCTTTAAGATTCCGGCTCGGTGGCCGGAATGACAATGTGTAATATTCTTTGTTAGTCTTAGTCTCCGCTCAGACTGACAAGCGTCAAATAATATCGTGCTTAAAATAATTAATCCCGGCTCGGTGGCCTCGCACTCAAAGTCAGATGAAAATCTCTTCCTAAATCCTTCGTTCCCTTCCCGATTTCTCGTGACAAACTGCATTACAGTTCACCCAAAGAATTTGGAGTTCCCTTCCCTTGGGGAAGGGTTAGGGATGGGAAAATCCCTTCAACTTCTCTTCCAAAATAGCAATCTTTTGCTCAGCATCTTGTTGCTTTACTTTTTCATTGGCTACCACTTGCTCGGGTGCTCCAGCTACAAAACGCTCGTTACTGAGCTTTTTCATTACAGAGTTTAAGAAACCTTTTGTGTAATTAAGCTCTTCTTCTAGTTTTGCTTTTTCGGCATCTACATCAATGGTGTCTCCAAAAGGAATGTAATATTCATTTCCTTTTACAATGAATGAAAAGGAGTTTTCTTGCTTTTCGGTAACAAAATCAAAACTAGAAATGTTCCCCATTTTTTGAATCACAGAGTCAAATGTATTGGAATAGTTTTCTCCTTTTTTAACTAAAAACTCAATGGCATTTTTTTGAGCCAAATTGTTGTCTTTTCTAATCGTACGAATCGAAGAAATTACCTCGGCAGCCAAATCAAACTCCAAAAGCAATCCTTCGTCAATTTCATCAATTTTTGGCCATTTTTCGTAGTTTATCGTCTCATTGTCTCCTTTTTTGGTCAATAAATGCCAAATTTCTTCAGAAACGAAAGGAGTAAATGGATGCATTGTCACCAATACTTTTTCAAATAAAACAATTAACGTATCAAAAGTTACCTTGTCAACAGGTTGTTGATAAGCTGGTTTTACCATTTCTAGTAACCATCCACAAAAATCATCATACACCAATTTATAAGTGCTCATCAAAGCTTCCGAAATACGGAATTTATCGTACGAAGAATTGATGTCTTCCAATGTTGTGTTTAGTTTGTTTTCAAACCATTTTAACGCAATTTTACTTGATTCGGGCTGGGCAATTTCTGCTACCTCCCACATTTGGGTCAATTTAAAGGCGTTCCAAATTTTGGTCGTAAAATTTCTACCTGTTTCACACAACGATTCATCAAATGGCAAATCGTTTCCTGCAGGCGAACTCAACAACATTCCTACTCTTACTCCATCTGCTCCATATTTATGAATTAACTCAATAGGATCTGGGGAGTTTCCTAGTGATTTACTCATTTTTCTCCCCTGCTTATCTCTTACAATTCCGGTATAATACACATTTTTAAATGGCAATTCTCCTTTGTATTCGTATCCTGCAATAATCATACGTGCCACCCAGAAAAACATTATTTCGGGAGCTGTTACCAAATCATTGGTTGGGTAATAATAATTGATCTCTTCATTATCGGGATTATTAATTCCGTCAAATACACTAATTGGCCATAACCATGAGCTAAACCAAGTGTCCAAAGCGTCATCGTCTTGTTTCAAATCAGCAATAGACAAATCAGAGTTCCCTGTTTTTTCTTGCGCCAAAGGCAATGCTTTTTCAATGGTTTCGGCTACCACGAAATCTTCCATTCCTTCTCCATAAAAGAAAGCTGGAATTTGATGTCCCCACCACAATTGGCGAGAAATATTCCAGTCTCTTACGTTCTCCATCCAGTTGCGGTATGAGTTCTTGAACTTGGCTGGGTGAAACTGAATGTCGTCATTCATTACGTGATCCAAAGCTGGCTTTGCCAACTTTTCCATGCTCAAAAACCACTGAACCGAAACTTTTGGTTCAATTACGGCTTTTGTTCTTTCACTCGTCCCCACTTTGTGCGTGTGCTTTTCTATTTTCACTAAAGCACCGGTTGATTGAAGTTCTTTTTCAATTTCTTCTCTCACCACAAATCTGTCTTTCCCTTCGTAATGCATTCCAAAAGAATTCAGCGAAGCATCGTCATTAAAGACATCAATTACTTCTAATTTATGGGCGTCTCCAATTACTTTATCGTTGGGGTCATGAGCAGGGGTGATTTTCAAACAACCTGTTCCAAACTCTATATCAACATACTCATCTTCAATAATCGGAATGACTCTTCCTACAATAGGTACAATTGCTTTTTTTCCTTTTAAGTGAGAAAAACGTTCGTCATTGGGATTGATACAAATTGCTGTATCTCCAAAAATAGTTTCGGGACGAGTGGTTGCAATGGTTAAATATTCTCCTTCCTCTCCTAAATCCTCCCCCGAGGGAAGGACTTCTTCGTCCTTTACTCCCTTTCCTTGGGAAAGGGCTGGGGATAGGATTTTGTATTTTAAATAGTAGAGTTTTCCTTCCTCCTCAACATGAAATACCTCCTCGTCAGACAATGTTGTTTTGGCAGAAGGATCCCAGTTTACCATTCGGTAACCTCTGTAAATCAATCCTTTTTCATACAAGTCTACGAAAGTCTTGGTAACAGATTCTGATAAACCATCATCCATTGTAAAAGCAGTTCTGTCCCAATCGCAAGAAGAACCAAGTTTCTTCAATTGGTCCAAAATGATTCCTCCGTGTTTGTGTGTCCAATCCCAAGCGTGAACCAAAAATTCATCACGAGTTAAGTCGCTTTTATTGATCCCTTCTTCCTTTAATTTTGCCACAACTTTTGCTTCGGTAGCAATAGAGGCATGATCTGTTCCTGGAACCCAACACGCATTTTTTCCTAGTAAACGAGCTCTACGAACCAATACATCTTGAATCGTATTGTTCAACATATGCCCCATGTGCAAAACCCCAGTAACATTTGGCGGTGGAATTACAATAGTATAAGCTTCTCTCTCGTCTGGAGTAGATTTAAAATGTTCGTTTTTCAGCCAATTGGCATACCACTTATCTTCTACTTCTTGTGAATTATATTTTGCTGGAATTTCCATATTGTTTGGTTGTTTTGAGGTACAAAATTAAGGTTTTTTTTGGGTTTGAAAGTAGATAAACCCTAATTTAATCCAGTCATTCTGTCCCGACTGTTCGGGACAGAATCTGTTTGATAACTGGAAAGGATGGCTAATGCTCGTTATGAATTTGGCTTGTCGGTTAAAGTCACCCTTCGATTCTCTCCCTCTCGGTCGAACTCAGGGTTCGGGATCACCGAAATTTGCGGGCTGAGTTTTTGCGACAGCAAAAGTATCGAAGCCCAACTCGTGAAATATGCTCGTGTTAAGATTCCCAATCGGAGTCGGGAATGACAGTTGAAAAAACTAAGGACTACTGTATTCCAAAAAAAATGACTGCTTAAAAAAGCAGTCATTCATATTGTTCGGTTTTACATGTGATTTACAACCGAAAAGCGGCTTTCACTTTGTCAACGTAATCTAATTTCTCCCAAGTAAATGTTTCAACTTCTTGTGATACTGTTTTACCATCTGGAGCAGTAAATGATACTGTTTTTACTTCTGGAGTTCTTCCCATGTGTCCGTAAGCAGCAGTTTCAGAGTAAATTGGAGTTCTTAGTTTTAATCTTTGTTCGATAAAGTAAGGCCTCATATCAAATAAGGCTTCTACTTTTTTCGAGATTTCTCCATCTGTTAATTCTACGTTTGAAGTTCCGTAAGTTTCTACATTGATACTGGTTGGTTTTGCGACTCCAATGGCATAAGATACTTGAACCAATACTTCTTTGCACAATCCTGCCGCAACTAAGTTTTTAGCAATGTGACGAGTTGCATAAGCTCCAGATCTATCTACTTTAGAAGGATCTTTTCCAGAAAAAGCTCCTCCTCCGTGTGCTCCTTTTCCTCCGTATGTATCCACAATAATTTTTCTTCCTGTTAATCCTGTATCTCCGTGAGGTCCTCCAATTACGAAAGTTCCAGTTGGGTTAATGTGGTAAGTAATTCCATCAGTAAACAAAGCCTGAATGTTTGCTGGCAACTTAGCCATCACTCTAGGAATCAAAATTTCTTTGATGTCCTCGTTAATTTTTGCCAACATCGCATCATCGTCTGCTTGTTTATTTCCGGTTTTAATGAAATCATCGTGTTGTGTAGAAACTACAATGGCATCAATTCTTTGCGGTACATTGTCGTCCGAATATTCGATTGTTACCTGCGATTTTGCATCGGGTCTTAGGTAAGTAATGTCATTATTTTCTCTTCTTAACAAAGCCAATTCAATTAGCAATCTGTGCGAAAGTTCTAGTGCCAGAGGCATGAAATTATCCGTTTCGTCCGTTGCATAACCAAACATCATCCCTTGATCTCCAGCGCCTTGCTCTTCTTTGTTGGCTTTGTCAACTCCTTGGTTAATGTCTTCTGATTGTTCGTGAATTGCCGAAAATACGCCACAAGAGTTTCCGTCAAACATGTATTCACTTTTTGTGTATCCAATCTTGTTGATTACATCTCTAGCGATTTTTTGAACATCGAGGTATGTTTGTGTTTTCACCTCTCCCGCAAGCACAACTTGACCTGTGGTTACAAGTGTTTCGCACGCAACTTTTGAGTCGGGGTCAAAAGCCAAAAAGTTATCAATAATTGCATCCGAAACTTGATCGGCTACTTTATCTGGATGTCCTTCCGAAACAGACTCTGAAGTAAATAAATATGACATAAATGTTATGAGTTTAAATTGTAATGAACGAAAATATCATTTTCCTTAGTAATTCGCAATAATAAAGTCGGTTTTGGTATATTTATATGAAAGAATTAAACTAATCGAAATGAGAACTCTTTGGAAGGGAAACTATTTGGGAAATGAAATCGTAGTTCTTAATACTTGGTTTAGAGGAGAACGGGTATATGTAAACAATAAATTACAAGGCCTGAGTTATGGTTGGTTTGGGCAATCCAAACTCAAATTTGAGTTACCCAACCAAAGCGGCAAAGTAACTGTGCGAGTTAAGTTAATAGCAGGTTTTTTAAAGTAAAATGTTGTGTGTTTACGGATGGTAATGAGGTGTCAATGAAAGAAGCTTGATCAATTTTTGGAAACCAGGTTGTGGCAATTAGGTTGGGTTCTGGTGACGACAAGAAGCTTTAAAGCTCTTTGTTGTCCAACTTTGCACAAAGGGAAGAGTGAAAGCGAAAATCAGTTTCAGTTTTTCAACTTTGAGTACAAATCCCACAACACAACTCCGTTAGAAACTGAAATATTGAGTGAATGTTTGGTTCCTATTTGAGGAATTTCAATCACACCAGTGCTTAGGTCAATTGCCTCTTGCTGAACTCCTTGTACTTCGTTTCCAAAAATGACTGCAGTTTTTATTTCTTTGTTTGGTTGGAATTCATCCAACATGATAGAATCAGAAGTTTGTTCAACAGAATACACTTCAACAGACTCAGACTTTAACTCTTCAATTAAAGTCAAAATATCTTCTCTGTGCTCCCAATCTACAGATTTTGTAGCTCCCAAAGCAGTTTTGGCAATATCTTTATTAGGTGGAGTTGCAGTGTAGCCACACAAGTATATTTTTTCGATTCGAAAAGCATCAGAAGTACGAAACACAGAACCAATATTGGCTAAGCTACGAATGTTGTCCAAAATCACAATCAAAGGTGTTTTCTCTTCCGATTTGAATTCTTCAACGGTTAGTCTTTCTAGTTCGCTATTTAAGGTTTTTTTGTTCATGGTATTCAATTGCCGGTTACCAAATTCTGGCACAGGGTTTTAATTTTTTTTCTGTCTTTTCTCTTTTCTCTAAAAAATCATTTCAAACTTTCAATCATTGCCTCTGCCTTCAAAAGAGTTTCTTCGTACTCGTCTTCGGCATTTGCCTTGCTAGTAATTGCTCCACCCACCATAAAATTCAAATACTTTGTTTCTTGATTGTACAACAAAGATCGTATTACTACATTAAAATCAAAGTCTTGGTTGGGCTTAAAGTAACCGATTGCACCTGAATAAATACCTCTTTTGGTTGTCTCTATTTCCTCTATTATTTTCATAGCCTCTACTTTGGGCGCCCCAGTCATTGAACCCATAGGAAAAGTTGTTCTCAATACCTCAACAGGATGTGTTGTTTTGTCAATTTCAGAAGTCACCGTAGAAATCATTTGGTGTACGGTTTCAAAAGAATATACTTTGCACAATTCTTCCACTTTTACAGAAGCTTTTATTGCTGTTTTGGACAAGTCATTTCGCACTAAGTCCACAATCATGATGTTTTCACTTCTTTCCTTTTCGTTTTTCGAAAGCGCAAGCTTTATGGCATCGTCTTCTTCTGGTGTTTTGCCACGTTTTGCTGTTCCTTTTATGGGTTGAGTAATGATTTTTTCTCCTTCTTTTTTGATGTATCTTTCGGGGCTTCCGCACAAGATGTATTGATCCTTATTTCTATAAAACGTAGAAAAAGGTGCGCTTGTCAACTTATTCAGTTTGGTGAAAGTATCGAATGGATGTAGTTCTACGTTTTCAGCATAAAACTCGTGACAAAAATTCATTTCATAAATGTCTCCTTGCTGAATGTGTTCTCTTATCGCTTCAAATCTTTGCTCGTAATTATCTTTCGACATTCTTTGCTTAAATTTTACTTTTTCGGTTTTTTTGGTCGTTTTTTGGTCGTTTTGATCCAAAACCGATAAAAATCGTTCTTTTTCTTTTTCTTCAACAAAATGAATCTTAACAAAATCCACGGTGATTTCGAGCACAATTTCTGGAACAAAAAAATGAACTTCAGGAAAAAAAAGGGGGTCTGTATTATTGGACGATAAAGAGGGTTCCACTTCATTTTTTAGGTCATAGCCCAAATACCCAAACGCCCAATCTTGGTGAAAGTCAATGAAACTCTTTAACCCATCAAAGACTTTGTTGGAAGTCGCGACAAACTCTTCCTTGTTTCCAAGAGCCAAATACGAAATAGAACGGGTGTCATTTGAATTTAAAAACACCAATTGATCGTAGAAATCTGCCATTTTTTCAATGTCAGCTAATAAAATTGATTTTGAAAGAATCTCTGTTTTTCTCAAGCCATTTCTGTTTGTTCTATTAAATAATCATGCTTTAACGTGGAGAATATCCTTTCGTTTTTTGATCAACTCTTACTCCGTTCTTGTACACCATTTTTTTAAGTACCTGGCCGTTTTGATCGTAAATAATTGCGTTGCCATGTTTTACATTTTTCTGGTAATTCAATTCATTCATAAGGCGTCCACCTCGGTCGTACGATTTAAAAGTACCATGCAACAGTCCATTTTTGTATTTCATTTCTGTAGACACCAACTCCCCTCCCGGAAAGTAAAAAGTCCATTTTCCATGCTTTTTTCCGTTCTTAAACTTTTCCGAACTCACCAGAGATCCATCCGCCTCGCTCATCATTGTCCATTGTCCATGCTTCACACTTTTTTCAATGGTTTCCTCAATTTTAAGCTTTTTTCTCTTTACCTCAATTACCTTGTATTTTCCCTCTTCTTTTTTTATTCCGTTTGAATGCCAATAGGCCCAACTTCCTGTTTTAAAATTGTTTTTCCAGGTACCTTCGTATCTTATATTTTTATTCGGATACCACCCTTTCCATTCCCCTTCAAACTGACCATTCTTATAGGTTCCTGCATCTTTTTTCTCTCCGTTTTCGTACCAAGATTCCCAAAAACCATTTTCCTTTCCGTTTGTATAGTTTCCCCTGTGGAGCAAGTTGGAGTTTTCGAACCAAACTATCCATTCCCCGTTTTTTTCATCGTTTTCATAGGTTCCTTCTTTTTGTTTCTTTCCATCCTTGTAAAAGAACTCCCATTTACCCGATTTTTTTCCTTCCTCAAAGTGTCCTTTCGACCTAATGTTACCTGATGGGTAATAATAAGTCCAATTTCCAGACTGCATATCTTGAACAAACTGACCCTCCATATCTTTGCCTCCATTGGCGTCATACCATTTCCAATCACCTTCTTTTTTATTATTCAAAAACCTTCCCTGAATATTAGTCCTTCCGTTTTCAAAAAACTTAGAATACTCACCTGTTAGGCTATCTGCATCAAATGTTTTTCTGGTACTTATTTGATCGGTTAATAAAAAATAAGTTACCCATTCTCCGTGTTTTTTACCTTGAACATAGTTTCCTGTGGCCATCGGTTTCCCTGTGGCTTTTAAGAGTTTCATTTCGCCATTAAGCAAACTATCTTTATATCGATACGACTCTTTGATGTTTCCATTTTCGTAGTAAGAAACTTTTTCACCTTGACCATTTTGTATGGTTTGAACTTTATTTTTATTCCAAAAAGAACCCACGTGCTCTTCTCCTAAAGAATTATATTTAGCTATTTTTCTCAGGGAAGAGTCTACATACCAATATTCCCAGACGCCCACTTTCGTTCCTTTGTCATACTGCCCGGTTTCGGCAACTCTACCATTTTCAAAAAATGAGGTATAGGCGCTATCCTTTTTTCCCAAATAGAAAAAACTCTGTATCATTTTTTTTCCCGAAGGATAAAATTGTTTGGATTCATTCACATAAACTCCGTGATTGAAATAGGATATTTCTTGAATGTTTCCGTTTTTATGATAAAACTTCCACTCTCCTTCTTTTGAACCAAAATAACTGAGGTAGGGATTGTTGTTTACATATCCAACACTTCTTACAGTAGTTTTTTCCTTATCCCAATAGGTTTTTTCCAGTTCATAAGGAACTACTTTTTGGGAAAAACTTGGTAAAGCAATACTTATAAATAATACAAATCCAATTTTTCTCATTTGACGTTTTTTGTTTAGGTATGAATACAAACTTACCAAAAGATACGACAGACCAAACTACATTATTTCATGGGTTATTGAAAGTTGTTTGTTTATAACGAGTCTATTTCCAAAAATCTAGTTCAATTCCTCAGTATGAATAATTGTGTTGGCTCTAAATTAAATAGCGGGAAAAACAACAATTTCTTTGTTAAATCGTAAGTTTGAAAGTGAATTTTTTTTGGAAATATCTCTTTTTCTTTTTTTTCTTGTTGTCGGTGTTTTCTATCTCCGCTCAGCGAGTAGAGAAAACTATCCTGATAGACTCTTCCTTTGTGCAATTAGATAGCCTTTCTGTCGTTCCCGAAACTTTTCGATTGTATCTTGCCGATTCTGTGGTACACGACTCGTTGTATGAACTAAACTGGGCGCAAGCTTCCCTAACTTGGAAAGGAAAAACTCCCGAAACGGTGAGGGTAGAATACCACTTATTTGCGCTGAATTTTGGTCAAAAATATTCGCGAAAAGACACCAACCTGATTCAGCCAATATTTTCTTATACCAATCCATTTAGAAGCACTTCTCCCAATAATCCAGAGCTCGATTTATTTGGGGGAGATAACCTAAACAAATCGGGGAGTATCTCAAGAGGTATTTCGTTGGGTAACGCTCAAGATTTAGGGGTAAATTCTAATTTTAATCTTCAATTGTCAGGAAAAATTGGGGAAGGAGTTTCGGTGCTTGCCTCAGTTACTGATGAGAATATTCCTATTCAACCTGATGGAAACACTCAACAACTTCAAGATTTTGATAATGTGTTTATTCAATTATCAGAGAATAACTGGAAACTTATTGCGGGAGATTATTCCATCGAAAACTTTGATTCGCACTACATGCGCTACCGCAAAAAATCAATGGGTCTGCTTTATTCCAATTCATTTGAAACAAAAGATAGTAACTCCATTTCGCTTGAAGCAAGTGCTGCTGTATCTCGAGGAAAATACCGCATTCAGTTTTTTCAAGGAATAGAAGGAAATCAAGGGCCCTACAAACTAACTGGTACAGACAATGAATTGTTCGTCCTTATTTTATCCGGAACAGAGCAGGTTTTTGTGGATGGAGTTTTATTAAAAAGAGGAGCAGAAAATGATTACGTTATTGACTATAACTCGGCCGAAATTACTTTTACTCCTCGGTTTTTGGTGACCAAAAATAAGCGAATTGAAGTGCAGTTTCAGTACTCGGACAGAAATTACTTGCGATCTATTGTAAGTGCCGAAAGTGGATATAAAACGGAAAAATCTGAGACCTATCTGCGCGTTTACAGCGAACAAGACCACAAGAATCAACCTTTATTTCAGGATTTAGAAGATTCCGAAAAATCTCTCATGTCCTCTGTTGGGAATGATGTTTCCAAAGCGTTTATCCAACGAGAAGCAACCGTGGGTGATGAGGAAAATGTGGTTTCTTACACAAAGAAAGATTCGCTAAGTTACTCCATTTATGTGTATTCTGCCTCGAGCGATTCAGACTTGTATCGAGTGCAATTTTCGGATGCTGGTGCGGGAAATGGAAATTATATTCAAGAAGGTTTTTCTCCTTTCGGAAATGTGTACAAATGGGTAAAACCAGATACAATTGGCGGTAGAATTGTGCAATATGGAAATTACGTGCCAGCCGTCTTATTAATTACTCCCAAGCGGAAGCAATTGGTAACCCTCGAGAATAACTTCCAAGCAAACCAACATCTGCGAATAAAAACCGACTTGGCGCTCTCAAATCAAGATGTAAATACTTTTTCTGGAATTGGCAATGACCAAAATGTTGGGATGGGTTCGAAGGTAGAAGTTTTTTATTCAAAAAAAATTTCGGAGAAAAAAAATAGCGCCATACTAAAAACGGGAGGTTCTGTCGATTTTACAAGTGTGCATTTCAGTCCGGTAGAAAAATTTAGAGCCATTGAATTTAACCGGAACTGGAATTTAGGTTTTAATGAGATTACCACCCCTTTGTTTCTTGGTAATTTTAATATTGGGCTTCAACAAGATAGTGTAGGGAAATTTGTTTACAACCTCGATGTGCTGGATTTAGGACAAGAATTTAGAGGGATAAAGAACAATTTTTCTGGTAACGGTACTTGGCACAATACACGGGTAGAATACGTGGGTAGCTTCTTGCTGTCTGAAGGGGAGTCGAACACTCAGTTTTACCGCCACAAGTCTGTGGTAGAACAAAAAATTGGAAAATTTACGTTGGGTTACAAAGATGAAGTTGAAAGCAATCTTTTTGTTCAAAACGACTCACTTTTGCCTGCGAGCTACTCCTTTTATGATGGACGAATGTACCTGAAAAGAGAAAAAAATGCTTCTAATTTTTATTCGCTCTACTACGGTTATCGGCATGAGAAAACTACTCAACTTACTCGATTAAGCCAATCAGCTTATTCGCAAGAGGCGGGAATTGATTACCTCTTGAAAAGTAAGAATAAGCGTACTCAACTGAAAGGAAATATTGCCTACCGACAACTTGTACCTACAGACACGGGAGCTGGACTGGTTCCGGAAAACACGTTTCTTAACCAAACTAATTTTTCCACCTCTTTTTGGAAAGGGTTGGTAAACCTCAACACTTTTTACAGTGTGGGGTCTGGTCTGGAACAAAAGAGAGAGTTTTTGTACGTGGAAGTAAATCCTGGGCAAGGAGTTTTTACTTGGATTGACTACAATGACAATGGAATAAAAGATATAAACGAATTTGAAATAGCGGCTTTTCAAGACCAAGCAAATTACATCAGAGTATTCACTCAAAGTAATGATTACATTCGAACTTTCTCGAATCAATTTACCCAATCTATTGCCATTTCTCCTCGAACCATTCTGAAAAATAAAACCCAAAAAGTATATCGATTTCTATCGAAACTCTCTTCTGTGTCGGCAGCACAAATTGACCGAAAAACAACCTTCGAAAGCGCAAGTTCCAGTTTGAACCCTTTTGCAACTAACCTCAACGATTCTAATTTGGTTTCGCTTAATAATCAAGTTCGCTCGTCTTTATTTTTTAACCGCACGGGCTACAAGTACGGAGTTGAACTATTGTTTCAGAACACAGGTAACAAAGTACTGCTTTCCAATGGTTTTGATTCGAGAGAAACGACAATTTATGGCGTAAATTTACGCTATAGGTTTGATGAGATTTTATTCAAAATAGAAAACGAATTGAGCCAAAAGAAATTAAATTCTGATTTCTTGGCAAGTAGAAATTTTGAATTAGAAACACGTAAAACCGCTCCGACTATTACCTACCAAAAAGGCGCAAATTTCAACCTCGACTTTTTGTTTTCTTACGAAGAAAAAGGGAATGTTTTGGAGGGCGAATTTGCATCGCTTTCTTCTTTGGGAACACGAGGCAAATACACCGTTGCAAACAAATTAAATTTGGTTGCGGGGTTCAATTTTATAGCCATCAGTTTTTCTGGAGCGCCCAATTCCTCCTTGGAATATGAAATGCTCGAAGGATTAAAAAAAGGAAACAACATGACTTGGGAGCTTCTTCTGAATAGAAAAATAGGGAAAAACCTGGATTTAAGTATTTCCTACAATGGAAGAAAACCCGAAGATTTCAAAACTATTCATGCCGGAACTGTTGAGGTTAGAGCGTTTTTTTAGCTCAGGTTTTTTAATGACTTTTATCAGCTAGTGTATTCGAAAAACAGGGTAGATTTATTTCATATTCAATTCAACATTAAATGGAACAATCCTCACTTTTTACCAATTTGGAATTCAATAAATCAAAGCCAGTAATTACGGT
The DNA here is from genome assembly GCA_965655625.1 of Flavobacteriales bacterium. Taxonomy (GTDB): domain Bacteria; phylum Bacteroidota; class Bacteroidia; order Flavobacteriales_D; family CAJJDF01; genus CAJJDF01. The sequence continues at coordinate 92,843 of CBFHHA010000001.1, read as the reverse complement.
TTTGTTTGAAACATCCTTTACCAAGGAAATAAGAATTGCTATGCATGCCGGAACACACATGAAAAAACACCAAACCGCTTTTCCTATTGTTGTGGAGCTGGTGGAGGGCAAGCTTGATTTTGGTGTAAAAGATTCTGTTTATCAGTTAGATAAAGGAAGCATAATTGCCCTCGAAAGTTCTGTTCCCCATGATCTTAAAGCAAAAACAAATTGTGACATTCGACTGACTCTTACCAAAAGTGACTTGGCTGAAAGAGCAAACAAAGTAATTGAAAAATAGGTGGAAAAACTACCTTAAACAATAAGGAAACAAATGATTGAATGGATATATTTTAGTGATAATTTACTTCCTTGTAAATATTTCCTTATCCTTGTAGCAGATTAAAAAAACACCTTTATGTCTCAAAAAAATGTCCGATTAGAAGTAATGAAGCACCTTGAAAAAGACGTGGATTCACTCATTCAAAAATACTTGATTCCTATCGACTCTATTTGGCAGCCACAAGATTTTTTGCCTGATGCAAGAGAAGCCAATTTTACGGATAAAATTGAGGAGCTGCAGGAGTTAGCTAAAGAAATGCCTTACGATTTTTGGGTGGTTTTGGTAGGCGATATGATAACGGAAGAAGCTTTGCCCACATACGAAAGTTGGTTGATGGATGTAGAAGGAGTAGACCAAGTAGAAGGGAACGGCTGGGCAAATTGGGTAGCTCAATGGACATCCGAAGAAAATAGACATGGAGATTTATTGAACAAATACCTTTACCTATCTGGAAAGGTAAATATGAAGGAAGTAGAAATTACTACGCAACATTTAATTGCAGACGGCTTTGATATTGGAACAGATCGTGATCCTTACAAAAACTTTATATACACTAGTTTTCAAGAGTTAGCCACTTATGTGTCGCACAATAGAGTTTCGGAAATTGCGAAGAAACACGGAAACAAACAACTTGCAAAAATGTGTAAGATGGTGGCCGGTGATGAAATGAGGCACCACACAGCCTATTCAGAGTTTGTGGAAAGAATATTTACGGTAGACCCTAGCCAAATGATGCTCGCTTTTACCGATATGATGAAAAAGAAAATCACGATGCCTGCGCACTTCTTGAGAGAGAGTGGAATGAGAATGGGAACTGCCTTTGAGGAATTTTCAAACACGGCACAAAGAATTGGGGTGTACACAGCTAAAGACTATGTAGATATTTTGGATAAACTCATCAAACGATGGGAAATTGACAAAATCACCAACTTGACAGACGAAGCTGCAAAAGCCAGAGATTACTTAATGAAATTACCTTCTCGAATGCTCCGAATTGCCGAGAGAATGAAATTGCCAGAAAGCGATTATCAATTTAAATGGGTGGAACCTTCAAGGTTATAAAAATAGATTTCTGGAATAAATCGTTGTACTTTCGAGCACAAATCTCATTTACAAGTGAAAAAATTTAATCGTATAGCTGCTTACTTTCCTATAATTGGGATGATTACTTATCTCATTATGTTTTCCACTGCGGCTATCATGTATCCGGGCGGATCAGATAATGTTCCTACCGCACAAGAAGGGTATAGTTTTTTTCACAACTTTTTGTGCGACACCAATAATGAATACACCTACTCTGGGTTAAAAAATAACGGAAAACTTCTTGCCAACTTAGCTCACATTGTACTCAGTTTCACGATGATGTCTTTCTTTTACGTGATGCCAAACATTTTTGAACGTAGAAACAGAAACACGAAACTGATAAAAATTCTGGGCGTATTATCGATGGCAATTTTCACATTCATGTACCAAGAAGAGTTGCACGATTTGGTTGTAACCCTGGTTGGTATTTTTGCCTCAATGGCCTTTGTTCCAATTTTTATTGAGCTGGTAAAGTTCAAAAACAAACCGTTTAAAACACTCACCTACATTGTTTTTGTAATGAGCATTTGTTTGTATTTAGGTTTCGAGACGAAGGTTGGAATCTACTACATGCCTTTTCTCCAAAAGTTTGTGTTTTTAGTTGACGCAACCCTCGTAATATGGACTTCTCTCCTATTAATACAAAGAGATAGAAGCAAAGCTCAGCTGATATAATTTCCCCTTAACATTTGTTTGTGCGCACAGTTCAATAACAATCACCACAATGAAAAAAGAAAAACCCTTGTTTTATCTGCTCATCGCGTTTGGCCAAGCGTTTGTTGCCATAGGTCAATTTATAACTCTGCACAACGCAAACTACCAGTGGCGCGAAAATAAAACCTCTTTTGTTATTTTAATTTTATCGGCACTCTTGCTGGTTCTTAGTGTTTACAAATACCGCACTTCAAAAAAAGTTTAGCGAAAGCTTACAAATTAATATCCGCAATTTTCTCAATCTTATTTCGCTCAAGAAACGCATCAATCGTTTCAAAATGTTCAATCACTCTCAGGTTCTTGAACTCGAATACTTTTTCGCACAATCCTTGCAAGAAATCCCTGTCGTGAGAAACCAAAATTAAGGTTCCGTCAAAATCCATCAAGGCTTCTTTCAATACGTCTTTCGATTTTAAATCTAGGTGGTTTGTTGGCTCATCCAAGATGAGTAAATTTACGGGTTCGAGCAAGAGTTTTACCATGGCAAGCCTTGTTTTCTCTCCTCCCGAAAGTACACTTACTTTCTTGTCGATATCGTCTCCTGAGAACATAAATCTTCCCAACATGTTTTTAATTTGAGTCCGGATTTCGCCTACTGCTACTTCGTCAATGGTTTGAAAAACAGTTAAACTTTCGTCCAATAAACTGGCTTGATTTTGAGCAAAATATCCCACCTCAACATTGTGTCCCAGTTTGCATTCTCCTTCCACCTCAATTTCGCCCAAAATGGCTTTTATCATGGTAGATTTTCCTTCTCCATTTCGGCCTACAAACGATACTTTTTCGCCTCTCGAAATCACCATATTGGCGTCATTAAACACTACGTGATCGTCATATTTTTTAGAGACTTCCTTCACCGAAACTGGATAGTCTCCCGACCTGGGTGCTGGAGGAAACCTCAGCTTTAGTGCCGAAGTGTCTATCTCATCTATTTCTATAATTTCTAATTTTTCGAGCATTCTTTCTCTTGCTGTAACTTGATTGGTTTTGGAATAAGTTCCTTTAAACCTATCGATAAAAGTTTGGTTATCGGCAATGAATTTTTGTTGCTCTTTGTACGCTTTTATTTGGTGCGATCTTCGTTCTTCTCGCAATTGCAAGTAGTGCGAATAATTGGCTTTGTAATCGTAAATTTTTCCCATTGTAACTTCAATGGTTCGGTTGGTAATGTTGTCAATAAAAGCCCTGTCGTGCGAAATAACCATCACGGCATCTGCTTTATTCACCAAAAAATCCTCTAACCAAATCACCGATTCAATGTCGATGTGGTTGGTTGGCTCATCCAGTAAAATTAAATCTGGTTTTTGTAATAAAATCTTTGCCAACTCAATTCTCATTCGCCACCCTCCACTAAATTCGCTCGTTGGGCGGTGAAAATCTTCGGGCTTAAAACCCAGTCCTTTCAATGCTTTTTCCACCTCCGCATCGTAATTTACATCTTCCAGAGCATAATATTTTTCGCCTAACTCCGATACTTTTTCTATGATTCCCATGTATTCATTGCTCTCATAATCAGTTCGAGTTGTGAGTTCATTATTCAGCCTGTCCATCTCTTCTTTGATCTCAAAAACTTGCTTAAAAGCTTTTGCTGCCTCTTCAAACACGGTACAATCGTCTTCGGTTAATAAATGTTGAGGTAAATAAGCGATAACCGACTCTTTGTTGGCTCTCACTGCTCCTTTTGTAGGTTTGGTTTCGCCTGCCACAATTTTCATCATGGTGCTTTTTCCAGCTCCGTTTTTTCCCATCAAAGCAATTTTATCGGTGGGGTTTATCACAAAGGAAACATTGCTAAACAAGGTGGTACCGCTAAACTCTACGGCTAAATTATCGACTGAAATCATTAGGTTCTGTTTTGAGAAGGTGAAAGTACTCATTTATCAACATTTGACATTCCTGCGAAGGCAGGAATCTTATTCATTAGGCTGATTTGCGTCAATAGATTCCTGCCCTCGCAGGAATGACAGCGTAAGTCAAATTATTTCTTAACTTCATTCCATGAAAAAAATGAAACCCATCCATTTGGTTTCGATCATAGCTGGATTGATTGCTGTTATTTACGGTATTGTGATGTCGGTAATAAAAGGCTCTTTTCAAGAGTATTTCGAATTGGTGTTTGTTGGAGCTGTACTGGTAAGTTTAGGATTACTCAACAAACATTTACGGTA
>CBFHHA010000001.1:36350-88457 GCA_965655625.1 Flavobacteriales bacterium | reverse complement strand
GTGTTATCTCTTTACTTCAGGAGTTTTTTCAAGAGAAGAAAAACTCCTTTTTCTACTTCGTCAAACTCTCCGTCAGAGAAAAAAACTTCCTTCATATCATTGATCAGTTTTTCGGAATCGTAATCTAATCTTTTGGCTGCCGCCATTATTTTTTGCACTCGGGAATAATCGTTGTCTTGCTCTATTTCTTGGTGAATGTGGTTGTAGTTTTCTTTCCCCACTTTTTTCACAATTATTCCTCTTTCAGCATTAGATTCTGCCAAATCAGCTTGACTACAGTACAACAAGGTATAGGCTTTAAATTCTTTTTTATCCCAGTTAGTTTCAAAGGTATGGATCATGGTGAATTGGTTTTTACTTATATTAAAGTTAAGGGTTTTTATTCACTCTTCATTTGTCATTCCTTTTTACAAGGGATTCTTATTCATCTGGACGATTCAGGTGTTAAGATTTCCGTTTTCACGGAAATGACACCAATGGCAGAATAATAAGTGCCACTTACCAAAAATTCTCCAAATCTCTTCGGTCTTTTTTTGTGGGTCTTCCTGCTCCTTTATCTCTGTAGGTTTTTTGAGCCAACTGTTGAAGTTTTAATTTCTCTTTTTCTTCAATTTTAGTGGTTTCTTTGAGGTAGTCAGGAACCAACTTGGCTCCCACTCTTTTGGATAAAACCTCTAATACCTTGTACTCAAATTTTATCCCCGATTTTTTTATCATCACAACATCTCCTTTCTTTACTTCTTTGGAGGGCTTGGCTTCGGCTTCATTTATGAGAATTCGGTTTTTCTTGCAAGCTTCTGTAGCTTTGCTCCGCGTTTTGTATAACCTTACGGACCATAAAAAGGAATCTATTCTTGGCATACCGTGAAGATAATACGATTTTATTTGGAATTAAATTCGCTCTCGGCTTTTATTTTCCAACCTTTGTAGTCTCCAGAAATCACTCTATTCCATGTCTCAACCTTTGGTTTTTAATTTTACATTCGATGTTTCAATCATTTCAATTCCTAGCGAATTGAATGATCCTTTTGGATTTGAAATACCCGAAATTGCTCAAATTGCCTCCTCAGAGTTTCAGGCGTTTATCAAGAGTGAGGAACCAAATTGGGAGTATGATTTTACTTCGCAAAGAGGAAAAATGTTTGGGGTATTGGTGGTTGAGAAAACGGATAAAAGTTTGGGCTATTTAGTAACCATGTCAGGTGTATTTCCTGGAGGAAAAACTTGTCCTCAATTTGTCCCTTCGGTTTTTGACCCTAGCAGGGATGATTATTTTATCAATAAAGGCATGACCGAATTAACTGAAATAGGAAACACAATAAAAAACTCGACTAACCAAACCGAAATAGACGAACTCACCGAATCCAGAAAACAAAAATCGCACGACTTGCAACAATGGTTATTCGAAAATTATGTGTTTACCAACAGGAAAGGGATTAAAAAAACCGTACTTGACATATTCGCAGATTCCTTACACGGAAATCCACCTGCTGCTGCAGGAGAATGTGCTGCTACAAAAATTGCTCCAGTATGCGTTTTCCAATGGATTAAAACCCATTGCCATTGCGGAATTTTGGTGGGGAAATCCCAGCAAAAACAAAGAGCGAGAACCTCTTGGGTTTTATCCTGCCTGCACTGATAAATGCAAACCTATTTTAGGGTATATGTTCAGTGAAAGTTAAGCATCAATCCTTCTCGATTTTATGTCTATGTTTTAGCTCAGTTTAATTTTTTGAACGGATAGGTTTTTGTAATTTTCATGAGTTATTAAAATCTTTACGTTTATGAACAATGAAATAAAAGAAATGTGGAATAACCGCTATGGTGCAAAAGAGTTTGCCTATGGAAAAGAACCAAACGAGTTTTTTAAACAAACAGTAACTCGTTATAAATTAGCTGGAAACCTATTACTTCCTGCCGAAGGAGAAGGAAGAAATGCGGTGTTTGCTGCCGAGCAAGGCTTGCAAGTAACTGCCTTTGACATTAGCGAAGAAGGAAAGAAAAAAGCCCTACAACTTGCGGCTTCCCAAGGGGTAATGCTTGACTACAAGGTAGGCGATTTTCTGTCCATGGATTTTAATGAAACTAGTTTTGATGGGGCTGCGTTAATTTACGCCCATTTTCCTCCCGCTATTTTATCCAATTATCACCAAAGAATAGGAGAATTAATAAAACCCGGTGGATTGCTAATTTTGGAAGGATTTAGTACCAACAACCTTCCGTTGAGAGAAAAAAATCCAGAGATAGGTGGACCCAATAAACTAGAAATGCTCTTTACTACGGAAAGCATCCAAAAAGATTTTCCAGAATTTGAAGTTCTTCAACTTGAAGAAAAAGAAGTGGAACTCAACGAAGGAATTTATCATAAAGGAATTGGCAAAGTAATCCGATTTGTGGCGAAAAAGAAGGGATAATAGTTTTTTTTAACCACGTTAAACCTTTTAAAAAGGCAGTTGTCTTATCATTAAACCAAACAATTTTTTCTATGAAAATCAAGAACTATTCGCTGCTCACAGCATTCTTATTCTCCTCTTCTTTCTTTTATTCTCAAACCACGACCCAATGGGGTCCTGATGGATTTGTTAGAATTGAAAATGGGTCTGGCGGATTTTTTGCAACACTGGATCCGGGAGATAGATTCAGCCGAGAACATGATGTAATAGGTGATGTAGATGGTGACGGAATCTTAGATTTAGCGGTTGGAGCAAGGTCGGATGACGATGGAGCAACTGATGCTGGTGCTGTTTATATTTTGTTTATGAACCATAACGGATCCGTAAAATCAAATCAAAAAATATCGATGTTGGAAGGTGATTTTACTGACACACTGACCACTAGTAGCTTTTTTGGATATGGAGTAGCTGGTGTGGGTGATTATAATGGAGATGGAACCCCAGACATAGCTGTTTCAGCCAATCACGTACCAAATGGGGTAATTTACATCCTGCATTTAGATACAAATGGAAAAGTAAAAAGCTATGTGAAAAATCAAAACATTGTTTCTCAAGGTCTTTCAGCTGTGGGAGATTTGGATGGAGATGGGAGAATTGATATTGTAGCTTGTAATCCTTCTTCCAACGATGGAGGAAGAGGAAGAGGAGCAATTAAAATTCTATTTTTTAATCAAAACTCAAGGGTTGTTAATACCAAAACTGTAAATATAAGTTCTACTCAAGGTGGCTTTGGCACAGGCCTACAAAACAATGACGGTTTTGGAGGGAGAGAAGTTGCTATGTTGGGAGATATAGACAATGACGGAGATAAAGAACTGGCAGTTGGTGCGTTCTCCTCTGATAGTGGAAAAGGCGCAGTGTGGATTCTTTCATTAGATTCTTCAACTTTCCATGTAAACTCTAAGTTAAAAATCACAGAGGGATTGAATGGGTTTGCAGATGAATTATCAGATACGATTAACGCTAATGGATCATTTGGCGCAGCATTTGGTCACGCTATGTGTGCGCCAGGAGATTTAAATGGGGATGGTATTCCAGATTTAATTACAGGGGCCAACCAACAAAACGATGGAGATGGATACGTTTTATACCTCAATTCAGACAAAACAGTAAAAACTTACACTAAAATCAATGGCAATAACGGGGGGTTTGGGTTAGTCTTGGCACCTAGTGAGCGTTTTTCTAGGTCAATCTCTTTTATTGGTGATTTAAGGGGTGATGGAACAATTGCTGTAAATATGGGAGGTGGTGCTGGTATTGTTGGAGGAAGTGGAACCCTGTATCTTCTCTTCTTAAAGCCTTGTGACTTTATTCAGGAGCCAGGAAATAATCATTGGAGTGGAGGAAATACTTTGTTTACCAATTGGAATCATAGCACACAATTGCTAACAAGTGACTCGCTAACGTTTGAGCAATGTACCTTTAAGGCTTTTGAAACAGATGCGGCATACATAACTTACAATTTTAATGATGGAAGATGTATTTGTAAGGATTCAACAGCAGTATTAACTATTAGTACAGAATTAAGTACGGCATTTACTAATACCTGTTTTGGTGGTTATGTGGTTTCTGTGGATGAACTCGAAAATTCAAAAAATGACATCCGTATTTATCCAAACCCAACTTCTTCAGTAATAAATGTAACCGCTTTGGAACCTTCTTTGTCTTTTGGTAATAAAATTGATGTCCTGGCAATTACCGGAGAGCTGATTTTCTCAGAGAATTTAAATAAGAAAATCACCTCCATTGATTTATCGCAATATCCTACAGGGGTTTATATTTTAAACATATCTTCAAATAATTCTACTCGAAGCTACAAGGTAATAAAAGAATAAAACGCCTAATCATTTGGTAATAAGGTTTCAAACAAAAAACGCCCACCTTCCGGTGAGCGTTTCAACCTCTAAATAAATCCTTAGATTTTAGATGTGATTATCCTGCAATTCGAACGTTGCCATTTCTGGTAAATCGTATTCTTTGTTTTTTAGTTTTTTAGCCACCACTTCAAATGCATCTAGTGTTTCTAATACATCTTCTTTGCTGTGCGAAGCGGTAGGGATTAATCTAAAAATAATCATTCCCTTTGGTATTACCGGATACACTACGATAGAACAGAAAATACGATGGTTTTCTCTCAAGTCGAAAGCCAAGTGAGTAGCCTCTTCCAAAGACCCTTTCATGTAAACAGGAGTTACACATGAGTTGGTAGATCCAATTTCAAAACCTCTTTCTTTCAGTCCATTTTGAAGCATGTTTACATTGTCCCACAATTTGTTTTTGAACGACAAATCGTTTCTCATCATGTCCAATCTTTTCAAAGCTCCAATTACAAATGGCATTGGCAAAGACTTCGCATAAACCTGAGAACGTAGGTTGTATTTCAAGAAATCAACAATGTCTCTGTTTCCTGCAATAAATCCTCCAATACCCGCCATTGATTTGGCAAAAGTGGCAAAATATACATCAATATCGTCCTGGATTCCTTGCTCTTCTCCTGTTCCAAAACCTGTTTTTCCTAGTACTCCAAATCCATGAGCATCATCTACCAAAATTCTGAAATTATATTGTTTCTTAAACTCCATAATCTCCTTTAGCTTTCCTTGATCTCCTCTCATTCCAAATACTCCCTCAGAAATCACTAAAATTCCTCCTCCTGTTTCCTTTGCTAATTTTTCAGCTCTCTTCAAGTTTTTTTCTAAGCTTTCCATGTCATTGTGTTTGAACATGTATCGTTTTCCTTGATGCATTCTTACTCCATCAATGATACAAGCATGCGACTCTTGATCGTACACAATCACATCGTGTCTATCAACAAGTGCATCCACACAAGATGCGATTGCCTGATATCCAAAATTAACTACCAATCCTGCTTCTTTCTTTACAAATTCGGCCAATTCATTTTCCAATTGTTCGTGGTACTTTGTGTTTCCACTCATCATACGAGATCCCATTGGGTAAGCAAGCCCCCAATCTGCTGCTGCATCTGCGTCTGTTTTTCTTACTTCGGGGTGGTTTCCTAATCCTAGGTAGTTGTTCAAACTCCAGTTCAACACTTCTTTTCCGTTGAACATCATTCTTGGAGCCAATTCTCCCTCTAACTTAGGAAACATAAAATACCCTTCAGTTTTAGATCGGTATCTTCCTAGTTCTCCTCCTTTGGCGATTTTGTCAAATAAATCTTTCATCTTTCTTATTTGTTGTTGTTATTAAAATAAAATTCGTTGATTACTGTTGTTAATTCGTCCTCTTTTTCTGAGGAATATCCGTTTTCTTTTTGCCAATCAAAATCATAAAATTTTGATAAATACTTGCTCCCGTGATCGCTAAACAATAAAACCACTGTGTGATTTTGATTTAAACCTGGTGCTATTGCTTTCAATCCTTCAATAGTTGCTCCACATGATCCTCCAGCCATTATACCTTCTGTTCTGGCCAGTTTCAAAATGTTCTTTACGCTTTCTTTGTCTTCTATTTTGATGAACCTATCGATATTGTCCATCAATACATTAGGCGGAATGATGTCTTTTCCTACTCCTTCCAACATCGTTTTTCTTTTCAAAGAAGTATCGTATTCTCCTGTTTCGTGATAATGTTTGAGTACGGAACCTTCGCTATCTACAGCCGTTACATCAATGTTTTCATTTTGTTCTTTCAAATACTTAGAAATACCAGAAATGGTTCCCCCCGTGCTCGCAGACGAGATGAAATGAGTTACCTTTCCTTGAGTTTGTTCCCAAATCTCTGGGCCCGTAGTTTGATAGTGGGCACCAAAATTATCTAAATTAAAATTTTGGTTAATATAAAAAGCATCCGGGATGAGCTTGCTTAGCCTCTCAGCCGACTTGTAATAAGACTTTGGGTCGTCTGCTTTTACATTGCTAGGACACAAAACAACTTTGGCTCCAAGAGCTTTTATTGCGTTGATTTTCTCTGTAGAAGATTTATCCTTCACACACACCACACATTTATAATCCTTTATGGCACAAATCATGGCCAAACTAAATCCTGTGTTTCCCGAAGTCGCTTCTACCAGTGTAGAAACTCCCTTTTTCAATTTTCCTTGTTTTTCCGCGTGTTCAATCATATTGAGCACGGTTCTGTCTTTTACTGAATGTCCAGGATTAAACCCTTCTAGCTTTGCATACACATTTGTGTCGTACATTTCGCTTAAGCCTTGTAACTTTATCATTGGCGTTTTTCCAATGGAATCTAACAGGGACTGTTGAGCTTTATTCATGTTTTTTTAATATTCAATTACTAGTTTGTTTGCAGAATTTCCTTCTTTTGAGGCTTACTTAATTGTTACAGGATCTTTCTCTAGTTTAAACAATAGCGTGTTACCGTCATGGTTTTTGAAAAGTTGCCATAATTCCTCTTCCATTTGTTCTTGAGACTTCTGCCATCGCCACTCGCATTCTTTCAAGTGATAAGTGTAATATTTAGATACTCCGTTGAATTTGCTTAGTCTGTTTTTTACGTAAGTCAAAAACCGATTGGTTCTGCTTCCTTCTTCATTACTAAAGGAAATATACTTGATGTATTTATGCTTTTTTATTCCTTTGTAGTGTTTTTTCAATACATCAGGTAAGGATTCCTCTATGTTGTGCACTCCTTTTTTTACGGTTTCAGAAAAGTGTTCAATAAAATTATAAGGCTGGTAAATATGAAGGTTGTCTCCGTTTTCGACCACCACAACTAATTTTTCTTCCTCCCCTTGCAATTTTCCTGTTACAAAATAGTTGTACAATAAGTTTACGTAATCAATTGATAGTGAATAACTACTCGCTGTTTTTTCCAGTTTCTGTCTTTGGTGGGTATAAATACATTTTCTAAAAATAGAATAGTATCTATTAATCGTTTTTCTATTGAAACCCAGTAATAAGCTAGCTTTTGTGGCATCTACATCTGCACAAAAGTATTTGATAATTTTTTTTACCTTATACGGGCTTAACTTGCTGTTTTTCATTGTTTTGTTTAGCTTTTTTCACTTTCTGGTGGTCTAGCTACGGGACAAATGTAGGTATTTTTGAGAATAATTTAACGGGTTGGTTTAAAAAAATTGAGGAACTTGTGAATGGTTAGTTGTTCATTTCCTCTTCACTTGCCTTCTTTTTTCCGCTGTTATTCAAGCCTCAGGGATAAAATCTTTTTCAATGAATATAACACTGTGAATGATTCTTTTGGGTTTTGTAGGAAAATTTTCTTAATAGAAGAATGCTCCTTCCGTTTAGATCAGGAAGAATAAAAAAATCCTTAGCTCAGAAAGAGCTAAGGACTTATTAAAGTTGTTTAATTGTATCGAGACTTACTCAACCCAATCCGCATAAAACATGTTGGTTTCTCTGGTTCCTCCATTGTCTCTGTTTGATGAAAACACCAATTTTTTTCCATCTGGGGAAAACATGGGGAAAGAATCGAACGCTTTGTCGTAAGTAATTTGCTCCAATCCTGAACCGTCTAGATTTATCATAAACAAATTGAAAGGGAAAGACTTTGTTTTGTGGTTGGAACTAAAAATAACTTTTTCTCCTGAAGGGTGGAAAAATGGTGCCCAGTTTGCCCCTCCTAAATTGGTAATTTGTTGCATGTCACTTCCGTCCACATTACACACAAATAATTCCATAGCGGTAGGTTGAACCAATCCTTTTGTCAACAACTCTTTGTATTCTTTTTTCTCTAATTCTGTTCTTGGACGAGAGGCTCTGAAAATTAATTTTGTGCCGTCTGGCGAAAAGAAAGCTCCGCCATCATAACCCAATTCGGTTGTTACCTGTTTGATGTCGGTTCCGTCAATATTCATGGTGTACAATTCCAAGTCTCCTGAACGATCAGAAGTAAAAACAATTAAGTCTCCCTTGGGCGAAATAGTAGCTTCTGCATCGTATCCGTCTCTAAACGTGAGTTGTTTTTTCTGGTTTCCTTCTAAATCTGCTACAAAAATATCGAAACTGCTGTAGATTGGCCACACGTATTTGTCTCCTCTTGGTGGTTCTGGCGGACAAGCCGAATCTGCTAAATGGGTGGAGGCAAAAATAATCGTAGAGTCTCCAGGCATGAAGTAGCTACAAGTCGTTCTGCCCAATCCTGTGCTAACCAATTGTGGAATGGTTCCGTCACTCAAGTCTTGGCCAATTGGCATTACGTATATTTGATCGCACTCTGCTCCCCATTTTGGGTTTTTTGCCTGAAAAACAAGACTTTTATTATCAAAACTCCAATATGCTTCGGCATTGTCTCCACCAAATGTCAGTTGCTTAATGTTTGCCAAATGAACTTCTTCTTTTGGTTCTTCCCATTTCTCCGTTTCTCCAGAGTAGGAATCTCCTTTTTCTTTGTTGCCTCCACAGCTCATTGCTAATGGGATAAATAAAAGTGCTAACTGTTTTTTCATTGTGATAATATTTTGGTCAAAAATAAGGGTTCTCATTGAATCAAAACATAACGAATATCATAAAAAAGGATAAAGAGGAAATTGTATCTTTGCTCACGAAAGAGTTTTAGCTCTTTTTTTAAATCCTACAAATTAAAATACAATGAAATTTACAATTACTTCATTCGCTTGCCTCTTGTTATTTGCTTGCGGCACACAAAATCAGGAAAATAAATCGATTTCACTTATTGCTGACTATACAGCAGATGTAACTTACCTAGCTCACGATTCGCTCGAAGGTAGGGAGGTTGGCACAAAAGGGGAATTAATTGCGGCTGATTACATTGCTAAAAGAATGAAAGAAAATGGGTTGGCCCCAAAAGGAAATGACGACAGTTATTTTCAATTATTTACCCGAAACATGAAAGCTCATCCTCATGATACTGCCGGAACAGGCGAAACAATTGAAGGGCGAAATGTACTGGGATTTATTGATAATGGAGCCGAAAAAACAATTGTAATTGGAGCTCATTACGATCATTTAGGTTATGGAGAAGAGGGTTCTTTGGCCGATAGCGCAGGACAAATTCACAACGGGGCAGATGACAATGCGAGTGGGGTTTCTGCTATGCTCGGATTAGCCAAAAAATTGAAAGGAAAAAAACTGAATACGAATGTTTTATTCATAGCGTTTACAGGTGAGGAAAAGGGGCTTTGGGGCTCGAATTATTTTGTGAAAAATGCCACGGTTCCAACCACCGAAATGGCTTACATGATAAATATGGATATGGTAGGAAGATTGGATACCAATAATAGATTGGCGATTTATGGAATAGGAACTTCTCCTTTGTTTAAACCTATTTTGGATTCTTGTAACACGTTTGGTTTTCAATCAAAATTTGATTCTTCGGGAGTTGGGCCATCTGATCACACTTCTTTTTATTTAGAAGATGTACCGGTGTTGCATTTCTTTACTGGTCAACACAAGGATTATCACAAACCAACTGACGATACTGAGTTTATCAATTTTGAAGGAATTGAAAAAGTAGCCAATTACATCGAAAAAGTGGTTATGAGTTTGAATACATATGACTCCATTCCTTTTACCAAAACAAAAGAAAAATCGGAGAAAGCCAGAGCATTTAAAGTAACCTTGGGAGTAATTCCTGATTATCTTTTTGATGGAAACGGAATGAGGATTGATGGAGTAAAAGAAGACCGACCAGCATCCAAAGCAGGAATAATTAAAGGAGATATTGTTGTAAAAATGGGTGAATTTGAGGTGAAATCTATGAAAGATTACATGAACTGCCTGAGCAAATTTGAAAAAGAAAGTACGCACAAAGTAGTGGTTTTGAGAGAAAACCAACAACTAGAAATGGACGTTACTTTTTAACCAAAAAAGTATAAAACCAAAAAAGGGCAGAAACTGATGTTTCCGCCCTTTTTTTATGCTTAGTAGGTATCTTTTTAGTGAGCTATTTTCTCAAAAGCGTCTTCAAAATCCATCTCGTTCTTAATACACTCAATCGTTTGAGAATAAATTTCTTCTGTTCTTTCTTCTGAATATCCTAACCCAATCGCAAATCTGTGAATTAATTTATCTTGTTTTTCTCCAATTATACCGTCAGCCAACATCATCTGAATTAATCTGTAGAATCTTTTGTATCTGTCTTCTTTGTTAGTTGGTGGGTTAATTGGGTGTTTCCCTATGTTTTCGATGATAGAATCTAATTCATCATTCGAAATGCTTAGTCTTTTAGCGAATTTTTCTAATAATTCTCTTTCCTCTGCTACTATTTGTCCGTCTGTGAGAGCTACCTCAACCAAGTTTTCCAGGTGTGAGTGGTTTCTTATTTGTTGTCCTCCTTGAAATGCATCTGATATTGACATGTGTATTCTTGTTTTTAAATTTTTTACAAATATATTTTATTTTTCATTTAATTCTAACTTAAACCCTACTCCATGAATATTGTTTATTTGAATTCCTTCGTCATGCTTTAAGTATTTTCTGAGTTTGGTGATAAATACATCCAGACTTCTTCCATTAAAATAATTGTCATCTCCCCAGATAAGATTAAGGACTAGGCTTCTTTCAATTACTTTATTTCTGTTTTCAGAAAGTAGTTTTAAAATTGCCGTTTCTCGTTTTGTCAGTTTTTTATCTTCCTCTTTATGGATAAGTCTCAAATTCTGAAAATCTAATTCATAACTCCCTAAAGAAATTATTCCCTCGTTTTCATCCTCATCCATTTCGTTGTTTGCTCTTCGCAAAATTGCTTTTATGCGCAACAAAAACTCTTCTCTATTAAAGGGTTTCGTGATGTAATCGTCTCCACCTGCTTTGAATCCTTTTACTTTGTCTTCTGGATTTGATTTAGCTGTTAAGAAAATAATAGGAATCTCCTTGTCTACTTTTCTTATATCTTCTGCAATTTCGTACCCATCTTTTTCGGGCAACATTACATCCAGTAGGCATACATCGTAGTTGTTTTTATTAAACTTTTGAAGCCCCTCTTTTCCATCTCTGCACAAATGAACTGTATATCCTTCCAGCGATAAAAAATCTTGAACCACGATTCCTAAATTAAAATCATCCTCGACTAATAATATGTTTCTTTTTTCCATTTTTTATTCTAATTTTTTGATGCCGGAAAGGTTAAAATAAATGTGCTTCCTTCTCCTATTTTGCTCTCAATTTCAATTTCTCCACCATGTTTTTCCATCATTTGTTTTACATAATAAAGTCCTAAACCAAAACCTTTTACATTATGCACGTCTCCAGTAGAAACTCGGTAAAACTTCTCAAATATTTCTTTACTCTCCTCTTTTTTTATTCCAATTCCGTTGTCTGTTATTTTTACTTCCAATTTTCCGCCCAAATCCTCAGTTGATACCATAATTCTTGGTTTCTTGGGAGAGTACTTATTTGCATTATCAAACAAGTTATAAATAATATTAGTTATGTGAATAATGTCTCCTTCGATATACATGTTTGATGCGTTAAGATGCGAAATAATGATTCCGCTTCTGTCTTGAATAGGCACACCAAAGGTGTTGATGCAGGTTTCAATTACTTCATGAATATCAATTCTCTCGAACCTTAATTTGATTACATCTTTATCTAATTTGGCAATTTGAAGCACCCTTTCTACTTGGTTTTCGAGTCGTTTGTTCTCCGTTTTAATAATAGATAAATACCTATTGAGTCGCTCATTTTTATTGGTTTCTTCCGAATTTAACAAAACATCTGTTGATAATGAAATTGTGGAAATAGGTGTTTTTAATTCGTGGGTCATATTATTAATAAAATCATACGTGATTTTAGAAATTTTCTTTTGTTTTAAAATCCCGATTGCCAAATAAAATGTAAATAAACTGGCAATCACAATTACGAATGTAGCCAACATGAGCATGTAAGGCAAAGAAGATTTTTTTTCTGTTTCTGCTTTCTGTAAATCAGAAAAATAAACACCAAAGTAATACCCATCGTGTTCCCATTTTAATGGGAATTTTTGTTTGTTTTCTGTAGTAAATTGATCGAAAATAATAGAATCTATAAAGCAATCGTAAATTCCAATTTGGTAAGAATTATCGATATAAAAAGTAGAAAACTCCTCCTCTATCAATTGTTTTAAAAAATCCTTTGGAATCGTGTCGTAAAAACTCACCACAAAATAATTCGGTTGAATCTGTTTTACTGGATCCAGGTAAATATTTGATTTTTCTTTATTGATCGAAATTAATTTATCTCTCACCTTGGTTAAAGCAAGAGTCACTTCAGTGTGGAAATTTTTGTATTCCAACTGTTTAATTTCTTCGACTATTTCTCTATTCTCATGCTCAATTTCCAGGGAATTTTTTACAATAAAGAATTGCGTAAAAATAAGCCCAACTAATACCGAAATAGAAAGTATGATAATTATTTTAGCCGTTGTTTTCATTCTCTGTTTAGTTCTTCTTCAAAAGCTGGTTTTATTTTTTTTCCATCCGTTTTTATTAACACGTCATTCCTAAAATTGTAAGTAACTAATATTTCACCTTTCTCATTATACCGAACCCATTTCCCCTCTTTTTTACCTAGAGAATAATTTCCTATCCATTTTTTATTTCCATTCACATGGTAATAAACATGCTTATTAATCGGTTTTCCGTTTTTGTAGTTTCCTTTAAAGTACAATTGATCGGTCATATAAAAATAAGTCCATTCTCCTTCTTTTTCTCCTTCCACAAATTTACCTTTCTCGGTGTGATCTCCCACTTCATAAAACCAAGATCCATCTTTCAATCCGTTGATGTATTCTCCTTTTGTTATTATTTTTCCTTCCTCATCGTATTCGATAAACTCCCCATTTTCTTTGCCTCTTCGGTAATATTCTTCTCGGTGAACCATCCCCAACGGATAATACCAAACCCATTTCCCGTTCAATTCTCCTTTTCTGAATTTTCCTTTTTGCTCAATTTTTCCTGTTGGATAATAGTAAAACCATTCATCTACTTGGTAATCGTCTTTGTATTTTCCATTAGCAATTACACTTTTTTCTTTGTTATAAAATTTCCATTTGCCTTGCTTCAATCCTTTTTTATCTATTATTCCCTCAGCAATTAATGTATCTTTTCTGAATATTTTGGTAACCAAAATATTGCCTTTTTTGTCGTATTCTTGGGTTATTCCTTGCCTCTGATCAAAATCATTTTTGGCAATCGTAAAATGAAGTTCGCCTGTAGGATAATACTCTTTATGAAATTGTACGAATTGTAAATCTTCTTCTGCTAATAAAATCTCTCCTTGATTAAATCGCTGCAGCTCATCCAATTCTCCGTTGTATTTATACAGCTTAAATAAGCCATTCTTTTGGCCATTCTTGTACTCGCCTTCCTCTCTTAATATTCCTTTGTCGGTAAATATTTTCCAAACTCCTTCTTTTTCTCCTTCTGCATTAAATCTGTTAATCTTTTCTCTTCTTACTAACTTTCCTTTGTTGTATTCGAATATTGATATAATCGTGGAATCTTGTCTGTATTCATAAGCACTTCCATGATAGTTTCCATCTAAATAATTGTACCTAAAATGAAGTTCCCCAGTTGGGTAAAACACTAATTTTTCTCCCTGTAGCGTATCTTTTCGGTAAGTAGAAGTGGATACTAAAATTCCCGAATCACCAAATTGAATAAATAGGCCATGTTTTTTATTTTTTTCGTAATTTACAATCTCTTTGATGTATTGATTCGAATAAAATTTCCAAGTGCTATCCAATAAAAAGTTTTTTCTATTTCCCTCAGATTTCAACGATCCGTTTAGGTTATAATTAAACCAATACCCATTAGGTTTTCCGTCTTTCAAAAAACCTTTGCTTGCTATATTTCCATTTTCGAAATAAAAAATATTAAATCCATTGGGGTTTGTTTCCTGAGAAAAAAAAACGAGCGGAAAAAAAATGGCCGCCAGCGAGAGTTTGATATTTTCTGTGTTTATTTTCATTGATTTCGATTACCCAAAGATAAATTAAAATCCTCAATTTAATTTCTTTTCATCTTTCACCTTATTCTCTATTCATTATAAATAAATAGTTTTTAAACTTACTATGTTATTATTATTATAGGTGTTAATTCTGTGTACAAAAATCGAGAGAGATTGTAGGATTTTTCACTTATTAAAACTTATAAACAATTCACACACCCTGTAATTTTACCTCTTTATATATTACTTAATTAATTTAATTACAGAATGTTAATACTTATTCGATAACGAAATTAATTAACTAATATTGAAAGGAGTGAGTTTGGTTTTAACACACTCATTTGTTAATTAAATTTTAGAATTTACTCTATCTTTATCTATTGATAAAATGGGAATAAATAGAAAGTAAATAAATTAGGTTTTTAGATAATTTGTTCGTCTTGTAATATTATTTGAATTTATCCCATTACTTTTATAAGAAGCTATCAATACTATTTTTTCTTATACACGATTTTAATGTTTATAAGTGAAGATTATAACTAATTATAAATTAAGTATTTACAAACCTATAATAAGTTGTTGTTAATAAGTGTAAATTCTATGTTAAGAAGGTATATAAAAAACTAAAAAACAAATCATTACTATGAGAATTGCGTTAGGATCCGATCATGCTGGTTACGAATTAAAAGAGAAAATTAAGGAAGTTTTAAGAGAAAGAAATATTGGTTTTCAAGATTTTGGACCCTTTTCTGAAGAAAGTGTAGATTATCCAGATTTTGGTCACAAAGTAGGAGAATCTGTTGATAAGGCTGAGTTTGATCGAGGAATTACCATCTGTGGAAGTGGAAATGGAATAAACATGACTGTAAATAAATACAAGAATGTGAGAGCAGCCTTGTGTTGGACAAAAGAGATTTGCGAACTTGCCAGACAACATAACGATGCAAATGTATTATCTATTCCGGCCAGGTTTATTTCCGAGGAATTAGCATTAGAAATTGTATCCACTTACATTGATACTGATTTTGAAGGTGGAAGACATGAGAGAAGAGTAAATAAAATATAATGAAGATTCGAATTATGAAACAACTTATATATTTTTTAGGTATAATCCTACTCACTTCTTGTTCTTTGTTAAAACCAAAGTATAAGGTTAGCAAAAATAAATTTTCTCAACAATATGCCTCTACGATTACTCAGCAAGAACTAAAAACACACCTAGAAGTAATTGCATCTGATGAATACGAAGGAAGAGAAACTGGGAAAAAAGGCCAAAGAATGACGGCTGAATATTTAAGAAAAGAACTCGATAGTTATGGAGTTACTCCAGGAAATAATGGGGGTAACTTTCAATATTTTCCTTTATTAGAAACCAATAAACCGCAAGCTAATTTTTTGTTTCATAATAAAGATTTCCGGTATGCGAAGGAATTTTATTTCTATGCAACCATGGCAAAATTTGAGGCGTTTGATACAGAGGTATCCAATTTAGTGTCGGTAGAATACGGAATTGTAGAAGGAGAAAGAGATGATTATAAAAGTCTGGAAGTGGAAGGGAAAATAGTGGTAATTAAATTAGAATCTCCTTCCGAATTTAAACAATGGGATTGGAGAAAGAAGGTGAGATTTGCGGAAAGTAGAGGGGCTAAACAAGTGTTTTTTTCTAGTGCTAACTACCAAGAGAATTTAGAAAAGGTTCACCATTATTTAACTAAATCTTCCATGAGATTAGCAACAGATATAGTGAATAAAAAAAATCAATTTATTCCTTTCTATTTTTTATCGGACGAATTATTAAACGAGATTTATTTAATAGAAAAACCTGATTCAACTTTTTTGATTCGTCATCCACAATATGAAACAATTCAGTTTAATTACACAAAAGGCATGGAGAGAATTGAATCTTCCAATGTAGTTGGGTTGATAGAAGGAAGTGACCCAGAACTCAAGCATGAGTATATTATTCTTACAGCTCATTATGATCATTTAGGAATACAAAATGGCGAAGTGTATAATGGTGCAGATGATGACGGAACCGGAACTGTGGCTTTACTGGAAATAGCTCAGGCTTTTCAGAAAGCAAAAAACGAAGGAAATGGGCCAAAAAGAAGTATCGTGATTATGCCTGTTTCGGGAGAAGAAAAAGGTTTGTTGGGTTCAAGATATTATACTGAAAATCCTATTTTTCCTCTCGAAAAAACGGTTGCTAATTTGAATATAGATATGATTGGTAGGTTAGATGAGCACCATACCGAAAAGGAATATGTGTATGTAATTGGTGCTGATAAAATAAGCAAGGAATTACACCTAATAAACGAAGCTACTAATAAGAAATATACGAAACTAGAGTTAGATTATACCTTTAATAATGAGAATGATCCTAATAGATTTTATTACAGAAGTGATCATTATAATTTTGCAAAAAATGGCATTCCGGTAATATTTTATTTCAGTGGAGTTCATGAAGATTATCACAAAGCAAGCGATGAGGTAGATAAAATTTTATTCGATAAGGTAGAAACAATCACACAACTTGTATTTTACACAGCTTGGGAATTGGCCAATAAGCCAACTCGACTAAAACTGAATGACTAAGCGTGAAAAAGGAAATAATCATATTTATTATTTCTTTTTTAGGAATGGCTATTTGTTACAATTACCCTGCAATTTTAACAAAAAAAAATGGCTCCATTCATCAATGGAGGCAGGCTGATTGCTTATCGATTACTCAAAATTATTACAAAGAAAATTTAGCTTTTCATCAACCTAAAATTCATCACATGAGCGATGAAACAGGATTGCGAGGGGTAGCCAGCGAATTTCCTATTCTGTATTATTTGGTGGGTAATATTTGGAAAATCACAGGACAGAAAGAGTGGATATTTCGTCTGATAAATGTTGTAATTTCCTTTCTCGGACTATTCTATTTATTCAAGTTATTTTATGCACTATTTACTCGGCTTTTTCCCGCTTTATTTTTATCATTTCTGCTCTTTACTTCTCCCATTTATATTTATTACACCAATAATTTTTTAGCAGATGCTACTGCTCTCAATATTGTATTTATAGGTTGGTATTGGTTTTATAAATTTTACAATTCTCACACTAACAAGCACCTGTTTTTGGTGATTGTATTTTTTTTATTGGCTGGTCTTATTAAAATTTCCTCTTTATTCAGTTTGTTTGCTTTAGCCGGAATTGCAGGTTTTGAGTTGTTCGGGTTTATTAAGTTTAAGGAAGTACGGCTTTTTAAACCAATTCATTTCCTTTATTTTCTTATCCCATTATTATGCATAGCTAGTTGGTACATTTATGCTATTCAATACAGTGAATCTAATGGCAATTCTTATGTTTTTCTCAAAGGAATTTTGCCTATTTGGGAGTTAAGCGGTCAAAGAATTACCGAAACTTTTTCTCAATTTATTTCTGTTCAGGCTCCCAGAATATTTAATTCTGGAATTCACATCACTACTGGGATTTTATTCATCGCTAATGTGTGGAATATGAAAAGAATAAACCCCTTTGTTATTTCGTTAAATATTTTACTTTTTCTAGGTGTAAGTTTTTTCTTTTTACTCTTTTATCAAGTGTTTGATATCCATGATTACTACCTAATAAATAGCTTAATATTCTATTTAGTAACTTGGTTCACTTTCTTTCTTTTCCTGTATCAAAATACCAACCTATTTGATAAGCGTTGGTGCAATTACTCGTTGGTAGGAGTGCTGCTATATTTAGTTTTTATTGGTTCTGTTCATGTGCGTCATCGTTACAACACAACCGATCCTATTGCTTTTGCGGGATACGATTATATTTCTCAGCACGACAAGGATGTTTTTGGCTGGTATCAATTCGAGTATAAAAAAAATCAACAGGCATACGAAGACATAACACCTTATTTACGATCCATAGGAATAAAAAGGGAAGATGTTGTGATGGTATTGGGTGATGTAAGTATCAATATTTCCTTGTACAACATGGATCAAATAGGTTTTACGAATTACTGCAATGTTCACGAATATGAAAATCAATGGGAATTAGCGAAATCATTCGGAGCACAGTATTTGTTTGTAAGTGAGTATAAAAAGGAGGATTTTTCTGACTATCTGCCGTACATGAAAAATGAAATTGGTAAATTCAGAAATATATTGATTTATTCCGCTGAACAATGAAAGTAATTTTAGTCTTTTTTTTACTGATTGCAAATGCGAGTTTTTCGCAATTAGATAGTATTGTTTTTTCGCATAACTCAGGTTATTATAGTTCGCCAATTTCACTCGTAATTACCGGGCCTAGAGATAAGAAAATATATTATTCAACAGATGGAAACAATCCCAGCACTTTATTTTTAGATAGTTTGGTTATTCGGTCTACTCAAACTGTGAGAGTAAGAATGGAGGGCGATAAAAGGGACATTACGCGCAATTATTTATTTACCAAACATTCCTTGCCAGTGGTTTTTCTTACCATGAGGCCAGGAGATTTGTTTGATACTATTTCGGGAATGTATGTAAAAGGTCCGGGAGCAAAACCCGACTCGCCATACCGTGGAGCTAACTTTCACAAAAACTGGGAAAGAGTAGCCAACATTGAATTATTAGGAGCTGATTTTGATTCGGAGTTTAATCAGCAGGTAGGAGTGCGAATTTTTGGTCAGTATAGCGCCATGTTGCCTCAAAAATCTTTTTCTATTCATGCTAAAAGCAAGTACGGTAAAAAGAAGATAAAGGCAAAAGTCTTCGATAATTTGGAATTTAAAAAGTACAAATCTTTGATTTTAAGAAACTCGGGTTCAGATTTTTGTAGCAGTCATTTTAGGGATGTTTTTATGACAAGTTTAGTAAGAGATTTGAATATAGAAACTCAAGCATATTGCTCCTGCGTGGTCTATTTGAATGGGGAATATTGGGGAATTTATCATTTGAGAGAAAAACTAAACGAACATTATTTACAACAACATTTCGAGGTAGATAAAGATAGTGTTGCAATCTTAAAGCATAGAGGCGATGTGCAAGAGTTTGGTAGAATGAATTACAAATCACTTATTCGATTTATCGAAAGAACTGATTTTTCGAAAAATGAAAATATAGATTCCCTTGGTAAACTCATGGATATCGATAACTACCTAGATTATAACATTGCTCAAGTTTATTTTAATAACATTGATGCCGGTGGAAATATTCGGTATTGGCGCTCAAGAAGGAAGGGAAGCAAGTGGCGCTGGATATTATTTGATACAGATTTTGGTTTTGGACTAAGCTCAAGAGATAGTTATGAGAGTAATACAATAGAAGATTACTTTATTAAAAGCACAAGAAAATGGCCCTACCCAGCTTGGTCAACTGTCATTATCAGAAAATTAATGGAGAACGAAGGGGTTAAGCAAACCTATATGAGAAAAGTGACAAACTATTTGAATTGGCAATTGAGTGAAAAAAATGTGACACAGCAAATTGAAAGATTTGAAAAATCATTGGCACCCGAGATTCCAATGCATTATAAGAGGTGGAGACGTTCTGTTAATATTTGGAATAAAAATGTGGCTGCCATGACAGAATTTGGGGCAAAGAGACCAACCTATTTAAGAAACTATATCAGAGAATTTTTTGAAATAGATAGCGTGTATAGATTAAGTATTGATAGTGTAAAAAACGGAAGCTTAGTTTTGAATGGACTGCTTTATTCGAATAAATGGAGCGGTGTTTTTTTCTCCAACATAACCTACGAAGCGTATGCCAAACCTAGTTTTGGATATCATTTTGGTCATTGGAAATCCGACACGAACAATCAGGAACCCGGCTATACTTTTTCCCTAGACGAGGACCGAAATGTCACACCTGTTTTTGCAAAGAATAAGAGAAGTATTTTTTCTGATACAATACGATTTAATGAAGTGTGCAAGAATGATTCGATTTATAGGAATTATGTGGAATTAGTGAACACATCAGGAATCGAAATTGACTTGAGTGGTTGGCATATAGTAAACGAAAAAAACGAGCATTATATAGTGTCTGAGGGCGTTATAATAAAACCAAAGGGGTTTGTAGTGTTTTACAGCAAAAACCCGGCAGATGAGCTAAACGAAGGTTTGTTTAATATTAAATCATCCACAGTGCTGAGGTTATATTCGGATAAGGAAGAGTTGGTAGAGGAATTAGCCTTATCGAAAAAGTTGTTTGATAAGAAAGAAATAATTGAGAAAGTATCCTCAGTGATTCGTAAGGGATGGATTGATTCAGAGGTAGGCTCTCCAGGTTTTAAAAACGAAAGGCAAATATCGTCAGAGAAAGAAAATAAATATATCCTAATAGGGTTTGTGGTTGCAATAGTATTGCTATTTTTGTTTGTTATTCTGCACAACAGAAAAACAAGGCTCCGTGGCGCAACTGAATAGCGCATCAGATTTCGGCTCTGAGGGTTACAGGTTTGAATCCTGTCGGGGTCACTCTAGCGGAGAATTGATCATAATTGATTAATTCTCCGTTTTTTATTTTTGCTAAATCTTTTGTCAGTAAAGGGATAGCACCAACTCTTTATTATCGTTGGAGCAAAGACTTCATTGAAGCAGGCAAAAAACGATTAAACGGTGACACAGAGCGTGAAGCCAACTCCTTTGAAGTTGATGAACTTCGGAAAGAATAAAATGGTCTAAAAATGGTAGTTGCCGAGCAAGCGCTTGAAATCAGAGTCTTAAAAAAGACTTGCGTGGTCTAAAATAAAATTCAAAAAGTATATGAGCTTTAGTCAAGACGAAAAATACGAAATCATCCGTTTGGTTGAGGACTCTGAGCTTGGTGTGAATAGAACACAACAGGAGCTGAACACCCCTAAAAGGACGTTTTACAATTGGTATGGAAGGTATAGTAAGAACGGCTACGATGGTCTTGCACCAAAAAAACACACTGTAAACAGTCAGTGGAACCGGATACCAGATGAAGTTCGAAATGAGGTAGTAGAACTTGCTTTGGAGGTTCCAGAGCTATCTCCTAGAGAGCTTGCTCACCGTATGATTGATCAGAAAGAGTACTTTATATCAGAGAGTAGTGTTTACAGAATCCTCAAATCAAGGGGACTGATTACTTCTCCTGCTTGCATTGTCATGAGGGCTGCGGATGAGTTTAAAGATAAAACCACTCGGATCAACCAAATGTGGCAAACTGATTTTACGTATTTCAAAATTGTTGGCTGGGGGTGGTACTAACTATCAACCATTTTAGACGATTACAGCCGATATATTGTTCATTGGGAGCTTGTGTGCTCTAACATGAAAGTAGATGATGTAACCAGAACGCTCGACAGGGCTATGGAGAAAACTGGAATAGAGAAAGATCGCTCACCAAGGCTACTCAGTGATAACGGCTCTTGCTACATCAGTTCAGAGCTTGCTGAGTACATTAAGGATAAGGGTATGAGCCTTGTTAGGGGAAGACCCAACCATCCACAAGTTCAAGGAATGATAGAGCGGTATTATAGATCCATGAGGAACGTGGTTAAACTTGAAAATTACTATCTGCCTGGTGATTTAATTAAGAGACTTGAAGAATTTGTTGAGTATTACAATAATCATAGATATCACGAATCTCTTCAAAATCTAACACCGGCTGATGTGTACTTTGGACGTGATAAGGAGATACTCAAACAACATGAATTAATTAAAAAGAAAACAATGAAAAACGAAGAAAGCAACACTTGTTGCAAAGAATGAATTTATAAATTAACTTTGACTATCTCTGGTGTACATTCCTTTGAAGGCTTACAGTAAATCAATTACACCCTAAGCAGATAGAAGAAGGGCTTTAACAAGTATCTTACGAATTGATACAAAATTTTAATTTTTATGATAACATTTAATGATCTTGACAAAGATCCAACGAAAGGTGGGCTTTATATACATCTAATTCAGCCTAAAAGAAAAATAGAAGAGCCAGGTAAAATTATTGAACCAGGTATGTCTGTTGTTAAACCCGGAAAATTCAATGGTTCTCTAAATGGCAGAATGAAGGATTATTATAGTCCGAAGTATTGGCATTTCACGGATACAAAAGAACCTGCATTTAAACTGTCTGTGACAATAAGCCACTTAATTCTAGACGCACAAGATTTTCCTGTTGAACAAAGGTGGTTAATTGCAGGTTTGGAGGTTAAACTATTTGAATTGGTAAAGGAAAAATTCAATGTTATCGGCAAAATTGGTAAAGGAAAAAGCGAGTACCGTGAAATTGAATTCTCTGATCTAGAAAACTATAACAACATAGTTCGAAAAATATCAGGTGAATTAAAAAAGATAGTACAAGTAAATTTAGGCTATTGAATGGAATTTAGTATAAATTTTATTTCCCTTGAACTAAAATATTTTTGCTGGCAAGCTATTTTAGGGGAGAAAATCAAAATAATAAATACCTAACTTTACCATGTCGCACAAATTAATTCAGTAAAACCTTTTTTGGCATATGATAACATGGCCAAGGGTAATTCTTAATAGTATAACTTAAATGTAGATACTCGATTAATTACTAGATATCCAGACAATTCAATATCTAGTTTTAATTTGGTGAACTTAATAGCAAGTGTAAAATGTGCTGAGTATATTAAATAACGTGCATATATCATAATCTTATAACTATTGATTCTCTCTAAAACGCAGGCAATGAAAAAACTAGAATTTAATCCAAGTATAATCGATTACAATGAAGATGGCTCTGATATGGAAAATATCGCACCAGGAGTAAAAAAATATGTTACAAAACCTAAGCCCCAAACATTGAAAGATACAATTGAAAAACTCTCTTTTGAGAAATTAAAGCAAGCTTTTGGCGCAAAGTATATTGAATACAGAGAGCCTGAGTCATTTCCGGGATATTTTCCTGATCCATTATCTGATCTATATAATGAATTCCTTGAACCAAAAGGAATTGATAAATACAAAGGGATTGAACAAGTATACAATCTTATCTGTGAAAAAATAGCAATGGATTGGATAAATGAAAATATGTAACAAACGCTATCAAAACCTAAACTGCTTTAAAACGCACTTTAGCTAGACCGTTACAGGTAAGTTTATGAAAACAATAGAACACAAATTTATCAATGATTTAATCCAACCTGAAAAGGAACAAACCTTTTCGGGTAGATCAATTATTGGAAAAAATAAACTTCTAGTAGTTGGCATATTTAACCCAGAAGCAATTATTAATAGTAGTTTAAAGGGTTTAAAAAAGAGGCCTGGATTTTGTCTCATACCCACTTTAATACCAAAACCCTGATTCGCAATGCAAATAGTATGAGCGTTATTTAATGCAATAACAGGACCTTGTTACTCCGGCTTTGATCATAGCTCACTTACTTCTCCTAATACCCAGCGCAGAGTCATGATTCTTTCGTTAATATCTGAGCAGTTTCTATGATGACTTTCCAACTCAGATTCATCTTGAGTTTCTCTAACTTTTACAATGCCTTCTCGCATTTCAGAGCTAAATGAGTTAAACTCCTCGGTTAATTTTTCTCTTATTTCTTGTTCAGTTCTCATATATAATATTTGATTCAGATTAGCACTACGACATTTATTTTATTTCAAACTCGTTTGATTTAAAACGGCATTTTTAGCATTATCTAAATGAGCCCTAGTTAATATGATCTTAATTTATCGAGAATAGTGGTTTTGGAATTTATATTATACTGAAATTCTCCCGTGATACAAGGGATCCCTCCGCATTGTAATAATTCAAAATAGCCAAAGATTATATTGTTTTGTATGGACTGAATTTCAACTTTATTGACAAACTCTTCGTCTTTAAAAATATTTCTCATACTATTCTTAGGGTAAACTAAATTAAGTTGATTCAAAAAACTTTGTTTAAAATCATCGGTCATTGTTTTATCAACTTCAAAATAGTCATTCTTTTGTAACACAAAAAATAAATTACTTAAATAGTTTCCTGTACCAATGCCCTCCCAACAGTTATAGGCTGTATATGTGATGCAATAATCATAGATTGAATCGGAGTTGAGAAAACCTCTAATTTTCTTTATTTGATCTATTTGATAAGTATAA
Organism: Flavobacteriales bacterium; assembly: GCA_965655625.1. GTDB lineage: Bacteria > Bacteroidota > Bacteroidia > Flavobacteriales_D > CAJJDF01 > CAJJDF01. Next base: position 64,122 of record CBFHHA010000001.1, on the reverse strand, counting down.
ACGCCCTGGTGAAAATTATTTATATTACCATCGGTTTGGTTACAATCGTATTCATCGACTAATTTTATTGTATCTGATTGTAATGTTTTAATATACTGGTAAATAAAATGATTTATATCAGAATCTATTTTCATATTGTTGATCTCACTATTTTGACCAACAAAAGAGGTGCAGCTGAATTGAGCTAAAAACAAAACGCATGGAATCAAATATTTTTTCATTTTTTTCTTCTCGGATATTATTGGTTGAATTCGTTGAAATTAATGTGATTAAATAAATCAATAGGCATTTCGCATGATTTTTTATTGCCTTAATTAAATTGTAGCCAGTCTAATACGTTTCCTTCATAATCACAGAAGCCCATAGGGCATTTTATAATCATCAGTTTTTTATGTCCCATATTATAATTTGATACAGGCAGCGATAAGAAAAGATTGCTATTCCCGGGAATAAAAGCACAGGATGGGCAGGCGAGAATTATTTTTCTTGGAATATTATTAAATTCGAATTTATCTGGGGTGATTTTTCTATTTGGCATTTCACGGAAATTAGGAATAGAGCTCAGAAGCTACTTTTATCAATTAATTTCAACTTTCGTTCCTTCATTTGGAGGAGTCCAATCTCCTGTCACTTTTCTTGCTAACCCAATGAGGTCGCCCTCTTCATCAAAAATAACTTGAACTTTACCGTCTTTGTAATAATCATTCCAAAGACAATCCCATTCAACAGGTTTGCCATTTTTAAAATACTCTGGAATTTCTGAGGGTCGATCACACTTGTAATCATTTATCTTGGTGTCTCTTTGATTATCACATGAATAAGATATTAACACTAATGCGAGAACAAAAACCTTAACAAGTTTCATAGATTGAAGATTTAGGTAGTTTAAATATAAAAAAAATATTTCTTTTAAACATGTCATTATCAGAATATCCAAGAATATCTTGAGCCGCATATGAAGGCATGAGGATTGTACATAGAGAGCCAAACAGCAGTTAATCTAAATTCTCCTTTACTCTTGTTATAAACAATCATAGTAGATACAGTCGAAGCCCAGTAGGCGTCCTTTGAGATCTGATAGTTGTGACTTGGTGATTCAACCCAGGCTTGAAAGGCCTCATCAGCAATTAGGTCTAGGTTTCCACCCTCAATCGCGTCGATAAGTTCGTTATCGCCCGTTGTAATTAGGCGTTTTTTATAGATACACTCAGATCCATTAGTCCACCAAGAGAGACTATCACTGTGTTCGAATGGAGCATCCCAGGGCATTAGATGCTCTGCCCATCGACTACCATAATCTCTGAGCAGACTGTCTTCGAAGGATCCGATCGGTTTTTTATTCATTGAAGCAAGTCGATCGTTGATCTTGTTCCAGATTAATCGGTCTAATTGATCCGATTTGATAGTAATGTCTTGAGCATAAACAAGGCTAAAACCGTAGATTAATATAAATAAAAACGTTCTTAACATAAGTCCATAACCAGAAAAACTTTGAAATATTTTATTTTTTTATTTTTTTATTTTCGTGTAACAGTTATTTATTATTATAAAATTTCAAAAGAATCTTTACTTTTTTGAGGAATTAATTCCTTTTGTTTCTATTTTGCTAATTAAGTAAAAACTATAAATGCAATACTAAAATACATTTATCGTTTAACTGAATGAAAATTCTTGGTTCAATGCGAGTTACTTTTACCCCATCATATTGGCAATCCAAAGCAGACTATTCTATATACTTTTGGGAATATTTTGAAATTTTTAATGTGATAAAAGACACAAAGATATCTACTATTTATTTATTTCTTACTTTGGATTCGGACGGTAATTATTCTTCGGATTATATAGAATCCAAAAAGGGAATTCCTCCATCAACTTCATATCAAACAATAAATGATATCCTTATTTGGCTAGCAGAAAATAGTCTTACTTTATCTGAATATGATATCTTATTGGTTAATGGAACAAGATTGAAAAGCTATTTTGGAGGTGACGTTATTTCTTTAAATTTGCCAAGACAAGTATTCAGACACATTTTTAAAAAAATAGCTTCTTATGCAGAGGACAATATTTTTTATCAATTGAATCATAATAACTATTGGATAAATGTCGCAGATAAAATTTACTCGATCGAAGATTTTTTGTTTTATAACGATGCTAAAATCTTCAAAGCAAAAGCTGAATGAATTGAATACATAAATAGGATAGGATTAACAAAGTTGAAAAGTCCCATACACACAAATAATTTCCTACATTATAATAACCATGCGGCAAAGAGATTGGGCCTCATTGTTCATCTCCTTATCAGTTTGATTTCGCTGGTCATTATTGGAAACATGTACCGGAGTATTCGGTTTTCAATATTGCACGTTTAAATGCAGAAAAGAAGTTTGAGTTGTACGAGAACAATGTTCTTCACTTAAAAGATGTCCCGGATGAGTTTCCACTGAATGATAAGCAATGGATGCAGGTTAATAGTGAAATCAGAAATGAAACATCTACAGACAAAGATGCTATTGAGAAGTTCGTTGGAGACCTAACCTATCCTATCTATCATTTGGATTTTGAAACCTTTACTTCAGCTGTTCCTATCTTCAATGGTAGTCGCCCATATCAGCAGTTGGTATTTCAATATTCACTTCACATTGAACATGAAGATAGCAGATTAGAACAAAAAGAATGTTTAGCTGAAACGAATGGAGAAAATCCACGCATACTATACTCCGGAGATGCAAGGTTCTTATTTAATCAAAAAAGTCCTTCCGGCTTTAGCGCCTTCATTGTCTTACAAGAACTTAAATATACAAAAGGGAGGTACGGCGAGTAATACATTCGCTCAAATGCTTCAAGGCAATTTTGAGGGCGATATAGAACAAGTTAGGAAGGATTTGTTGGCGTATAGTGAGTTGGACACATTGGCGATGGTTAAGATATTTGGGGTGTTAAAAACAGTTTTAAAGTAGATTGCTGACATCCTCCAAAAAGTTTGAACCCTGTCTTGTCGAGGTCACAAAAAAAGGCGTAATGAATTTCATTACGCCTTTTTTATTTTAAAAAAAATAACCGTTACAAACTTACTAAGTTTAGTGTAAGATTGATATAAGGCATTGGACTCATTGAGTTACTGAAAACAAATGGCTGGTCTCCGAAAAATCCTCTGTAAAAATCTTGATTATCTCGAGAAGCTAATTCATCTACATTGAAATTGTAGTTCACAATAACTCCGGCCTGAATTCCTACCCAGAGAAAGCCAACAAGCTGCCTTTGGTAGTCGAGTCGCGCGCGAATCTCACTTCTTCTCAATTCTAGTCCTTGAGTGTTTAATTGTGTGTCATATAAGCGATATGATGTTCCTTCTAGTTCGTACCCCGCCAGCAATATATTACGTGGATTAAATTTTCTTCGGTAATGAGCTTTTGCTGGGAATAAAATTTCCGTACCCCATTTTCTGTTTTCTGAGGTATAGTTGTACATTACAACTGGAATATAATTAAGCTCGCCAGCACGGTAAGTTCTAGAAAGCCCAAGTCCCCATTGCAGCCTGTCGTGTGGTCTCTTCCCCCAAATCAAGGTACCCGAATATTTATTGTTTCTTAAATTAGGCGTTGTTTTGTTAGACTTGAAATCATAGTTTCCGTTCATCTCCGCAAGCAATTGTAGAATCAAGAAACTATTTTCATTCAACGGTTTGAATAAAGTGGTATTCAAATTAATACTCGTGAGGTTTTTCGAAATGGCGTCAGACAATAAATTGTGACTAGGATTTGTACCAACCTGATCGTTAATATTAATTCTAGATTGATTAATCCCTCCTCCGAGCTGCCAAACAAACTTTGAAAGCGATATCACCGGAATGTTTGCATTTAATCTCAATCCGTGGTAGACCAAACCAGACGTTTGGCTGCCGGATACAGCAGAATCGGGAGCAAACCTTCCTTCAGCAGAGCTTGTGAAATCACCTCCGCTGTTCAGGTCGTAACCCAATGAAACAAACCTGTTTGGGCTCAAATCAAAGATTTTAGGACTGCAATACGTTACAATGTTTCCGACATCCTCCACATCATCATACATGCTGTAATCTTCTTCCTCTTCTAGGTAGGTGGTATCGGTTTGTCCAAATCCAATTACAGGAAGCAGAAAGAAACCAACGATAATAGTTTTATAGGTAAAGTAGTTCATAGGAATTATTTCTTTTTCTTCAGTTTAATTCTTTTCCAAGTATCTGTTCTTCCCAATGCTTTTATCCCAACATACCCTCTAATATTAAGCACATCTCCATCTTTGTTAATAGTAGAACTGTAAGTACTTCCGCTTTCAGGATCGTAAATAGTGCCTCCTGTCCATTCATTTTCACCAGAATAAACAAAATCTTTTAGCATTCTGAATCCTCTTAACGGAACACTTCTCAAAGATTCATCAGGATTGTTTTTGTCGGTCTTTGGTTTATTGGTTTTGGAATCAATTGGCTCTCTTAGCCAAACAATCTTTCCAAAATATTTATTTCCAATCTTACTAATTTTCACTCTTGCTTTTCCGCTACTCGGTTCCCACAGTCCGATTATAGCATCACCTTCGTCAGCGACAAAAATTTTGTTAAAACTGGATAGAGTTAAGGTTAAAAATAAAATAGTTGTAATTGCAATAAGTTGTTTCATAAGTTTTGTGTTTTTGTTAGTTGTGACTAATTTACGATTAAGTTTTTAAAAAGCACCATTATTTTTGTAGGCAAACTGAAAAACATACAACATAGAGGCAGAGTTCAAAGGCAGAACACAGGAAATACTGTTTTTAGACGATTTAAAAGAGTTTTAAGCTTGCACACATACAAGACATCAAAAAAACTGAGTTCTTTTATTAGACGAGACGATTGTGCGGACGAGACAATATTTATTTAAACAATTGATAAACAGACAATTAACAGCTTGAAGTTGTTGTTTTTAACAAATACCCCAATGTTTCACGTGAAACATTGGGGTGTGTAAAGTTCTCTACCTCTACGTGGAACAGTCTGATCGGGGTTTTAATTTTAGTTCCACGTGGAACGTTTGTGATTATCTTCCCAGGTAGATAAGTAATATATTAATGTCTGTTGGTTTTATTCCTGAAATTCGAGAAGCTTGTCCGATAGTTTTAGGCTGAATTGAGTTCAGCTTTTCTTTGCTCTCATTTGATAGAGAGCTAAGCTTGGTGTAGTCCATATCAGCTGGAATCTTCGTTCCTTCAAGTCTAATTATTTTGTCTGCCACATTTTGCTCTTTGGAAATGTAGCCGTTGTATTTGATTTGCACCTCGGCTTGTTCAAGCACTTCTTCAGTCAATGAATCTAATGATGTAATTTTAGAAACAAGAGTAGGCGAAGTTCCAAGAATTTCCTTGAGAGAAATATTCGGACGAGAAACGATTTTGTCGAACTTCATTTTTTGAGAAATTGTTGCACTTTTTTTGCTTTCCAATATAGGATTGAGCGCTTCAAAATCCACGCTCGTATCTTTTAGCAGTTGAATTAAACCTTCTGTTTCTTTAATTTTATCCTCTACTCTCTTCATTCTTTCGTCCGAGGCTAACCCAATTGCGTGCCCCCTCGGAGTTAATCGAATATCGGCATTGTCTTGTCTTAAAAGTAATCTATACTCAGCTCGTGACGTAAACATTCTGTATGGTTCTTCAGTTCCTTTTGTTATCAGGTCATCAATCAATACACCGATGTAGGATTCTGCTCGAGTCAAAATAAACTCTTCTTTACCATATCTTTTCTGATGAGAATTAATTCCTGCAACGAGTCCTTGGCAGGCAGCTTCTTCATAACCAGTTGTTCCATTTATTTGTCCCGCAAAATAGAGGTTTTCAACGAGCTTTGTTTCGAGTGTATAGGTTAATTGTGTGGGCGGAAAATAGTCGTACTCAATGGCGTATCCTGGCCTGAACATTTTCGCGTTTTCAAATCCCGGAATCAATCTTAAGGCATTAAATTGAACATCCTCAGGAAGCGAACTAGAGAATCCGTTTACGTACACTTCGCAGGTGTCCCAACCTTCCGGCTCTACAAAGATTTGGTGTCTTGTGCGCTCCGCAAACCTATCCAGTTTGTCTTCAATGGAAGGGCAGTATCGTGGCCCCGATCCAATTATTCGTCCATTGAACAACGGAGATTTTTCGAACCCCTTTCTTAATACATCATGAACAGCAGGATTGGTGTACGTGATGTGACAACTTCTTTGTTTTTTGAGAGGTTGGGTCGAAGTAGAGAAAGAAAATTTGCCCGGGTTGTTATCGCCTGGTTGTTCCTCCATTTTGGAATAATCTAAGCTTCTGCCGTCCACTCTTGGTGGAGTTCCTGTCTTCATTCTTCCAGCTTCAAATCCTGCTTGGATAAGTCGCTCTGTTATGCCAGTGGAAGCTTTCTCCCCTGCTCTTCCTCCTCCAAATTGCTTTTCGCCAAGGTGAATAGTTCCGTTCAAGAAAGTTCCTGCAGTAACAACAACAGAATGAGAGTAAATTTCAATGCCCATTCCTGTTATTACTCCTTCTATTTTTCCTTCATTAAGAATTAAGTCGGTAACCGTATCTTGCCAAAAATCTACATTTGGCGTATGTTCTAGCGCCATGCGCCAAGCCTCGGCAAACCGCTTCCGGTCACTTTGTGCTCGAGGACTCCACATGGCAGGACCTTTGGATTTGTTTAATAATTTAAATTGAATTGCGGTTTGGTCTGTAATGATTCCTGAATAGCCGCCTAGCGCGTCTATTTCCCTGATTATCTGGCCTTTAGCGATTCCTCCCATAGCGGGATTACAGGACATTTGTGCTATGGTTTCCATGTTCATGGTCACTAAAAGAACGCTTGAGCCTAAATTAGCAGCAGCGGCAGCAGCTTCGCAGCCTGCATGACCGCCACCTACTACAATTAAGTCGTATTTTGGATGCATGGTATCGATTTTTTACAAAGATAGAGAATAATGAATTGGAATAGTAACAAGTAGAGTTGTTAGATGTCATGCTCGTTTGAAAATAGTGAAATTGCCTTGTCTTCTTCTTTTCTCATCACTTTTTTTTCTGCTGTAGTTTTGTCGTTGAACCCAATTAGGTGAAGAACTCCATGGGCCATAACACGTTTCATTTCTAATAAAAAATCGACCTGAAAACTAGCTGCGTTTTCTTTTACCCTATCCACGCTAATAAATAAATCTCCAGAGATTATTCCAGCATGGGTGTAGTCAAATGTGATAATATCGGTGAGAGTGTCATGATTTAAATGTGCTAAATTAAGTTCATGCAAATAGTCGTCTGAACAAAAGATGTAACTAATTTCACCAAGGTTTTTGCCTTGTTGTTTGATCAATTCTGAGATCCACTGGCTATACCTTGTCTTATCGATTAGCTGAAATTCCACTGACTCAGAAAAGAAGGATATAAGGTCGTGCTGCATTAGGCAAAGTTAAAAATCAATTCAATTTTTTTACCATTTTCTCGAAATTCAATTTTGTCTGCAAGTTGAATCATCAGAAAGATTCCCCTGCCATTTATTTTCTCTAAGTTTTCAGAGGCAGTAGGATCAGGTATCTGAGTATAGTCAAAACCGGTTCCTTCGTCCGTGATGGTAAAAGAAACTCCAAAGGAGAGCAGTGCGAAGTGAACTGTTACTTTTTTTGAGTTGTCTAATTTGTTTCCGTGTGTAATGGCATTATTCACTCCTTCCGTTAGTGCGATAATTATGTTTCCGTAAGAATCTTTTAATTTATCGCTGTGTTTAGCGAATATTTCATCTACAAAAGCATTTACTTTATTGATACTGTCTTGGTTGGAATCCAGAATTAATGTTTCTTTAATAAGTGTTTCTTCCATGGTCTATTTCGATTGATTAAAATAATCCGTTACTCTGTTCTTGTAGTATGGGGATAAAGAACCAGGTATCGTTTTTAATAATTCAATTTCTTTCTCTTTTTGTTTCTTATACTGTAAGAACTCGTCAGGGTTACTTATTAATTGTTTTTTAACACTTTGCGATTCTCTTTTTTCGTCCATTTCTCTTTCCATTAGTGCTTTTTCCGATTTCAAAAGACGTGTTAAAATTTCTCTTTGTCGAGAGATTGTCTCTTTGTCGATGTTGTTATTCACAATATCTTCTTCCACACTTTCCAGAGCTTTTTCAATTTTTTTAAATTCATTTCCCATTCCGCTTCCATCTCCATTGAGCTCCTGACTCAATTCTTGAATAGCTTTTCGAAGCATTGCTTGCTCAGCAGCCATTTTAGCTAGCTCTTCGCTGTTTCCTTTTTCGCCTCGCCCCTCTCCTTTTCCTTTTTCACCTGCTTTTTTAAGTTTTTTTAATGCTTCTCCCGCCTTACCCTGGGCATCTTTTAGGCTTGGCATAAGGCCTGGTTTTGGATTGGATCCCCCAGGATTGTTGCAACTCCCACTTCCAGGTTTCTTTTCGGCTGCAGCTTGCTTCTGTAATTGTTTCATTGCTTCGTCCAGTAGCAAAGCTAGATTATTAACTGCTGTCATCGTATATTGTTGTTGCTGAGCAGCATTTCTGGTCATTCTTTCACCAATGTAGCTCAGCGAACTGGCAATCCCCTGATTGATTTGATTCATTTCCTTATTCACAATGGGCTGAATTTGTTCGATGCGTTTACTCAAAGCCACCAATGAGTCTTCAATCATTTTGGCATCTGCTTTAAGTTTTACTTGTTGTTGGCCTAAAGCGACATATTTTGGGTCGTTTACGTTCGTTATTTTAATTTCTGATAATACCGATTCTTGGTCAAATGAAAGAGAAAGTAAGTTTTCGAGAAGAGCTCTCAAATCCTCTATGTTTTCTTGAGAGCTTTCTGCACTCGAAGACATTTGCTCTTTGGCTTTTGCTGCCGCTGATTTCATTTTTTCAGAGGCATCTTTCTGGCTATCGTTCGCCTTATCTTGTTTATTCTTTTCAATACTTTCAGAACTTTCTTTCATTTCCTCCTTAATTTCCTCTTTCTCCTGCTCAAGCTCGTCCAATTCTTTTTTATTCTCTAATTCGTTATTCTTTTCTTTTATCTTATCCAGTTGTTCTTCCGCCTCTATGAACTCCTCGTTTAGCTTATCTTGCTCTTCCTTGGAATCCTCTTTTTTGTTTGCCAATTCCTCTTGCTTTTTTGCCAGTTCCTCCATTTTGTTGGCAAACTCTTCAAGCTTTTCATCCATTTCCATTTGTTTAAAAAGTTCCAGAGTTCTTTCCATTTCCTTTTTCAAATCTGTGTTTTCTAAGTCCATTTTTTCTAAAGACTGCTGAAGCTTTTTCTTATCGAGCTTCTCCATCATTTTTTCTAGTTGCTCGTATAGCTTTTCCATTTCTTCGCTATTGAGGTCTTCCATTAATTTTTCAAGCTTTTCTTGCCGCTCCTTAGACTTTTCATTCGATTGGTCAAACTGATTTTTTTCTTCGTTTTTTTTCTTCGTTTCATTCAGCAAACTTTTATTCTTTGAGTTCAATTCTTTTTGTTGTTGAATCAACTCTTTCATCCGTTTTTTATCTTGCCAGTCAGCTTCTTTTTTGTCCAAAATAGATTCGCTCAATTGTTTTAATTGCTCTTGAATTTTCTGTGATTTTTCAATGTTTTTTTCTAGCTCATCCTTGATTGATTCACTTCGCTCCTCTTGTTTCTTATCAAATTCTTCTGCATTAGGAGCTTCCATTTTTTGAACGATAGATTTAGTAGATTTTGCTCCATTTACTCCATCGTTATCCCATACTTCAAAATAGTATTCTGCGACCTCTCCGAGCTGAAGGTCCAAGTCTTTCTGATTCCAAACATGATAAAATAGGGATTGGTTGAATCCTGAGGTAAAATCAATAGGCAAAGTGGTAAATTCACTCCTTTTTTCGCTCGAGTCTTGGTGATATTTACGAAAGTTAAATGTAAGCTTAGAAAACCCATAGTCATCTGAAATACTTCCCTTAAAATAACTAAATCGGGGCGTCAAACTATCTTGTTTTTCGGTCGCAGCAATTTGAGGAAACTCATCTTTAATTGCTTGCACAGAGAATAAAATAGAATCGGGGTTTTTCATAAAGTCATTCTCTACTTTCAAAGAAAAAACACCGTCATTTTTTATCGTTCTAGAGGTTTGGTAATTTCCTTTTGTTGTTTCAGCTAAGGACTGTTTTTCTTTTCCGTCAAGAAAAGAAATTGTGGAAGTGTTTTTGGTATTAAATACCCAAGAAATTTTACTTCCTTCTGGGACAGAAATCTGACTTATATTCTCGTAAGATACGGCAGGGATTTTCGTGTAGGACGGAAAAGCGACACTCACCTTGTACCCCATAACGATAGGCTTTATGATAGGAGTAATTTGATAATTCTGTGAGTTAAATCCTGCAGCTCGAAAACGAAACGTTTTTTTATTCTGTACATTGTTGAACGTGTATCTAAATTCCGTTTTAGCTGTTTTCCTCAATTTAATTTCGCTCCCGCCCATTTCTAAGTACACTTCGTTTGGGATTTCATTCCCAATTATGGTCAGTGCCAGCTCAAAATCCTCGTTTTCCACAACGGTCATACTTGGGTTCGTAACTACAAACTGAAACGGAGCAGCAGGCACAAATTCTTGGTTGTAGTTGACTATTCGATTTGTTCCATCCTTTAAAATTCGTGCATTCACAAAAAGAATAAGAAAGAAAACGAGTACAGGGAGCAAAGCAAACTTGAGGTACTTTTTGTTCCCAGAAAAGTCAATGGCCGTTGAAAATTTGATCGGTTTTAACTCTTCTATCTTTTGATTAATGCTATACTCTACCAATTCGTTGCTGGAGGAGTCTCCCGTTTGGATTAATTGAAGCGTGTTAAGCAACTTATCTTTTACCTCACCAAAATGAGCTCCAATAATTTTGGCTGCCGCATCGTAATCCAACACTTTCCCTAGTTTATTAAGCTTGAATAAAGGAATAGCAATGAATCGAAGAAGGGTGATTGTAGAAATAGCAAGGAAACTAAAAAAAAGGAAGCTTCTGAAAGTAGAGTTGAAATTGCCATAATATTCGAGCAAAATAAGCGACAGAAAAAACATACAAACGATAGCAAACGTATAGATTCCTCCTTTTATAAGCAGGTTTTTGTAATACTTCCTCACAAACTCATCCAGCTTCTGGATTAATATGCCTTTGTTTTTGCTCATTTGGTTCGATTACAATTAGGTAAAAATACAGATTTTATTCCAAAAATGAGAATCATAAAAAGCAATCAGAACGAATCCACTTTTCCAAGTTGCATTTACTATCTTTGCGACAATTAACCCAGAATGAAAACAGACTCTTCGTTAATCATTGAGAAGTACAAAACTTCTTCCCCCGTAATTGATCTTCAAAATTCGATATCAAACAAGCAAGGCTACACCCACATCAAAGGAACTGTAGGATCTTCCCTCTCCTTTATTTCTTCTGCAATTTTCTCCGAACAGGAAGATCTTCAGTTGTTTATGTTTCAGGACAAAGAAGAGGCGGTGTATTTTTTTAACACATTAGAGAATATAAACGAAGGGAATAAAAAGAAAAAACTTTACTTCTACCCTGCTTCCTACAAACGGCCTTACCAAATAGAATCTACAGATAATGCCAATGTGTTGTTAAGAACAGAAGTGTTAAACGCTATTTCGAAAAACAGAAAAAATAGTGTGGTTATTTCTTACCCTGAGGCGATGGTAGAAAAGGTAATTACCAAAAAATCTTTACGAAAAAGCACCTTAGATATTCACGTGGGAGATAAATATTCCATTGATTTTCTGAACGAGCTTTTTATCGAAAGCCATTTTCACAAAGTAGATTATGTGTACGAACCAGGACAGTTTTCGGTTCGTGGAGGAATTGTTGATGTCTTTTCGTTTTCGTTTGATAATCCTTTTCGAATCGAATTTTTTGGAGATGAAGTAGATTCCATTAGAAGTTTTAATATCGCGGATCAACTTTCCATTAATACGCACAAGAAAATAACCATCACGCCAAACGTTCAGGCAGAACTATTGCAGGAGTCCAGGACTTCTTTTTTCGAATTTATTTCTCATAAATCGATTATTTGGCTGCATTCTTTTTCTACCTCAAAAAAGAAAATAGAACAAGGTTTCGACAAAGCTTTGTACACCTACAACCAACTCGAAAACGAACTAAGAAGACTACCGCCAAACGAGTTGTATATCAACTCCATAGAGTTTGAAAAAGAGTTGAGCGAATTCACAGGAGTTGAGTTTGGAAACGAAATTTACTTGAGCAAAGAGACGATTTTCTTTAGCCAATCGCCCCAACCGTCTTTCAACAAAAAATTTGATTTACTGGCGCAGAACCTCAAAGAAAATACACAAGCAGAATACGAAAATTATTTGTTTTCGGATAACCCTAATCAAGTCCAGAGATTAGAGGACATTTTTGACGACATAGAAAAGGAGGCAGAATTTACTCCCATCCATACCAGTATCGACAAAGGATTTATAGATAACGACCTTAAAATAGTTTGTTACACAGACCATCAAATCTTTGAAAGATACCATAAATTTAAAATAAAAGAGGGCTACAAACAATCGAAAGAGGCTGTAAGCTTGAAGGAAATTTATGGACTGAAAAAAGGAGATTTTATTGTTCATATTGACCACGGAGTAGGAACTTTTTCGGGACTAGAAAAAATTGATGTAAACGGAAAAGAACAAGAAGCAATACGGCTATTGTATGACGGAGGCGATGTGCTATACGTAAGCATTCATTCGCTTCATCGTATCTCTAAGTTTTCGAGCAAAGACAGTAAAAAGCCTAAAATAAACAAACTGGGAACACCCGCTTGGAAAGCATTAAAGGCCAAAACAAAAAAGCGAGTAAAGGAGGTTGCATTTGATTTAATTCAACTTTATGCCAAAAGAAGAATGAAAGAAGGTTTTGCTTTTTCGCCAGACACCTATTTGCAGCACGAGTTGGAGGCTTCTTTTATGTATGAAGACACTCCCGATCAGCACAAAGCAACTCTGGCCGTAAAAGAAGACATGGAAACAGATATCCCTATGGATCGGCTTGTTTGCGGGGATGTGGGTTTTGGAAAAACAGAAATAGCAATAAGAGCTGCTTTTAAGGCCGTTGCGGACAGCAAGCAGGTGGCAATTTTGGTGCCTACGACAATATTGAGTTTACAGCATTATCGAAGCTTCAACGAAAGGCTCAAGGAGTTCCCCTGCAAAGTAGATTACCTCAATAGATTTAAATCTCCAAAAAAAGTAAAAGATACACTCGAAAGACTTGAAAAAGGAGAGATTGATATTTTGATTGGTACACACAAAATTGCGGGTAAAAAAGTGAAATTTAAAGACCTTGGTTTGCTCATTGTGGACGAAGAACAAAAATTTGGCGTAGGAGTAAAAGATAAGCTAAAAACAATGAAAGAGAACGTAGATTCTCTGACTTTGACGGCAACTCCAATTCCAAGAACTTTGCAGTTTTCATTAATGGGCGCTCGAGATTTATCAGTCATTAACACTCCTCCACCTAATAGGCAACCTATTGATACACAGATTCATACTTTCAATGAAGAAACAATAAGAAATGCAGTTTCGTATGAGATGCAACGCGGTGGACAAGTGTATTTTGTAAACAACCGAGTTCAAAACATCAAAGAAGTAGCGGGTATGATTCAGAGATTAGTTCCGGATGCAAAAGTTGCAATTATTCACGGGCAAATGGAAGGTCAGAAAATGGAAGCCACTTTGATGGACTTCATCAACGGAATGTATGATGTATTGGTAGCTACTTCGATTATAGAATCAGGAATTGATGTGCCAAACGCCAATACCATGATAATAAACAACGCAAATAATTTTGGGCTGAGCGATTTGCATCAAATGAGGGGAAGAATAGGAAGGTCTAACAAAAAGGCTTTTTGTTATTTAATTACTCCGCCTAGGCATATGCTTAGTGATGATGCGACCAAAAGACTTAATGCTATTGAGCAGCACAGTGATTTGGGAAGTGGGTTTAATATTGCAATGAAAGATTTGGACATTAGAGGAGCAGGAGATTTATTGGGAGCAAGCCAAAGTGGATATATCAATGACATTGGTTTTGCAACTTACCAGAAAATTCTCAACGAAACGATAGAAGAACTGAAAACCAACGAGTTCAAAGAATTATTCAAAGACGAGAAAAACGACAAGTTTTTTGAAATAGAAGACTTTCAATTAGAAACAGACTTAGAATTATTGATTCCAGACACGTACGTGAACCAAATTACCGAAAGGTTGACGCTTTACCAAGAGTTGGACGAGGTAAAAACCAAAGAAGAACTGGACGCTTACAGAAAAAACCTGAAAGATAGGTTTGGAGACGTTCCCGAAGAGACCTCGGAGTTATTAAAAACCATCCGATTGAAATGGCTCTCGAAAGAAATAGGGTTTGAAAAAATGATTTTGAAACAAGAAAAAATGATTTGTTACTTCCCTTCTAATCAGCAATCAGCTTACTTCGAGTCCGATTCGTTTACTCGAGTTCTGATGTTCATTCAAACCAACCCGAGAAACTGTAAAATGAGCGAACGAAACAATAAATTAAGGCTTGTGTTCAGTGGGGTTCACTCTATTTCACAAGCAATAGGAGAGCTTAGGAATATGACAAAAAACTAATAGGAATCCGTTTATGGAAAAAAGATTTGAAGCAACAAATTTGGCGGAATTAAAGCCTGTCGCAGAATTCATACAAGAGTTGTCAAAGGAATATTCTCATTTTTGTTTAGAAGCTCCAATGGGAGCAGGGAAAACTACTTTGATAAATGAAGTGTGTAAAATACTAGGCGTTACCGAGCACACATCGAGCCCTACCTACTCCATCGTAAACGAGTACAGAACCGGCAATAATAATTCTATTTATCACTTTGACTTGTATCGGTTGAATGATGCAATGGAATTACTGGATATTGGAATCATTGAAATTATAGACAGCCAAGCAATCTGTTTTTTCGAATGGCCAGATAAAATACTGTCGTACTTAGACGAAAATTTTGTAAATTTAACTATCGAGGTGGTAGATACTACCCGAATCATCACCCTAACCTATTGATATGTCTTCAGATGTACTTAAATCCTTGGCCAAAGAAGCACTTATGGTGCCTCAAGAAAAACTGCAGCGAGCAGGAACGAGCAGCAAAAAACTATTTATAGGGATACCAAAAGAAACAAGCTTTCAAGAAAATCGAGTTTCATTGGTGCCAGAGGCAGTTTCTTTATTGGTGAGTAACGGACACAGAGTGTGCGTAGAAACCAATGCAGGGGTAAACGCCAATTTTGTAGATAGAGATTACAGCGAAGTGGGTGCCGAAATTTGTTACGACACTTCGGAGGTTTTCAAGGCAGATATTATCATTAAAGTCGCTCCACCGAGCAAAGAGGAGATAGAAATGATGGCAGGAAACCAGACATTGTTTGCTGCTTTGCAATTATCAGTTCATCCTAAAAACACATTGGAAATGCTGATGAAAAAGAAAATCACAGCAATTGCGTGGGATTTTGTAAAAGACGAAGACGATGTGTACCCTGTAATCCGATCGATGTCGGAAATTGCAGGAATAAAGTCGATAGGAATAGCCTCTCATTATTTGAGTAATTTAAACAACGGAAGAGGAACCATTTTGGGAGGAATTGCAGGAGTTTCACCCACCGAAGTGGTAATAATTGGAGCAGGAACGGTAGGAGAATTCGCAGCAAAATCTGCTATTGGCCTTGGGGCAAGTGTCAAAATATTTGACAACGATGTGTACAAATTAAGAAGAATTCAAAATGACCTAAATACCACTATCTGGACATCTATTATCAATCCAAAAGTACTTGAGAAAGCGCTTATGAGAGCCGATGTTGCTATTGGGGCGTTGAGGACGAATAATGGGACAACGCCTTGTGTGGTTTCCGAGGAGATGGTCGAGAGCATGAAAGAAGGAGCAGTGATCGTGGATGTGAGTATTGACAAAGGAGGCTGTTTCGAAACCTCGAAAGTGACAAACCACAAATCTCCAGTTTTCACCAAACACGGAGTGATCCATTATTGCGTTCCAAATATTGCCTCTTCAGTGTCCAGAACAGCCTCTTTTGCGTTGAGCAATATTTTTTCACCCTTACTTATTCAGATTGGCGAAGAAGGAGGAATCGCCACAATGGTGAGAGATAACAAAGGTTTTAGACATGGAGTATACGTTTACAAAGGTATGCTTACGAGCAAAACTTTGGGAGACGCATTTAGTTTGCCACATAAAAATATCGACTTGCTATTGATGGCACTCTAACTAGGCAATTTCACAAGAAAAAATTACCTTAGTCCTCAAGATGAAAATTGCTATAAATACTCGTTTTTTATTAACCAAAAAGCTTGAAGGCTTTGGTTGGTTTACTCACGAAGTAGCAAAAAGACTGGTTCAGAATCATCCAGAACACGAATTTTTCTTCCTCTTTGACAGGAATTATGACCAAAAATTCATTTATGGGAGCAATGTAACCCCTGTCGTAATTCATCCCCAAGCAAGACATCCCTTTTTGTATTTTTTGTGGTTTGAATTTGGTGTAAAAAGAGCCTTGAAAAAACACAATATTGATGTTTTGTTATCGCCTGACGGTTATTTGAGCCTAAATTCCGAAATAAAACAAATACCCGTAATTCATGATCTAAGTTTTGTTCACTACCCAAAAGACATTCCGTTTTGGAACAGAAATTACGTAAATTATTTTTTCCCAAGATTTGCTAAAAAGGCGGCTAAAATTATTACTGTATCAGAATATTCAAAGCAAGACATTGCTGAGAGTTTTCAAATCAAAGAGGAAAAAATTGTTGTGGCACACAATGGAGTGGGCGAATCATTTTTTCCTATTTCTGAGGAAGATAAAGCGGCTACCAGGAGTAAATTTACGGAGGGAAAACCTTATTTTTTGTTCGTGAGCGCTTTGCATCCTCGTAAAAATGTAACCAAACTTTTTGAGGCGTTTGATTTGTATAAGAAAGAGACAAAAAGCGAGGTAAAATTACTGATGGTAGGAGAAAAATATTGGTGGAACAAAGACATCAAGCAAGTTTTTGATGACATGAAATTTCAAGCAGATGTTGTGTTTACGGGGCATATTCAATCGAAAGAATTGAATAATATTTATGGTTCGGGTCTTGCCCTTACTTATGTTTCCTATTTCGAAGGATTTGGAATTCCGTTGGTGGAAGCGATGAAATGTGAATTGCCTATTCTTTCATCCGAACTTACTTCACTGCCAGAAGTGGGAGGAGATGCAGCTATTTATGTCAACCCCTTTTCTGTGGAGGATATCAAAAACGGAATGAAACGAATGTACAAAGATGAATCCTTAAGAGACGAATTAATTGATCACGGAAAAGAGAGATCCAAGCGCTTTAGTTGGGACAAAACTGCCGAAATTGTTTGGGAAACTATCGTTGAGGTGTACAAAAAAGAGTAAGAATGTTAGAACTTCACTATGATAAAACCAAAATAGAGGCTGGCTGTGACGAAGCTGGTAGAGGATGTTTATCTGGTCCTGTAGTGGCTGCAGCCGTTATCTTACCCAAGAATTTTAGGAATGAAATATTGACGGACTCGAAACAGCTGACAGAAAAAAAACGTGAGTTACTTCGACCCATTATTGAGAAGGAAGCTCTCGCTTGGGGAGTGGGAATCGTTTCGCCTAAAGAGATAGACGAAATCAATATTTTGAATGCTTCATTTTTAGCGATGCATCGAGCTATTGATAAGCTGGAAAAAACACCCAATTTATTATTAATTGACGGTAACCGATTCAATAAATACGGGAAAACGGAACACGTTTGCGTGATAAAGGGAGATGGCAAATTCTTGCCAATTGCGGCAGCGTCTATTTTGGCTAAAACTTACAGAGACGATATCATGAAGCAATACCACGAAGAGTTTCCACACTATGATTGGAATAAAAACAAAGGATACCCCACCAAAAAACACCGGCAAGCGATAAGAGAATTTGGCTCAACAGAATATCACAGAAAATCGTTTAGATTACTACCTGTGCAGTTGGAGCTTAAGCTTTCTCCAAAGTAAAAGAAAAGACCGTTCCTTTATCAAGTTCACTAGTAACGCTAATTTTTTGGTTATGGGCTTCTACAATATGTTTTACGATAGCTAGTCCAATTCCTGAACCACCTTGATTTCTATCTCGGCTTTTTTCTACGCGATAAAATCGTTCGAAGAGTCTTGGAAGGTGTTCTTGGGCAATTCCCACACCGTTATCTTCAACCAAAACAAGCACTTTGCCTTTTCCTATCTCTTTTGCTGAAATAATTGTTTTCCCACCTTTTTTACCATAATAAATAGAATTTGAAACCAAATTAGTGATGATTTGTTCCAGTTTTAATTTGTCAGCAACCACAAACAATTCAGCCACCATAGATTTTTCTAACACAAGCTCGATTTCGTGGTTTTCGGCAAAGTCTTCCAATTCAGAAATGATATTTTTTATCAATTCGAAGAGTGAAATTCGTTTTAAATTCAATTTTAAGTTGCCAGATTCTATTTTGGTAATTGTATCCATGTCGGCAATTACTTTGGTAATTCGGTCAATTCCCTTAGCAGCTTTATTCAGGAATTTACGGTTAATCGTTTCGTCTTCTAGCCCACCTTCTAACAACGTTAAGATATATCCTTCTACACTAAATACAGGAGTTTTTAGCTCATGGGCCAAGTTTCCAAAAAACTCTCTTCGATATTCTTCGGTAGATTTTAGTTTCTGAATTTCTGAAGTTTTATTCGTCAACCATTTTTCTACCTCTAGTTGCGCATCTGCACCAAAAACATTTCCGTTTTTTTCGTACACAATACCAATAGAGCGGTAAATTTTCTTGAATTTGTTCTTGGTGTAAATTTGTAAAAAGAAATAAGAAACAGTCAAAACTAAAATTCCTATTATGGCTGAAATGATTAACACCATGAACTCTTCATCGGGATCATTTAATACAGCATAAATTCCTAGTGTGGCAATTAGAAAAGAAAGGGCTCCTAATACGAGTGAAAAAAATATGCCAGAAGAAAATTTCATAATGTAAAGGTATAGATTTTTAAGTAATCCAATATTAAGTTAAAGCTGTCTTCACTTATCAACACTCTGATTGGAATAATAAAAACGAAAATCAGAATCAATACAAGAGAAACCCTTAACTTTGAAATAGAGTTAAAAAACCTTAAATATCATGTCAGTAAGCAACATTATTATCCAAAACAACGATTCTGTTAGAACAATTACGATTAATAGACCAAAACAGTTGAATGCGCTTAATTCGGAAACAATTAGCGAGTTGTCAGATGCTTTAAAGTCAGCAGATGAAGACAACAGTGTAAAGGTCATTCTTTTAACAGGATCAGGAGAAAAGGCATTTGTCGCTGGTGCGGATATTAAGGAATTTGCATCATTTTCAGTGGAAGAAGGAAAAAAATTGAGCAAAGAAGGCCACGACAAATTGTTTGATTTGGCTCAAAACTTAACTACACCAATCATTGCTGCCGTAAATGGATTTGCTTTGGGTGGAGGATTAGAATTGGCTATGTCGGCTCACATTCGTGTAGCCTCCGACAATGCAAAAATGGGATTACCAGAAGTATCTTTAGGAGTAATTCCTGGGTACGGAGGGACACAAAGATTGGCACAACTAGTAGGAAGAGGAAAAGCAATGGAAATGATTGCCACAGCAGGTATGATTTCGGCAGAAGAAGCGCACAAATGGGGATTGGTGAATCACGTAACTACACCAGAAGGATTGATGGAAAAATGCCTCGAAATTGCTGGGAAAATTGTAAAAAACTCATCATCTGCAATTGGTTTGGCGTTTAAGGCTGTAAATGCAAATTTTACGGATGGTGAAAACGGATTTGAAACAGAAATTGAAGAATTTGGAAACTGTTTCGGAACAGATGATTTTAAGGAAGGAACTACTGCTTTTATCGAACGAAGAAAAGCGAAATTTAAGTCATAAAAACGAACTCAGTTGAGTGTAATAAAAAAGTTAGCAGGGCAAACGGCAATCTACGGAGTGAGTAGCATGTTTGCTCGTATTCTTAATTTTTTGTTGACACCACTTTACGTAACCAGCTTTAGTACAGCACAATACGGAGAAGTATCTGAACTTTACGCAAACGTAGCGTTTTTTATGGTCTTGTTGGGATTTGGAATGGAAACAGCCTTTTTTAGGTTCTCCAAAACGGAAGAAAATCAGGCTAGTGTTTACAGCACAGCCCTAACTTTTATAGCTGTTTCCAGTGGTTTATTCATCCTCTTGGGGTTTTTGTTTACTCAATCCATAGCCGATTTGATTGGGTATGCTTCTCGACCAGATTTCATTATCTACTTAGCTTTAATTCTTGGGTTAGATGCATTCGCTACCATACCCATGGCAAAACTTCGAAACGAAAGCAGAGCCAAGAAATTTGCTCAAATAAACTTGATTAACATTGGAACGAATATCTTTTTTAATCTCTTGTTCATTGCTTTCGCAAAAACCAGTTTCGATCACGGAAACAAAACAGCCTTGGTGGAGTTAATTTATGATCCTGCAATTGGAATTGGCTACATTTTTATTTCAAACTTAATTGCTACCTGCGTAAAATTAGTTCTGCTATACCCCGAGTTTATCAAAGTAAAATGGCACATCAACAGAAAACTTCTGGCGAACATGCTAATTTATTCGTTGCCATTAATGCTCGGTAGTTTTGCAGGAATAATCAACGAAACATTTGATAGAATCTTGCTGAGGAGAGTCATAGAACCGGTTGACGGAGTAGAGGTAGCCAAACAGCAAGTTGGAATTTATTCCGGAGTGTACAAATTGTCCATACTTATTTCTTTATTTATTCAAGCATTTAGGTACGCAGCAGAACCATTTTTCTTTGCCAGAGCCAAAGAAGCGAATGCAAATGAAACCTATCGTACGGTAATGAATTACTTTGTGTTGGCAGTTTCTATCATGTTTTTGTTTATTCTGATGTATTTGGAGGTGTTCAAGTGGTTGCTTCCAAAGAGAGAATACTGGGAAGGACTTCATGTAGTACCTATTTTATTAGTAGCAAACATTTTTCTGGGAATTTACTACAACCAATCCATTTGGTACAAACTATCGGGCCAAACTAAATTTGGTGCATATATTGCTATGGGTGGTGCTGTGCTTACTATAGCGCTCAACTTACTTCTTATTCCGGTATTGGGTTATGTTGCTTCTGCTTGGACTACTTTTGCGGTGTATGGCGGAATGATGGTTACTTCCTATTTGTTGGGTCAAAAACATTACCCAATTCCTTACAACATAAAAAAGGGAAGTTTTTTCTTGTTGCTTGCAGTCGCACTTTATTTCTTAAGTGTAGGATTCAAATTTTTCTTCCCCGATTCCATTTTACTTATTTTTGGATTCAACTCTTTCCTTTTTGCCTTTTACCTTTGGTTTATCTACAATTTGGAAGGAATGAATTTAAAAGAAATGTTAAAGAAGTCTTAGGATTCTAGCTGTGTATTAAATCCTTTGTAAACCCACATTACCATCAAAAGCATCATTAAGTTGTAAATACTGTCTTCAAAAGGGATTGTAATGATTCTAAGGCCCAAAATTTCATTCGGATTATAATTGACTACCGGAGATTGAATGAGTGAGCCTGTTAAAATTCCATTAACCAATAAAAACGGAACCAAACTAACGAAGTACATCAACAAGAACCTTCCGAGCCACTTGGGCTTGAAATAGACCGTAACAAGACCCAAAACACCCGTAGAAAGGAATGTAACAAAAGGATAGAGCCTCTCCACAAACAAGACAGAGGTAACGATAAGAACCACGGATAAGGTTGCCAAAAATGGTTGAGCAAACTTTTTTAGTACATCCTTTTTTATGAAATAATTGAGTACTTCATAAATGAAGAAGCAAGCAAAAGGGATGAGAATGAAAAACAACCATTCTTCGATAGGGAGCAGGAAAATCCGCAAGCCAGAGGTGTAATCGTGATTGAACCACCACACACCAGAGTTTGTAAACCAAATATCCCAAGGGATGAACACGACCATCATGAGGAATATCCCAAGAAAAAGTGGCTTCCATTTTTTGTAATAGGTGATCCTTCTCTCAAAACTTTGGGCAAGTGGGTACGAAAGCGCAAAAATCAAAACGTAAAAATAGAGGTATTTGGTTTCTAAAAATTCCATCACAAAACGAGGTTTAAGATTGAGAAAAAAACAACTTGTACACCAAAAATAACGAAACTAATTTTTGGATGAATTTTAGGTGAAATAAAGGTGATAATGGCATGAATAACGAGGCTAACACAAAACCACATTAAGTAGTTTTGTATAGGAATAACATCGTTTTCCCAGCCCCAAAACCCAAGTTTCATCGCTACTGGCTCTACCAAATAATCTAGGCCAGTCATTAGAATTGCCGGAACTATTATTTGGGTAAATTTCTTGGAAGAAAAATACTGAACAATGCCAAAGCTACTCAGAGCCAAAAACAACCAGTTTACACCAATCATAATGGGTGTTTCAAACACTTTTGCGCCAAATGTACTTCCGTATGAGTAGCTTCCAAAAAGCACACCTGTAGCTACACCAATTGCCTCCACCGAGAATCCAATTAAAAACACCAAGAGCGATAAAAGAAGGAAACGACCACTAAAGTCTTTATTTACTTTATAAAAAACCACTAAGGTTAAGAGGAGGTTCAGCGGTGTTAACGGCAAAAATAAGGGTCGTAAACTAGGCAGACTTATGCCAATTAAACCCACAAGGTAAACAATTACCAATAGGATTATCCACCTGTTTTCTATGGAAATGCGCTGTATCATTTAATCAGTTTATCAATTATTTTTGCCGAGCTCAACGCCAATGGAATTCCGCCACCAGGATGTACGCTTCCGCCCACAAAATACAAGTTTTTGTAATCAGAAGAAAAGTTTTTATGTCTGAAAAAAGCCGCAAACCTGTTGTTACTTGAAGTTCCGTAAAGCGAACCTTTAAACGAATTGGTTTTATCCTCAATGAGTTGGGGAGTAAGCACTGCTTCAAATTCAATTAATTTTTCGATGTTCTCTCCTAGATTTCGGGAAATTTTGGTTAAAATATTCTTCCTCGCTCCGGCAATCATTTCCTCCCAATTTTGCCCATAAACGGAGGGGACGTTTATCATCACAAACCAGTTTTCTTTGCCGGCAGGAGCATCTTGTTCGATGTGTTTGCTGGTAATATTAATGTAAATGGTTGGGTCTTGACATACCGTTTTCAAATCAAAAAGATGATCGAACTCTTTTTTATAATCTTCGGTAAACAAAATATTGTGAACGTCTAATTCGGGAAACTCTTTGCCAATTCCCCAATAAAAAATAAGAGCCGAGCTAGATCGTTCTTGCTTATCTACTTGTTCCAGCTTTGTGGCATCAGGAATTAATTTCTCGTAAACGGTGTGAATATCGGCATTACATACCACTACATCTCCTTCAAAACTTCCAGATTTGGTGATTACCGTCTTGGCTTTTTTTCCTACTGTTTCGATGGCAGTTACCTCTTCATTAAAACGAAATTCGACCCCAATTTCTTTGGCCAATTTCACCAAACTATTGGTTATTTCGTGCATTCCACCGTGCGGCAAATAAGCTCCTAATCCAAATTCCAAATGAGGAATAATATTCAAAATCCCAGGAGCCTTGTAGGGATTGGAACCGTTGTAAGTGGCGTATCTATTGAAAAGGCGAATAGTTTTAGAATCGTTAAAGGCTTTTTCATTTACCTGATTCATGGAACTAAAAATATTCAGAAAGGGCAGTTTGAGAATAGAAACCAAAGTGGAAAAAGACAAAAACGATTTCACCTTATGAAGCGACCGATTTAGGAATTGTTCGTTGGTAGCTCCGTAAATAAATTTACTCTTTTCGAGGTGTTTTTTTACTTTTTCGGCAGAATCAGTCGTTTTTTTGTCAATTTCATCCGCAAAACGATCAATATTCGAATGGGCAGCAATGCGAGTCCCATCTTCGTAAAAATAATTACAAAGAATTTCTAGCTGCTGATAATTGAAATAATCGGTTGGGTTTTTACCTGAGATCTCAAATAATTCGGTCACCAAATTAGGCATTGTAAACAGCGAAGGACCTGCATCAAAGCGATATCCGTTTCCTTCGAGCACAGTTAATTTTCCTCCCGGATAGGAGTTTTTTTCCAAAACTTGAACAGAATACCCTTTATTTTGCAACCGAATGGCCGAGGCAATTCCCGCAATTCCCGAACCTACAATGACCACTTTTTTAGCCATTAAGCTCTGGCTTTTTTGAGTTCGTTTCTAAGGTATTTCCATGGAACTATGAGCATTCCAAAACACTCACCATCTTCTTTGCCGGTGTGTTTATGGTGTATTTTGTGCGCCCGTCTTATTGCTCGCAAATAGATGTTGTCGCTGTTTCTGAACCACTTTAATCGTTGATGGATAAACACTTCATGAACCAAAAAATAGGCAATTCCATAGACCAAAATACCAAAACCAATGTACATCACCGTCCAAGCTCCAAACATAGAGCCCAACATGATACACAACCAAGAGGGGATGGCATAAATCAAGAAAAAGGCATCGTTTTTCTCGAAAAAACTCTCTTTGTTAGGCACGTGATGATCGAGGTGAAGGTTCCACAAAAACCCGTGCATCACGAATTTGTGTGTAAACCAAGCCATAAACTCCATTCCCCAAAATGTTGCAAAAATGATTAATAATCCCATGGTATTTTTTCTTCTTTGTCATGCCCTCGATGGAGGGAATCTTAAAGCGAGAATCATTCCATTCATTAAGATTCCTGCCCTTGCAGGAACGACATTTTAAACTTTTACATAACTGAGGTTAAAGATAAACATTTTAAAAACCAAGAGCATAATTTTAATTTGGCTTTTAGTCACTAATCAGAATTATGACATTTTTTTTTGAGTTTGAACAGAAAACAATCAAATTTGCAAGGAACCAAATCAAGAACATGAAAATAGAAATCATCAACAATTCCCAGCACGAATTGCCACAATACGCAACTCCACAATCAGCGGGATTGGATTTAAGAGCAAACTTAACAGAATCAGTCACTCTAAAACCACTCGAAAGAAGACTTATCCCAACCGGATTGCACATTGCTTTGCCTGAGGGTTACGAAGCACAAGTTCGCCCAAGAAGTGGATTAGCTTACAAAAAAGGAGTTACAGTTTTGAACGCACCAGGAACCATTGATGCCGATTACCGAGGTGACATTGGCGTGATTTTAATCAACATGAGCAACGAATATTTTGTAGTAGAAAACGGAGAACGAATTGCACAATTGGTAATTGCTAGATACGACCAGGCCGAATGGATTTCTGTTCAAGAATTATCCGAAACAAATAGGGGAGAGGGCGGTTTTGGAAGTACTGGAGTGAAATAGGTCGGTCGCAGGCGACAGCTATTATTATTCATCGTCATCCTCGCGAATGTGGGGATCATAATGTAGTTTTTCTCGAATAGTCGGGAAGAATAATAGAATTGTGGTAAAAAAGAAGAATCAATTTGAGAATTCTTATATTTAAAGACCCAAAATTAAATAGATGAAACTCCAAGAAATCACTCATGTTTTAGAAAAAGTTGCTCCACTCTCTTACCAAGAAAGCTATGACAATAGCGGATTGATAACAGGAAAAAACCAACAAGAGGTTTCAAAAGTTTTACTTTGCCTCGATTGTCTGGAATCCGTTGTGGACGAGGCGATAGAGAAAGGGTGTGAGTTAATCATTGCGCACCACCCCATCGTATTTAGTGGATTAAAAAAATTAAACGGGAAAAACTACATAGAGCGAGTAATTATAAAAGCCATAAAAAACGACATTGCAATTTACGCCTGCCACACCAATTTGGATAATGTATTGAATAACGGAGTAAATCAAAAAATTGCCAATAAGTTGGGACTGAAAAACCAACGAATTCTTTCGACAAAAGGAAACATGATGAGTAAACTGGTGGTGTATTGCCCAAGCGATAAACCAGAAGAAATAGAGCGAGTGAGAGAAAATCTTTTTGCGAATGGAGCAGGGCATATCAGCGATTACTCCAACTGCAGTTTCAATAGCCAAGGAAAAGGAACTTATTTTCCTGGCGAAACCACAAACCCCGCTTTTGGTGAAAAGGGGAAAACCAATTTTATGGATGAAACCAAAATTGAGGTAGTCGTGATGAACCAGGAGGCAAACAGAATTGTGGCGGAAGTGAACAAAGTTCACCCTTACGAAGAGGTTGCCTATGAAATCGTTCCTATTTCAAACCCAAATCAGCAAATTGGCTCTGGCATAATTGGAGAATTAGATAATGAAATAGACACAAAGGAGTTTTTATCTTTTTTGAAAAAAGAAATGAAAACGGAGTGCGTTCGTTATACCAATATTCATACAAACACGGTGAAGAAAATAGCAGTTTGCGGTGGAGCTGGAAGTTTTTTGTTGAACGATGCAAAGAGACAAAATGCCGATATCTTTATTACGGGAGATTACAAATACCACCAGTTTTTTGATGCCGAAAACGAGATTATTATTGCAGACATTGGACATTATGAGAGCGAACAATTTACCATTGAGTTGTTTCAAGAAATATTGGAGCGAAAAACAAAAGGACTCTCGATTATACCAACTTTAGTGAATACAAATCCGGTGAATTATTTATAATTCTTTCCTTTTGGAAACGTTTGGAATAATTACTGAAGCCAAACCAATAAACATAAAACGACAAAACATGATTATTAAAACAACACTCGGAATAGTAGTATGTATAATTTCCTTGACTTCGTTAAGCCAACGAAAAGTTTACAGAGTTGGCCAAACCACTCCTGTAGCCGAGATTGCAATAGATAGCACAGACAAACGTCCTCAAAAAGTAAGAAAGGAAGACAAGACGGAGAATGTGTGTAATTGTAATAGCGATCTTTCTTTTGACCCCACAACAAATATTGCTCTTGACAAGAAAAAACCGGGAACCCCTCCTTATACGGGTAAATGTGTTTCTTTTTTCCCGAACCAAAAACCAGAAATGCAATTGTCTTTTTTAAATGGAATCCAAGAAGGGACATGGATCTATTTTTATAAATCGGGCGATCCTAAAATGATAAAAAATTATGCAGAAGGAAAACCGCACGGAACTTGGACTGCTTTTGAAGAAGATTCTGTGGTTTTTTGGCAAAACAATTATAGATTTGGACTCAAGCATGGAGTGCAACTCTACTATTTTTCGGGAGGTAAACTAAAGAAACAAGAAAAGTATCTGGGAGGTGAGAAAGAAGGAACTTTTTTAGAGTTTTATCCTTCGGGAGAATTAAAAAGAACGGTTGAATATAGGAAAAATAAGTTTGATGGAGTGTACCAAAAGTTCTTGAAAGACAGCACCCTCATTATCGAAAAAGAATACAAACAAGGAGTAATTAACGGAAAGGACAACTCGTATTTTGATGACGGAACGGTGAGTTATAAAACATCTTTCAAGATGGGAGTTGCAAATGGAGAATGGTTGTTTAACTTTGAATCTGGGGCTACTTATAAAGAAGAGTCTTACGACAAAGGAAAAAAAACGGGGACATGGAAAGAGTACTATAAAAACGAAGTGCTAAAAAGCGAAATAGAATATAACAAAGACAAAGTCATATCAGAAAAACACTACGACATGTTTGGTGAACTGATTGAAAAATAAAAAACAGATGAAGATGAAAAAAATAGGGATATCGATTCTACTTTTTGTGCTAGTTGCTTC
>CBFHHA010000001.1:0-36250 GCA_965655625.1 Flavobacteriales bacterium | reverse complement strand
AGTAGCTTTTCACAAACAGAAACGGATAAGAACAAGACTGTTTATAAGGTTGCCAAATTGATTGACATCATTGAGCAGCTTTATGTAGACTCGGTGAACTCTCCAGAACTGGTGGATGAAGCGATAAAGGCAATGTTAGAAAAACTAGACCCACATTCTGCGTACATTCCTGCAGCCTCTGTCGAGGCGGTGGAAGCACCATTGAAAGGAAATTTTGAAGGGGTTGGAGTGAGGTTTCAAATTTTGAATGACACACTATTAGTTGTACAAGCAATTCCGGGAGGTCCTTCGGCAAAAGTTGGAGTATCGGCAGGCGATCAAGTAATAAAGATTGATGAAGAGCTCGTGGCCGGAGTGGGGTTGCAAAATTCGGGTGTGAGAAAAAGACTACTTGGAAAGAAGGGCACCAAAGTGACTATAACAATAAGAAGGGGAGGAGAAGAAGAACTAATTGAATTTGAAGTGATTCGAGATAAAATTCCAATTCATAGTGTGGATGCTGCCTACATGATTGATAAGGAAATTGGATACATCAAGTTGAATGCATTTGCAAAAACAACCCAAGCTGAAATTCAGCAAGCGATGAGAAAATTGAAATTTCAAGGAATGGAGTCATTAATTTTGGATTTGCAGAATAATGGCGGTGGATATTTAGATCAAGCCTTTAAATTGGCGGACGAATTTCTACCAAAGCAAAAGATGATCGTCTACACAGAAGGAAGGAGCTATCCAAAAAAAGACTTTTTATCTACGTACAGGGGTCTTTTTCAGAAAGGTAAATTGGTTATTTTAGTGAACGAAAGTACAGCTTCTGCAAGCGAAATAGTTTCGGGTGCAGTCCAAGATTGGGACAGAGGAGCCTTAGTAGGCCGAAGAACTTTTGGGAAAGGACTAGTGCAAAGACCAATTCCTCTTACGGATGGTTCTAAAGTAAGAATAACAACTCAACGTTATTACACACCATCAGGAAGATGCATTCAAAAATCATATGAAGGCGGAACAAAGGCCTATCGAAAGGAAAAATATGAACGGTATTTGAACGGGGAATCATTCTCTAAAGACAGCATAAAAATTCCTGATTCGTTGGTATTCAAAACACTGGTTACCGGCCGGGAGGTGTATGCAGGTGGCGGAATAATTCCCGATGTTTTTGTGCCAGTAGACACAACAGGAACCTCCCCTTACTTTTTGGCTCTAGTAAGAAAAGGAATTATGAACCGATTTGCATTGGAATACGTCAATAAAAATAGAGTTTGGTTGGATAGTAACTATTCTGATTTTGAG
The DNA here is from genome assembly GCA_965655625.1 of Flavobacteriales bacterium. GTDB lineage: Bacteria > Bacteroidota > Bacteroidia > Flavobacteriales_D > CAJJDF01 > CAJJDF01. The sequence goes on along the minus strand of CBFHHA010000001.1, from coordinate 34,966 downwards.
GTTTACAAAGCTGAGTTTGACCTGGAGGATGCGTTAAACGAAATGAAGGAATATGCTTCAAGTAAAAATTTGGATTACAACAAAGAGGAATTTATTCAAGCAGAAGAAGCGATTACAATTAGACTTAAAGCTTTGATTGCCCAAAATTACTGGGGTTTCAGTGAATTTTATCAAATCTTCAATGAGCTCAACCCGATTTATAAAAAAGGGATTGAGCTGATTTCAAATAAGCAAGGTTATAAACAACTAAACCTTTCAAAAAAGCACTAAAATTGGATTGTCATACTGATTGAACTTTTTTTATATTTGTGAATCAAAAAATTTAAATAACCTACAGAAATATGAAGAATAATAACTTATTGATAGGAGCTGTTGCAGTAATAGGGGCTCTTACGCTTTTCAACACATACCAAGTAATGACCAACGATGGAGGAAGAACAATTGCACCTTCTTCAACTTCCGCTGCTGTTCAGCCTAATAATCAAGGTGCTAATTTCCCAAGTACACTACCTCCAAGCCAAACCAATCCGGGTCAACAACCAGCTGCTGTTCAGCAACCAGCTCAACCAGCTTTACCTTCTACTTCTATTAATTTCAAGGAACCAAAGAAGGATTTCGGAAAAGTTTTGGCTTCATCCACAAACAAGCATACATTTGTTTTTACGAATACAGGTACAGAGCCTTTGGTTATCTCTAATGCAAAAGGTTCGTGCGGATGTACAGTGCCAAAGTGGCCTCAAGAACCAATTGCTCCAGGAGAAACAGGAGAGATTAGTGTTGAATACAAGCCGGCTGGGCAATCAGGAGTTCAAACCAAGTTTGTGACTATTACAGCAAATACAACTCCTGCGACTACACAATTGACTATCACAGGAGACATTCAAGCAGAAGAAGCTAAGTAAGCTTTTTTCTGAATTTAAACAGCAAAAAACTCCCCCTAGACTATGGGGAAATTAATAATTCTTCTCAGTATTTCTTTTTGCGTAAGCAAGAAGAAATACAAGGAGTTGAGTAAGCAATACAAGAATATTTCAGTAGAAGTATTTCAATCAAAAAATCCCAACATACATCCTGAGCTGACTCTAAATGGCAAACCCAAAGAACTTAATTAGTCCGGTTGAATTATATCGCACATAATACATGAGAAAAAGTTGGCTTTAAACGAATCAAAAGTTTCAGTACTTTTAAAGTTCAGCCATTGACAAAAAACATTAATTTTTCTACTAAAAACTGAGGGCTTTTTACCTAGAGGCAATACTTTTGGCACCAAACTAAGTTCGATAAAGTGTGGTCGGCAAGAAACCTCTACTACTTGAAATCACTCTAAATGCTGAGGTCGGAGTAAAACGAAATAAAACTCACTAAAGGCCAAAGGAAAGTAGGTGCCTTTTCGTCAAAAAATCAATCCTTTATCCCAGATGAAACAAACCTCACAATTTACCGAAATGTATGACCGATTCGGTAAAATGGTGTATAATGTCTCGTTGAATTACCTTCAAAATATAGAAGACGCGGAAGAGGCTACACAAGATGTTTTTGTAAAAATTTACTATAAAATCAAAGGATTTAATGAACAATCTAGTCTAAAGACATGGATATACAGAATAACAATAAATCACTGTTTGGATGTAATAAAATCCAAGAACCGCAGAATGAGAGTGCTTTTTTCACGACAAAATGACGACCACGATTCCATAGAATTCAATCATCCGGGAGTTGCTTTAGAAAACAAAGAAGCCATAGGCGAAATATTGAGACAACTTAATCAACTTCCTCACAATCAAAAGTCTGCATTGATGATGAAAGCAATTGATGGATTGAGTCAAAAGGAAATAGCGGATGTTTTGGAATTAAATGTAAAGGCAGTGGAATCTTTGCTTACTCGGGCAAGGGCAAATATGAAAAAGAAACTTAAACCATGAAAGTAGAAATAGTTCAATTTGAGAGAATAAAACAGGCCGAAGTACCAGATTTTCTTTTCGAAAAAATAAAAAACAAGATTGAGAATGAAGAGCGAAATTCAAACTTTCAATCCAAACTGTTGTTGGCTGCTGCTATTATTGTGCTCTTCGTCAACATTGGCATTGTGGGTCAGCAAAAGATACAGAACCACACACCTTCAGAACTTGATTATATACTTTATTCAACATTAAACCATTCGCTCTATGAGTAAAACAGCAAAAATTATCGTCATTTTATTAATTCTTTCGAATGTCATATCAATAGGGTTTTTAATAATGAGTAAAAAAAAACACCCCCATCCACATAGTCCAAAGAAAATTATTATAGAAAAGTTAAACTTTGATGAAAATCAGGAACAAGAGTTTGTGAATTTAATTGAGGTGCATCGAAATGAGGTAAAAAAGACTCATCAAGCCATCGGTAGGCTCAAAGATGAGCTTTACAAAGAGCTCAAAAACGAAAACCCAGTTATGAACGACTCGTTATTTCAGGAAGTAACAACAACCGTAATGAAATTAGAAAAATTGAATTATGAGCATTTTAAGGATATAAAGGGACTTTGTACCGACTCTCAATTGGAGAACTTTAGTCATCTGACTGACCAACTAGGAACGCTCTTCCAGCCAAAAAGACCGAAAAATCTTTAAAGGTAAAATAAATCCAGCTAGATGTTTTGAGTTGTACTCATACCTCTTAATTGCTATTTTTAATCAGAGCTATTCTAAATCCAGTAAAGGGATTCGCTTGTTTATCCCATTCCTCCCGAGAGTTTATTTTAAATAATAACTATTACTTTTCCAAGAACCACCTTTGGTAAAATTGGAATCTAGCACCATTTCGGCTACATTTCCCGCCATGTTGTAGAGGCCATTTCCATTTGGAAAATAAGAGTCAACAGGAGCAATTACAGCTTCACCGTCAAAATCGTGCTCATCAGTAAAATGATTCTCAAAAAAACGGGATAGGCTAAGCGTATCGTACCCATATACATTTTCCGACTCACTCATTTTTGGGTTGTGATTTGCCAAAAACGAACCTTGCGTGTTTCTAACATAAGGACCTCCCCAAGGGTAAGGAGAGTTTGGCAATCCTCCTCTTGCTGCCATTATCCATTCAGATTCGGAAGGAAGACGCACGGTGACTTTTTTTTCAATTATACTTTGATACTTGGACTCAAACCATTGGCAAAATTGTACCGCTTGCCAATAAGGAATATTAACTGCCGGATGATGCGAGAATTGTGGGTGCCAAGAGTAATTTCTTGCCCACATTTCGCTGTAAGGAAATAAGCCAATCCATAAGGAATCTCGACAAGAACTGGTGTAAATTAACGACTCTTGATTTATCTCTGACAAAAAGAGAGAATAAAGTTGGTTGGTCACTTCAAACTTTCCCACCAAGAGGGTATCATTTACTCGACTGAAATAGCTTTTAAAATACTTTTTTGAGAGAGATAAAGACTCTTTTTCTTCAAGAGGTAAAGTTAAAATCTCCACCACATACCTAAAACCCACTTCGGGAGAAGCTCCTTTTACATATTGCTGTTTATCGATCCTTAACCAATCGGCTCTGCTTTTCCAACTTCCACCTTTTACTAGTCCTTTTTCTGCAACCATTTCGGCTACATTTCCACTCATGTTGTACAAACCAAAATCATTGGGCCAATACGATTCGACATGCGCAGTAATGGTTGCTCCGTCATTTAAACTTCCTGCTATTCCCATGTAATCTCCTCTTCCTCGAATAAAATTTGCCTGCATTTTGCCCTGGTTTTTACCAGATTCTACTCGCATAGATTCCGTTCCCCAAGGAAAAATTGCAAAAGGATTATTTCCTTTTGCGGCAGATTCCCATTCTTCTTCAGTAGGCAATCGAACTCGCACTGTCCGTTTGGGATTCGCATTGTTTAATTCGGAAGTCAACCACGCGCAAAAAGAGGAAGCTTGCTTGTGAGTAATAGTCACAACAGGATAATCAAGATATGCCGGATGAGAGAAATAGTGTGATTTGATTGGACTTCCAAAAGGGGTTTTTTCCCATAATTTTGAATTCGGTAAATTGAGCAAGCTATCCTGAGGCGAACAATTACCAAGGAAATATCGATACTCACGCACACTTACCTCCGTTTTGCTCATCCACAAATAATCACCACGTATAGGAACACAGTTTGGAATTTGAGCCAAAGAAATGGTAGAGAAAAGGAGTGATAATAGATTTAGGACTTTCATACTGATCTTTTAGTATAATTCTTAAGACTGGAAATGAAGTTTGGCTTACACAGCAAACAAAAAAGAGAAGGTTACTTATTAAACCTAACAGGTTTTGAAAACCTGTTAGGTTTGGACTCAAAACTACATTTATATTCTTTAACAACAAATAAGAGATTTTTATTGGAGATACTCCCCCCAAACTCTTATTTTTATCCATTATCAAGAAAAAAAAACCAAATTTTATGACCAAAATATTAGTAATTGATGACGAAAGACCTATAAGAAGCGTGTTAAGAGAAATTTTGGAAAATGAATCGTATAAAGTAGATGATGCTGAAAATGGTAAGATAGGTTTTGAATTGGCGGCAAAAAACAATTATGATGTCATTTTATGCGATATCAAAATGCCGGAGATGGATGGTGTTGAGGTGTTGGAAAAATTACAAGAAAAGGGAGTTGACTCACCAGTAATTATGATTTCAGGCCATGGAACTATTAACACAGCTGTCGAGTGTTTGCAAAAGGGTGCCTACGATTTTATTCAAAAACCGCTGGACTTAAACAGAACCTTGGTAAGCATAAGAAATGCGTTTGAAAGAAGTGATTTGGTAGAAGAAACCAAAGTGTTGAAACGAAAAATTCACAAAGGAAAAACTACTGAAATCATAGGAGAATCTAAAGAGATTGTAGCGATTAAGGAAATGATAGAAAAAGTAGCTCCATCGGATGCTCGAGTGTTAATTACGGGAGGAAATGGAAGCGGAAAGGAACTAGTAGCAAGGCAATTGCACGAGCAAAGCGCTAGAGTGAAAGCTCCATTTATAGAAGTAAATTGTGCGGCAATTCCAGCTGAATTAATTGAAAGTGAATTGTTTGGTCACGAGAAAGGCGCTTTTACTTCTGCTATCAAGCAACGAAAAGGAAAATTTGAGCAAGCGGAGGGAGGAACGATTTTTCTGGATGAAATAGGAGACATGAGTCTTTCTGCCCAAGCAAAAGTATTAAGAGCTTTGCAAGAACATAAAATTACGCGAGTTGGAGGAGACAAAGACATAAAAGTAAATGTGAGGGTGCTTGCGGCAACCAACAAAAACCTGAAAGAAGAGATTTCTGAAAAAAAGTTCAGAGAAGATTTATACCACCGATTGGCGGTTATTTTAATTCACGTCCCTTCTTTGAATGAACGAAGAGATGACGTTCCCATGTTGGCTGAGCATTTCCTTGGAATGATATGCGAAGAGCAAGCTATTCCAAAAAAATCTTTTACCAAGGAAGCTGTGATAGAACTCCAAAAAATTGATTGGACAGGAAATATTAGAGAATTAAGGAATATTGTAGAAAGGTTAGTCATCTTGTGTGGAAACGAGATAAAAGGAGACGAAATTAGGCTGTATGCAAACCCAACAAAATAACCTAACAAGATCCTAAAACCTGCTAGGTTTGAACTTAAACGAGTTTCAAAACACCTAAATAAACATTAACTTAGTGTGTTTTTCACTTTAATTGCAGAGTAATCATGGGCAGGACTCCAAGACCTGCTGGGATTATTTTCAAAAGCAAACAACTATGAGTCAAGTTAAATTAGAAATAGGTAAGTATTATCATATTTTTAATCGAAGAAATAACAAAGAGTTAATTTTTTTGAATGAGGACAATTACAACTATGTTTTAAGTTTAGTTTCAAAATATTTGTTGCCAATTTCTGACATGTATAGTTATTGCCTAATTCCAAATCATTTTCACTTCGTAATTAAAATAAAAACGGAAAATGAATTACCGCAAGGATTCGATGTTAGTAAACTACACCAACCATTTTCAAACCTTTTCAATGCTTATTCAAAAGCATTTAACAAAAGAAATAATCGGAGAGGCAGCTTATTTCAAGAACATTTGAAAAGGATTGAGATTAAAAATAGCGATTATTTAAGGAACTTAATTGTTTATGTAAACACAAACTCCAATCATCACGAACTTGGTGATTATAAAACCTATAAACACTGTTCTTTTCTTTCTTTAATTTCAGATAATGAAACAAGATTGGCAAGAAAACAAGTTGTCGATTTATTTGATGATGTGAAAAATCTTAAATTTATGTTTGAGAGTAAGAAAGAAAAATTAGATACAATAAAAGAGTTTACTTTTGAATAATTAAACCTAACAGGTTTTCAAAACCTGTTAGGTTAAAACCAAACCTGAAGGATAAATACCCGATGGGAAACGGATGTAAAACGGATTAGATAGAATAAAAGAGATTACTTTTGAATAATTAAACCTTTAGGATCTAAGTGAGTTGCTAGGTTTGGAAGAAGAATTTAAGAAATTAAAACCTGCGAGGTTTGAAATAAATTAAAATGAAGAAAACAGAAAAACCTTACTGTGATAGCACTACCCATTATTCTCGAATGAAAACAAGAGAGGTAATGGTGGGAAAAGTAGGAATTGGTGGGGACAACCCAATCAGAATTCAGTCGATGACTACTGCCGACACGATGGATACCGAGAAGTCGGTAGAGGAAACGATAAGTTTGGCAAAAGTAGGATGTGAAATAGTGCGGTTGACTGCTCCTAGTAAAAAAGATGCGGAAAATCTTCGTGAGATTAAGCGATTGGTTCGAGAAGCAGGATATGAAGTTCCGTTAGTAGCCGATATTCATTTTACACCAAATGCTGCTGAGGTTGCTGCAGGAATTGTAGAAAAAGTTAGGGTGAATCCTGGTAATTATGCCGATAAAAAACAATTCAACGAATACGAATATACCGATGAATCCTACCAAGAAGAATTGGAAAGAATAAGAAGTAAATTTACTCCTCTAGTACGTTTGTGTAAAGAGAACGGTGTGGCTATGAGAATAGGTACAAACCACGGATCTTTATCGGACAGAATATTGAGCAGATACGGAGATACACCACTTGGAATGGTGGAATCTGCCATGGAGTTTATCCGAATTTGCAGAGATCATGATTACCACGATTTAGTTCTTTCGATGAAAGCAAGTAATCCAAAGGTAATGGTGCAGGCCTATCGACTATTGGTGGCAACTATGCTGGAGCAAGGAATGAATTATCCGCTTCACTTGGGAGTAACAGAAGCAGGCGAAGCGGAAGAAGGAAGGATAAAATCAGCCGTAGGAATTGGCGCTTTGCTGGAAGATGGAATAGGAGACACGATAAGAGTTTCACTCACCGAGAAAGCGGAAGCAGAAATCCCCGTAGCTCAAAAATTAGTGGCGAGATACGAGAACCGAAGCAAACACAAAGATTTTGCGCTGGATTTTCCAAACTACCTCAATCCTTTTGAATACTCGCACAGAGAAACTACAAAAGTTCAAAACATTGGAGGGGGAAATGTACCAATCGTTATGGCAGATTTTTCTTTGAAAAAAGAAATCAAACCAGCCAATTTATTTGCTTTGGGTTACCATTATTCAGTTCAATTGGATAAATGGAACTTAACAGACCAAGCGTGTGATTATATCTTTTTGAATAAAAACACCATCGATTTTGAAATCCCAGGAACTCTTGGTTTGGTGTATGAATATGAAACTTGGAAAGCGAATAAAGCCAAGCCAAGGTCGTATCCTTTTATGGATGCAAAATTGTACCAAACTGATTGCGAGAAACATTCGAGTATGAATTTCATTTATACTTTGTTGGAGGAGTTAACCGAAGAATTCGCAGATAAAATTAAGCAAGATTCTACCGCAGTGCTGGTAATTGACACCTACAACGAACATGGAATGGCCGAGCAGAGGCAGTTGTTCAACGGTCTATTTCATTATGGTTGTAAAACTCCTGTGGTAATAGGAAGAGCCTACAAAGACTTGGACAACGAGAGTCTGCAGGTAGATGCGGGTACTGATATAGGAAGTTTATTTGTAGATGGACTAGGAGACGGAATATTTATTGCTGCAGAGAACAGTGGAGGAGATAAATTTATCAACGAAGTTGGTTTCGGAATCCTTCAAGCAACCAGAACTAGAATTTCCAAAACCGAATATATTTCATGCCCTTCTTGCGGAAGAACCTTATTCGATTTGCAAGAAACAACGGCAAAAATAAGAGCGAAAACCAGTCATCTGAAAGGATTGAAAATAGGAATTATGGGCTGTATTGTAAATGGCCCAGGTGAAATGGCCGATGCCGATTACGGTTACGTAGGAACCGGTAAAGGAAAGATTACTTTGTACAAAGAAAAAACCGTAGTAAAGAAGAACATACCAGAAGACGATGCATTAGATGAATTGATTGGATTAATCAAAGAATATGGGGATTGGGTAGAGGTGAAAAAAGATTAACAATAGAGAATTTAAGCAACCAAAAAGAACGTAAATCGTTTAATTGACTGATGCCAAATTAAATTAAGTGAAAATCATTCAAATCGCATTATTTTTGATCATTGGAACAAGTTCCTTTTCGCAAGAAATTTGTGACAATGGAATAGACGATGATTTGGATGGATTAATTGATTTACAGGACACTACTGACTGTACTTGTCAATTTTTGAGTATAGATTCATCCGCTTCTGCTATATTACCAAATCCTTCCTTTGAGCAAAGAAGCTGCTGCCCGAATGCCGCTAGCCAATTATCTTGCGTAAATGATTGGATTCAAGCAACTGGGGCAACTCCTGATTACCTTAACACGTGCAACCTTACTTCGGTTGGTACATTTCCCGTTCCTCCAACACCACTTCCTGATGGAGTGGGTTATATTGGGTTTTTTGATGATTATTTTCCGTCAGCCAATAGTATTATTTACAAAGAATATATCGGAGCATGCCTGAACGACACAATGAAAATTGGAAAAAATTATCAACTGGATTTTTATTTAGCAAATTCTTTTGGTAGTTTGACAACAGAATTGGCTATTTTCGGGACAACTGATTGTGCTAATTTGCCTTTTGGATCTTTATTAAACACACCTACTAGCCTTTGTCCCACAACGGTGGCACCTGCCGACTGGACTTTATTGGATATTGATACGGTCACTTGCTCTTCGAGTTCTTGGGTAAAAGGAACGATAAATTTTATGCCCACCCAGAATTATACTGCAATTGTTATTGGCCCAAGCTGTAATAATAATGCTACAGGCGCAAATTACTACTACTTGGATAATTTAATCTTAAGCGAAGAGTCACTTTTTTCTCCTAGAGTTAGTCTCATAGTAACGGGAAATTATTGTCAAGGGAATTTAAAAGTAAAAGCTGATTTTGATACTATTCCTCAATTTTTTCAATGGTATAAAGACAGTGTTGCCATCGCTGGAGCGACAGATTCTGTTTATTCTGTTCCCAATGGAGGCTTGGGGTCTTATCAATTATTAGCAACTTATGACTCGATTTGCGTAATGACAGATGTCATTCGTGTGGACACCACACTCATTATTTTTGATGTAAGTTCTACCGGAACCTGCTCTAATACTGCTCCTTCGGGCGAACTAATGATAAGTAACGTTAGAGGGGGCACTCCGCCTTATTTCTATCAACTAAACAACGGGCCATTCTTGAACGACTCTATTTTTAATGGCTTGTCACCAGGGTCTTATACCCTTACTGTGAGAGACAGCAATGGCTGTGAAAGTGTTGTTAATTCTACTGTCAATGATTTTCCTATTCCAAAGGCTAAATTTGCCAATGATTCGGTTTGTTTGGGAGTTGTTTCAAGCTTTAGTGATGAGTCAACTATCGCGACTGGCTCTCTCACAAATTGGGAATGGAGTCTTCCCGGAAATCCTTCTAGTCCATTGACTAATACAACTTTTCCAAACTCAGGAAGTTTTCCAGTAACATTAATTGTTACTTCAGATTTGGGGTGCAAGGATTCTACCACCAGGAATAGTTTGGTTTATCCTCTTCCAAACGCAAATTTCACTTTCACACCGCAAGAGCTCTACACATTTGATACGGAGGTATGCTTTATTAATCAATCCATAGGAGCTGTTTTTTATAATTGGAATTTCGATTTTATGGGGGTAAACGGAACATCTACTTTAGAAAATCCATGCAAGATAAAATTTCCGGCTAATCAGGAGGAGGATTATCAAGTTCAATTGAAGGCTGAGACCGCTTTTGGTTGTTTAGACTCTGTAACCGTAACCGTTTCGATCTTTGATGAGTTTTTGATTTATATTCCATCTGGTTTTTCTCCAAACAAAGACGGATTGAATGATGAGCTCGTCATTTCAATAGCGGGAGTTGAACAATTTGCTTTTCAGGTATTCAACCGTTGGGGAGAACTCGTATTTAACACCAATGATATGTCAGAAAATTGGGACGGAACGCACAACGGAATTGCATCGGAAATGGGCACTTATGTCTACCGAGCTGTTATAACTGGTGAAAATGGAGTAACTAAAGAAATTTTCGGACATGTGAACCTAGTTAAATAAAAGTAGAACTTACAACCTTCTCTCTTCAATTAATTAACAAGGTAATTGCACCAAATGTAAACAATTACACTACCTTTGCACAAAATTTACATCAATCACATGTCACAAGAAATTAAAAACATTGCCATCATTGCCCACGTAGATCACGGGAAAACTACCTTAGTTGATAAAATGATTTTGGCAGGAAAATTATTCTCAGATCACGAAACTCCAGGAGAATTAATCATGGATAACAACGATTTGGAAAGAGAAAGAGGAATTACAATCCTTGCCAAAAATGTATCGGTTAATTATAAAGGGGTAAAAATAAATATTATTGATACACCGGGTCACAGTGATTTTGGAGGTGAAGTAGAGCGTGTGATGAACATGGCCGATGGAGTATTGTTATTAGTGGATGCTTTTGAAGGTCCAATGCCGCAAACAAGATTTGTGATGCAAAAAGCAATAGAAGCAGGACTAAAGCCAATCGTAGTAGTAAACAAAGTAGACAAAGAAAACTGTACGCCAGATATCGCCTACGAAAATGTATTCGATTTGATGTTTAGTATAGGTGCTTCAGAAGAACAATTAGACTTTCCTGTAATTTATGGTTCTGCCAAAAATGGATGGATGAGTGAAGATTGGCAAAAACCAACTGAAGACATTACGCCACTTTTGGACTGTGTATTGGAGAATATTCCAACTCCAGTTTTTGATGAAGGAAACACTCAGTTATTGATTACTTCGCTGGATTATTCGGCTTATGTGGGAAGAATTGCCGTAGGAAGATTACAAAGAGGAACAATCAAGGAAGGACAAAATGTTTCTTTGGTCAAAAGAGACGGAAGTATTGTAAAATCAAAAGTAAAAGAAGTTTTCGTATTCGAAGGAATGGGAAAAAAGAAAGTTACAGAAGTCCAAACTGGAGACATCTGTGGAATAGTGGGAGTGGAAGGATTTGAAATTGGTGATACCATCGCTGATTTTGAAAACCCTGAGGCTTTGCAAACGATAAAAATTGATGAGCCAACAATGAGTATGATGTTTACCATCAACAACTCACCATTCTTTGGAAAAGAAGGAAAATTTGTCACTTCTCGTCACATCAAAGATAGATTGGACAAAGAGCTTGAAAAAAACTTAGCTCTTCAAGTAAAAGATACAGGATCTGCGGATTCATTTATGGTATTTGGAAGAGGAATTCTTCACTTGTCCGTATTGATAGAAACAATGAGAAGAGAAGGATATGAGCTTCAAATTGGTCAGCCACAGGTAATTATCAAAGAAATTGACGGAAAGAAACACGAGCCAATAGAGGAGCTGACAATTGATTTGCCAGAAGTAGTTTCTGGAAAAGCCATTGAAATGGTGACGATGAGAAAAGGAGAAATGCTGAACATGGTCCCTAAAGGAGATCGAGTAACGATTGATTTTGAAATTCCATCGAGAGGAATTATCGGACTAAGAAATTACTTATTGACAGCTACGGCTGGGGAAGCTATTATGAACCACAGATTCAAAGAATTTGCGCCTTACAAAGGAGAAATTCCAGGAAGATCTGCAGGATCATTGATTTCATTGGAAATGGGGAAGGCTATTCCGTTTTCATTGAACAACTTACAAGACAGAGGAAAATTCTTTGTAGCGCCAAATGAAGAAATATACGAAGGACAAGTAATTGGTGAAAACTCAAGAGACAATGACCTTACAGTAAACGTAACCAAGACAAAGAAAATGTCGAACATGCGTTCTTCAGGGGCAGATGACAAGGTAAAATTAGCCCCACCAATCAAATTTTCTTTGGAAGAAGCATTGGAATATATTCAAGAAGATGAGTACGTTGAGGTTACACCCGAAAGCTTAAGACTAAGAAAAATCTTATTGAAAGAAGCGGAAAGAAAAAGAGCTGGTAGAAACTAAGCTCAACCGAATAGTTATTTTAAGAATAAAGAGCCGTTTTAAGAAGCGGCTTTTTTTTGGAGTTATATTTTGTAAATTTACAATACCTATGAGCAAGATCAAATTTTTAGCGGATTTTGAATACGACTTCCAGTTGATAGGAATCAGTTCTCACGCAAAGGATTATAGGCTTTCTTGGGAGATAAACAAAAGGTTTGGAATTAAACTTATTAAGGAAGAGGAGGTTGTTTTTTCATCAAAAAAAGCAGGAAACCGAGAGTTTTCCATGTATTTTTACCAAGATGATTTGGAAGAAAGAGACGTTCGATTAATCGGAAACAAAAGCGGAGGGAGCTTTCTAGTGCCGGAGAAAAAAGCCGCAGATTTTTTTCTTATCCTGTATGATTACAATTCTCTTGAGATAGGGGAAATGATGAGAGAAATAAGGAAAATTAATGTTGTATTAACAGCTTTTGAACTGGATGTTAATACCTTGAAATCTAAGGAGAATTTACTGTTCTAAAAAAAGTTTAATAATGAGAAAAACAAAAATAATTGCGACCATTGGGCCTGCAACTGAATCCAAAGAAATGCTTGAATCGATTATCGATTTGGGAGTAAACGTATGTCGACTAAATTTTTCGCACGGTTCACACGAAGACCATTTAAAAGTCTTGGAAAACATTAGGCAAATAAATCAAGAGAAAGGAACACACATAGCTACATTAGGTGATTTGCAAGGGCCCAAACTTCGCGTTGGGATAATGGAAGAAAACACACTATTGGTTGAAGGAAATGAACTCATTTTCACAAACGAAGAGTGTATTGGGAATGCCGAACGAGCATACATGAACTACGCAAACTTTGCCAATGACGTTAAGAAAGGTGAGTTTATTAGGTTGGATGATGGTAAGCTGGAGTTAGAAATACTAGAGACTAATGGGGTAGATACCGTAAGAGCTAAAGTAACTCAAGGTGGAATCCTAAAATCAAACAAAGGGGTAAATTTACCTAACACAGTAATCTCTCTGCCCTCTCTTACAGAAAAGGATTTGGTAGACTTGGAATTTGCATTAGAGCAAAACATCGATTGGATTGGACTTTCGTTCGTTCGTTCGGCAAGAGATATTATTGAACTAAAAGGAATGATTGCTGCCAAGAACAAAAAGGCCAAGGTTATCGCAAAGATTGAGAAGCCAGAAGCAGTTGAAAACATCGAAGAAATTATAAAAGAGGCAGATGCAATAATGGTAGCAAGAGGCGATTTAGGGGTTGAAATTCCGATGCAGAAAGTACCAATTGTTCAAAAAATGATTGTAGAAAAATGCATCAAATACTCAAAACCAGTTGTGATTGCTACCCAGATGATGGAGAGCATGATAGAGTCCTCTACACCAACTAGAGCTGAGGTAAATGATGTAGCTAATGCCGTATTAGACGGGGCAGATGCTGTGATGTTGAGCGGGGAAACCTCTGTAGGAAAATACCCAAACTATGTCATTAAAGCCATGGCAAAGATTTTGGAAGAAATGGGAGACTTTAGATTCAAAGAGATTCTCCAAGAAAAAAAACCCGAGCGAAGTCCAGAAAGATTTATCACGGATTCTATTTGTTTTAATGCGAGTAATTTAGCAGATAAAACTCAAGCAAAAGCCATTGTAACGATGACTTTTTCGGGATATACCGCCTTTAAAATTTCATCAAAACGACCAAAAGCTACTATCTTTGTATTCTCTGGAAACAAAGAACTACTTACCAAACTTAGTTTAGTTTGGGGTGTAAAGACTTTTTATTACGACAAAATGGTAAGCACAGATCATACCATTGCTGATATTCATTACATGTTGAAAAAAGAAGGATACGTAAAAGAAGGAGATTTAATTATCAATACAGCAAGTATTCCACTTGAAGAAAGTGGAAAAACTAATATGCTAAAATTGAGCTATATAGATTAAAGTAATGAGAAAAATCCGACTAATTTCGGCACTTATTTTTTTAGGTTTTATTGGAAACGCACAGATTCCTCCAGGATATTACAATGCCACTACTGGACTAACGGGTTATCCACTAAAAACAGCATTAAAAACAATCATTACAAACGGACACACAGACAGAGGTTATGGAAATCTATATACGGGTTATATGACTGCTGATGCCGATAATTTTTATGACAATGACGGTTCTGTACTGGATATGTATTCCGAAAACCCAACAGGTGTAGACAACTACTTTTACACTCACAACAATAGAAAATGTGGAAATTATAACAGTGAAGATGACTGTTACAACCGGGAGCATTTGATGCCACAAAGTGTTTTTAGTAGTGCTAGTCCAATGAAAAATGACATTCATTTCGTTGTTCCTTCCGATGGATATGTAAACGGACAAAGAAGTAACTTGCCGTTTGGCGAAGTTACCTCTACTACTTGGACGAGCATCAATGGCTCCAAAAAAGGCCCTTGCTCTTTTCCCGGGTATTCCAATTTAGTATTTGAACCGATAGACGAATTTAAAGGTGACATAGCGCGTTGTATGTTGTATTTTGCAACGCGATATGAGAGCCAAGTTACTTCCTGGAGCTGGGGACCTCTCAATGGAACTTCTACTCAAGTTTACGACCAATGGTTTGTAAATTTATTAGTAAAATGGCATTTACAAGACACTGTAAATCAAAGAGAAATGGTAAGAAATAATGCTTCTTATACCTACCAAGGAAATAGAAACCCATACATCGATCACCCAGAATGGGTAACTCAAATATGGACAAGTACGCTTACTAATATTTCCATAAAAGAGGAGCGCCTCTTTCATTTATCTATTTTTCCAAACCCTACGGTGAATCACTCGGCTAGTATAATCAATGATTTTCCTATCGATAAGGTATCTATTTACACGATTTTGGGTAAGGAAATATCGGAGTACACTCTACAAAAAAAATCTTCGAATTCAATTGAAATATCAGGATTGCCTGCTGGAGTATTGCTGCTAAAAGTAGCAAGTAAGGAAAGCACTGCAGTCAAAAAACTGGTGGTTCAATAACCTAATAAAGCCTCCTTTCTTGAACATCAATCGCCATAAGTTAAGAGGTAGTATTTATTTCATTTGCGGAGTTGTTTTTGGTCTTGTTTCTCTTATTGGTATGGCATCGCTTACCCTGTTTTTCTTTCTTGATTATATTACTTGACAAAGCTTTTATCAATACCTCATGTTTTTAGTTTTGTATGGAGTGATTGGTTTTGTTGCCCTTCTTTTTTATGGATCAGCTCAAATTTATCTAAATGGACCCTCTCCCGAAAGAAAAGAATTTGAAAGAATAAGAAAAGAGACCAATCGTAGAAGGAATCAATTTTGATTAAGAAGTAAGTTTTAATTTATTTCAGTATCTTGGTAGATAACCGAAATTAAAATTATGCTAGTAAAAACCTATGGATGTGCCGTTTTTGGCATAGAAGCCACTATCATTACCGTGGAGGTAAATATCAGTAATGGAGTTAATTTTTTCTTGGTTGGATTACCTGATTCCGCTGTAAAAGAAAGCCAACAAAGAATACAAGCTGCCCTAAAAAACAACGGATACAA
Organism: Flavobacteriales bacterium; assembly: GCA_965655625.1. Lineage (GTDB taxonomy): Bacteria > Bacteroidota > Bacteroidia > Flavobacteriales_D > CAJJDF01 > CAJJDF01. The sequence continues at coordinate 18,947 of CBFHHA010000001.1, read as the reverse complement.
AATTCCTGTGAAGGAGATTACAGTGAACATGGCGCCAGCAGATATTCGTAAAGAGGGATCTGCTTACGACCTTACTTTAGCCATTGGGATTTTGGCCGCTACAGAGCAAATTCAATTTGATAAAGTCGGAGAATATTTAATCATGGGAGAACTTTCCTTAGATGGAAGCTTACAGCCTTTAAAAGGCGTATTGCCAATTGCAATAGAAGCGCGCAAACATGGGTTGAAAGGAATCATCCTTCCTAAACAAAATGCTCGAGAAGCTGCCATTGTGGACGGACTGGAAGTGTATGGAGTGGAAAACATCAAAGAAGTAATTGATTTCTTTAATGAGGTAAAAGAACTGGAGAAGACCCTTGTCAATACACGCGAAGAATTTTACAATAAACTACTAGAAAGCGACTTGGACTTTAAAGATGTGAAAGGACAGCAAAACATCAAACGAGCTTTTGAAATTGCCGCAGCTGGCGGTCACAATATTATTTTGATTGGTCCACCAGGAGCAGGAAAAAGTATGTTGGCAAAACGACTACCTACTATTTTACCTCCTTTCACACTTCAGGAATCGCTCGAAACCACAAAGATTCATTCGGTTACAGGCGCTTTGGATTCAAACGAAGCACTAATGAGTTCTCGTCCATTTAGAAAACCTCATCATACTATCTCTGATGTGGCACTCGTTGGAGGAGGAGCTTTTCCTCAGCCAGGAGAGATATCTTTGGCTCACAACGGAGTCTTGTTTTTAGATGAATTGCCCGAATATAAAAGAACCGTTTTAGAAGTAATGCGCCAACCTCTAGAAGATAGAAAAGTAACTATTTCGAGAGCGAAATTCACCGTAGATTATCCAGCCAGCTTTATGTTGGTAGCCGCCATGAATCCTTGTCCGTGTGGCTATTACAATCATCCCGAAAAAGATTGTGTTTGTTCTCCAGGAGTGGTACAAAAATATTTGAATAAAATATCAGGACCGTTATTAGACAGAATTGATTTACACGTGGAAGTTACTCCTGTAAATTTTGATGAATTGGCGAGTTCAGAAAACACGGAGAATTCAACCTCAATTAGAGAAAGAGTGATAAAAGCCCGAGAGATACAAGACACAAGATTTGAAACCATGGAAGAAGTGTTTGCCAATGCACACATGGAATCCAAAAAGTTAAGAGAAGTTTGCCAGATTGATGGGGCTTCTATTGCTTTACTTAAAACCGCCATGGATAGATTGGGCCTTTCTGCCAGAGCTTACGATAGGATTTTGAAAGTAAGTAGAACGATAGCTGATTTATCAGGAAGTAAGGATATACAAGCGGCTCATATTGCCGAAGCGATTCAATACAGGAGTTTGGATAGAGAAAATTGGGCGGGTTGAATGATTACAGCGGATTAATTTGGTTTTATGTATTTCTTCTCCACCCAAAAAGTACCAAAAGGAATTACCGAGGCTATACCCACCAAGGCAAATGTTTTGTTGCTCCATTTTTGGTCGTCTTTGATTAAAAAAGCGATTATTAAGTATCCAATGAACAGCAATCCGTGTGGCATTCCTAATGCTTTTACCCAAGTGTCGTTATCGAATAGATATTTAAGGGGAACTCCAATTCCTAATAGAAGTAAATACGAGATTCCTTCGAGAAAAGCTGTTATTCTAAAAATTAGCGTCATAGGATTATAATTTATTTGATTTTATAAATTCATTCATTTCAGCAAAATCCAAAACTCCATTTACTTCGGTTAAATAGCGGGTAATGAGAATTGCTTTTTTTATTCTAGAATCCGAAGTTTTAGGCTTACCAATTATATACAGTAAACTGCGTTGTTTTCCGGGAGAAAGAGAATGAAAAAGATTGTCTACTTCTGGATCTTGAGCCATTATTTCTGCCATTTCCTCGGGCATAGGCATGCCATATTTGCTTTTATCTTCCTCCAACACAATCGATAAATTTTCGCCCATCACAACTCCTAGTTTTTTCTGTGTAGTTTTATTCACCATCACATAATAGGTTCCGTCTCCCTTCGAGAGAAGTGCACAATGAGTTTTCACTTTTCTATTGATGGTGCAAACGAGCCTGGAAATTTTCCTGCTTTTTATGTGCTGAACAATGTTATCCTCTATAACTACGTGACCTCCCCAAACATTGGAAGCATCAAAGTTTTGAAGAGGAGAATTAAACTGCCACATAAAAAAAGAATTACATTGGGATATTTCCGTGTTTCTTTTTTGGAAGTGTTACCGCTTTATTTTTTAACATACCAAATGCCTTGATTAGTCTTTCTCTTGTGTGCTGAGGTTCTATTACTTCATCTACATATCCTCTTGCCGCTGCATTGTATGGATTAGCAAATAATTCTGCATATTCTGCCTCTTTCTCTTGCCATTTTGCCTCAGGATTTTCTGCGGAAGAAATCTCTCTTTTAAAAATAATTTCGGAAGCACCTTTTGCTCCCATTACCGCAATTTCTGCACTTGGCCAAGCATAATTCATATCTGCACCGATGTGTTTAGAATTCATTACATCGTAAGCTCCACCGTAAGCTTTACGGGTAATTACGGTGATTCTTGGCACAGTAGCCTCGCAAAATGCATACAATAATTTAGCTCCATTTTTTATGATTCCGTTCCATTCTTGATCGGTTCCGGGTAAGAAACCTGGCACGTCTTCAAACACCAAAAGAGGAATGTTAAAACAATCGCAATACCTCACAAATCGAGCTGCTTTTTCGGAAGCTTTATTATCCAAAACGCCTGCTAAAAATGCGGGTTGGTTCGCCACAATTCCTATACTTTTTCCTCCGAGCAATCCAAACCCAACAACGATGTTTTCTGCGTAATCTTTGTGCACTTCAAAAAACGAATCTTTATCGATAGTAGAAGTAATTACTTCTTTCATGTCGTAAGGTTGATTTGGATTTTGAGGAATTATTTCGTTGAGCGATGGTCTTGTTTCATCTCCTGCTTCATACTCATATTGTGGAGATTCTTCTTCACAGTTTTGAGGTATATAGCGCATCAAGTCTTTAATTTCCTTGATACAAGCCAATTCATTTTCGCTTGTAAAATGAGTTACACCTGACTTGGTAGAGTGTGTGCTTGCTCCTCCCAGTTCTTCAGAGGTAACTTCCTCGTGGGTAACAGTTTTTACTACGTTTGGTCCTGTCACAAACATGTAAGAAGAGTTTTCTACCATGAATATAAAATCGGTAAGTGCAGGCGAGTAAACAGCTCCTCCTGCGCAGGGCCCCATAATAGCAGATAATTGAGGAATCACTCCACTTGCCAATGTGTTTTTGTAAAAAATATCGGCATATCCACCTAATGAAACTACTCCTTCTTGAATACGAGCTCCACCAGAATCATTTAATCCAATAACGGGCGCTCCATTTTCCATGGCCAAATCCATAATTCTACAAATTTTTTGAGCATGAGCTTCGGCAAGTGAACCTCCCAATACAGTAAAATCTTGCGAAAAAACATACACAGTTCGCCCCTCAATGGTTCCGAATCCAGTAATTACCCCATCGCCCAAAAACTTGGTTTTATCTAAACCAAAATTAGTAGAACGGTGAGTCACAAACATTCCAATTTCTTCAAACGATCCTTCGTCCAACAAAAAGTGAATTCTTTCTCTGGCAGTTAGCTTACCTTTGGCATGTTGTTTTTCAATTCGTTCTGTTCCTCCTCCCAAGAGGGCTTCGGCTTTTTTTTCGTTGAGTTGAGCAATTTTATTTTTCATAAGTTCAGGATTGTTTCCTTGTGATTTCGGTTTCAAATTTAAAACAATTTTATCCAAATCGGGAAGTTTGAACCCCAAATAGCTATATTTAATTTCTTGTAATAAAATATGCAAAAGGAATGCCTAAAATAGAACTTACAACAGAATTTGACTCCGCGATGCGAGAGGTGTTTGATGCAAACCGAAACATTGACCTACACCAATTATCGGCTGTTGGCTCAAATGAAAAAGCAATTGCAGGGAAAACGACCGGTTTAATAGAAAAAGGCGAATGGGTAACTTGGAGAGCGAAACATTTTGGATTTTATCAAAAACTAACGGTCTCAATTTCGAGGATGGAGCCGCCATTTTATTTTAGAGATGAGATGAAAAAAGGAATCTTCAAACGATTTACCCACGACCATTATTTCGAAACTATTGAAGCAAAAACCGTCATGTACGAGGTGTTTGATTACACAGCACCGTTGGGTGTTTTGGGAAAATTGGCCGACATATTATTTTTGAAATCCTACATGAAACGATTTTTAGAAACAAGAAACAAAGTGATAAATGCCCACTTAAAAAAAGGGAATAATTTTTGATAAAATAAAACCATGAAAAAAACGCTTTTTAATCTTGGACTGACCGGCAGAATCTATGTGGCGATGCTTGCCGTGGTTCTTATTTCTTCTTTTTCAATTGCACTTTTTACAGCAGTTTTTTTCAAGAATCAAAATGAAAAATACCACCTGAGTAGGTTAGAGAGAAAAGAGAAAAGAGTAGCAAATTCGATTAAATATTTTACCGACAAATATGACGTACAAAAAGATTTGAATTCTGTGTCGCGTGATTTTTATGAAAAAATAGAAGAGCTTTCCAAGGAGAATGAAATGGAGCTTAAAATTTATAAGACGAATGGAAAGATCTTGTTGTCACTAGACAAAGAGTTGAATCCAAATGACAGTATTCCGAGTGACATATTTAGTTTTATTTTTGAGGCAAAAGATTCTTTTTACATTCATCAAAAGAGCAAAACTAACTTAGCAACTTATTCGGTATTAAAAAATAGATTAGGAGAAAACATCGGTATTTTGAATGTACCGAATTATGATTTTTCCACAAGTAGTATCGAAACCAATTCATTTTACAGAACTTTAATTGAACTGTACTTGGTGCTACTAGTTGCTGCGGGTATTTTTGCTTTTTTCTTATCAAAAAATATTACCAAGTCTTTGCGACTTATCGGGGATAAAATGAAGAATGTATCGATTAACAAAAAGAATGAAAAGCTAGTTTGGCGAAATGAAGATGAAATTGGCGAGTTGGTAAATCGGTACAACACGATGGTGGATGAGCTGGAGCAAAGTGCAGATTTGTTGGCCGAATCTGAACGGGAAACTGCCTGGAGAGAAATGGCAAAACAAGTCGCTCATGAAATAAAAAACCCATTAACACCTATGAAGTTGAATGTTCAATTTCTTGTAAAATCACTGAAACCAGATGCTCCAGACTTTGAAGAAAAAATGACGCGATTTTCGCAGAAAATGATTACCCAGATTGATGTTTTGTCTGAAATTGCTAACGAGTTTTCTAGTTTCGCAAAAATGCCTACTACCTCGCTTTCAGACGTAAATTTACGCTTAATCTTGAGAGATGTGCTGGGTACTTTCGACAAAGAAATAAAAGTGGTGAAGGAGTTCAATGGGACTGATATAGCCAAAATTAAAGGAGACGAAAGTCAGCTGATTAGGGTATTCAATAATTTATTAAAAAATTCGTCCCAGGCTATTCCAGAAAATAGAATTGGAGTTATTCAGGTTATTTTGACTGAATCCGAAACTGATTTCTTGGTGGAGATAAAGGATAATGGGAAGGGAATTTCTCCAGAACAATATGACAAAATATTTACCCCTAATTTTACCACTAAATCATCGGGAAGTGGACTGGGATTGGCTATTGTGAAAAATATCATCAAAAATCACGGAGGTTCTATTCGTTTTGAAAGCAAAGTTGATGTGGGAACGTCTTTCTTTTTGACTTTTCCGAAGGGGTGATTAATAAACTAAAAGTAACGCCATTCCGAATTTATTTCGGAATCGTTCTTGAGTGAACTATGTTTTGTGAAAATTTGAACCGAATCATTCGGGACAGCATGCCAATGGAAAATCCTAAAACGAATTCACAAACTCTACAATCAGTTTATGCAAATCATCAAACTCTGTGAGTGGCAAAGTTTCAGGTCGGTCTAGAATATCGTGGTAATAGGTAACTCCTCCCAGTGTGTAAATGAAAAAAGAAGGAACTCCCGCTTCTTCGAACCAATAATGATCGCTGTTAGCAGCTTTGCCTCGTGGCTTGATTGCTTTTAACAGATTTTCTTTACTATTTATTTTCTTTAGTTTTTCAAATTCTTTGGGATGCTCCGTAGAGTTAACTACTTGAATTCCCTCTGAACCAGTTCCCATTAAATCTACGTTTAACAAAAACTTCATTTTGTTTAGTGGTACAATTGGGTTCTGCACATAATATTGAGAACCGATAAGTCCTGCTTCTTCGCCTCCAAATCCAATGAACAAAACAGAGTACTTCGGGTTGTTTTCAGAGAAATACTTCATCAAAGTAAGCATCATGGCTACGCCACTTGCATTGTCATTGGCCCCATTGAAAGTTGCTGTTTCTCCCATCATCCCCAAATGATCGTAGTGGGCAGTGAATACAACGAATTTTTCTCTTTTACATTTTCTTTTTGAAGGAATGTATCCCAGTACATTTTGTGTGGTGTATCGTTCGATGAATTTATTTTTGATACGAATTGTGACTTGTGACTGATCTTGCAGATGTTCCGGATTAATTTCAATTACAGGGAATGTAAGAGCATTTTGCGCCACCGACCAAGTGAACTTTCCTTCGTTCAAAACAAACAGAGGACCCACTTCCGCTATTGCATTTTTGCACTTCAATTGGGCTAAATATTCGTCCCTGTTGTTAGATTTTGGTAAGTCAATTACATAGGCAACTGGCTTCGAGTCGTTTTGTAAATCGTCTTTTGCAATTTCTTCTTCGTAGGTAGCGAGTGTGAGTTGTTTGAGAATATAGGTTCCGTTAGCACTTCCAGAATTTGCTGTAACGATAAAGTCTTCTCCCGTTTTAAGTGTTGTTTCCCCAATCGTTATCTCTACCCTTTTTGGAAAAGTATTGACAGGGAAAGCATATTCTTGGAAGTAAGAATCGCCATTTACGGGTAACGCTCCGTATTCTCGGAATTTCTTAGCGATGTAATCCGCAGCTATTTTATCTCCATTGTTTACGTACCCTCTGCCATAAAACCCATCAGAAGCTAGGGTATCGATTAGTTTTTTGGCCAATTCTTTTTGGGAGAAAGACAGGTTTGAAATAAGGAGAAGTACAAATAGTAAAAGTGTATTTTTCATTTCTTTTTCATCTTTATTTCCTCCTTTGTTAGGGGTTTGGCAGGAGACTATTGCCATCGGCTCTCACCGAGTTCCATCCCTCAATGGAGGAAGTTATGTCGTATTTAAAATGTCATTCCCCAACTCCTCAAAATCTACTCCATCAAAATTTCCAGAACTCATCAAAAGCAAGTTCTTGTTTTCAAAATCAATTCTTTTTACCGTTTCCATCAATTCATCAGAATCGGTAAAAACAGTTACATTTTCGCTAAAAAAGGCGTTTTTTACGTCAGTTGAACTCAACATAGCTAGTTTTTTGTGCGCGATGGCTTTTGGACTAAAATACACAAAAGCTTTATCAGCTGCCAACATGGTGTTTTTATATTGTGCCAAAAACTCTTGATTGAGGCTACTAAAAGTATGCAATTCGATACAAGCGATTAATTCCCTATCTGGATATTGATTTTTTACAGCCTTTGTGGTTGCTTCTAGTTTGGAGGGAGAATGGGCAAAATCTTTTAGAATATGAGTTGACTCGTTTTTTACTATCGTCTCCAATCTTTTAGAAGCTCCGGTAAATGTTTGGATTGCTTCATAAAACTCTTTGTCTGTCACACCTATTTGCTTGCACACTAGCCTTGCCCCGTTTAGGTTTTGTAGATTGTGCTCTCCAAAAATTTTTAAGGCAAATTTTCCTTCAGTTGTGATTAACGTTGTGATTCCGTTCTCAATGGTGTAAGATGGGGTGGAATAAGGAACGAACTCAATGTTTCGGTCAGATGCCTGAACGAGTTTTTCTATTTCAGAGTCCCCCTTAAAGTAAATCAAACTTCCACTTTCTTCTATTTTATTGATAAAAATCTCGAACTGTTCGCAGTAGTTTGCAAAAGTAGGAAATACATTAATGTGGTCCCAAGCAATCCCTGTGAGCAAAGCAACATTGGGGTGATATAAGTGAAACTTTGGTCTTCTGTCGATGGGAGAAGACAAATATTCGTCTCCTTCCAAAACTGCCAAAGGGGCAGAATCGGTAAGTTTCACCATCACTTCAAACCCTTCGAGCTGAGCTCCAACCATGAAGTCATTTTCTTTGTGGTGAAAATTAAGCACGTGTAAAATCATGGATGTGATAGTCGTTTTTCCGTGACTCCCGCCAATCACAACACGGGTTTTATCTTTGGTTGCTTCGTAAATATATTCAGGGTAGGAAAAAATAGGCAGTCCTAATTCTTGTGCTTTTATCAACTCGGGATTGTTTTCGCGAGCGTGCATTCCTAAAATTACAATATCAAGATCGGTATTAATTCGCGATTGATCCCAGCCCATTTTTGCTGGCAGCAACCCATATTTTTCTAATCGTCCTTTCGAAGGATTAAATATTTCATCATCTGAACCCGAAACTATGTTTCCAGCTAAGTGCAGAGCGATAGCCAAATTGTGCATGGCACTTCCGCCAATCGCTATAAAATGAATGTTTTTTTGTGTGTTCATTCTGAAGGGTAGATTGATTGTTTGAAAAGATAGAAAATCAACAAACAAAAGGTGATGTTGAGAATAATATTGAGAATAGCAATTCCGAAATTCCCGTTCCTGAACAGCTCAAAAGTTTCGTAACTGAAAGTGGAAAAAGTACTAAACCCTCCACAAAAACCAATTACGATAAGCGAGCGTAGAAATGAATTTGTTTCAATTTTATCCGACAAGGAAAAAATAGCCAACCCCATAATGACGCAAGCCAAAAAATTGGCGATAAGCGTTCCAATTGGGAAACTGGGTGAAGAAAATTGGGAAACTCCATAACGTGCTACGCTTCCTAAACCTCCTCCTAAAAAAATGGCTACAACTAACATAATGTCTCGATTATTTCTACAAAAGTAACCAAAACCCCGTTTCAATTTGGAGGAAAACTAATTAGCTATTCACACAATGGTATGAATAAAAAAACCTCTTTCAATTCTTCGAAAGAGGTTTTTTCAAGAAAAGAAAAAGTTAGTGTTTGATGAATCGCTTTGTGTCGCTTCCTTTATCAGATTCTACTTTTAGGATGTATACACCAGAATTAAGTGTAGACACATCTATGTTAGATAAAGTATTTTGAGGAGACAAGGAATAAATAATCTTTCCGTTCAGGTCAAGAATTGATATTTCTGTAATTATCACTCCATCTGTACTTACCGTAAGTTCGCTCACAGCTGGCGATGGATACACTTGCAAAGAAGGAATTGAATTTTCTGAAATACTGGTAACGGGCACAATAAACGAGTAGCAACTGGAAGTGTCGCTGCAACCTGCCAAAGACACTGCTACTTGATAATTTCCAGAAACAGGAGCAAGGAAAGTTTGGGACGTTGCTCCCGGCACAGCCATTCCAGTTCCACAATCTATCCACTGATAACTAGCTCCTGCCATCGTTGCAGTTCCCGTAGAATCTGTCAATTTGCTTGCTGAGCTGTCAATAGTAACCAAAGTCACTGTTTCTGTATTTGACAAAATAGGACAGGTATTATAGCTTCCTTCTACTGTCATAGTCAAAGTACTTGAAGGGGTAGTCATGTAGGAGTTAGAGGCTGTGTTTTGGACACTTGAGCCGCTAGATTTAAAATTATACATTGCGGAAGAAGTGCCACTTGCCGTAAGTGTTACGGACTCGCCTGAACATATCGAATCATTAGAAGTTGAACTGGTTAAGGTTATCGGTTCCACTTCAATAATTGCTCCAATCCCTAAAGTACCTAATGTGGTATATGGAGCGGAGGGAGTTCCTCCCGCTAATCCAAATCCATAGTATCTATCTGTTGGCACAGTACTTGGATTGTGAGATGAAATTGGAAAATATCCTACGGTGGCATTCGCATATTGTCTAATTCCAATGTAATAATCTGGATTGGCCGTAGTAATCAGGTTATTTCCTGTGAGAGGCATAGTTACTCGACTATTAAGTTGGCTTGCTGTAACGGTCATTACTGCCGATGAATCAATTATTACACCTCCTGTGTCAAGTAATACGGCCTGCAGTTGATTGCCTGTAATATTCGTATTTCCATCAATGTTTACATAGATTGATTTAATCGTTGTGTTCATCATAGAGCTCCCCGTATGTTTGGCAGCAAGAATTCCCGAACCGGTATTAAAACCAATGGATGTATATGGCACAGAATTGTCTGCCCAGCTAAGTGTATCACAATTTATGGATTGTATTCTTACAACTGAGTCATTAGCAGTAAATTGATCGCTAGGAACAGATAATTTTATCTGTTGTATTCCGCTATTAGCCGCGGATAAACCGGTGAAAGTAACAATTTGAGAACTTCCTGATGCAATAGTGGCAATAGTTTGGATACTGTTAGAGGGATTGGCTCCCGTGATATGCAAAGTTACAGGAACAGAAGTTAGAGCTCCAATCGAGTTGTTGGTAATTGTTCCCGTGATGGTTTGAGTAGTATCATACACTTTGTTGTGATGTCCTTGATTGAGGGTAATAAACTCAACTGCCAGGTCATTGGTAAATGGATTGATATACCCGATATATATTCCTGGTCTCCAGCTTGAGGATCCAGTCAATACAGCCCCTGGTGTTGTTGTGGCAGAAGTGACGAGTTTTAAATCACCTGAAACGGCATTGTTACAATTGTAGGTAGCAGGCGATGTGGCAAAGGTTGCTCCTAAATAATCATACGCAATTTGAATTCCACTCCCTGTATAAGTAAAAGTATCATTGAGTGGAAAAGATGATACAACTCCTGTCGTTGAAACAGGAATATTGTAAGCTCCGTCATATAAGGTATCCATTCCTGTGATTGCGGTAGCCCAAGTAGTCGACTTGGTATTGGAGGTAGCTGTGCTATTTTCCATATAGAACTTTAGGTTTCCAGATGCGTTGGTATCGCATCCATTTACATAAACAAATCCCGCGGAAACGATTTGGGCTCCGTTGGGTAATGCGGTTAAATCGGCAGGATAAATCATGTAATGCGCTCTTATGGTTGTGTGTGCACTAGTACCATTTGGTGCCCTCAACGTGGATGTCGCACCTAAAACCCCAGGAATATTTTGATTAACTATTTGTCCAAATAGTTGTCCAGCACTTAGCATGAACAGCAAAAAGTAAATTTTTTTCATAATTTTGTTTTTAATGATTCCTTTAAATTTAAAAAAAAATCAACTAAGTTTTTAGAAAAATTAGATTAATTATTTAGCAGTCCTGCGAATTTTTTTAGCTGAAGCTCAGCAACCTTAGCGTTGTATGTGGCATTTAGCAGATTAAGTTTAGTATTGATTAAATTTAACTGAGCTTGTCTAAAATCAATAGAGGTTATCCTTCCTAGGTTAAATAGTTCTTTTGACTTTAAAAAATTTTGATTGCTGATCTCTACATTTATTTCTTCATTGCGTATGATAGCTTTTTGAGTAGTATACTCTGCCCAAAATTTTGCTAACTGATTCTCTAAACTTAATTGAATTTTTTGCTGATTTAGTTCTTGTGTTTTCATTGAAATTTTGGCATTTTGCACTCGTACTCGAGTAGTTCCTCCGTCAAACACATTCCAGTTGAGGTTTATCCCTGCATTTATCCCTGTAGTTTGCTGTTCTGCCAAAAATCCAGCGGGTCCGTTGTCGCTGTAATTAAATCCATACGACACATTCGTAGATACACTTGGCAACCATCCGGCCTGATTAATTTTTAATTCTTGCCTCGAAATCGATTGATTAATTTCCCATTGTTGCAATTCGTTGTTGTTTTCGCGCAATTGACTCAATAATTCCAAGTAGGATAATTCTTCGGTGAGGTTCACATCTGCCTCCGCCAAGAAGGAAGTATGGATCTCTCTTCCTAGTAAAAAGTTGAGGTTTCTCACATTGTTTTCAACCAATACGCTCACGTTAATTAGGTTTATGCTGTCTTTATTCGCATCCACTCGTGCATTCAGTATATCCAAGGTGGTTTTTTGACCGAATTGTTGTTGAGCAGTAACTCTTTCCAGTCTTTCTTTCGAAATTTGGAAAGCTTCTTTTACGGTTTTCAGCTGTTCTTGGTTTCGTGCTACATTGTAAAAAGTGGTGTACACTTCTATCAAGGTGTTTTCTATTTGTGTTTTTTTCTGAAGTGAAGAAAGTGAATAAAGATTTTTTAATTTATCGTATTGATATTTTCTGGCACCTCCATTGAATAAGATATAATTTATCCCAACTGATCCGCCATAACCTTTGGTTTCCACACCGGGTATTTCTCTTTCATTTCCTAACTGATCTGTGATAGTTGCATTGGATGAACTATATCTTCCGTCTGCTGCGGCCGTAGCCGAAGGTAAAAATCCTGAGTTGTAAATGCTTTTATTGTTCTCGGCTTGCAGAGTGGCATTGGTCGCTAATCGAATGTCGTAGTTGTGCTTCATAGCCAGAGCTATGGCGTCTTCCACGGTCATTGATTCTTGCGCAACGCTTGTTTTTTGAACCAAAATTGTGAGCGATAGTAAGGCAATTAGATACTTCATTGTTTTTGTTTTTAATTCGTGTGTCACTGTGCAGGTTTATTCTTCTTCCTCTTCGTGTTCGGCATGTAATTCTTTTACGGCTCTTTCTACAGACTCATAACTTGGTTTTTGGGTTGTCCAAAACGCCCATTTTTCTGACTCCCAAAACCAAAGCACGCCTACTTTTACACTATTAACAGTAGACAAAAAGATTGGGAGCAAAAGTAAAGTGAGTACAGTGGCAATAATAATTCCGTACACAATGGAGATAGCCATTGGGATTAGGAATTGAGCTTGCAAACTTTTTTCGAAAATAAGTGGAGTAAGTCCAGCAACCGTGGTGATTGTGGTTAAGAAAATTGCTCTAAATCGTGATTTACAAGCTTCAGCTAGGGCATCGTCAAATTTCATTCCTAGCTTTAGGTTAGAGTTAAATTTACTAATCAACACAAGTCCGTCATTTACCATAATTCCGATGAGGGCTATAATTCCTAACCCTGATAGAATGTTTATGGAAAACCCATGAATCCAGTGACCCCAGCCAATTCCAATCAAACTAAAAGGAACCAAGGCAATGAGCACAAAAGGTTGGCTGTAACTTCTAAAAGTAAACGCAATAACGATGTAGATAAAAACGAGAATTATCCATCCTGTTGGGTTTAGGGAGTTTTGAGTTTTTACAGCCTCTCTATTTTGTCCTTCGTAGAGCGGAGTTACAGAAGTGTATTTGGCTAAAATTCCTGGCATGATCTCTTTTTTCAAGGTATTCATGTAGTCTGTTGCACTTGCTTTTGGATCAACCAAATCTGCTTTTACTTGAATTTCTCTTTGCCCTTCGAGGTGATTGATTGAGATTTCGCCACGAGCAATGTTGTATTCAGCAATTTCAGCAAACGGAACTCTTTCGCCAGAACTTGCAATAAGTTGCATATTATTGAGGTTATTAATCGATTTTCTTTCCTTTTCGTCATACCTCACCCACACTTTTATTTCGTCTTCTCCTCTCTGAAATCGTTGAGCTTGAGCACCAAAAAATGCACTTCTTACTTGACTCATTACGTTGTTTAAGGTGAATCCAAGTAAGTAAGCATTTGGTTTTAGGGTAACCGTAATTTCCTTTATTCCTTGTGGATCGTTGTCTGTAATGTCTTTTATTCCATCTAGCTGCGAAAGAGCCTCTTTTAGTTCTAGTTTTGCAGCTTTTATTTCATTGATATTATTTCCCAAAAGGGATACGGCAATGGGCGAACCTCCAAATACGGCTCCCGAGCCAAACACGAGGCTCTCAGCTCCAATTATTTCATCTGCCGTATCTTGAATGGCATTCGTTATCTCGGGAGAAGAGACCGTTCTCAGTTCTCCTTGAAGCAAATTAACCGTTAAGGAAGCAACAGAAGAACCAGGGCCAATTGTTTTTATGATGTTTAATACTACAGAATTGCCGCCTTCTTGAATGTTTTTAAACTTTTCGTTCACTTGCCACACACTTCTTTCTAGGTTAGAAATAAGTGAATCAGTTACATTTTCATTTGTTCCTTGCGGCATGTTCAGGGTGATTTGAACCCTGTCGCTTGCAATTTGAGGAAAAAAGGTAGTTCGGATAACGCCACTACTAATTCCACCGATAGTAACAATTAGCAAACCGAGCATTATGGCAAATCCAATCACTTTGTATTTCAAGAAAAAATTGAGAACAGGTTCATACAGATTGTCTCTCAAGTAGTTCATAAACTGTTCTGCTTTCAGATTGAATTTGTATGGTTTTGTTCCTTTTTGAAGTGTTTTGGAATGCGCAATGTGCGAAGGCAAAATAATCAGCGCTTCTATCAAAGAAACCGAAAGTGTGAGAAGAACGATAACGGAAACCTCTCCAAAAAACTCTCCTATTCTTCCATCCAGAAACAGGAAAGTTGAAAACGCAAGCATCGTGGTGAGGATAGCCGAAATGATAGGAGGAATTACCTCCAAGGTTCCATCAATTGCAGCTCTTACTGGAGTTTTACCTTTCTCGTGGTGAGAGAAAATATTTTCGGCAATAACAATCCCATCATCCACCAAGATTCCAATAACAATAATCATCGCAAATAAAGAAAGAACATTGATTGTCACATCAAATTGTCCAGCTATGGCAAACATTCCCAAGAAGGAAATTGGCAGGCCAAATGCTACCCACATGGCAATACGTGGTTTTAGAAAAATGGATAAAATCAACAAAACCAAAAACATACCAACAATCGCATTTTCGAGAAGTAAATCGGTTCTTTGGGTTAGGGTGATGGAGGAGTCTGAGGTTACATTTAATTCTACATCATCTGAAGCCAGGTTGTACTTTGACACGTACGCTTTTACTTTGTCCGCAGCCGAAATTAAATCTTCGCTGTTTGTGTTTTGAACCGTAATATTTACCGCTTTGTTTCCGTTGAAATAAAGGCCGTTTGGATTTTCATTGAATTTATCTCGCAAGGTGGCTACTTCTTTCAATAGCACTACATTTCCGTCTGGTGACGATTTCACCACAATGTTTTCTAATTCATTGGCAAAGTAAGCTCTGCTGCTGGCTCTAATTAGGTATTCCTCGGCTTCAGTTTTTATTGAACCTCCGGTTGTAATCAAGCTATTTTGTGCCACTGCGGTAGCTACTTGCTGAAAACTTAGTCCGTAAGCTCTAAGTCCTGCTTCGGTCACGGCAATTTCTATTTCTTCGTCTGGAAAACCCGAAATTGAAACTTGCGAAATCCCCTCCATTCGCAATAATTCTTTTTCGATAGATTGTGCTTTTTGCTTTAGTACTTTCAAAGGGATTCCTTTTCCACTCACAGCAAAAGTGATTGTTTGCCTTGTTGCTTCTTGTTTGGCAATTACCGGAGGCTCCATTCCACTTGGAAAACTCGGAACCTTATCCACCGCATTTTTTACTTCTGCTAGAATAATGTCGGTGTCATACCCTTTAATTGTTTCGACTGTAACCGCTGCAGAATTTTCATAAGATTTTGAGGTCACTCGGTCTATTCCCTCAATTCCCTTTAAGTTGTCTTCAATTTTTAATACAACGCCTTCTTCCATTTCTTGGGGAGAAGCGCCCGGATAAGCCAAATTTATTTTAATTATTCTCGATTCGGATAAGGGAAAAAAGGAGGAAGTAAGAGTGGTAAACCCAAAGTATCCAAATAGCAAGAAACCAATGACAATGATCCATCCTGCAATGGGATATTTAATAAAATAGGCGAGTAGATTTTTCATTCTTTTACTGGTTTAAATCTTGATTTTGTACCGAAACCTTCATTCCTTCATATCCACCAGAAACTGGCACAGTTACGAGCAAGGAGGAATCTTTTAATCCTTTTACAATGATGGACTTTTCGTTGGAATGAACGATAGAGATTTCTTGCTTGTGAAGTGCGCTATCTCGCAACACAAATACATGGTTTTCGTCTATAATCAAACTTCTTTTTATTTTACAAACATTCTCTACATTTTGAGCATTAATATCTGCCTCTAAATACTCACCTTCAGTTAATTGCGAAGAAATAACCTCCACAAATAGTTGCACAGTTTGTGAGGCCCTATCTATCTGAGAGTTCACTCGAGTAACCTTTCCTTCGTATTGCTGAGACTTGTCTGCAGTGAATAAAGACACTTTTTTTCCAATCTGAAGGTAGTCCGTCATACTTGCATTTACGTTCAGTTCCAGTTCATACACGCCAGTTTTGATAAATTCTCCGAGTTTTTGCCCAGGCGAAACCAAAGTTCCCGGTGTAATATTTGCTTCTACTAATACGCCAGAGAATGGAGCCGTTAGCGTATATTTTCCCAAGCGTGTTTCGAGATTTTTAATGGTGTAATAATTGGTTGTAATTCCTTTTCCAGAAAGATAATTCGAAAAGTTTTCATTGGTTGATTTAGGCAAAACAGGTAAGGATTTTTCTGCTGAAATAGATTCAACATAATTTTTCCATGTACTCAGTTCAGCAGGATAATCAAATTGTATATCAGCTAAAGTTCCCGTTATCAAGCTTTTGAAATTGATTCGTTGTGACTTTACAGAAGCCGAAAACTCCGTATTATTTATTCGAATAAGCGGCTCACCAACGGAGTACTTCACACCCGGTTTAAAAGGCTTGGAAGTTTGTTGGAACACTCCTTGAACTTCGGAGTAAAGCACAGTTCGGTCTTTTGCTAAGATAGAACCGGTACTTTTTATTTGAATAGGCAAAGAACCATTCTTAACTCTTTCAACCGAAACTAGTTTGAGGGTTTTTTCAGTTTTTCTCTCAGGAGTTTTTTTGTTGCTTTCCATCAAGTTTTTAAGCCCGACAGCGCCTAGTATTATGGCGATTGCCATTGGGATTTGGATTGCTTTTTTCATAAAAAATTTAATTAAAAAAAGGACCAGCTTCTTGTCCAGATACGTTTTCTTGTATTTTTTTTAGTATTCGTTTCGTTTGTTCTATTTCTATTGAAGATAAGTGCTCTTCAATGTTAAGAGCCATTTTTCTGAAATGTGGAATAGCTTTTTCCAACACTTCTTCCCCTAGTTTTGTAATGTGAATGTGATTTTTTCTTTTGTCACTCTCAGACACACATTTTGTAATAAAGTCTTTGGCGATAAGCGTATTGATCATTCGGGTGAGAGAGGACTTATTACGATTTGCGAAATAAGCCAATTCATTTTGAGAAATCCCATCATTTTCTTCAATTGTTTTGAGAACAACAAATTGCATTCTACTCAAATCTATGGAGTGTTCGGCCAAAATGTCTTCAATCTTGTGTTCGATTAATTTCATCGTTCGTCCAATCCAAGGTCCAAGAGAATCTTTAAATTCTATGTGGGTTTTTTGATTCACAGAACAAAGGTAAATACAATTTAGTTGTATATGCAACTATATGTCCGTTTTGTTTGTGGAAGATATAATTTTTGTGGAAATAGTAAGTAATATAGCCTAATTTCACTTTACTATTAACACAATTTATTTTATGAAAATATATTTCCTACCCTTCGTTGTGAGTTTCTTTTTGATCTCTTGTAATTCTAGCAAAGTACAGGCAGATACTGGGCTTACCGAAACTGAATCAACAAACGAACTAGCCGATGCTAAAACAGAAGAATCTCCAAAGGAAACGGTTTACCTAAATCCGGATAAATTTGCTGAAGCACACTTTGCGAGTGGATGTTTCTGGTGTGTAGAGGCCATTTATGAACATACAAAAGGTGTAAGTGAAGTAATTTCTGGATATTCGGGAGGGCACACCAAAAACCCTACTTATGAATCATCCAATACAGGAAAAACAGGACATGCCGAAGCGGTGGAAGTGATTTATGATTCTTCGGTTGTTAGTTTCAAGGAGTTAGTAGATATTTATTTTGGTACACAAAACATTGAACAAATAAACGGCCAAGGTCCCGATAATGGAAGCCAATACCGAAGTATCATTTTTTATTCCGATGCATCTGAGAAAGTAATTATTGAAAATAAAGTAGCTGAACTTAAATCTTCAGGATTAAAACCAGCAGCTGAAGTTACTATGTTTAAGAAATTTTGGATAGCAGAAGATTACCATCAAGATTACGAAAGATTGCACCCAAACCAATCCTATATTCGAGCGGTATCAGTTCCTAGATTGAATCGATTTAAATCAGATTTTCCTGAGTTGGTGAAATAAGGAATTAAACACTAAATCAGTCATTCCGTCCCGACCATTCCGGACGGAATCTGTTTGTTAGTAGCGATGTTACTAACAGACAGACCCTGAATCAATTTCAGGGCGACCGGATAGATTTTTAATGGATGAGCTTACAAAGCATTGTCCATAATTTCTTGCACACATTCTGGATTCAGTAGGGTAGAAGTGTCTCCTAGGTTTCCAGTATCTTTTCCAGCAATTTTTCTCAAGATTCTTCGCATGATTTTTCCAGATCTAGTTTTTGGTAATCCATTGGTAATCTGGATTTTATCTAGCTTAGATATGGGGCCAATTCGCTCCGTAATCATTTGGTTTATCTCTTTCCTTAAATTGTCGTGATCTCTTCCTTCGCCTGTTTCTTTCAAAGTTATATATCCATAAAGCGCATTTCCTTTTATGTCATGAGGAAAACCAACAATTGCTGATTCTGCTACAGCAGGATGTTCGTTTATCGCATCTTCAATGGGTGCAGTTCCCAGGTTATGACCCGAAACAATGATTACATCATCTACTCTTCCTGTAATTCGGTAATAGCCTACTGCATCTCTTAGTGCGCCATCTCCAGTGAAGTATTTATCCTCATATGCCGAAAAATAAGTCTCTTTGTACCTCTGATGATTTCCCCAAATGGTTCGTGCCATAGATGGCCAAGGATATTTCACACACAATCTTCC